>PAHY01000007.1 GCA_002705055.1 Planctomycetota bacterium
CGTGACCGGCTTCAGTTTGCGGTGGTGCTCGAAGGTCTCGAGCTCGTCGAGCTGGAAGGTGCCGTCGATGCCGCCGCCTTCTCTGCATTCTTGTAAGCGAGCCAAGTGGAAGTCCCGAGCGACCTGCGCCATCCGGACGAAGCGGCGCTCGACCGTCTTCTTGTTCACACCAAAGAGCCGGGCCGCTTGCCGGCGGGTGACCTTGGAGCAGAGTGCGTGGACTAAGGCGTGATGGAGAAAGGGCTTGCGGTAGCGATAGTTGGCCTTGTAGGTCTGTGTGCTGAATCCTCGGTGGCAGACGAGGCAGCGGAATCGCTGAATCCAACGGCCGTCACACTTGCGGTGATAGGAGCCGGATCGGCGATAGCGAAAGGCCAGATCGCGCTCGGCAGAGGGGCAGCCGAAGCGCGGGCAGAAGGGTGGGTGAAACAAGAAGCGTCCTCCAGGTGGATTCACCTAGAGGACGCGTTGCGAGCTCGAAAGTTACGGATCGACCCGAGAATCGAGCCCACTCATGGGGGTCAGACTCCTTAGAGCGCGATGACGTTGCTCAAGTTGCAGTCGATGTCGACCAGCTGAATGAAGATCCGACCGCAGGCAGCTGCCGGCGTGAAGTTGCTGAAGTTGATCTCGCCGTTCGCGTCGTAACGGAAGGTCGGGTTCAGCAGCTTGATGTTGCCAGCAAGCTCGGTCGGGGTGCCGGTGCAAGCACCGAAGGGAATCAGCGAGCCGCCGATGCGGTTCGAGTACATCAGCTTGGCGACTGCGCCCGGACGACCACCGGAGATGGCGGCAGTCTGGACACCCGGGCAAGGACCGGTCAGGGTCATCGACAGGGCGTAGTCCGAGCCGGTGTAACCGGAGTGGTCAAACAGCGGGCTCCAGCTGTAGCTGCCCTGAATGGCGACGCGGGAGATGCCCGAGGCCGAGCTGAGGCTCACTGCGACCGGGTTCGGACCGGCGATCGCGATGCCACCCACCGAGTCAACCACGTTGCCGTGGGCGTCGTAAGCGGTGCAGCTTGCGGTGTCGGCGTAGCCCTCGAAGGCAGCCAGCGTGAAGTTGACGCTCGACTGAGTCGAGTCGTAGTGGATCTCCAGCAGACCACCGTTGCCGTTGGTGTTGACGTTCTTGGTTGCCTGGCCGAAGTAGCCACGGTTGTTCCACTGGAACAGGCCGCCACCGGCCGAGTAGGTCACGTTCGGAGCGACCAGACCCGGGCCTTGACCGTTGGCGATGGTCGCCGCGGTCAGCTCGGAGGCGTTGGTGACTTCCGCGCCGTTCGCCAGCAGCTGGTAACCCTCGAAGAGGTCAATCGCCGGGGGAGCATCCAGGTAGTCGTGGTTGTCCAGCAGGCCGGACCAGCCGTAGACGCCCACGCCGATCTCGACGCGCTTGATGCCGTTGGCCGACAGGTTGACGGCAACCTGGCTGGCGTCGGTCGGCAGCGCGATGCCGCTGACCGTCTGAATCACGGCTCCGCCGCTATCAAACGCAGTGACGTCGACCGTGTCGGGGTAAGTCTCGAAGGCGTTGAGCGTGAAGCTGACGCCGTTCTGGACGTAGTCGTAGGTCAGGGTCAGCGGGCCGCCACCCACTGCCAGGATCGTCTCAGAAGTCTGGCCGAACCAATCTTGGCCGTTCCACTGGATGTCGGCAGTGGAGCCGTAGGTGCAGCCGTCTTCGACCATGCCCGGGCCTTCCCCGTTGGAAAGGACGGTGGTGTCATCGAGGACCGGGCCACCGACCACGATGGCGTTGCCGACGGCGATCGTCGGAGCTTCGAACAGTTCGAAGGCGCCCGGTTCGGTCGAGTAGTTGTGATCGTCGATCAGCGGGCTCCAGCCCTGACCGATGGTGCTGGTCACTTCGATCTTCTTGATGCCGGCGCCGGAGAGCACGACCGGGACCTGGGTGGCAGCATCAGGCAGGTTGATGCCGGTGACCGAAGCCACCAGGTTGCCGCCCGCGTCATAGGCCATCACCTCGGCGGTGTCCGGGTAGCCATCGAAGGCGTTGAGCGCGAGGCTCACCGAGCTTTGGGCGTAGTCGTAATCAATGACGACGGTCGAGCTCGGAAAACCGGTGATCGTCTGCGAGGGCATACCGAAGTAGGTCGCGCCGTGCAGCTGGAACTGGCCACCGCTGGAGGTATAGCTGCAGCCGCCGAGGACCATGTTGGGGCCTTGGCCATCGCTGAGGATGCTGGTCTCGTCGAGGGTTTCGCCGGTCGTCGACAGAACACCACCGACACCGATGTTCGGGGTCTCAAAGGACTCGAGCGCCGAGGTGCCAAGCATGCCGTCGCCGACGGACTGACCGGGCTGAAGCGCCGGGCTGCCCTGCTGGGCGGAGGCTGCGGCCTTCGGGGCCTGGGGAAGCTTGGTGACCGCCGGAGGGGCAATCGGGGACTGGGGCGTCTGCGCGAGCAGAGCGAGGGAGAATGTCAACAACATGAGATTCAGGGAGAGAGGTTGGGGATGCCGCTCAAAGAGCGGCTCTTTGCGAACGCGCAGCCGAGAACGTGGGGGAGCAACAGGCTCGAATACGGGGGCTTGGGTGCAGCGGATCGCTGCGTGGTGACGGTCGCTTCACTACTCCACCGACATTCCGGCGCATAGCGCGACAGGAATCCGCAAATTCCAGGTGAGGATGCCGAATTCCGTTTCTCATCTTGGCCTGCCTCAAATGGAGACGCGCATTGCCGTACGATCGCAGCATGCGCTCATTTGTGTTCGCCGTACTGCTCACGACTTCCTGTTCTCAGGTCGCGGCCGGGCCCGAGCTGCAGCTTTACCCCGCAGGTCTGATGGCAGGGGTGCATGTGCAACATGCACTCGATGCGCGGGATGCCTTCACCTGGCGAGTCGCCGCGAACTTCACCGAGCGCGGGGACTTCGGCGAACATGATGACGAGAGCGGCAGCGGATTCGGAGCCGGCATCGGCTGGCGCCGCATCTTCGAGGATGGCGGCCCCGGCGACGGTTGGGTGCTGGGCGCGCGCATCGACTTCTGGGATCTTGAGGTCGACTGGAAGGATCGCAACCCGTCTCGAAGTGGCACGACCGAGACGCTCGTCGTGCAGCCGCTGGTCGAAGGTGGTTATCGCTTCTCGTTAGGCGGAGGCTGGCGCGCCCAGCTGATGTCGGGGATCGGAGCCGAAATCAACACCGGAGTCGACGGCGAGGACGTCGGCGAAGGGGCCATTCTGCTGGTCAGTTTGGTCTTCCTGCGCGACTTCTAGCGCGCCGCTTCGCTCGACTCAGGCGCAAAAAAAAGAGGGAGACGCCGCAGCGCCTCCCTCCGGAATCGAGGTGATCCGTAGGACTACGGAATCAGGATCACGTTGCTGGTGCAGCAGTCCGCGAGGTTAATCGCCTGGACGTAGACCGCACCGCAGGCGCCCGGGGGCACGAAGAAGGTCTGGTTGACCTGACCCGCACCGTCGAACAGGAAGGTGCCCGGGACCGGAGTCGCGGTGCCGTCGAGGCCGGTCACCGTGCCAGCGCAGGGGCCGCTCGGGATGACGAAGGAGCCGGTGCCGAAGGCATAACCGAACTTGCAGGGGTCGCCGGGGGCGCCACCGTTGACGGTGAAGGTCATCGGACCGGGGCAGCTGCCCGAAACGCTCAGCTGCAGGCCGCAGCTGGTGCCGCCATCGAAGTCGTGGTCATCGATGATCGGGCTCCAGCTGTAGGTGCCGCGAATGATGACGCGCTGAATGTTCGGACCGGTGAGCGTGACCGGGACGGTCGCCGGACCCGGCACGTTGACAGTCACCGTGTCGACCAGCGAACCCGAGGTGTCATAAGCCTCGACCGTCGCGGTATCAGCGAAGCCGCTGAAGGCGTGCAGGCCAAAGCCGACGCTCGCCTGCGGGACGGCGTAACCGACATACAGCGTGCTGTCGCCGCTGTTGGCCAGGAAGGTCTTGGTCGGCAGACCGAAGTAGGTGTCGCCGTTCCACTGCAGCGAACCGCCGGTGCAGGAGTAGAAGGTGCCGGCCAGCGTCAGACCCGGGCCCTGGCCGGTGCCTGTGATCGTGGTGTCGTCGAGGAAGGTCGAGCCGATGTTCTCGGCCGAACCCACGCCGACCACATAGGCTTCAAAGTCTTCGATGACGGCGGGGCCGCCACTGCCTTGGCCCTGGCTGATCGGGGCGGAGGGCTGCGTGTGGGGGAGGCCGTAAGGCGCGACCGGCTGCGGGCCAGTCGAGAACTGCGGCGCGAGGGAGAGAGCGAGAGTCAGAATCATGGGAGAAACTCCGGGGAATGGGGTCCCTCCACGGTATCCGATTTCCTTCCTGAAAGGCCCCGTTCTTGTGCGAGCGGCAGAAATGCAGAGCGCCCTGCAGGCCGCGGCCTGCAGGGCGCAAGTGCTTTCTAGGCAGAGCCTTAGAGTGCGATGACGTTGCTCGTGCAGCAGTCCGCCAGGTTGATCGCCTGGACGTAGACCGCGCCACATGCAGCGGGCGGGACGAAGAAGGTCTGGTTGACCTGGCCCGCGCCGTCAAAGAAGTAGGTGCCCGGCAGCGGCGTTGCCGTCGCGTCGAGCCCGGTCACCGTGCCGCCACAGGGGCCGCCCGGGATCACATAGGAGCCCGTGCCGAAGGCATAGCCGAACTTGCACGGGTCGCCCGGCGCGCCCCCGTTGACGGTGAAGGTCATCGGCCCGGGGCAGCTGCCCGAAGCGCTCAGCTGCAGGCCGCAGCTCGTGCCGGTGTCGTAATCGTGGTTGTCGATGATCGGACTCCACGGATAGCTCAGGCTGTTGATCTCGACGCGCGCGATGTTGGGGCCGGTCAGCGTGATCGGCACCGGCGAGGAATCCGGCACGACCAGCGGGCCGACGGTGTCGACCAGCGCGCCGGTCGAGTCGTAAGCCTCGACCAGGGCGTTGTCCGGGAAGCCGTCAAAGGCGTGCAGGTTCATGCTGACCGAAGCCTGCGGGGTGTAGTAGCGAATGCCCAGGCGCGCATCCGAAACCGTGGCCAGAATCTTCTTGGTGTCCAGGCCGAAGTAGGTGTCGCCGTTCCACTGAATCGAACCGCTCGGGTCGCAGTAGTAGGAACAGCCGGGCAGCACGAGGCCCGGACCCTGGCCGGTGCCGGTGATCGTGCCTTCAAAGATGACGCTCGAGCCGGTCAGCTCGGCCGAGCCCACCGCGATGGTGTAGGCCTCGAAGTCTTCGACGACGGCAGGGCCTTGCTGCAGCGAGATGGCCCCGGCGCTGCTGTTCGGGCTGGGCAGGCCGAAAGGTGCCGGTTGCTGCGGGCTGGCGCTGAACTGCGCCATCATGGAAATGGTCAGGGAGAGAAGCATGGGAGTGATTGAAACAGGGAGAGGGTGCAGAGGGCTACTCACCCGGACGCACCCCACAGGAACATGTTCCCGAATCTAACCTGAACGGCTTCGCCGCGCCTAGTCCGGGCGCGTCCAGATGAAGCTGAGCACGGCCAGGACCGAAGCCGCCGCCGCCAGCTTGGCCGGCCAGGGAATCGGCAGGAAGCCGAGCGGGTAGCTGATCAGCGCCAGCATCAGCAGCGTGGCGATCCACTTCACGGGGCGTCGCACCGCGCCGCGTTCCTCCCAGTCGCGCAGGATCGGGCCGAAGACGCGGTTGCTGAGCAGCCAATCGTGCATCCGTCGCGAACTGCGCGAGAAGCACGCCGCGGCCAGCAGCAGAAACGGCGTCGTGGGGAGCAGTGGCAGGAACAGACCCACCGCGCCCAGGGCGAGGCAAAGGAGGCCGGCGGCCAGCAAGAGGGGGCGGTGGAGGCCCACGGCGCGGCATTGTCGCATCGCGCGACGGGGAGGGGCGCTTGCTAATCTCCCGCCATGCGTCTCCGCATCCTCCCCCTCCTGCTGGCCGCTGGCCTGTTCGCCTGCGCCGCACCGCCGGAAGAGAGCGTCAAGCCCGGCATCAACGACAGCTTTCTGAACCCCGAGCTGGATGTCGATAGCTACGTCAAACGCTTCGAGGTCGAGAGTCGCGAGATCTACGTCGAGCGCAAGGCGCTGGCCGACACCGTGGGCCTGGAGCCGGGCATGGCGGTGGCGGATATCGGCGCCGGCACCGGGCTGTTCGAGCCGCAGTTCGCCGCGCTGGTCGGCGAGGCCGGAGTCGTCTATGCGGTCGACCTCTCGCCCGGAATGATCGATCACCTCAACGAGCGCAAGGCCGCAGAAGGCTGGGCCAACGTCGAGGTCGTGCAGTGCGAGCCGGATGACGTCAAGCTGCCGCGCGGCAGCGTGGACCGGGTGTTCATCTGCGACACCTATCACCACTTTGAGTTCCCGCGCACCACGATGGCGACCATCCGTCGCGCGATGCGCCCGGATGCCGAGCTCATCATCGTCGACTTTGAGCGCATCCCCGGAGTGTCCCGCGAGTGGCTGCTGAGTCACGTCCGCTGCGGCAAGGAAACCGTGATCGAGGAGCTCGAGAGCTTTGGCTTTGAGCTGATCGAAGAGATCGATGTTCCGGGCCTGCGCGAGAACTACGTGCTCCGCCTGCGCCGCCGTTGAGCGAGGCCGAGGCGACGGCGGCCCGACGCCGGCTGGGCATTCCCAGCCTGGCCGCGATCGTGGTCGCCAACATGATCGGGGCGGGCGTCTTCACGACCTCCGGCTTCGCGCTGGCCGATCTGGGCGCGCCGGGCTGGGTGCTGCTCGCCTGGGTGGTCGGGGGTGCGCTCGCTGTGCTGGGCGCGCTCTGTTACGGCGCGCTGGCCGCTTACCTGCGTGAGTCGGGAGGGGAGTACCTCTTTCTCGCGCGCACCGTGCACCCGCGCGTCGGCTTCGTCGCCGGCTGGATCTCGCTGTTCGCCGGCTTCACCGGCGCGATCGCGGTCGCTGCGGAAGCGACCGCGGCCTACCTCGCGGACACGCTGCCCGCCTGGCTCTCCGCCGACCTGCTGGGCAGCCTGCTGATTCTCGCGGCCGGCCTGCTGCACGCGGTCCGCATGGCGCCCGGTGCATGGATCCAGAATGTCGCGGTCGCGGTCAAGCTGATGCTGCTGACCGCGATGGTGATCGCCGGCGCTTGGGCCATCCTCGGAGCGGAGCCATCCGGAGCTGCGCCATCCCCCGAGGCTGGTTCGGCGCCGGGTTGGGGCGCCTTCGCGACCAGCCTGATGTGGATCTCGCTCAGCTACTCGGGCTGGAACGCGGCGGTCTACGTCGCGGGCGAAGCGCGCGACCCGCGCCGCGATCTGCCGCGCGCGCTGCTGCTGGGGACGGGGGCGGTGATCGCGCTCTACCTAGTCTGGAACGCGGTCGTGCTGTTCGCCGCGCCGGCCGACACGCTCGCCGGTCAGCCCGACGTCGCCGCCGTCGCCGCCGAGGCATTGGGCGGAGCAGGCTGGGCAGACGCCGTGCGCATCGTGATCGCGCTGGCGCTGTGGACCAGCGTCTCGTCGATGGTCATGGTGGGGCCACGGGTCTATGCCCAGATGGCGGAGGACGGCGCGCTGCCGCGCTGGCTCGCCTTCCGGGGCGAAACGCCGCGCGCCTCGATCATGCTGCAGGTCACGCTGTCGATCGCGCTGCTGCACGCATACGACCTGCGCGAACAGCTGACCAACCTGGGTTGGATTCTCTCGCTCTGTACCGCGATGGCCGTGTTCGGCCTGCTCCGCGAGCGCGCGCGAGTCGGCGCTGAGAGGCTGCCGATCGTCGGCGGCGCCGCCGTGGCCTGGGTGTTTCTGCTTGCCACCCTGGGCCTGACCGCGATCGCCTTCCAGGCCAACCCCGGCGACCTCGCGTACGCCACTGGCGTCCTGGTGACGGGGGCGCTGGCCTCCTTCTTCAGCGTCAGGTCAGCGGCGGCCGCAGGCTAGCCACGCCCAACTTTTCTTCGAGCGCTTCGCCCAGCCGGAACAGCACGCCCTCTTCAGCGAGAGGAGCCCAGAGCGTCGAGCCGTGCGGCTGACCACGCTGATCCAGGCCGGTGCGGAATACCAGGCAGGGGTGGCCGGTGAAGTTGGTGAGCATCAGCATGCCGCCTGCGAAGCTGGGGCCGAACACGGCGTCCACTTCGCTCAGCGCACCGGCAAACGCGCCGGCCATCTTGCGCCGGTAGCGGTCGGCCTGGATCAGCTCGATGGCCGGGACCATCCAGGCGCTGCGGAAGCTGTTGGGCCAGGCCTGCGGAGCCTGCCACTGCAGCTGGTCATCGGCGTTGGACCGGGTCATGTCCTCGAAGGCCGCGGCCGCTTCCACCTCGAGAATGGTCATCAGGCAATCATGCGGCCCCTCGGGCAGTTCGATCTCGACCATCTCGACCCCGAGCTCCTGCAGCGCGGCCAGCGCGGCGCGGTCGCCGGCCTGCACGCGTCGGCCTTCGAACCACTCGGGCCGATAGCCGACGCGGATCTTCTCAAAAGGGACGTCCTGCCAATCAGCAAGCGGCATGTCCTGAGTGGACGGGTCCGCCGCATCGGCGCCGGCGATGGCGTCGAGCACCAGCCGAGTGTCGCGCACGCTCCGGGTGATCGGCCCGACCTTGTCGAGCGTCCAGCAGAGCGCCATCGCACCGCCGCGCGAGACGCGCCCGAAGGTGGGGCGCAGTCCGGTGGTGCCGCAGCGCATGCTCGGCGAGACGATCGAACCGTAAGTCTCGGTGCCGAGGCTGAAGGCGAAGTAGCCCGCCGCGGTTCCCGAAGCGGAACCCGCGCTGGAGCCGCTCGATCCCTGCTCCAGGTTCCAGGGGTTGTTGGTGCGCTTGTCGAGCCAGCGGTCGCCATAAGCGAGCGCGCCCAGAGAAGTCTTGGCGAGCAGCACCGCGCCGGCGTCGCGCAGCTTGCGCACGACGGTGGCATCGTCATCCGGCACCTGGTCCGCCCAGGGCTCGGCGCCCCAGGTCGTGCGTACACCGTCCGTCGCGAACAGGTCCTTGGCGCCATAAGGCAAGCCGTGCAGCGGTCCGCGCCAGTTGCCGGCGGCGAGCTCGGCATCGCGGGCGCGCGATTCGGCGAGCGCCGAGTCCTTCAGCACCGTGATGCAAGCGAGGGTCTTCCCGTCATGCGCGGCGATGCGATCCAGGTAGATCTGGGTCAGGCGCTCGCTGGTCAGTTTGCCTGATCGGATCCAGCCCGCGAGCTGCCAGGCCGGCGCGAAGGCGATGTCCTCGTCGGCGTCCGGCAAAGGGCCAGCCTCTCCCAGCTGCATCAGCGGCTGATAGCTGCCGGTCGGCGCACCCGCACCCAGCCAAGGGTCGAAGCTCGTCAGCGGCGCGTCTTCATTGCCCAGGGTGCTGCGCTCGCGGCGCCGGTCGTAGCGCGCCACCTTGCCTTCCAGGCCAGGGGCCATCATCTCGCGTTCGCTGGCCGTGAAGGCAATGCCCAGAATGGCCTCGGCTGCGGCGATTTGCTCGGGATCGATCGCGGACATGGTTTCCATGCTAGTCTGGCTCTCAGGCTGATGCTTCTCTCTGCTCTCACTCTGCTGATGCTCCAGCAGGCCGCCCCCCCTGAGCTGGAGCTGCATCGCGTTCCTGGAAATGCGCAGTTCGCCGGGGTCTATCACCCGGCGACTGGCCTGGATCGTTCGGGCCAGCAGGCACGCCAAGGTCCGGAATTGCTGTGGAACAGTTTGAATCAGAGCAACTACTACTCCTATGGGGGCGCCTATCAGGAGTGGATTGACGAGGGCACCCTGCCCCAGCGTCACGCCGAACTGAACGAGCAGATCAACGGGCTGAGGTTCACGTATTGCAGCCTGAATCCTCATCCGAACGGCGTCAGCGATGTGCTGCGGATCTACGAGGAGAACGACTCCTGCCCTGGACCGCCGGCCTGGCCCACCTCCACGTGCGCTTACACGCTGCAGGGACTCCCGGGCGGCACGCCGAATGGCGAGGTCCAATGTTGGGTCGTCTATGTCAACCTGAGCGGCTTCGAATGCAATCTCGAGATTGATCCCGCTCAGGGGCAGATGTTTGGCTGGTCACATACCTGGCGCAGCGAGCAGACCGGGGCTTGGGTGTGCTGGAGAGTTCCGCACGGAAGCGAGGACAACTTCGACTGGTATGACCGCACGGCCACGAATCAGAACGCGGCCTTTCTCGGCTGCTACTGGTTCGGCGGCCAACCGCCGAGCCAGTTCGTCATGGGTTTCTACGGCTCGCCTCCGGATGTCTTCGCCGAGTCGGCGCGATCGGGGCCAGGTGCTGACGACAATCTCATGCTCTGTGCGGAGGACAGTTTCCGTGTCGGGCAGGCGCCGGTCGTGCGGGTGCTCGGCCTCGACGAGCCCGGCCTCGTCAAGAACAGTCTGCTTTGGGCTTCGACGCAGCGGGTAGAGATGGATCTTCAGCCCGCCCTGGGCCTCGATGCGCATCTGCTCGTTCCACGCTGGAATCAGGCCTGGGAGAGTCACTCCCCGAGCGGATTGCATCAGGGCACGGCCCTCCCGGCTTGGGCTTCCGGCCGAACCTACTACCTGCAAGCGGCTCAGTTGGGTCCAGCCGGCCGCCCGCTTGCCTTTTCTGCTCACGCCCTGCGCGTCCTGGTGCAATGATTCCATTCTGTCTCCTTTTCTTGGCGCTTGCCGCAGCGCAGCAGCCTGAGGTCGCGCCGATCCAGCTCGAACGCGCGCCCGGAAACGCGCAGTTCGCCGGGGTCTATCACCCCGCGACTGGCCTGCAGCCGGCGGGATCACAGGCGCGCTTTGGCCCCGAGTTGATCTGGAACTGCCAGGTCCTGGGGAACTACTACTCGGTTCGCGGAGCCCGGCAGGAGTGGATCGACGAAGGTGTCCTTCCGCAGCGCCACGCGCAGCCGGTCGAACAGATCAATGGTCTGAGCTACAGCTATTGCAGCGGGGATGATCAGCCGAATGGGCTGGTTAGTGTGATGCGGATCTACGAGGAGACCGCTGCCTGTGCGGGGCCTGCGGACTGGCCGGTGTCCACCTGCGCGTACACCCTCACGGGGCTTCCAGCGGGTGATAGCAGCGGCAATCTCCTTTGCTGGACGGTGCAGATCGATCTCGCCGGCTTCGAGTGCGATCTCGCGGTGGATCCGGCCCAGCAGCAGTTGTTCGGTTGGTCGAATACCTTTCCGCAGGATCTGACGCAGACGGGGCCGCGGTACGCGACGGGGGACGGCCACACCTGGCTCGGCTCGGAGAACAGCTTTGTCTGGTTCGATCGTCATGAGTCCAGCCGCAATGCGGCCTTCCTCGGTTGCTACTGGTGGGGGGGCTTGCCGCTCGCGCAGTTCGCGATGGGATTGCACGCCCAGGTGCCGGAGGTCTTCGCCGAAACGGCGCGCGGGGGAGCGGGCGCAGACGACTCGTTGAAGCTCTACGCGCTGAACTCCTTCCGTGTCGGCGAGGCGCCGATGGTCGAGGTGCGCGCGATTGCGGATGGTCAGCTTGTGCCCTCGACGCGGCTCTGGGCCTCCACCGAGCGCGTCGACATGGGCCTCCAGCAGGCGCTCGGGCTGGATGCACACCTGCTCGTCCCGCGCTGGAAGCTGGCCTGGGATGAGGGCGCGGATGGGTTTCACACTGGTCCGGTGATTCCCGCCTGGGCGGCGGGCCGGACTTACTATCTTCAGGCAGCGCAGCTGGGCGCCGCGGGGCGGCCGACCGCCTTCTCTGCCCACGCGCTGCGTGTCCACGTGCCATGAACACCAAGCTGCCGCTGATCGACCGCCGCCATGCTCTGACCGCGATGGGGGGAGCGCTGGCGGCACCTCTGGCCTGGGCGGGCATGCCGCGCGCGCCGCGGGCGCAGGGCCTGGACCTGGTCTTTGTGCAGAGCTCCGAGTTGAGTCAGGCCGATCAGCTGGCCTTCTTCTTCGACAGCGCGACTCAGCTGGGAGCATCGCGCGGCGCCCGCGCGGTGCATCAGCGTGGGGCGCGCGCTCGCCTGCTCACGGTCGATGAAAGCGGGCGTTCGCTCGGTTCCTTTCTCAACTGCGCGGTCGGACTTCCCGCTTGGTGTGAGGGGCGGCTTGCCGATGCGGGCGATCCCGCGATCGGCCAGGCGGAAGTGGTGCAGTGGGTCTTCGCGGAAGAGCAGGCGCAGCAGCAACGCTCGATGCTGCGCGAGCGCGCGCGGACGCGCCGCGTGATCGTCGCAGCTGCTCCGCGCATCGCCCGGGCATGGGGCTGCGCCCTCGCCGCACCCGAGGGCGCAACCTGGCTCAGTTTTGAACTGGGCGCGGCCACTCGCCCGTCCGCGCAAAGGCGCTGAGCTGCGCCAGGTCGGCGGCGTTCCCGCAGACCAGCCCGACCTGCACGCGCTCCAGCGCCCAGGCTGCCGCCAGCGCATCGGAAGCGCCCTGACCGCGCCAGGACACAAGGTCGCTGACGCCGATCTGGCTGATCGACCACTGACCGTCTTCACAGTGCGCCCAGGCGATGCCGCCCGGAGTGGCCACCGGGCCCAGCACCTGCGAGAAGGCGCCCGAGTCGAGCACCTCGCGATTCTCGACGTTGATCAGCGCCCAGCCGTCTTCGGCCTGCGTCCAGGCGTACATCACGCCGGTGTCGGCGACCACCGGATCGCCCAGCAGCTGCGGCGCGCTGGTGCAGGCGGGCAGCCAGGCGAGGCAAACGGCCAGCAATCCGATGCGACCGAAACGAGTGCTTGCGAGGGGCGAAGGCATCCGCCCCTGTACGCGGCTAGGCCAGGACGGCTTCGCTTTCTTTCTGCGTCAGTTCGACGTAGAGCTTCGACAGACGCTCGGTCATCGGGCCGATCGCGCCGCTGCCAATGGTGCGGCCGTCGATGTTGGTGACCGCCGCCAGCTCGCCCATCGTGCCGGTGCAGAAGACCTCGTCGGCGCGATAGAACTCGACCTGCGAGAGATCCGTCACCTCGTGCGGGATGTCCTGCTCGCGGCAGAGCTGCAGCACCGTCGAGCGCGTCACCCCCTCCGGGCAGGCCACGCAGTGGCTGGTCTTCAGCACGCCGTCCTCCACCATGAACAGGTGGGTGGCGTTGGTCTCGGCGACGAAGCCGCGCGTGTCGAGCATCATCGCGTCGTCGGCGCCGGCGTAGTTGGCCTCGATCTTGGCCATGATCGACTGAATCAGATTGTTGTGATGGATCTTGGGATCCATGCAGTCCGGCGGAAAGCGGCGGATCGAGGCCGTGATCAGCTTGAGGCCGCCCTTGTCGTAAACAGGCGCCTTGTGTTCGGCCAGCACGATCAGCGTGTGCCCGGCCTGATTGAGGCGCGGGTCCATCCCCGAGGTCAGCTTCTCGCCGCGCGACAGCGTCAGCCTGATGTGCGCACCATCGTGCATCTCATTGGCTTCGAGCGTGCGGTGAATCTGCTCGCGGATGTACTGCTCGCTGGGCACGTCAGCGAAGTCGAGCGCCTTGGCGGAGTGGAACAGCCGCTGCAGGTGCTGGCCCAGCCGGAAGATCTTGCCCTGGTAGACGCGCAGGCCTTCCCAGCAGCCGTCGCCGCCCTGCACCAGCGAATCGAAGACGCTGACCTTGGCCTGATCACGCGGCAACAGCTCGCCGTTGATGTTGACGAGGATGTGTTCGTTCTTGGGGTTGTAGCTCTGTTTCATCGGACTAGGCGGAGGCGCGGGCGCGAATGCGGTGGGGGTGAAGTTCGGCGTAGATCGCTTCACACTGCTGCGCGATCTCTTCGTACTGCTCGTCAAGCGTGACCGTCTTCTCGCGATACGGCGCGAAGCCGGTCGAGTTGTTGGTGTTGTGGTACCAGTGCGGGCCCCAGCAACCGTCGGTGTCGCGCGCGCCGGCGTCCCAACTCAGCATCGCGGGCTCGAAGCTCAGGCCGACACGCTCGCAGAAGCTGCGCAGCACACCTTCAGGGTCGAGCAGCACATCTTTGGCGTCGAGCACGACGGGCGTCTCCCCAGTGCGCTCGGCCTGATGGCGGAACAACTCGAGCTGCTGCGGTAGCCCCGTGTCCTGAATCTCGATGGGCCCCAGCCGATCGATCAGCGAGGCGATCATTGCACGCGGCTCACGAATCAGGAAGGTGTTGGTCAGCTGGTCCAACCAGTCGCGCCCCATCTCGGGCAGCAGATGGTGGGCCATGTGCTTCTGGTACCAGAGGCTGGCCCCCGCGGGTTGATCCTGCGTGAGGTGCTGGACCACCGAGGGCCACTCGGGGTCATGCGTGGCGATGATCTCCTCGGCCATCGGGTGGGGCAGGCCGGTGATCTTCAGGTAGGCGGCGTACAGCGGCTCGTCGGACACGAAGGAGTCCGAGCGCGCGCCGAAGGAGCGCATCATCGCGGTGGAGATGTTGCGCGGTCCCGACCACATCGCGAGGCGGAAGGTCGACATTGTGCACTATAGTAACAGTCTATGGCCGTTTGACAATTCCCTTTGGGGGGGTAACTTTCAGAGATGAGGTTGATTTCTATTCTTCTCCTGAGCTTCTCTCTTTTGAGCCCGCGTCTGACCGCGCAGATCGAGCCGGACGAGATCTGTCCTGCCGAGTGGATCGCACTCACCGGAGTTGAGGGGATTTCAGGGTCCGGCTGCGGCGACTTCTCAATCGTGAGTTTCGTCGCTGATTTGAAAGATGGAGAATACGAAGGCGTGGGCCCTTGCCATATCCTGGAGCCAGCCTATGTGGATATTGAATATGTCGGAAGCGGTAGCGCGAGCCAGTATGAAGTCAACATGATCGGGTCGATCTATCCGCCGCCCCCGCCGAATCAGAACAATATCTTCCATGTTCGGATTTATGGAGACAGTCCGTGCAATGACATTGGAAGTTCATTGGTTGTGCGGGTTGGCATGTATCTTCTCACGGGTGGCGGGCCGTTCCTCGTCTGCACTGCGTGGAATACGATGGTCTGCAATCAGTGTCAGGAACCGAATGAATAGGGGGTCGTGGGTCGTCTTTGCCCTCGTTGTCAGCGGGATTGCGGTTGCTGTTCTAATGCATGAGGGTGTGCCTGATGATCGCTCAAGTCAACTGAGGGTTTCTGGGGATTCTGATGCGCGACCCATAGAGAATCGTTGGCCCTCGGGCCACGCGGGGAGGCAGGAAGTCACGCCTCGTTTTGGTAGCGATGTTTGGCAGCCGCGCACCGCGTCTGTTTCGCTCGTTTACCTCCCTTCACAAGATCAACAGTCGCCGATTGGGTCCGGTCTTCGTGGATGGCAGCTGTTCTACGACGGGTATCGAGCTGACGGAACGCTGTCTGTCGGCCCCGGGTTTGTTTGGTGGACGGAAGATCCTGAAATGGTTCGTGTCTTCGTGAACCAATTTGAAGAAGCGCTTCCGCAAACGGTCGAACTGCAGAGCGAGTATCGGCGGCGCCAATCGGAGGGAGAGGCACATGACACGGGTCTGGGCTTCCTTGAATCGGCCCTGCGGGAGAGTGAGAGCGAGATTGGAGCTCTCGCTCTTGAGTATTCAATGTTTCAGGACGCCGGGTTGAGTTCGACTCATGCGGCAGAGTTGGGGGCTTTTCTGCGTGCCCAGGCTCTCGCCCGCGGAGGTAAGGAGATTGGCCAGTACTCCATGTTTGGTCCGTTTGGAATCCCGCTTGAGCAGCACGTACTTCAGGAGCGAGGTATCAAGTTCAGCGGCCTGCCTCAGGCCGAGCAGACCCATCTACTTGAGGCATACAGCCAGACGCTCGTGGACGCGGCGGGCTTGAGGGTGCGGTATCTAGATCTTGAGGGAGCTGGAGTCGTCGCGGCGTCGGACCTGGGCCTTCCCTACGCCGATCTGGAAACGCAGCTCTCCGACGCCTTGCCCGAACTCAGCAAGCTTCGCGAGGAGGTCGAGTCACTATGGGCATCCTTTCAGGGCGAGTTGTCACGCTAGGGGCGATCAGCGCCGGCTTGTTGAGCTCGGGATGGGCGCTTGAAAAGCGCCTGGGGCAGCGGGATGTGATTCCTATTCCGGGTCGGGCCGAGTTGGAAGCTCGGATTTCGATCTGGGATGAGAGCGGAGGACTCGTGGAGACGAAAGTCATGTCGTCTCGGCAGATCGATCTGGAGCGGCAGGACATTTCGGTCGATGGTCGGCTTCTTCTTTCATTCGAGTCCGTCGGCTTTCTTCCGCAGACGAAGTGGATGGAAGCTGACGCCACACGCGTCCAGTGGGAGCCTCGTTTGCAGGCCGCGCGCGTGTTTCTGTATTCCGCGGAGGGTCGCGGGGCTCGCAAGAGGCGCGCGCGTTGGCCCGAAGGCACAATCTCACTCGGTGGACAGCTTGGACAGCCCATTGACCGGTTGCTTGGGATCACGGATCCAATCTCGCTTGAGGCTGGGCACTACTTGGCGGGCGATGTGCGCTACGTAGACGGGGAGAGGTGGCCAGAGGACGGGATGCTCCACGTCTCGATGGACGCTCCTACTTTGGCGCGCCCGGCGCAGTACACCGTGACTCCCGGTAAATGGGGTGAGAGCCAGTATCCGGTTCATGTCTTCCCTATTCCGCCGCAGCAGGGCTTGCGTGAGTTTCAGTTCGACCTGGATCTAGGTGTCCACCAAGCACGTGAGGATGCTCCGGGAGCACTTCTGCTGTTGATTCAATCTGAGCGGCTTGGTCGCGAAGTTGTCATCGCGACTCGAGGGGCTGATCCGAGGCGATTCAGCTTTTTTTCTAAGGCTAATGAGGTGCAAGTGCTGCGTAGTATCTCCTCA
This sequence comes from Planctomycetota bacterium, assembly GCA_002705055.1. Lineage (GTDB taxonomy): Bacteria > Planctomycetota > UBA1135 > UBA1135 > UBA1135. The sequence continues at coordinate 16,612 of PAHY01000007.1, forward strand.
CCCTGGACGCTCAGTTCGGGAGCTGCGAGCCCACAATTCGTGCCGTTCGATGTGCGAGCCAATGAACTGGGGTCGACCAAGATTGAGCGACCTGCCCAAATGGAGTTGAATCCGCTTCAGGTCTACATCCAGTTTCCGGAGGATTTCGGTGTCCCCGCAATCCCAGGTGCTCGTTGGTCCTTGGAGCAAGTCGAAGGTTCGATTCCCGGGGCGACGCGTTTTTGGTTCGAGGGGGGGAGCGCTTTCCTCGAGCCAGGGCGATACACGCTGATTTGTACCGATAGTGATGGTGTCTCCTTTAGTATGGAGACGCGCGAGTTCTGAGAACTCGCACTTGAGATCAGCGCACGGGCCCATTGGATGTTGGAGTTAGGGAGTCGGATTCGCAAGTGGCGACAGAGAAGCGGTTGGAGCCAGCGTGAACTGGCAAACCAAAGCGGTGTCTCCTTGGCGATGATCTCGGCCGTCGAGCGGGGCGCCAAGAACCCGACGGTGCGGCTGGCCTACGACATCGCGCAGGCCTTCGGCTGCTCGATCTCGGAGCTGCTTGAGGGTGGCCCGGGCGCGGGGCCTTACTGGGACCCGGAGTCCGGCGTGCGGCGCGAGAGCCACGCGAACCCGCTGCTGCATGGACGCCTCGAGGTGGTGGTCTACACCCTCGAGCCCAGCGCCTCGACCGGCGTCATGGCGCCGAACCGCGCCGGCACGCTGGAGACGGTGGTGGTGCTGGATGGCGCGCTCGCGCTCACGCTCGACGGCGAGGTGCGCGCGCTAGAAGCCGGCGCGAGCTGGGGGCACGGGGTGCATGCGACGGAATACCGCAATGCCAGCGACGCAGAACCGTGTCGCTTTCTCGTGCTCGTCGACACGAGCCGTTGTTAGCGTGCGAGGCGATGGGATTCCGTCGCCTAGTGCTCTGTTGTTTGTCGCTGTGCGCGAGCTGGACCGGAGGGTCCGCCGCGGCGGCGCAGGAAGATCGCTTGCACGTGCTCTTCCTGGGTGACCGCGGTCATCATCAGCCCGAAGCGCGCTTGCATCAGGTCTACGGCGAGCTCGGTCGAGCGCGCATCGCGGTCGACTATCAAGAGCGTGTGGAAGCGCTCGTGCCGGAGCGGTTGGCGCTCTACGACGTGGTCATGGTCTACGCCAACCACCTCGAGATCGCGCCGGCGCAAGAGCAGGCGCTGTTGGCTTGGGTGAACGCGGGCGGAGGTTTGTTCGCGGTGCACTCGGCGTCGGCCTGCTTCCCGGGTTCGCAGGTTTGGGGAGAACTCGTCGGTGCGCGCTTCGCTTCGCACGGCGGCGAAGTCTTCACGCAGCGCGTGGTGGACGACGGCCATCCCGTGACGGAGGGGTGGCAGCCCTTCACCTGCTGGGACGAGACCTACGTGCACAGCGAGCATCGCGAGGAAGGCCGGCGCGTGCTGACGATGCGCGAAGAGGAGCCGTGGACCTGGGTGCGCGCGCAGGGCGAGGGCCGCGTGATCTACACCGCGTCGGGGCACGACGCCCGCGCTTGGTCACAGCCAGGCTTCGTCGAGCTTCTGATCCGCGGCACGGTGTGGGCCGCCGGCGACGAAGCGGCCGCGCGCTGGCGCGCAGCAGGTGAGTTGCCGACGCTGCGCTATCGAGACGAGGACACGGTGCCGAACTACGAGCGTCGGGATCCGAAGCCGCAGTACCAGCTGCCGCTCGACGTCGCGGACGCGCAACGCCACCTGCAGGTGGCCGCCGGTTTCCGGGTCGAGCTCTTCGCCAGCGAGCCGGACATCACCAACCCGATCGCCATGTGCTGGGACGAGCGCGGCCGTTTGTGGGTGCTGGAGTCGATCGATTACCCGAACCAGGTGAACGACGACGGCCGCGGCCGGGACCGCATCGTCATCTGCACGGACACCGACGAGGATGGTCGCGCCGATGACTTCACGGTCTTCGCCGAAGGCCTGAACGTGCCGACGGCGATCACGCGCTGGAAGGACGGCGTGATCGTGGCGCAGGCGCCGGACGTCCTCTACTTCGCCGACGACGACGGCGACGACCGGGCCGATCGTCGCGAGCTGCTCTTCACTGGATTCGGCCGCGGCGACACCCACGCCGGGCCCTCCTCCTTCACCTTCGGCCCCGACGGCTGGATCTACGGCGCGGTCGGTTACTCCGCGTTTTCCGGCGAGGTCGGCGGGGAGGCGGTGCAGCTGACGATGGGCGTCTATCGATTCCGGCCGGACGGCAGCGCGCTGCAGCCGGTGGGGCGATTCACGAACAACACCTGGGGCTTCGGCTTTGATTCGCGCGGGGAGCTCTATGGCTCCACCGCGAACGGGGCGCCCAGCTTCCACATCGGGCTGCCGCAGCATCAGCTGCGCGCGCTGCACCCAATGGGCACCGGCGCGCAGCCGGTCGCCGGCTTCAGCCAGCTGCATCATCTGTCGCCGTACTTGCGCCAGGTCGATGTTTTCGGCGGCTACACCGCGGCGGCGGGGCATCAGTTCACAGCCAGCGGCACGCTGCCGCCGCACGTGTCCCTGGACACCGCGCTGATCTGTGAACCCACCGGCCATTTGGTTTCGATGTCGCAGCCCGTGGCGCAAGGCTCGAGCGTGCGCACCGAAGGCGGCTGGAACCTGATCGCCAGCAGCGACGAGTGGTTCAGCCCGATCCAGGCCGAGGTCGGCCCCGACGGCGCGGTCTGGATCGCGGACTGGTGCGAGTTCATCGTGCAGCACAACCCCACGCCGAACCCGCAGCGCGGCGGCTTCCAGGCAGAGAACGGCAAGGGCAATGCCCACATCAACCCGCTGCGCGACCGCGAGCGCGGGCGGATCTGGCGCGTGGTGCCGACGGTCTCGGCGGAGACAGCAGCGATCCCCGACCTGGCGCAAGCCGAGGTGCCGGCGCTGCTAGCCGCGACCGATCATCCGAACCGCTTCTGGCGCATGCAGGCGCAGCGGCTGCTTGAGGAGCGCGGGCCTTCGCGGGTGTCGGCCGACCTGATCGAGGCTTGGCCCCAACTCACGGATCGTCAAAAGACACACCTGACGCCGCTGATGTTCCGCTCGGCCGCGGTGAAGGACGCCGCCCCGTGGGATCGCTACGCCTGTCTGCGCAGCGGCCATCCGGCGCTGCAGCGCATCACCCTGCGCAGCTTGCCGGAAGAGGAAGACGCGACCCGCGCGCTGCTGGCTTCCAACCTGCTCTTCACGCCGGACGCGAGCTTGCGCCGCGAGGCCTGGCTGGCAGCGGCCCGTCAGCCGGAGTCCGTGCTGTTGGGCAAGATGCTCGCCGCGGCCGCGGTGCTGCCAGACTTGGCCGAAGACCCCTTCCTGGCCGACGCCTTGGCGCTAGCCGGGTTGCGCCACGCGCCGGGCTTCCTGGAAGGCCTCATGCCGCTGCTTGAGATGGAGCGCGTGCAGGCCTCGGAGGCGCCGCCGAACCTGATGCCGAACCCCGGCTTCGAGGACGGCGCGGGCACGCAGCCCGCTGGCTGGCGACCGCGCGGCTACTCCGGCGAGGCGGAAGTGGCGTGGGTCAACGGCGGGCGCGGCGGCGGCAAGTGCCTCCAGATCCGCTCGACCTCCGGCTCGGACCACAGCTGGTTCGCCGACGTCGCGGTCGAGCCGCGCACGCGCTATCGCTTCTCGGGTTGGGTGCGGACCGAAGGCCTCGAGTCGCGCCGCAACGGCATGGGCGCGCTCTTCAACGTGCACACGATGGGGCAGACGGTCACGGCTGCGGTGCGCGGCGACGCGGACTGGACGCGCGTCGAGCTGGAGTTCGAGACGGGGCCCGGGCAGCGCAGCGTCAGCATCAACTGCCTCTACGGCGGGTGGGGCTGGGCCGTCGGCACCGCCTGGTACGACGACGTCTCGCTGACCAAGCTCTCCGGTGGATCGCTGGCCACCGAACTCGCGCAGCGCATCGGCGCCGTGCGCGGCCGCGGCGCGGCGGAGCGCTTGGCGGCGCTTCTGGAGGGTGGCGATCCCCAGGCGGGGGAGGCGGTGCTGCGCGATAACCCGGTCGCGTCCTGTCTGCGCTGCCATGAGCTCGACGGCGTCGGCGGCAAGATCGGCCCGGCGCTGGATGGTGTGGCGGATCGGCTGACGCGCGAGGAGCTACTCGAATCCCTGCTCGACCCGAACGCCACCTTGGCAGCTGGCTTTGAGGGCAGTGTGTCGCCGATGCCGCCGATGGGTGGCATCCTGCCGGATGAAGACCTGCGCGACCTGGTCGCCTACCTGTCTGCCTTGCGAGGCAGCGACGAGCGATGAAGAAAGGCATCAGCCTCCTGCTCTGGACGCCCTTCGTCGAGGAGCGTCACTTGCCCATCCTGGCCGAGCTGAGAGCCATGGGCTACGACGGCGTCGAGGTGCCGGTGGCGCCCGGCGAGGACGAGCATTACGCCTGGCTCGGAGGCGAGCTCGCCAAGCTGGGGCTTGCGACCACCGCGGTGGGCTTCCTGACGGCGGAGGAGGACCCTTCGGGCGAGGATCCGGCGCTGCGAGCCCGCGCCGTCGAGCGGCTGGAGCAGCTGGCGCGCCGCGCGCAGATGATCGGCGCGCCGCTGATCGCTGGCCCGGTGCACGAGGCCTACGCCCATTTCCCGGGCCCCGTCACCGAGGAGGAGTGGGCGCGCGCCGTCGAGACACTCGCCGCGGGCGCCCAGCGGGCGGCGCAGCACGAGGTCTCGCTGATGATCGAGCCGCTGAATCGCTTCGAGAGCCGGCTGGCCAACACGATCGAGCAAGCCGCCGCCCTGGTGCAGGCCGCTCAGGAGCCTAATCTGGGCGTCACCTTCGACACGCACCACGCCCATTGACCTTCCCCCGGTTTGATGGACACCAGAGATCCGGTCAAAATGACCGAGGAGACCCCTGTGTCCAGACGTCCCCGACGTACCTTCACCC
>PAHY01000008.1 GCA_002705055.1 Planctomycetota bacterium
GATCGCGACGGCGCCGATCACGGGCTTGGCCATCGGCAGCATGACCAGGAAGAAGGTCCGGAAGGGGCCGGCGCCGTCGACGCGGGCGGCTTCCATCAGCTCGCCGGGGATCGTGAGGAAGTACTGGCGGAACAGGAAGATGAAGAAGGGTGCGCCGCCGAGTACGGTGGGGAGGACCAGCGGGTAATAGGTGTCGATCAGCCCCAGCTCGCGATAGAGCAGAAACTGCGGGATCGCGAGCACCTGCGGCGGCAGCATCATCGTGGCGAGCACCAGCAGGAACAGCGCGTCGCGCCCAGCAAAGCGCAGCCTTGCAAAGGCATAGCCGGCCAGGCTGCAGCAGAACAACTGGCCCAGAATGCACAGCACCGTCAGCGCCGTCGTGTTCCAGAACAGCCGCCAGAAGCCGTCCATCTGCTCGATGGCGCGCGGGTAGTTCTCGGGGTGCACGCCTTGCGGGAACTCGAAGGGCCCCGCGGCCAGGCCGGCGTTCTCGCCTTGCAGCGAGAGGATGACCATCCACGCGAGCGGCGCGAGAAACAGGGCCGAAAGCGCGACGAGCACAGCGCGGTGCACCCAGCGCGCACGACGGGATTCGAGCGCGTTCATGGGCGGACCTCCTGTGCGGCGCAGTTCATCGCGCACCTCCCGCATAGTGCACCCAGCGCTTCGAACTTCTCAGCACGACCAGCGCCAGCGCCGCCGTGATCGCGAACAGCACCCAGGCCAGCGTGCTCGCATACCCCATCCGCAGGAAGCGGAAGCCCTGGTCGTACAGGTACAGCACCAGGAAGCGGCTTTCGTTGCCCGGCCCGCCTTGCGTCATCACAAAGGGCTGCGCGAACAACTGGAAGGCCGCGATCAGGCCAGTGATCAGGTTGAACAGCAGCACCGGGCCGAGCGCGGGCAGGATGACGAAGCGGAAGCGTGACCAGGCGCCGGCGCCGTCGAGCTGCGCGGCTTCGAGCTGGCGGCGATCGAGGCCTTGCAGGCCGGCGAGGAAGACCAGCATCTGCGCGCCGACCGTCCAGAGGCTCATCAGCACAAAGCTGGGGACCACCCAGTTGGGGTCCTTCAGCCAGTCCGGCCCGGCGAGGCCGGCGGTGGCGAGCCCGCCGTTCAGCAGACCCTGGTCGCCATCCAGAATCCAGCGCCACATCGCGCCGAGAATGACTGGCGACACGATGGTCGGCAGATAGAACAGGGTGCGCGCGGTGCCGATCCCGCGTAAGGGGCGGTCGAGCAGCAGCGCCAGCCCCAGCGCGACCGCCAGCTGCAGCGGCACGGCGAGGATCGCGTAGGTGGTCGTGACGGCGAGGCTCTTGTGGAAGGTCTCGTCGGCCGCGAGCCGCGCGTACTGGTCGAGCCCCATCCAGCGCGCCTCGCCCAGCGTCTGCACCGGGCTCCATTCGGTCAGCGACAGCAGCAGGCTGACCGCGGCCGGCCCGGCGAGCAGAAGGACGAAGCCGAGCGCCCAGGGGGTGAGGAAGACCCACGCGGTGCGTTCTTCGCTCGCGGCGAGGGGGGAGTTCGCCGCGCCCACGACACCGGCCCGCCCCCGACGCTGCGCCAGCACCCGCGCCACCAGCATCGCGCCGAATCCAAGCGCCACGCTCAGCTGCAGCAGCAGGAACCAGCCGCGCGGCACCTTCGGCTGCGCCAGCACGGCGCGCTGACGGTCGATCGACGCATTGGCCAGTTCGCTCGCTTTGCGCCCGGCCTCCTCCGCACTGATCCGATTCAGCAGGATCGCCTCCTCGAGCACCGCGCCGGTGATGTCCTGCACCTCGGCCCAGTTCACATCAACCGGCAGGAAGCGCGCGCCATCCAGCACCTCCAGGAAGACCTCCTCGCGCTGCGGCGTCTCCGGATCGACAAACACCGTGTCCCGCGCCGCCGCGATCAGCCCCGGCACGCCGTTGCCGATCTCGGCCAGCCCGCGCTGCATGGTCGGGCCGGCGAGCTTGCGCACGTAGGCCGCCGCCAGCTCCGGGTGGCGCGTCGTGCGCGGCACGCAATAGAAGCGCATCGCCACCGCGGTCGCCGCTTCCTCGCCCCGCGGCAGCGGGTGGTAGTCCCACTCGAAGTCCTCGATCTCGCGGAACCGGTAGGTCTCCCAAAACCCGACCGGCCCGTAGAACGCCACCTTCCCCGCTTGGAACAGACCCACCGACAGCTGATTGGCGAAGGTCGCGTCGTCGCTCGCGATTCGATCCTCGTGCAGCAGCCGCTGCAGAAAGGCAATCGCCCCAACCGCGCCCGCTTCATCCAGCGCCACGCGTCGCTCCTCATCGACCAGCCGCCCGCCGTTCTGCCAGATCCACGGCGAGATCGCCTGCAGCCACTGCGTGAGCGACAGCCCGAACTGATCCGGCTCGCCGTCGCCGTCCAGGTCGCGCGTGACCTGGCGCGCCATCGACTCCATCTGCTGCCAGGTCCAGTCGTCGCTCGGCATCGCGAGCCCCTCGCGCGCGAGCAGCGACTTATTGACGTACATCACGTACGGCGTGAAGGTGCTCGGCAGGCCGTACAGGTGGCCGTTCGGGCCGCGCATGCCGTTCAGGATCTGCGGCCAGTAGTCGGCCTCGTCGAACTGCGGCGCGCCATCCGGCCCGCGTTCCGCCGCCGCCGCATCGAAGTAGGGCTGCAGATCCACCAGCACGCCCTCATCCAGAAAGGCGCTGAACTCAGTCACGTCAATCCAGGTGACATCAATCGGGATATCACCCGCCAGCGCGAACTTGACCTTGTCGCGACTCCCGCCACCGCCCGCCGACGAAATCAGCTCGACGCGCACTCCAGGATGCTCGGCCTCGAACTCGCGCGTCGCCGCCTCCATGTACTCCCAGCCCGCGAACCAGCGTTCATGGGTCATCACGCGCAGCACGATCTCCTCGCCCGGCTCCTGCGCGGCCGGCGCCACCGCCGCGAGCAAAGCGAGGGCGAGGCCGAGCATCATGCCTCGCTCGATGCCTCTTCCGCTTCCGTCAACACAGGAAAGCCAACGCCGCGCCCGCTCTCATCGAAGTGATGCAGCGCGTCCGGCTTGAGCCCGAAGCTCCACTTCGTCCCGCGCTCGATCGCGCTGCCTGGCGGCACTGCAATCACCGCTTCACCGGCGGGCAGCAGTTCATCGCCGAGCACCTGCCCGTGGACCAGAGTTTCCTGACCCAGCGGCTCGACCAGATCCACCTCCAGCACGTGCGGGCCGCCCGCAACGACTTCGTGCGGCCGGAAACCCACCGTCTGCACCCGCGGCTCGGGCATCGAGCCCGGCGGCAGCGGCTCCAGCTCGCGACGCAGCAGGTTCATCGGCGGCGAACCCAGGAAGCCCGCCACAAAGGTGTTCGCCGGATGCCGGTACACCTCGAGCGGCGGCCCCTGCTGCTGCACGACCCCGCGATCCAGCACGACGATCCGCGTGCCCAAGGTCATCGCCTCGACCTGATCGTGCGTCACGTGCAGGATGGTCGCGCCGATCCGCGTGTGCAGCCGCGCCAGCTCAGCGCGCATCTCATTCCGCAGCTTGGCGTCGACGTTCGAGAGCGGCTCGTCGAACAGGAAGATCCGCGGCCTGCGCACCAGCGCGCGCGCCAGCGCCACCCGCTGTTGCTGGCCGCCCGACAGGCTGCCCGGCTTGCGCGCCAGCAGCGCGCCGATCCCCAGCTGCTGCGCCGCCTCGCGGGCGCGCGCCTCGCGCTCGGCCTTGCCAACCTTCGCCATGCGCAGCGGGAAGGCGATGTTCGCCAGCACCGTCATGTGCGGATAGAGCGCGTAGTTCTGGAAGACCATCGCCACGTCGCGGTCGCCGGGCGCGCGGCCGTCCACGCGTTCGCCGTCGAGCAGGATCTCGCCGTCGTCGGGCTGCTCGAGCCCGGCGATCAGCCGCAGCAGCGTGGATTTGCCGCAGCCGGACGGACCGACCAGCACCACAAACTCGCCGTCGGCGACCTCGAGGTCGATCGCGTCGACCACGCGGTTGACCTCGAATGCCTTGGCGAGGCGGCGGAGCGACAGGCTGGCCATGCCCGCTCAGCCTAGTAAATCCAGGCCTTGTCGGGCGCGCGCAACAGAGCCAGCGGTCCGATCAGCGCGCCGGCGCCGCGGTGATCCTTGCTGACGATGCGCCACTGGCTGGCGTGGCCGGGGCGCAGGTGCTCGGTCAGCTCGATCTCACACGGGACGTCGCGGCCCGCGTCCCAGGTGAATCCGGGGCGGCCGTGGGTGTGGACGTGCTGGCCGTCGATCCACAGCTCGAAGCCATCGCCGACGGCCTCGGCGCGCAGCCAGAGAGGGCCGGACCAGGCGGCGGGCGGGGTGACTGCGGCGCTCGCCTCGACCCAGCCCTGGACGGCGTTGGCGCCTTCGTTGCACAGCATGGTGCCGGGCTGGATGGTCTGCGCGCCGCCGCGGACGCCGGCGCCGGTCAGCTGCCAGGGGCCGTCGAGCAGCAGCCGGTCCTGCTGGGGGAGCGCGGGCAAGGGCGGCAGCGGCGCGCCTTCCGGGGTGCGCAGCCAGGCCTCGGGATCGGCGGCGAAGCGCCGCAGCAGCTCGGCGTGGAAGGCGCGGCCGGCGGCGTGATCGATCCGCAGACTGCTGACCAGCAGCGGGCGCGCGGGCCCGCCGCACGCTGGCACGAGGCGCGCGACGAAGACAAAAGGCTGGCGCGACTCGCCGCCGGATCGATCGTGCACATCGCGCGCCGCGATGAGGACGCGCGCCTGCTCGGCCGGCGGGGGCAGCAGGCCGCGGCCAGCCAGCAGTGTCTCGAACAGCTCATCGCAGAGATCGTCGAGCTCGGCGGGCATCACCGCGTCGAAGGTCGCGACCGGGCACCAAAAGGTGTGTTCGGGGCAGCGCCAGGCGCCGCGGCGGGGAGCGGCGTGGTGGAAGAGGACGGCGCTTTCGGGGAGGTCGGCGAGGCTGTCGCTCGCAGCGGAGTCGGCAGCAGCGCCGAGGTCGTCCAGCGCGTGCACGCCGGCCGGCAGCTCAAGCGGTTCGCCGTCGCCGCGGGCGGCCTCCCAGGGAAGCGCCGCACCCGCACCCGCTTCTTCGCCCGCACCCGCGGCCTCACTCGCACCCGCGGCCGCCTCCACCTGCCAAGCCCACGACTCGACCGGCGTCTTCCACGCACCCTCCAGATCCTGCAGGCCCAGCGGCGACTGCGGGATATCCCGCGCCGCGCACACCACGTACCCGGCATCCGGGAACACCGCGCGCAGCTGCTCGATCTGCCGCCGCCGCAAGCGCACCGCCGCCTCGCGCGACCACTCGTCCTCCAGCGCGTCGAAGGCCATCGTCTCGCCCAGGATCAAAGGCAGGCGCGGCCGATCCAGCAGCGCGCGCTGCAGCCGTTCCAGGTACCAGGGCCACTGCGCCGCGTGCAGATAGGGGTGCTCGTCCCAGAACATCGGCCGGTGATTGCAGTCCAGCCAGGCGCTGTGATCGTTGATGAGCGCGTCGGGCACCGCGTCGAACACCCACTCGAGCACCCGGTCGACCGCGCGCGGGTCGATGTGGTCGTTCTCGCAGCTCAGGGTGCGCAGCACCACGCAGGGGTGGGCGGCGTCGTGCTCGATGAAGTCGCGATAAGCCGCGACGTCGCCCTCGACCGGATGCGCCCAGCGCGGGTACTCGACCCACACCGCCATGCCCATCTCGTCGCACACATCCAGGAAGCGATGCGGCGGCAGCCACAAGCAGGCCTTCAGCAGGTTGAAGCCGCGCGCCTGCATGCCGGCGATCTCTTCGCGCAGCGCTTCGGGCGATGGATCGGGCCCGAGCAGGTCCGGGTAGTAGCCCCAATGCAGCAGCCCCTGCACCCGGAAGACCTCGCCGCCGACGAGCAGCTGCTCGCCCTCGGCGCGCACCTCGACGTGGGCGATCGGCTGCGACTCGGCGTGCACGACTTCGCCGTCCACGAGCAGCTCCAGCTGGACGGTGGGGAGGGGGCGCGCTGTGCTCGTTTCGGGCGGACCCGCCTCCGACAGACCTTCCTCGGACACCCCCAGCTCCGCCGGCCGCCACCCCTCCGGCTCTGCATAGGGCACCGCCCAGACGCTCTCGCCCCAGGCCTCCGCCTCGATCCCATCCACCCGCAGTTGCACCGCCGCTCCAGGCTCATGGAGCAGCTCGCCGCGCACCACCAGCCGCCCGTCCGCCCAGCGCACGCTCGGCCGCCGCGCCCAGGCCGCCCGGCGCACGAACTCCCACCAGCTTCCTTGCCACAGGCCGCGCGGCGGCACCTCGATCGCCGGCAGGAAACCTCCGAAGGGATCCTTCTCAGCCTCGTCCACCTCGATCACCAGCACCTCGCCGGGCGCGGCGTCCACCGGCAGCCGCCGCTCGGTCCAGCTCGGCGCAAACTCCTCGTTTCCGATCCGCAGCACGCCGGCGCAGGCCGGCACGCACAGCAGCGGAGTGCTCCCTTCCGGGCCCGCAGGAACCGTCAACTCGACGCGCATGCGGGCATCATGCCATCCCGTTGAGTCTGACCCCTTTGAGTGTTGCACTTCTGCTCTAAGTCTCTTGCTTGCAGAGACTTCCGGGATCGTTCTCAGGATCAGGGGTCGAGATGAGAATTCGATCCGAACTGCTTTTGTGACAAGAGCTTAGGGAGCCGCTGCACCATTCAAGGGGGTCAGACTCCCATGGGCCAGCACGGAAGGATCGCTGAGCACGCGGTGCGCCGCATCCGCGAGGACGGGCTGGAGCCCGCCGACGCCTGGGCCGTCATGGCTGCCGAGCTCTACGCCGAGACCCCCGGTCTCCAGGATCGCGGCTGCGCGCGCGCGGCCTTCCTCGGCCTGTGCGCCGCGGGCAAGGTGCGCGGCGTCGCCGCCTCCGACTGCGCCGAGCCGGGCAAGGACCAGGCTTACGCGCTCCGCGCGCTCGAGATCCTCCAGGAGGACCTGACGCTCGCGCACGACCAGGACACCCTCTGGCGCCACGTCCTTGACGGGCGGACCATCCGCCACAACGCCCAGATGGACGTGGTGTGCACGCTGTTCCGCGCCGGCATGCTGGCTGCGGACTAGACCGCGCGCCGCGCCCGCCGCCTACTCGTGGCGCAGCGCTTCGACCGGGTCCATGTTGGCGGCCCGCCAGGCGGGGTACATGCCAAACAGCAGACCGGTGCCGACCGAGATCGCGAAGGCCAGGATCGGCGCGGCCGGCGTGACCACCGGCGCCATGTCGGTGTAGTAGGCGACCACTTCGGGGATCGCCAGGCCGAGCGCGATGCCCAGCACGCCACCGCCGACCGACAGCACGACCGTCTCGACCAGGAACTGCATGACGATGTGCTTCTTCTTGGCGCCCAGCGCGCGGCGCACGCCGATCTCGCGGGTGCGCTCGGTCACGGTGGCCAGCATCACGTTCATGATGCCGATGCCGCCGACCAGCAGCGAGATGCCGGCGATGCTCGCCAGCACGATCTTGAAGATCCGCTTGGTCTCCTGTTCGCGCAGCAGCAGCTCGAGCGGCACGATGATCTCGTAGTCGCGATCGCGGTGGGTGCGATCAAGCATCTCGCGCGCCGCGGCGGCGGCAGCCGGCACGTTCTCCGAGCGATCGACCCCGACAATGATTTCGTGCAGATCGACCTGCTCCATGTCGCGCGAGCCGGCGCGAATCTTGACCTGCATATCGCCGAACCACTTGCGGCCGGTCGTCATCGGCAGGATCACCTCGCCGGTCACCTCCTCGCCGGGCGCGGCCTGGTTGGCCTCGCCGATCGGCACGCGCGGCAGCATGACACCCACCACGGTGAAGTAGTCCGCGCCGATCTTGATCCGCTCATTCAGCGGCGACTTGAAGGGGAAGAGATAGCGCGCGATCTCATAGCCGAGCACGCAGACGTTGGCGACGGTCTCGACGTCGAGGTTCGTCAGGAAGCGCCCCTCAAGCACCTCGCGGCCGGTCACTTCCTGGTAGGTGTCGGTCGTTGCCAGCACCCGCGGGTTGATGGCGCGCTCGCCAAAGCGCACTTCCTGCTGCAGGACACGCACCGGCACCACATCCTTGACCCAAGGATAGGTCTCTTCGATGCGATCGAAGTCGGCGTCGGTCAGGCCGTACACCGAAACCCGCGTGGTCTGGTTCGAGTTGCTCTCCTCGAGCGGCTTGACGCTGCGCAGGATGATGTTGTTCGAACCCAGCCGCTTGATCTGCTCCTGCGCCTCTTTGCTGGCGCCCTCGCCGATGGCCAGCATGGCCACGACGCTGCTCACGCCGAATAGCATGCCCAGAGTCGTCAGGCCGCTGCGCAGCTTGTGCAGCAGCAGCGATTTGACGCCCAGCGAAAAGGTGCGCAGGAAGGAGTTCTTGATCATCGCGGGGGCTTAGCGATTGCGCGTGATGCTTTCGATGTTGCCGTCTTTCAGGCGCATGACCTGTTCGGCGCGGGAACCGACCTCGTCTTCGTGGGTGACGAGCAGGATGGTCATGCCATCGCGATGCAGCTCGTCGAAGAGCTGCAGGATTTCCTCGGTGGTCTGCGTATCCAGGTTGCCGGTCGCCTCGTCGGCGAGCAGCAGCGAAGGATCATTGATCAGCGCGCGGGCGATCGCCACGCGCTGCTGCTGACCACCCGAAAGCTCGCGCGGCTTGTGATCGATGCGCGAGCCCAGACCGACCCGCTCGGCGATGCCACGGGCCTTCTCTTCAAGCCCGCTACCCGGGTCGTCGAGGTAGAAACGCGGCACCAGGATGTTCTCCAGCACGTTCAACTGAGGGATCAGATTGAAGGACTGAAAGATGAAGCCGATGTGCTTGCCGCGCAGCTCGGAGAGCGCGTCGTCGTCGAGGCTCGACACCGGCGTGCCGCTGACGAAGTACTCGCCGCCGGTGGGGCGGTCGATGCAGCCCAGCAGGTTGAGCATCGTCGACTTGCCCGAACCCGAGCTGCCCATGATCGCCCAGTACTCGCCCTCGCGGAACTTGCAGCTGACGTCATCGAGCGCGCGCACTTCGTTGTCGCCCATGCGGTAGACCCGCGCGACGTTGCGCAGCTCGGCGACGGCACGCTTCTCCGACGCAGCGGGCGCCGCGGGTGCGGCGACGGCAGTAGAGGTGTCGTCCATCCTCGCTTACTTCGGGTCGGTGGGGCGACCACCGCCGCTTCCGCCAGGACGTCCGCCTTCCGCGCCACCGGGGCGACGCATTTCGCCGTTTCCGCCGGCGCCGTTCGGACGGCCGCCCGGCATCTGACGCTCGCCGGATTCGCCCGCGCCTTCCGGCATGGCGGGCATCTCCGGAGCGACCGGCGGCTCGAGCTTGAAGTCCGGCGGCGGCGAGAGCAGCACGGTCTGGCCTTCTTGCAGGCCCGACTTGATCTCGACCCAGCGGCCGTTGTCTTCCCCGACTTCGACCTCAACTTCCTCGACGCCGTTCGGCGTGTCGACAAAGCAAAGGTTGCGCGAGCCGCTGCGGAACACGGCCTGGACCGGCACCTGCAGCACATCCTCGAGCGAGTCGACCAGAATCTCGACTTCGCAGGACATGCCCGGGCGCATCTCCTGGATGGCCTCGTCGACGATCACGCGGGTGGGGAAGAGGCGCTGGTTGGGGTTGGCCCAGAAGTTAGTGCTGTCCGGCAGCAGCGAGACGAACTCGACGGTGCCCGAGAAGCTACGGCCCGGGATCGCGTCGATGCGAATCGTGCACTTCTGACCCGGCTGCACCTTCTTGATCACCGACTCGTGCAGGCTGGCTTCGACGATCATGCCGCCTTCACGCGGGATCGTGACTAGCTCCTGGCGCTCGCGGACCTCGGTGCCTTCGGCAATCGGATCGCCGTTGCCCCAGCGCGAACGCTCGCGGGCATAGACGACCAGTCCGGCCACCGGGGCGCGCACCGTAGCCTTCGACAGCTGATCATTGATCTTGATCAGGTCGGCGGTCTCGAGATCGAGCTTGGCCTTGGCCGACTTGACGCTGGCCTGGAAGTCGACGAGGCGCGCATCCGCCTGCAGGCGCACGCGCTCCAGCTCGCGGTTGGCTTCCTCGATGTCGGCGATCAGCGTTTCCTGCTGGCGCGGGTCGTCGTACTTCTCGAGCAGGTCCTTGGCGCGGCGGGCCTTATCGAGCGCAATCCGGCTGCGCTGCGCGGACAGGCTGTCGCGCTCGTACTCGGTGCGGGTCAGGAAGCCCTCGTTGTAGAGGCTCTCCGAGTACTTCACGTAGTCCTCGGCCTGCTTCAGCTCTT
This sequence comes from Planctomycetota bacterium, assembly GCA_002705055.1. Taxonomy (GTDB): domain Bacteria; phylum Planctomycetota; class UBA1135; order UBA1135; family UBA1135. The sequence continues at coordinate 10,208 of PAHY01000008.1, forward strand.
CTTCAGCCAGCGCGATGGCTTCGTCGGCCGAGGCGATGTTCTGCGGCAGGTCGCCGTTCAGGTACTTGTCGAGGTCCTTCTCGGCGAAGCTCAGCTCACGCTCGGCGCGCGCGATGTCCGAGCGGTTCTGACTTTCCTGAATCTCCAGTTCCTGCTCGGCCTTGACCAGCGCGGCCTCGGCGTTCTGCACCGCGATCTCCTGCTGGACGCGGCGGTCTTCGGTCTCGGAGACGTCGAGCTCGGCGATCACATCGCCTTCTTCGACGCGCGAGCCCTCGGGGACCAGCGACAGGATGGTGGTGCGTCCTTCCAGCTCGTTGCGCACCTGCTCGGCGTTCTTGGCCGAGAGGTTGCCGCGCTGGGTGACGCTGATGACCATCGGGCCGCGCTTGACCTGCGGGCCGGGCAGCGCCGCTTCGGTGTCGTCGCTGGTCAGGCCGCTCAGCCAGCCGGCTGCGGGGCCGATGTCGAACACTCCCAGGCCGCCCACGGCAACGACGCCGAGCAGCACCACGGGGACCACAAATCGTGTGGGGGACTTCTTATTCGCCATCTTCTTCGTTTGCTTGCGAGTCTTGCTCCGGAGCTTCCGGCATCGCGCTTGCCGGGAGAGCGTCCCAATCGATGGTCAGACCTGTTTCGCTGACCGTCAACAGTTCGAGGTTCTGGAACAGCTGCAGCCGTGCCAGGGTGTAGTCGACGCTGGCCGCCACAAAGGCGTTCCGGCCAGCAGTCAGGTCGCGCTGGGCGCGCAGGAAACTTTCCGTGTCGAGACGGCCGGCTTCCAGGTTCATGTTGGCGTTCTTGGCACGCCGTTCGTTCAGCTCGACGGTCTGCTTCTGCAGCTCGTAGGTGAGCTCGGCCAGCTCGAGTTCGCGCAGCGCGTCGCGAATGTCGGCGTGGATCGAATCCTGAAACTCGATCAGGTCACGCTGGGCCGACTGCAGGCTGATCAGCGCGCGCCGATACGAGTTGCGCTCGGGCAGCTGATCGACCGGCAGGTCCAGGTCGAGGCCGATGTTCCAGGTGGAACCATCCGAGCGGTAAGCCAGCGGGCGGCCTTCTTCCGAGCCGCCGTTGAGGCCGGCCGACAGATCGAGACCCATCTTCAGGTCGTCGGCGGCGATGCGCGCGCGGCGCTCGCTGTCGACCAGGCGCTCGACCTCGTTGAGGTAGTCGAGCCGCTGCTGCAGCGCGAGCTGGAACAGCTGCTGCTGATCGATCTCTTCGACGGCCACCTGGTTGCCGATGCCGAGCTGATTCAGCCCTTCCGGATCGATGCCGATCTGCACCTCGATGGGCAGGCCGAGGAAGAACTTGAAGCTGTCGAGCTGCGACTGGAAGTTGGCTTCGAGCGACAGCAGACGGTTCTGCGAGCTGATCAGATCCTGTTCCGCTTCGCTGGCTTCGAGGTCGGAGAGTTTGCCCGCTTCGGCGAAGGCCTTGTTGCGCCGCGAGAGCAGGTCGAGCACCTCGACGTTGGCGCGCTCGTTGAGCACGTTCTGGCGGGTGAGGGCCAGGTTGTAGTAACGGTTGGCGACGTCGAGCGCGAAGGTGCGGCGGAAGCGCTCGAAGTTGCGCACCGAGTAGACCAGGTTGCGTTCGGCCTGGGTCAGCGGCTCGAGCACGACCTCGCGCGCGCTGCCGCGCAGCAGCGGCTGCGTCCAGGAGACGCTGAAGTCACTGACCGCGTCCCAGCCGTCGCCGTTGGCGATCGCGCGGAACAGCCCGGTGCCGAAGTTGAGCAGCAGACGACCGCCGTTGCCGAACAGCCGCGACAGGCTGGCGCCGCCGTCGACGCCGACCGAGCCGCTGTCGCCATCGACCGTGCCGTTAGCGCTGGCACCGGCGCCCACCGTGGGCTGCCAGCCGAAGCGCCAGCGCTCGAGCGTGAGGTCGAGCGCCGCCAGGAACAGCGATTCGCGCTGCGACTGATATTGGCGGTTGTTCTCGCTGGCGATCTCGAGGCAATCCTCAAGGTTGAGCGCGACGACGGCATCGAGCGCGCCCATCTCGCCGTTGAGAAGCCGTTGTCGCAGCGAGTTGGAGGGCGCGGCGATCGAGAAGCCGTCAACCTCATCAAACATCTCGGCGCGGCGCTCCGCTACCAGGGCATAGACCTGTCGATCGGCGGAATCGACCGCCTCTTCGGGTGTCATGCAGCCACCACACAAAAGCAACGCACCGGCCGCGCAAAGACGGGCCGGCCGGGCCAGGGGGGAACCGGACTGGGGCAGAGACATCGCTGTCGAGGGAAACCTGCTGTACGGAAGAAGTTCCGCGCAGTTGGGGCTATTCCCGAACCGCAGAGTCTAGGCGAAAAGCCACGCTGCGGAGGTTTCGGATAGGGCGATCCTGTGCCTTTGTCGAGGTTTTTACAGACCTTGGCGGATTCCCGCCCTCGGGCGACGCAAACCCGTCGAGCTTAGAGCGGCGGCATGCCGATCGCCGGCGAGCTGCGGGTCGAGCCGTTCGGGAAGATCTCGACCACCTGCAACTGCAGCGCGCCCTGGCTGGCGGGGGTCAGGATGCGCAGGTGCAGCGCGTCGCGGCGGGCCAGCCCCTGCCAGATTTCCAGCGGCGTGCCGCTGAGCTCGAGCACCACGCCGTTGCCCAGCGCCAGCGGATTGCCGGAGGTGGAGCGGGCCTCGGGGTCCGCGGCCGGTTCGGCGAGGTAGACGCGTACCCAGGCACCGCGGCGCAGTCCATGCACACCCAGGGTCACGCCGCCCGTCGTCGGGTCGCGCTGCAGGTGCACGCGCAGGCGGTCATCGCTGGGGTCGTTCGGATCGGTCTCGCCCAGCTGGATCGCGCCGTCGCCGTTGAAGTCCTCGGCCTGATCGGGCAGGCCGCCGCCGTCGCTGTCGGCGCGGTTCGGATCGGTGACCGTCAGCGGGTCGCGGTCGAAGGCGGCCGAGCCGCGCTCAAGGCCGTCGGACAGGCCATCGCCGTCGCTGTCCGGGTTCACCGCGCTGGTTTCATCAGGCAGGTCGTGGCGACCGTTGCCGTTGCGATCCTCGACGCCGTCCGGCAGCCCGTCCCCGTCGGTGTCCGGGTCGAGCGGGTGGGTGAGCTGGGTGTAAGGGTCGACGATGCGTTCGCCATCCGGCCCGCGTCCGCACTCGACGCCGTCGAGCAGACCATCGCCGTCGGTGTCCGCCAAGCTCGGATTCAGGTGCGGCGGCATGCCCTCGACGAGGCGAGGGTAGAAGCCCAGCAGCTCGCCCGCGGTCGACCAGATGGCCGGGCCGGGCATCTTGTGGCCGGCGCCCAGAGCTTCCTCCCAACCCATTTCCCAGGCGACATCCCAGCTGGGAAAGAAGTGCACCTCTTCGCCGTCGCTCAGGCCATCGCCGTCGGTGTCGCGCTCGCCGACGATCGCGCCGTAGCGCGCCTCGTGCCGGTCGAGCAGGCCGTCGGCGTCGGTGTCCGGGTTCTCGCGCACCTCGACGAGGCCGGGCAGCCCGCCCAGCCAGCCGCCGTTTTCGGCCAGGTCATTCCACTTGCCGCGGTAGCGTTCTTCGTGGTGAGCGCCCTGAATGTGGACGCAGCTCTCCTCGGGGGCGGTGTTGTGCTGGTTGGCCTCGTCCCAGGCCTGGAAGGTGGCCAGCTCACCCGAGCTCCAGGCGAAAACCCCGTTGACGGCCCGGTCATTCAGCCCGATCCACACGCCTCCGATGCTGTCCTGGCAGAATTGCTCGTAGATCCAGGCGTTCTCGGCGGCGGAGCGCACGGTCGCCAGATGGCCGCCCCAATCCACCGCGGTGCGCTCGGCGCTGGCCCAGTCCATGGCCGGAGTGACGGCGTACCAGTGGCCATTCTCCGGGTTCTGGACCCAATTCTGCTGTCCGGGCAGAGCCGGAGCGGCGGCGAGGAGGGCGACGAGGGCGAGGGATCGCATGGCTCTGGATTGAAGACGCCAGCCCGCCGGGCTTTGGCATATTCTTCCCATGCTACGCAAGAACCTGCGCGACCGGGCTCAGCAGGGCGACCCCTATTTCACCTGGCGCGGCGGCGATGTGTCGCGCCTCGAAGCCCTGACCGACGCGGTCTTCGCGCTGGCGCTGACCCTGCTGGTGGTCTCGCTGGAAGTGCCGGCCTCCTTCGGCGCGCTGCACCAGGCCTTCTTCCTGCTGCCGGCCTTTGCGGTGTGCTTCGCGCTGCTGCTCTACGTCTGGGTCAGCCACTTCCGCTTCCATCGACGTTATGGCCTGGAGGACGGGCTGACCGTCGCGCTGAACGGCGTGCTGCTGTTCCTGGTGTTGGGCTACGTCTACCCGCTGAAGTTCCTGTTCTATTGGTTGTGGTCGATGTGGGGCGGGATCGACGGGGGCATCGAACGCCCCAGTGACAGCGAGGCGCAGCTGCTGATGATCGCGTACGGCGTCGGCGTGATCGGCATCTTCGGCGTGCTATGGCTGCTGCACTGGATCGCCTGGCGTCGCCGCGAGGGCCTTGAGTTGACCGAAGTCGAACGCGCCTTGACGCGCGGCACGATGAGCGAGCATGCGCTCTCGGTGGCGATCGCCAGCCTGTCGGTGGTCATCGCCGCCTCCGGCGAGCGAAACGCCAGCCTGGCCGGCGTGACCTACTTCCTGATGCCCGTCTGCCAGGGCCTGAACGGCTGGCGCAACGGCCGGAAGGTGGACCGCCTGGTGAAGCAGGGAGACTGCCCCCCTTAATTGGGCTTTTTTGGCCTAAGTCATTTCATTACATGCCGTTATGGAATATTTCTCACAACCGGGTGCCGAGTTGAGAATCCATGCCCAAGCCGCTTCTGGCAAAGGATTTATGCGCGCGTGAGCACATTAAAGGGGGTCAGATTCCGGGCATGCCGAAGTGCTTGCGCACCGCATCGACGCGCGGGTTCATCAGGAGGAACCAGAGCGGCGGCAGCCAGGCCACCAGCACCGCAGCCGAGTAGCCGAAGGGCAGCGCCGGGGCGCCTTCGAGATGGCGCAGCACCTGGTAGGGGCGGGTGGCATCGGCGTGATGGTCCGAGTGGCGGGTCAGATCGAAGAGCAGCGAACGTCCCAGCGGATGGTTGGCGTTCCAGGCATGCTGCCGGCCGAAGGGTTCCAGCCGCCCGTCGCTGCGCCGCCGGCGCACCAGGCCGTAGTGCTCGATGTAGTCGACCGATTCGAGCAGCAGAATGCCGATCAGCTGCGCAGCCAGGATCGGCAGGAAGACCTGTGTGCCCAGCCAGCCCCACAGCAGCGCCCAGCTCGCGAGCTGCAGCGCGAAGTGGAGCAGCGCCTGATTGCGCCAGCTCCAGCTGCCCATCCCGCGGCGGCGCAGGCGCTGGGCCTCGAGCCGCCAGGCGCTGATCACGCCCATCACGATCGAGCGCAGCACGAAGAGCTGCAGCGGCTCGTTCTTGCGCGCGGTAGCTGGATCCTCGTGGCTGCCAACGCGCGCGTGGTGGCCGCGGTTGTGTTCGACGTAGAAGTGCGCGTAGGCCGAGCTCCACAGCAGCAGCTGCGCGAAGGCCTGGTCGCGCCGCGCGCGCCGATGGCCCAGCTCGTGGCCGATGTTGATCGCCAGCACGCCGCAGGAAATCCCCATGCCCAGGGTCCGCCCCAGCAGCTCGAGGCCGGCCCAGCCCTGCGTCGCTAGCCCCCAGCCAAACATCCCGAACAGCGCGAGGTGGGCCAGCCCGGCGAGATAGAGCAGCGCGGTGAAGCGACCGTCCTGGCGCAGCCGCTGCTCCTCCTCCTTGCTGGGATTGGCCGCGCTGCCCCGCAGCAGAAACTCGAAGATCGGGATCACCACGAAGGCCTCCAGCGGTACCAGCCAGGCACCCCAGCCAGGTAGCAGGAAGCTGGCCGCGCCCAGGGCGGGCAGACTGAGAGCGTGGATGCGATGCGCGGGGTGCATGATGCGCCGGTACGATCCCCAGCTTAGCTGCATGAGCGACCCCGCTTCGTCCGAGCCAACTCGACCGCGCTGGTCGGAGTTGCGGCGTGTCGGCCCGCTGTATCGGCGCTACCGCTGGGCCTATCTGGGCGGGCTCGCGGCGATCCTTGCTGCGGTCGCGCTGCGGATCAGCGTGCCGACCATCTTCGGTCGATCGATTGACCAGCTGCGCGAGGCCGACGGCGCGGCCGCCGACGAACTGGTGGCGCTGGCTGCGCAGGGCGCGTTGGCCATCGCGGTGGTGGCCATCCTGGGCGCGGTCGTGCGCACGGCGAGCCGACTGCTCGTACTGGGCACCAGCCGCCGCGCGGTGCACGACGTCCGCAATCAGGTCATGGACCGGCTGGTCACCCTGTCGCCGTCCTACTTCCAGGGTCAGCAGACCGGGCAGATCATGTCGCGCGCGGTCAACGATGTGCAGTTCGTGCAGAGTCTGCTCGGCCCGGTCTTCATGTACCTGTCCGAGACGGCGGCGCTTTATCTGGTCGCGCTGGTGTTCATGAGTTCGATCAGCGTGACGCTCACCGTCGTCGCGCTGATTCCATTTCCATTCTTCCTGTGGCGCGCGCGGAAGCTGGCGCGGCGGATTCAGACCAGCTCGCGCGAGGCGCAGGACGCGCTGGGCGAGATCAGCACCCGCGTCGAGGAAAGCCTGTCCGGCGGCATGGTGGTGCGCGGCCTGGCGATCGAGGACTTCGACTTCGACCGCTTCCGCGCCCGCGGCGAACGCTACCGCTCGCTCAACCTCGAGGTGACGCGGACGCGCGCGCGGCTGGGAGCGCTGATGACCCTGCTCGCCGCCTTTTCGACCTTCATCGTGCTGGCGGTCGGCGGGCCGATGGTGCTCGACGAGCGGATCACGCCGGGGGGCTTCGTGGCGATGGTCTTCTATCTGCAGCTGATCGCGGCGCCGACCGGGGTGCTCGGCTTCGTGATCTCGACGCTGCAGCGCGGCGCGGCGGCGCTGGGCCGGATCGGCGAGCTGCTCGATACCCAGCCCACGCTGACCGCCCCCGCGGATCCCGAAGCGGTGCGCGCCGGTTCGGGCGCGCTGCGGGTCGAGGGCTTGAGCATCGTGCTCGAGAACGAGAAGGGGCAGCCCCGCAAGGTGCTGGACGAGGTCAGCTTTGAGGTCCCGGCCGGGCAGACGCTGGGGGTGGTCGGGGCGACCGGATCGGGCAAGTCGATCCTTCTTCAGGTGCTGGCGCGGCAGCTCGAGGTCGAGCCGGGCCACGTCTTCCTGGATGGGCAGGATGTCACGCGGCTGCGACCGGAAGAGCTGCGCGCGCAGATCGGCTACGTGCCGCAGGAGGCCTTCCTGTTCAGCGCCAGCTTGGCCGACAACGTGCTGCTGGGAGCGCCCGAAGCCGGCGAGGCGCGCCTGCGCGAATCGCTCGAGGCCTCGCGGCTGGCGCAGGACGTCGACCAGCTGCCGGACGGGCTGCAGACGGTGGTCGGCGAGCGCGGCCTCAACCTTTCTGGCGGGCAGCGGCAGCGCGCGGCGCTGGCACGTGTGCTGGTCATGCGGCCGAAGCTGCTGCTGTTCGACGACCCCTTCTCGGCAGTCGACGCGCATACCACCGACTCGATCCTCTCGGGGCTCGCGCCCTATCTGGAAGGGCGGACGACCGTGCTGGTCGCGCACCGCGTGGCGACGGTCGCGCAGGCCGATCACATCCTGGTCATGGACGGCGGCCGCGTGGTCGAGCGCGGGACGCACGCCAGCCTGATCGCCCAGGGCGGGCTGTACGCAGCGCTCCACGAGCGCCAACGAGCCAAGGAGGAGCGCGCATGAGCGAGTCCGCCGACGAGCGCAAAGGCCCCGCCGTTGACCCGCGCATCCTGCGTCGGCTCTGGCCCTTCCTGCGTCCGCATCAGCGCTGGGTGTGGCTGGGCTTCAGCTGCCTGATGCTGGGGCTGGGCTGCCGGCTGGCCGGGCCCTTCCTGGTCAAAATCGCCATCGACGATCACCTCGCGGCCGGCGAACCGGACGGTTACGGCTGGATTGTGGGCGCCTTCCTGGCGCTGGCCGTCATCGAGGCCCTGCTGCGGCGGGTCCAGCAGGTCGCGGTGGATACCGGCGGTCAGTCGGCGCTGCTCGATTTGCGGTTGGCGATCTTCCGTCATCTGCAGCGGCTGTCGACGCGCTACTTCGATCGCACGCCCACCGGCAAGCTGATCGGCCGCGTCACCACCGACGTCGAAGCGCTCAACGAGATGTTCTCGACCGGGGTGGTCACGATTCTCGGCGATCTGGTCTTCCTGGTGGCGACCCTGGCCATCCTGTTCGGCCTCGACTGGCAGCTCACCTTGGTCACGCTCACGGTCGTGCCGGTGCTGCTGGCGATCACCATGTTCATCCGCATTCGGGTGCGCTCGGCTTACGTCACGATGCGCTCGAAGCTGTCGGAGATGAACGCCTACCTGCACGAGCAGGTCAACGGCATGCCGGTCGTGCAGATGTTCAACCGTCAGCAGGCGACCCGCGACGGCTACGGCGAGATCAATGCCGGGGTGCGCGGCGCGCAGCTGGGCACGGTCTATTGGGAAACCCTGCTGTCGACCTTCGTCGAACTGCTGTCCTCCTTCACGGTCGCGCTCATCCTGTGGTATGGCGGCGGCGAAGTGGCGGCATCGATGGGGGCCACACCTTCGCCGGGCGAGCGCGCGCTCACCTTGGGGGTGCTGTTTGCCTTCGTCGACTACATGCAGAAGTTCTTCCAGCCGCTCAACGAACTTTCGCTGAAGTACACCGTGCTGCAAAACGCGATGACGGCCTCGCGCCGGATCTTCTCGCTGCTCGACGAGGACGACGTGCTGCCAGTGCCGGCGACGCCGCATCGACCGGACGAGGTGCGCGGTCAGATCTCTTTCGAGCAGGTGGGCTTCGCCTACAAGGAAGGCACCCCGGTGCTGCACGAGATCGACTTCCAGGTTGCGCCAGGAGAACGGGTCGCGCTGGTGGGGGCGACCGGCGCCGGCAAGAGCACGGTGCTCAAGCTGCTGACCCGGCTGTACGACGTCAGCGCCGGGCGGATCACCCTGGACGGTGTCGATCTGCACGACTTCGACCCGAAAGCGCTGCGCCAGCGCGTGGGCATGGTGCCGCAGGATGTGTTCCTGTTCGAGGGCACGATCCTCGACAACATCCGCCTGGGCAAACCGGAGGTGAGTGACGCGGACGCGATCGCGGCGGCAACGCGCCTGCATCTCGACCGCCTGGTCGAGCGCTTCCCCGGCGGCTGGAATGAGCCGGTGCGCGAGCGCGGCCGCAACCTCTCGGCGGGGGAGAAGCAGCTGATCTCCTTCGCCCGCGTGCTCGCCGCCGCGCCCGAGGTTCTGGTCCTCGACGAGGCGACCTCCAACGTCGATTCGCATACCGAGCATCTGCTGCAGGAAGCGGTCCACGAGGTCATGCAGGGGCGGACCTCGATCGCGATCGCCCACCGGCTGTCGACGGTGCGGGATGTCGACCGCATCCTGGTCTTCCAGAAAGGGCGCATCGTCGAGCAGGGCAGCCACGAGCAGCTGATGGCCGCCGCAGGCGTCTACGCCGACCTGGTCAAGCTCCAGGAAGGCCTCGTGGACACCGGCTGAGCCGCCAGAATCGGGCAGATTGCTAGGAGTTCGGTCTCGAAACCGAGGTAGGCTTCCAAGAACTCCCCGGGCCGGCCGCGCCGGCTCCCCTCCCCAAGCACCTCCCCGAGACATGAAGCTCTCTCTTCTCTCCGCGGCGGCCGTTCTGCTGGCCCCCGCGCTGGCTTCGGCCCAGCAAATCACGATCGAGGACGACGGCACCCTGCGGGTGAACCGCGCCCAGCAGGGCGGCTACGTCGGCATCACCGCCTCCGGCTCGCTCTGCACCGACTACAACAGCAACAACGGCTTCGCCGGCAACATGTTCGACATCGAGCCGGTGCTTGATCTGCAGATTTCGGGCATCGACGTCAACGTCGATGGCACCGGCCAGCAGGTCGACGTGGATGTGTGGTACATCCCCGGCACCAGCTTCGGCAACGAGAGCAGCTCGACCGGCTGGACCCTGATCGGCAGCTTCACCGGCACTTCGGCCGGCGCCGACCAGCCGTCCTACATCGACATGTCGGGCAACGGCGTGACCTTCGCCGCCGGCAACAGCTATGGCATCTACGTGGACGTGACCAGCTACTCGAGCGGCACCTCGGTCAACTACACCAACGGCGATACCCAAGGCACGGCGAGCGGCAACGACGAATGGTCCAACGCCGATCTGAAGATCATCGCCAACTGCGGCAAGGGTGATGGCGGTCACACCGGCTCGACCTTTTACCCGCGCAACTGGAACGGCTGCATCTACTACGAGACCGGCGGCTTCAACCTGCAGGTCACCAGCCTGGCTGCGGGTGCCCAGGCGACGGCGAGCATGACCGGCGGCGCGCCGGGCAGCACCTCGATCGTGGCCTATTCGCTGCGCGGCGGCGGCCCGACCACGACGGTCTTCGGCGCGGTCAATCTGTCCCTGCCGATCTTCCAGCTGCCGCCGGTCGCCATGGACGGCGCGGGCAGCGGCTCGATCGTGGCGAACGTGCCGGCCAACGCCGCGGGCCGACCGGTCTGGATCCAGGCGGTCAACTTGACGGGCCCGGGCTCCGGCGTGCTCTCCAACTCGATCTCGACGACGATCCAGTAGGGGCGAAGCGCGACCCCGCTCCCTGAAAACCGTCCGTCCCTGCCCGGGGCGGACGGTTTTCTCGTTCGTTGTGACGACATCCAACTGTCCGCGGATTCACAGCGAATTCCGCTGACACAGCGCGTTCCCCTGCTAGATTGGATTTGATGGGTCGGTCGTTTCCGATCCCTTTCTCTCTTTCACCCCTTCAGCTCCCCAAAGAAATGAAGCTCCCCTTGATTGCGGGCGCGCTGTGTGCGTTCGCCCCTGTTCTGGCAGCTCAGCAGTCCGTGGTCTTTGACGATGGCACCACTGGTCTGATCACTCCTAACTCGAGTGGTTCGACCATCCAGGCTGCTGGTTCGCTCTCGACCGGTTTCGCCAGCAACAACCAGTTCGCTGGCAACATGATCGACATCGCTCCGACCGTCGACATGGAGATCACTGGCCTGGATGTCAACATCCTGCAGGCTGGTATCCCCGTCGATATCGAAGTGTGGTACATCCCCGGCACCGGCGTCGGCAACGAGGCTTCCTCGGCTGGCTGGACCCTGATCGGTACCTACTCGAACCCGTCTTCGGCCGGCCAGGATCTGCCGACCTTCGTCGACATGTCCGGCAACGGCGTCACCTTCTCGGGTGGCTCGACCTACGGTCTGTTCATCTACGCCGACTACAGCGCTGGTCAGACCATGCGCTACACCAACGGTAGTGGTGCGGGTACCGGCCCCGGTGGCGCCGATCAGTGGAGCAACGCTGATCTGACCATCACCGCCAACTGCGGTAAGGGCAACCCTGGTTTCACCGGCTCGACCTTCAAGCCGCGTAACTGGAGTGGCACCATGTACTACGAGACCGGCGGTTTCAACCTGACCGTCACGAACCTCGTTGCTGGTTCCGCTGCAACCGCCGCGACCTCGGGTGCTGCCCCGGGTACCACCGTCATCGTGGCTTACTCGCTGCGTGGTGGCGGCCCGACCAACACCGTGTTCGGTCCGGTCGACCTCTCGCTGCCGATTCAGCAGCTGCCGCCGGCCACCGCCGACGGTGCGGGCAACACCTCGACCACCGCGAACATCCCGGCAGGCGCCACGGGTGTCCCGGTTTGGATCCAGGCCGTGAACATCACCGGCCCGGGTACGGGTGTGCTGTCGAACTCGATGGCGATGACCATCGGTTGATCCACAGCCCGCAGCCGTGTTCGCACGGTTGGCTTTCGCGCCCGCCTCGGTTCGCCGGGGCGGGCGCTCTGCTTTTGCGGATTGCGCCTACGATGGGGGCATGCGCCTCCCCCTGCTGACCGCGTCCATCCTTGCCCTGGCCACCCTTCCCGCCGCCGCCCAGCAGGGCGCGATCGAAGATGATGGCACGCTTCGGATCCACCCGCGAGGCGAGGGCACCGAGCTTCGCCAGGAAGTCGGGGTGCTGTGCACCGAGTTCAACTCCGACAACGGCTTCCAGGGCAATATGTTCGACCTGCAGCCGGCGGTGAATCTGGAGATTTACCGGCTCGACCTCAATGTCGATGGCGCCGGCCTGCCGGTCACGATGGACCTCTGGTACGCGCCCAGCTCCAGCTTCGGGATCGAGACCGATGTCCACGCCTGGACCTTCCTGGGGACCTACACCGGGACCTCGGCGGGCACCGATCTGCCGACCTCGATCGACGTGCGCGGCAACGGCGTGCAGTTTCTTGCCGGCCAGACCTACGCCCTCTACGTGGATGTGACCAGCTACTCCACGGGCACCTCGATCAACTACACCAACGGCGATACCCAGGGCAACGCCAGCGGCAACGATGAGTGGTCCAACGCCGACCTGAAGCTGGTCGCCAACTGTGGCAAGGGCACCGGCGGCGTCGCCGGCTCGACCTTCTTCTCGCGCAACTGGAACGGCTGCGTGCACTACGAGACTGAGAGCCTGCGGATCTCCAGCTCGCGGCTCGAAGGCGGGGTGGTCGCGAGCTTCGGCATCGAGAACGCTGCGCCGCACAGCCTGGTCCAGCTGGCTTACTCCTTCACCGGTGGCGGTCCGACGCAGACGGCGCTGGGCGTGGTCGATCTGACCCCGCCCTTCCTGTTCGCTTCGGCGGTGACCGTCGATGCGCAGGGGCGCGCGAGCTTCCGGCGCTTGGTGCCGGCCGCCTGGTCCGGGCGCACCCTCTGGGCGCAGGCCGTGAACTTCGTGGGTCCGGCCCGCGCCGAGTTCTCGAACCAACTCGCCCAGGTCGTGCTTTAACTCTGCGCGGCGGGGGAGGCGGGCGCTTCCGCTTCCTGCTCCTCGGCGCGCGCCTCCTGCTGTTTGCCCAGCCAGAAGGCCAGCGGCAGCGCCGCGACCGCAAAGGGCAGGGCCACGACGCTCATGCCCTGCGCGCCGGCGCCGGACACTCCCTGGATGGCCTCGTAGGTCTGCGAGGCCACCACATCGCCGCCGCGATAGACCGCGACATCCAAAGTGGGTTTGGTCAGGTAGCGCTCTTCGCTGTCGACGACGGTGAACAACAGCTCGCGGGCCGGCTTGGCAAAGGCGTAGTTGCTGGCGCGGCGGAAAACGTACATGCCGATGAACACGCCGATCACCGGCATGCTGGCCAGCAGCACGAATCCGATCACGGTGATGATCGGCATGATCAGCAGGACGCGGGCGGTGCCGATTCGCTGCAGCAGCGCGCCCGTCACCAGCGCCTGGCCAGCGACCGTCAGGATCTGCACGGTGAGGTCCATATTGGCCAGGACCTCGCGGCGATCGGCGCGCTCGGGGTAGGCCTCGTAGAGGAAGTCGCGCTGCAGGAAGTAGAGGAAGCCGCTGCCCATGGTGAACAGCAGCAGGTAGCCGGCGACCCCGAGCAGATAGGGGGACTGCGCCAGACGCTTCAGGCCGCTCGAGAACTTCGGGGCGATCCTGCGCGGCTCGTGCGTGTCTTCCGCGGCCGAGCCGCCGCGGCTGGCGCGCGGCATGCTGAAGGAGGCGAGAGTCAGCACAGTGGCCGCGATCCCCAGCAGGATTTCGGGGGGGAGGCCCTCATGATCGCCGAACATGCGGTCGGCGGTCAGGCTGACGATGGTCGAGCCGACGATGCCACCCACGGTGCCAGCGGCGAAGATCCAGCCTGCGCGCTTCTTGCCGCCGTCGCTGTCGAAGCACTCCGAGAGGGTGGACCAGAGCAGCGAGACCACGAACATCGGATACAGGCTGGCGGCGATGTAGAAGCTGCCGGCCAGGCCCTTGCCGAAGCCACCCTGAACCCCTTGCTGCCAGCTGAACCAGGCAAAGGCCAGCACGCCGGCGGCGATGAAGCGGAACATCCGGCGCGTCAGCCCGGTGCGGTCGCTGCGCGAGACCAGCAGCGAGTAGATCGGCATGGCCACGATGGCGACCCCCGCGACCCACAGCCACCAGGCTGCGGTGTCGTCGCGGTACTCGACCGAGAGCTCATCCCGGACCGGGCGCAGCACGTAGTAGCTGGCCATGACCAGAAAGCTGGTCAGCGCCGCTCGCAACGTCAGAGGATCGGTCAACGGCGTGGGGGGCGTGGTGGACGGCGTTTTCCCGTCTTCTTGGGGGGCGGAGGGAGGGTTCATCTCACACGCGGACAGGTCGAGAGTAGGCTGACGCACAGATGGACACCACTCGTCGTGACTTTCTTCGCGGTGCGACCGCCACAGGCCTGGGCCTGGGGCTGACCAGCCGCCTCCCCCTACGGGCCGCGACCCCGAAGCGTCAGGCGCAGAAACCGCTCAAGCTGCTGATTCTCGGCGGCACCGGTTTCCTGGGCCCTGCCATCGTGCGGGCCGCCCTCGAGCGCGGGCACAGCATCGACCTGTTCCACCGCGGTCGCACCCGCCCGGACCTGTTCCCGGACCTCGAGCACATCACTGGCAACCGCGATCCCAAGATCGAGCCGGGCCTCGAGCCGCTCAAGGGGCGCAAATGGGATGCGGTGCTCGACACCTCCTCCTACTTCCCGCGCATGACGCGGGCGTCCACCGACCTGCTCAAAGATGCCTGCGAGCAGTACGTGCTGATCTCCTCCGTTTCGGTCTACCCCGATCTGTCCAAGAAGGGGCTGACGGAGACGGATGAAGTCGGCCGCCTCGAAGATCCGGACACCGAGGTGATGTCCAACACCAGCTACGGCCCGCTCAAGGTACTCTGCGAGGAAGCCGCCGAAGCCGCGATGCCGGGCCGGGTCACCAATCTGCGCCCCGGCCTGATCGTCGGCCCGGAAGATCCGACCGACCGCTTCAGCTACTGGCCGCTGCGCGTGCGTTCGGGCGGCGAAGTGCTGTGCCCCGGCAAGCCGACCGACCCGGTGCAATGGATCGACGCGCGCGACCTCGCCGAGTTCGCCCTGCATTGCATCGAATCCAAGACGGTCGGCAACTTCAACTGCTGCGGGCCGGTGCACCCGGCCGACATGGCCGAGCTCGTGTATGGCTGCAAGGCCGTGTCCGGCGGCGACGCGCAGTTCACCTGGGTGCCCGCCGAGTTCTGCGCCGAGCAGGGCCTGTCACCCTGGGGCCACCTGCCCGTCTGGGCGCCCGGCGAAGGCGAGGTCAGCGGCATCAACACCGTCGACTGCTCCAAGGCCATCGCCGCGGGCATGACCACCCGGCCCCTGGCTGACACCGTCCGCGACCTCTACGCCTGGTGGGATGAGCAGCCGGATGAGCGGCGCGCGCGGGTGCGCGCCGGCATGCCGCGCGAGCAGGAGACCGCCTCGCTCAAGGCCTGGCACGGAGTCTGACCCCCCTGAGTGGGCTCGATTCTCGCGTCGACCCGTAACTTCCGACCGCGCTAAGCGTCCTCTAGGTGAACCCGCCTGGAGGACGCTTCTTGTTTCACCCACCTTTCTGCCCGCGCTTCGGCTGCCCCTCCGCCGAGCGCGATCTGGCCTTTCGCTATCGCCGATCCGGCTCCTATCACCGCAAGTGTGACGGCCGCTGGATCCAGCGTTTCCGCTGCCTCGTCTGCCACCGAGGCTTCAGCACACAGACCTACAAGGCCAACTACCGCTACCGCAAGCCCTTTCTCCACCACGCTTTAGTCCACGCGCTCTGTTCCAAAGTCACCCGCCGCCAGGCGGCTCGGCTCTTTGGCGTGAATAAGAAGACGGTCGAACGCCGCTTCGTCCGAATGGCGCAGGTCGCCCGGGACTTTCACCTCGCTCGCCTCCAGGAGTGCACAGAGGCCGGTGGCATCGAC
>PAHY01000009.1 GCA_002705055.1 Planctomycetota bacterium
CGAGGTTGAAGAGGCTTGCGCCGCGATGCGCGCCGAGCCGCCCACCCTGGAAACGGAGATGGTGTCCTGATGAGTGAACTCGCCCTCGAACTGCGCGGGGTCAGCAAGCATTACGGCGATCTGAAAGCCGTCCGCGAAGTCGACATCGCGGTTCCGGCGGGAGCCATCTACGGCTTTCTCGGACCGAACGGTGCCGGCAAGACCACGACCATTCGCATGATCCTGGACATCGTCAAGCCGACGGCCGGGACGATCTCGGTGCTGGGTGCGCCCAGCGCGCTCGACGTCCGCGAGCGGATCGGCTACCTGCCCGAGGAAAAAGGCCTCTACAAGAAGATGAAGGCCTCCTCGATCATCGCCTACTTCGCCGGCCTGAAGGGGATCGATCGCAAGACGGCACGGACCCGCGCCTACGAGCTGCTCGAGCGCTACGGCCTCAAGGACTTCGCCGACGCCAAGATCGAGACGCTGTCCAAGGGAATGGGCCAGAAGGTGCAGGTGCTCGCGTCGATCGCCCACCAGCCCGAATTCGTGATCCTCGACGAGCCCTTCTCTGGGCTCGACCCGGTCAACCAGCAGGTGATGGAGGACGTCATCAAGGACCTCTCCAAGGCCGGCTCGACGATCATCTTCTCGACTCACGTCATGTCGCACGCCGAGCGGATCTGCGACCGCATCCTGCTGATCGCCAAGGGCACCAAGATCTTCGACGGCACCATCGACGAGGCCAAGAAGAAGATCCCGAACCGCGTGCGCCTGCAGGCCGACGCCGGGAATGACCAGCTCCGTGCTCTGCCCGGAGTGCTGCAGGTCGACGCCGTCGAGGACGATCTCCATGAGGATCTTTGGGATCTGACCATTGAGGAGGGCGCGGAAGCGCAGCAGATCCTGCAGACCTGCTTTGCCCAGGGCATCACCCTGCGATCCTTCGATCACAACGAGCCGACCCTCCACGATGTGTTCGTGGAACTGGTCGGAGAAGACGCGCGGGAGGCGCAGAAGCGATGAGAAATGCTCTGATGGTCGCGGCGCGCGAGTACGCCGAGAACGCGCGCACCAAAGGCTTCTGGATCGGCATCCTGATGGTGCCCGTGCTGCTGGTCGGCGCGGTCTTCGTCATGCGCTGGCTGGCTTCGGACGCCACGCCGACGCGCCATTACGTCGTGGTCGATCAGACCGGGCGTTACGAAGACGCGCTGCAGCGGCGCATGGACCTACGCTACGCCGCGTCGGCCTTCTCGTCCTACAGCAGCTGGGTGCAGCGCAACCAGAAGGAGGAGTTCAAGGGCGTCGAGGTGGACCTCGAGTCCATGCCGGCGATGAATCTCGCCGACTTCAACGCGGACACCTTCCTCGACCGGCTGATCGAAGAGCAGGGCGAAGAGAAGTTCGAAGCGCTGATCGAGCCGGGCGGCTTCGATGAGCTGGTGGAGCAGGCTCGTCCTCGCTTGGTCGAAACGGCCGGCGAGTTCGAGGTGCCGCGCCGCTTCTTCCGCAGCCTGCCGCTGCCGGCCGATCTCGGGATCGACCCGATGACGGCCAAGCCGGACGAGGTCGCTGAGGCGCTCAAGCCCTATCTGCGGGGAGAGAAGGAAATGCAGGTCGACGGCAAGCCGGTGCAGCTCTTCGCCGCGCTGATCATCCCCGCCGAGGTGGACGAACACTTCGACCCGCTCCCGGAGGGCGAGACGGAGTCGAGCGGCGTCATTGGTGATGTCGCCGATGGCATCCGCGCGCTGACCGGGGCCAATCAGCCGCCGCCGGTGCAGTACTGGAGCGGCAACCTCGCCGACTCCGACCTGTTCGAGCGGCTGCGCGGCAACCTCGACCGTGAGCTGCGTCAGAGCCAGTTCGTCAAGCGCGGCATCGACGTCGGTCTGGTGGCGGGCGTGCAGCGCATGGCGCTGCCCATCAAGAAGCTCGACCCGGACAAAGAGACGGGCAAGGAGGAAGTCAGCCAGGCCGACGTGCTGCGCGAGAACGCGCCGATCGGCTTCGTCTACATCCTCTGGATCAGCATCATGCAGGTCGCGTCGATGCTGCTGAACAACACCATCGAGGAGAAGTCGAACCGCATCATCGAGGTGCTGCTGTCCTCGGTGACCGCCTGGGAACTGATGGCGGGCAAGCTGCTGGGCATCGCCGCGATCGGCCTGACCATGCTGCTGACCTGGATCGCCTCCGCGGCGGCCATGCTGTGGTATTGGGCTTCCCCGGAAGCCGAGGCGATCACCAACCTCGCGAGCGTCATCTTCGACAGCACGCTGCTGCCGGCCTTCGTGTTCTACTTCCTGCTGGGCTACTTCATGTACGCCAGCATCTTCCTGGCGATCGGCTCGATCTGCAACACGATCAAGGAAGCGCAGAACTTCATGGGTCCGGTGATGATGATCATGATCGTCCCGATCTTGACCATGGCCTTCATCCCGAAGGACCCGCACGGCACCCTGGCCACGGTGCTGTCGTGGATTCCGCTCTACACGCCCTTCGTGATGATGAACCGCGCGGCCGCGGATCCGCCGGCCTTCGATCTCTACGGCACTGCGATCATGCTGGTCTTCGCCAACATCGCGATGCTGTGGCTGTGCGGTCGGATCTTCCGCACCGGCATCCTGCGCACGGGTCAGCCGCCGCGCTTCAAAGAGTTGTTGGGCTGGCTGCGTCGCGGCGACTAGTCGGCGTGTCCGTCCCGGCCGCAGCGCGGCCAACCCGACGGGGGAGGGGCTTCGGCCTCCTCCCCCGTTTGCTTTGCCGCGCGCAGGGTGGCGAAGGCTTGCGCGCTCCAGGCCAGCGCGTCGGCGCTGCTGCACCAGGGCGGCATTCCCGGGGTCTGCGGCGTCGCCAGCTTGCGCTCGGCCCGTTCGAGCAGGCGCCGCGCGGCCTCCCAGCGCTGACCCTGCCAATGATGCATCGCGACGGCGAGCTGGATCATGCCCTGGAGGAAGCGCGCCCGCGCGCCTCCGGATTCCAGCCAGAGCTCCTCCCAGACCTCATGAGCGTCGAAGGCCTCGCCCGCGTTGAGCAGGGCGAGGCCTTCGAGAAAGGAAGCTGCGCTCGGATCAGCGGGTGCCGTCGCCATCCGGATCGTCCTTGCCGCCGCCGTCGCCGGACTCCTTCTTCTCGGCTTCTTCCTTGCGCTTCTCCTCGGCGCGCTTCTTACGCTCCTCGGCCTTCTTGCGCAGCTCTTCGAGTTCTTCCGGGGTGGCGTCGCCGAAGCCGTCCTTGCCCTGCTTGCGGGCAAGTTCCATCAGCTCCTTGTCTTCCGGGGTGGCCCACAGCTCCATCCAGGCGGAGCGACCCTTCTTGGTGTCGAGCTCCTGCTCTTGCTTGGTCAGCTCCAGCCCGCGCTTGTTGTCGTTCCACCAGGCGATCCAGTCGTCCTGGTTGGGGCGCACGCTGGCGCCGGTCAGCACGACCAGCGAAGTGTGAATCTCGGTCATCTGCGGGTGACGGCGGCGAGCCGCGCCCGAAACCAGGCAGTCCATCAGCGCCTCGACGCTCTCGACCTCGCGAATCCGGCCGAGCGCCAGGATGCGGGCGCGCGTCACCTTGTCGCCGCGGTTCGTCTTGTTCAGATCGTCCGACAGGATCTTGATCGCGCGCTTGTCGCCCTTCTGTCCGAGCGCGTAGTAGTACTCCTCGGCGCAGCGCTCGTCCTCGAGGATCTTCTTGTTGGACTTCTGCTTGAGCAGCACCTTCAAGGCTTCCTCGTCCTGGTTGTAGCGCAGAGTCTGGACCGTCAGGTAACGGACCTCGGCGTCCTTGTGCTTGAGGAAGCCGCTGAGTTCCTTGACGACCTTCTTGTCGGCGACGCGACCGGCGTCCTCGATCGCGATGAAGATCAGGTCGAGTTCCCCCGACTTGTCGGCGGCTTCCAGCAGCTCGACGGCGCGCTCGGGGGTGAGCTCTTCTTCCTCCTGCACCTCTTCAGAAGGAGGTGTGGGCTCGTCGGTTTCGGGTGCTGGATCCTGCGGCAGGGCCGGCAGGAGGCTGAGAAACAGGGTAGAGAGCAGACTCATGATCGAGGCGAAGGCTCAGGGGGCTCACCGAGTCAACACCTGAGGCCCTTCAGGGTTTCGACGGGTGCGCCCGGCGCACCGTTCCGTTCGATTGTGCCGAAACAGGCCGCCTTCTTTCTTATTTCGGCCAAATCGGCCGCAAGTTCAGGCGAAACAGGGGTTTCGGCTAGACCGTGGCAGCTCGTCCCGAGACGATCCAGGCGCGGAATCGCTCGAAGAGGTGCTGCGGATCGTGCGGACCCGGGGCGGCTTCGGGGTGGTACTGCACTGAAAAGACCGGCAGGGACTCGTGCTCCATGCCGGCGACTGTGCCGTCGTTCCCGTTGCGGTGCGTGATCCGCAGGCCGGACTCCGCCAGGCTGTCCGCATCGACCGCAAAGCCGTGGTTCTGCGAGCTGATGTCGATCCGGCCGTCAGTTTCCACGACGGGATGGTTCGCGCCGTGGTGGCCGAACTTCATCTTGTAGGTGCCCGCGCCAAAGACGTGCGCGAGGATTTGATGTCCCAGGCAGATGCCAAAGGTGGGCAGGCCCTGCTCCACCAGCTTGCGCACTTCGGCATGCGCGCCGGTGACGGCGGCCGGGTCGCCCGGTCCGTTGGACAGGAATAGGCCATCCGGCTTCAACTCCATGACCGCTTCGGCGCTCGTCTGGGCCGGGACCACGGTCAGGCGCATGCCGCTCGAAACCAGGCAGCGCAGAATGTTGCGCTTCACGCCGAAGTCGTAGCAGACGACGTGAGGCGCGTCGGCCGGCAGCGGCTTGGCCATCGTGCTGGCGTGATTGCCTTCCGGTGCTGGAGGAAGCGGCTCCTCCCAGTTGTAGGGCGCGCTGCAGCTGACCTGGGAAGCCAGATCCATGCCTTCCAGGCTGGGGTGCTGGCGCGCGGCCTCGGCGAGGGCGTCGACGTCGAAGCGCTCGGTCGACAGGACGGCGCGCAGCGCACCATGCTCGCGCAGCATCAGCGTGAGCTCGCGGGTGTCGACGCCTTCGATGCCCAGCACTTCGCGCTGCACGAGGTACTCGCCGAGCGTCATGTCGGCGCGCCAGTTCGAAGCGCGCGGCGCGAGCTGACGCATGATCAGCGCTTCGGCCCAGCAGCGATCGGACTCGTCATCGGCCAGCGCGATCCCGTAGTTGCCAATCTGCGGGTAGGTCATGACCACGCCCTGGCCGGCGTAGGACGGATCGGTCAAGATCTCCTGGTAGCCAGTCATCGCGGTATTGAAGACCAGCTCAAAGGCGCGCTCGCCCTCGGCGCCTACCGAGAAGCCAGGGAAGGAGGAGCCATCCTCAAGAACCAGGATGGCCGGGCGCGGTGCGGCCGAAGCGGGGAGGTCGGAGCCCATCGGGCCCCATTATCGCTCTTCGTGCCAGCGCAACCAGTCCTCTGCGCGGGGACCCGGGTTCTGGCGGGTCAGTTTCTGCAGCGAGCCCATGATCGTGCGCACGAGGCGCACCGAGACGACCCGCACCTGCAGCGAAACGCCCTCCTGAATCACGACCACGCGCGGGTCGGCGATGGCGCTGGCCTGGGCGATCTCGACGTCGAAATCGGCCACGACCGAGACCTGGCGGCCGAAGTAGGCGGTGGCCTGGGCCCCGCCGCCGCTGGTGGTCGAGGAGAACAGCGGCACCATCAGCACGTCGACCGTCAGCGCATCGCCGTGGTTGCCGAGGTGCTCGGCCGCGTAGACGCGCTCGTCCTCGCTCTTGCCGCGCCACAGCTTGGAGGAAAAGGCGCTGAGCGCGCGACCGCTGTCGAGCTGCATCAGCGTGTCGGCGGCGGCCGTACGCACCGGCAGGAAGTCGTCCTGGATCGCGGTGCTGAGCAGCGGGGAGAAGGCCTGGTCCTCTTGGACGCGCGCGGCCACCAGCGCGGCGGCGCGACGCACCGAGGGGTTGCGGTCGCGCAGGCCGCGGCGAATGTCGGCCAGACCCAGCTTGAGGTCCTGGCGCAGCGAGTCCCGCTCGAACTCGGCGATCAGGCGACCGGTGTAAAGCGCAGACTCGCCCGGCTTGCTCTTGCGGATGCGGTCCCAGAGGTACTCGACCCGGTCCTGGCCCTTCAGCTTCTCGGGCACGGAATCAAACCACGGCCCCCAGGCTTCCAGTGCGCTGAGCACCGCTGCCTGATCGAAGGCTTCGGCCTTGCGGCCTTTGAGCCGAGCCGCCTCAAAGAGCGGCTCGAGAAAACCGCGCCGCGAGGCTTCGGCGAGGTACGCGTCGTAGTCGTACTCCCGGATCGACTCGAGGACCTTCCACTCGCTGTCGCCATCGATGACGGACTCGACCGGATTGCCCGGGCACAGGAAGGTGCCCCACGGAGTCTCAAAGCGCTCCGCGCCAGGCTCTGCCTCGACGCACAGAATTCGCCGGCCGTCCTGGAGGCGAGCGATCTGGTACTCGGGGCCCAACGCGACCGCCGATGCCGGGCGGAACTCGGCGCCGGCCTTGGGCGCAGGCGCGAGCGCGGGCAGCGGCAGCAGGAGCACGGCGGGGGCGAGCGACAGCATGCCCCAGCCTAACCGGGGGCGTCGCCCCGGTAACCCGGCGAATCGCGGCCGCCGAGGCGTGCGATGCCGCTCAGCTGGCCATCACGTCAAGCAGCAGGTCGGCCGTCTCGCCCGCCTGCAGCCGCGCGTGGCCCAATCCGGCGATCATGACGGCGTTATCGGTGCAGTGCTCGGGGCGGGCGAAGACCGCTTCCACGCCGCGTCGGGCTGCCGCCACCGCCATGTCCTCTCGCAGGCGGCGGTTGCAGGCCACGCCGCCGCCGATCAGGATCCGCGGGATGCCGTGCTGCTTGCTCGCGCGCAGGCACTTGCGGATCAGCGTGTCCATGACCGCCGCTTCAAAGGAGGCCGCCATGCCGGCGAGGTTGCTGGACTCGGGCAGGGTCGGATCCTCGCGTTTGCCGCCCGGCCCTTTCAGCTTGTAGAGCATCGCGGTCTTCATGCCCGAGAAGCTGAACTCAAGCGAGTCCGGGCCGAGCAGCGGGCGCTTGAAGGCATAGGCTTTCGGGTCGCCGTCGGTCGCGGCCTTCTGAATCGCGGGGCCGCCCGGGTAGCCGAGCTCGAGCATGGCCGCCGCCTTGTCGAGAGCTTCGCCGGCCGCATCGTCGCGGGTGGCGCCGAGCAGCGTGTGATCGAGCGGCGAATCGGTGCGATAGAGCGAGGTGTGTCCGCCCGACACCACCAGCGTGATGTACGGGAACTGCCAGTCTTCCACTGACATCAGCGCGGCGTAGACGTGCGCTTCGATGTGGTGCACCGGGATCAGCGGTTTGTCCCAGGCCCAGGCCAGCGACTTGGCCGCCGTGACGCCGACCAGCAGCGACCCTAGCAGTCCGGGCCGCGCGGTCACGGCGATGCCGGCGAGATCCTCGCGGCGGCAGCCCGCTTCGCGCAACGCCTCGTCGACGGTCGGAACGATCGCGCGCAGATGCGAGCGCCCGGCGATCTCCGGCACCACGCCACCCCAGGCAGCGTGTTCGGCGATCTGGCTGCGGACGACCGAAGAAAGCGCTTCGCGGCCGCCGCGGACCACCGCCGCGGCCGTCTCGTCGCAGGAAGACTCAATCCCGAGGATCAAAGCGTCGGCGTCAGACATCATCCGGTGGGGGGCGGCACGACGGTGCGCAGCGCGGCGAGAGCATGATTGGTCGCCGGGTCGGTGGGGTGCGCCGGGTAGTTCTCAAGGAACTCCCAGATGGCCACCGCTTCATCACGATAGGCCTCGGGGATCGGGTCCTGCTGCAGCGCCGCCATGATCAGCCGCTGGCGCTCGAATGATTGCGGGGGGACGGGCAGATCGGGTTCGATTCCGCCCGGCATGCGCGGGTCGAAGTGGCCTTCGATGATCCGTCCCGCCGGAGTGACGTAGTACCCCGCGGTGAACTTGATCACGAAGTCGCCGTCTTCGTACTTCTGCACCTGCTGGTAGACGCCCTTGCCGTAGGACCGATCGCCAGCGATCACCGCGGCGCCGCGATCACGCAAGGCGGCGGCCAGGACTTCGCTGCCGGAGGCCGCGTGCTCGTTCAGCAGCACGACGATGGGCAGGTCGAGGTCGCGGTAGTCATCGGGATCGGCGCGGCGGACCTGGTGCGTATTGCCGCGGCCTTCGAGCGTGCAGATCACGCCCCCTTCGACAAAGCGCGCCGCGCAGGCCACCGCCGCATCAAGCAGGCCGCCGCGGTTAAAGCGCAGGTCGAGCACCAGCCCCTGCATGCCCTGCTCAAGCAGCTGATCCAGCGCGGCGTCGAGCTCCTGCGGGGTGCTGCGGGCGAAGGAGCGAATGTGGATTCGCCCCAGCCGCTGCGCCGGGTCGAGCATCTCGGCGCGGCCGACGGTGCCGGTGGGGACCGCCTCGCGCGGGATCTCAACCGCGAAGATCTCGCCGTCGCGATGACGGCGCAGCTGCAGATGCACCGTGGTGCGCGGCTCGCCCTTGATGCGCGCGACCAGCACATCGACATCCATGCCCTCGGCGCTCTCGCCGTCGACGGCCAGAATCTGATCGCCGGGCCGCAGCCCGGCGCGCTCGGCCGGGCCGCCGGGCTGCGGATAACGCACCCTGCCGCCTTCGGCGATGATCGCGCCGATGCCGATCAGCCGTCCGGAGCTCTGCTCGTGGTAGGTCGAGACCTCGTCGGGACCGACGAAGGAGGAGTACTCATCGCCCAGCGCTTCGATCATCGCGCGTACGCCGGTGCGCATCAGCTCCTGCTCGTTGAGCGGCACGACGTAGTCGTCGACCAGCCGATCGTGCACATCCGACAGGATCTGCTCCTCGGTGCTGGACAGCGAGCGCGCCAGGACCGGGCCGAACACGGCCTGGGCAAGCACCACGCCCAGCCCGGTCAGCGAGATCCCGAGCAGCATTCCGGCCGCGAAGGCCTGGCGGTCGTGGCGGGTAGGCACGGCTTGATTCTATCTCGCGTGCCTTGCCGGGTTTCCGTTCCGGGGGTGCCGCGGGGTAGACTGCCGGCGATGGCCCGACTCTCTTTGCCGTCGTCCCTGGCACTGGCCGCCGTGGCGTTCCTGCCTGCCTGCTCCAGCTGGTTTGTGTCCGAAGACGTCGCCTCGCTGTCGTCGACCCGGCGCTTCGTGCTCGACTACCAGGTGGTGATCCCGCCCGAGGTCAACGATCAGCTCGGCCCGGTGCGGATCTGGGTCCCGGTTCCGGTCAGCGACGGGGTGCAGACGATTGATGTCCTCGAGGCGCCGGAGGGCGTGCGCTGGTCCGGGCCGGACATCCACGGCAATCGCTTTGCATCGCTGGTCTGGATGGGGGGCGAGCGTGAGCTGGTCTGGTCCTATCGAGTCGAGCGTCGCCAGGATGGGGGCGATTCGGCCGGCGCCGAGCGCGACCTCGGCGAACGCGAGGCCTTCCTGCACTACCTCGATCCCGACGTCATGGTGCCCTCGCGTGGCCCGGCGGTGGAGCTCGCCTTCGAGCTGGCCGAGCAGGTCGAGCGCGCCGACTTCCCGGGCGCACTGTTCCGGTCGATCGTCGATCAGATGGAGTACACGACCGAGGGAGACGTGGGCTACGGGTCCTCGGACTTCGCTGCGGTCGAGAGCGTCGGCGACGCGGCGGATTACGCGGCCTACTTCATTGGCGGCATGCGCTATCAGCAATACGCGGCGCGCTTCCAGGTGGGCTTTCTGCTGCCGATCGAGCGCGGTTGGGGGCAGCTCTCCGACCCGCACGCCTGGGCACACTGGTACCGGCCGGACTACGGCTGGCAGGCCGTCGATCCTGGCGCCGCCGACCTCGACCCGGATCGCGGGGCCGCGTACTACTTCGGCACGCTGGGCAGCAACCGCGTCAGCTTGAGCTGCGGGCGCGACCTGGTGCTGGATCCGCCGCAGCAGGGGGCGCCGCTCAACTTCTTCGTGGCTGCCTACGGCGAGCAGGACGGCCGCGAAGTGCGGCTCGAGACGCAGGCCTCGTACTACGACCTGTAAAAAAAACGGACGCCCGCAGGGGAGCAGGCGCCCGTCGAGAATCACAACCACTTCTCTTCACCCAGAGGGTGGAGGCTTGCGCCTCGCGAGAATCTTGCCCCAGGAAGGCTGGCTTCGTTCAAGAAATCCTGGTTCTTTTATTCCCAGAGTCGGGCCTGGTCGTGGTTCAGATCTTCGGGGGCCGGGTCGCCCAGTTCGCGAAGCGCCTGGATGGCCTGCTCGTCATTCGGGGCCATGCCGTGAAAGTCGGGCACGTCCTCCATGTAGCTGACGCCCTTGCCGATCTTGGTGCGGCAGGCCAGCAGCGCCGGGCGGCCGGTGTCGGCGCGGGCCTCGGCCAGCGCGTCGATCAGGGCCTGGGTGTTGTGGCCGTCGACCTCCAGTACCTGCCAGCCGAAGGCGGCGTACTTGGCCGCGATATCGCCGGGGTTCATGACGTCCTCGGTCCGGCCGTCGATCTGGATGCCGTTCCAGTCGAGCAGCAGGGTGAGATTGCCCAGCCCGTAGTGCGCGGCGGCCGTGGCGTTCTCCCAGGGCTGACCTTCCTGACTCTCGCCGTCGCTGGTGACGGCATAGATCCGCGCCGGGCTGCCATCGACCTGGGCGGCCAGTGCCATGCCGCCGGCCACGCTGACGCCGGTGCCGAGGCTGCCGGTGCTCATCTCGATCCCCGGCAGCGCGCCGAGGTGAGGGTGGCCCTGGAAGTGCGAGCCGTACTTGCGGAACTGCGCCAGCTGATCAGCCGGGAAGTAGCCGCGCCGGGCCAGGCTCGAATAGAGCGCCGCGCAGCAGTGCCCGTTCGAGAGTACGAAGCGGTCGCGCAGCGGGTGCTCCGGCTGCTGCGGGTCCACGGCCATCTCGTGGAAGTAGAGCACGCTCATCATCTCGGCCATGCCCAGCGGGCCAGCCGGGTGGCCGCAGGCGGCGGCATGCACCATGCGGATCACGTCGCGACGCATCCGGTTGGCGCGGGCGTCGAGCTGCGCGACCGATTCGCGCAGGGGGGTGGGACGGGTGGAGGTGGTCGTCATCGGCTTAGGAGGCGAGCCAGGACTGGACCTCGGCGGCGATGCCCGCGGCGTCGAGGCGGTAGTGATCGAGCAGATTCTTGGCGGGGCCGGTCTGGCCGAACTCGCCCTTCATTCCGTGCAGACGCAGCGGCACCGACACGCCGCTCTGCGCAAGCGAGGACGCGACGGCCTCGCCGAGGCCACCGATGATCTGGTGTTCTTCGACGGTCATGACGCGACCGCACTGGCGCGCGACTTCGGCGACTTTGGCGTCGTCGAGCGGCTTGATGGTGGCGGCGTTCAGGACCAGCGCCTGCACGCCCTGTTCGGCGAGCAGCTCGGCGGCCTTCATGCACTCCGCGACCTCCACGCCGCAGGTGATCAGCGCGATGTCGCTTCCCTCGCGGACCACGTCCGCGCGCCCCAGTTCAAAGGGCGGCAGATCTTCGAGGATCGGCGTCGCCGCGCGTGAAACCCGCATATAGCAGGGGCCGTCGACTTCGGCGATCGCGGCGACTGCGGCCTCGGTTTGGCGCGAATCCGCCGGCACGATCACCCGCATGTTCGGCAGCACCCGCATCAGCGCGAGATCCTCAAGCATTTGGTGCGAGGCGCCGTCTTCGCCGACGGTCAGACCGGCATGGCTGGCGACGATCTTGACGTTGGCATTGGTGATCGCGATCGACTGGCGGATCGGTTCCCAGGCCTTGCCGGCGGCAAACATCGCAAACGAGCTGCAGTACACCAGCTTGCCCGACAGCGCGAGCCCCGCTGCGTAACCCGCCATGTTCATCTCGGCGACGCCGATGTTGAAGAAGCGGTCCGGGAAGGACTGGGCGAAGACGCGCGTCTTCGTACTGCCGGAGAGGTCGGCGTCGAGGACGACCAAGTCCGCGCGCTGGTGGCCCAGGGCCTCCAGAGCACGACCGTAGGCCGCCCGTGTCGCTTCCTGCTTGACGGGGGGAGGTGCGGTCCGGTCCATGCGCGGTGAGGCTACCATTCCGCTATGCCCCGCGCCCAGGTCCGCGTCCGTGCCGAGTTCTGCGCCGCCTTCCGTCTCGCGATGGAGGGGGCCAGCGATCGAGAGAACGCCGAGGCCTTTGGTGTGTGCTTCAGTCCGCACTTTCACGGCCACAACTACCTGCTTGAAGTCGCGGTCTCGGGCGACATCGATCCGCGCACCGGCCTAGTGGCTGATTACGCGGTCCTGGACGAACTCGTGGATCGAGAAATCATTCGCGAAGTGGATCACCGCAACCTGAATCTCGACGTCGCGTGGCTGCAAGGCGTGGTGCCGACCTCCGAGAACCTGGCCGTGGCCTTCTGGGGGCGGCTGGAAGCGGGTCTGCCCGCGGGACTGCGGCTGGATCGCATCCGTCTGCAGGAGTCGCGTGACCACGAAGTGGTCCTGGAAGGGGTTTAGCGGCGATTCGGCGTCGATCTTCGGCCCGGTACGGCGCTTCAAGGAAATCTCTTCCGTCAGCCGCCGACCCGAATGCTAGGATTCCTAGAAGCTGGACCTTCCCCGGTCTGGCGTCTCCCCATCCCTCGTCCCCTCGCATCCCCCTGTGCGTCACCAAACCGTCCGCCCGCTGAGCGCGCTCGTGACGATTTTCGTCGTGGTTCTGGTGTTCGGGCTTGTGGTTAGCGTGGCTCAACCGGTGGAATCCGGCGATGGACCTTCGGTGGAATCCGAGGCGGATCGCGGCGGAGCCTCCGAGCGAGTCGTCCTGACTTCGGGCTCTCACCCCATCGACTGATCGCGTCCCAGTTCCGTCAGGAGTTGGTGAACGCAGTCGGGGACCGTGCGCCCTGAGGTGAGCAGGGTGAAGTCGCAGCGGCGATAGGCTGCTTCGCGTTCGCGGAGAATGGTCTTGAGGCGGCTGAGCGCGTCGGCGCTGCCCTGCATCGGCCGCGTATCGCCCTGCGCGCGGACGCGCTCGAGGTGGTCCTCCGGGCTGGCTTGGAGCCAAATCGTGCGGCAGCTGCGCAGCAGGCGCTCGTAAGTGGGGGACTGCACGATGCCGCCCGGCACCGCCAGCACGCCGGTGCCGTGGTGGGAGAGCCAGTCCTCGAGCGCGCCCGCCTCGTGGCGGCGGTAGCCGACGCTGCCCTCCAGCTCGAAGATCTCGCCGACCGGCATGCCGGCGCGGCGTTCGATCCAGGAGTCGAGCTCGCTGAATGGGACCTCCAGCTCCTGCGCGAGCGCCTGCCCCAAGGTGCTCTTGCCGGCGCCGCGCAGGCCGACCAGGGCGTAGCGGGCGGGGCGGCCCGCGCGCGGGAGGTCGCAGAGCTGAGCCAAAGGCAGACCCAGCGCTTCGGCGAGGTCGGAGAGCTTGCCGAGGCTGGGATTGGCGCGGCCGGCTTCGGCGTCGACCAGAAAGCGGCGGCTCCAGCCCGCCCGCTCGGCGAGATCCTGCAGCGAGAGCCGGCGCGCCTCGCGCGCGTCGCGGATCTTGCGGCCAAGGGCCGTCAGCAACGGGCCGTAGGGCATGATGGCGGTATATTGCCAAGACTTGACTTGATTCGAGTATTTTGTTGCACTATTCCTTCCTCAGCGGAGCTCCCATGTCCACCACCATCGCTTCCGATCCCACGCTCGCCCCGGTCGAGTTTCAGACTCACCCCAGCCGTTATCGCCACTGGCGCCTCGCCTTCGACGGCGAGATCGCGCGGCTGACCATGGCCGTCGATGCAGAGGGCGGTCTGCGCCCCGGCTACGAGCTCAAGCTCAACTCCTACGACCTGGGCGTCGACATCGAGCTCGCTGATGCCATTCAGCGCATCCGCTTCGAGCACCCGGAAGTGCGCTGTGTCGTCATCGACGGCGCGCTCGACAAGGTCTTCTGTGCCGGCGCCAACATTCAGATGCTGCGCAGCTCGGGCCATGCCTGGAAGGTGAACTTCTGCAAGTACACCAACGAGACCCGGCTCTACCTCGAGGATCTCTCCGAGGTCTCCGAGATGAAGACCCTGGCCGCCTGCAACGGCGCCACCGCCGGCGGCGGCTATGAGCTGGCGCTGGCCTGCGACGAGATTCTGCTCGTCGACGACAGCAACTCCTCGGTCTCGCTGCCCGAAGTGCCGCTGCTGGCGGTGCTGCCCGGCACCGGCGGATTGACGCGCGTCGTCGACAAGCGCATGGTCCGCCGCGACCGCGCCGACGTCTTCAGCACTTTGGTCGAAGGCATCAAGGGCAAGAAGGCGATCGAATGGGATCTGGTCGATGACATCGCGCCGCTGTCGCAGTTTGAAGCCAAGCGCGACGAGATGGCAGCCGCGCTGGCGGCGACGACCGCGGACAAGACCGGTCGGATCGGCGTCGAGCTGAAGGATGTGCCGATGCAGCGCTGCGAGAAGGGCCTGCGCGGCGACTTCGTCGTACTGGAGAAGACGGGGGGCCGGATGGCTTCGCTGACCCTCAGCCTGCCTGCGGAGCTCGGGCCGGCCACCGGCGACGAGGCGCACGCTGCCGGCAGCGACTGGTGGTTCTTCCAGGCCATGCGCGAGTTCGACCTCGCGCTGCTTGAGCTGCGCATCAATGAGGCCGGCATCAACCTGGTCAACCTGCGCGTCGAAGGCAGTCCCCAGCTGGCGCTCGATCTGGACGCGATGCTCGCCGCCCACCAGGATCACTGGTTCGTCCACGAGGTGCTGCATTTCGCCAAGCGCGTGCTGAAGCGGCTCGACATGACCGCGAAGTCGCTGTTCGCGCTGGTCGACGGGGGCACCGCCTTCGCCGGCACTTTCCTGGAAATGGCGCTGGCCGCCGATCGCATCTACGTGCTCGACGACGCCGACACCGAAGTGCAGCTGGGCGTCAGCATCCTGAACGGCGGGGCCTACCCGATGGGCAATGGGCTGACCCGCCTGGAGACCCGCTTCCTCGGCGAGCCGGAGCGCGCCAGCGAAGTGCTGGCTCGCGTCGGTCTGATCGACGCGGCCGACGCCGATGAGCTGGGCCTCGCCACCGAGGCCATGGATGAGATCGACTGGGAGGACGAGATCCGCGTGATCCAGGAGGAGCGCGCCTCGTACAGCCCGGACGCCCTGACCGGCATGGAGGCCAACCTCCGCTATGCCGGCCCCGAGACGATGGAGACCAAGATCTTCGGGCGCCTGACCGCCTGGCAAAACTGGATCTTCCAGCGTCCCAACGCCGTCGGCGAGAGCGGCGCGCTGCAGTGCTACGGCACGCCGGTGCGCCCCGAGTTCGACTACAACCGCACCTGATCGCAGGAGAGCAACATGGCAAGCATCGACTACGAAAGCAAGATTCCGAACAACGTCGACCTGGCGTCGGACAAGCGACTTCAGCGCGCCCTCGAGAAGTGGCAGCCGGAGTACCTCCAGTGGTGGCACGAGATGGGCCCCACCGATTTCGAGGACAAGGAGATCTATCTCCGCACGGCGATCAGCGTCGACTCGAAGGGCTGGGCGCACTTCGGTCACGTCAAGATGCCCGAGTACCGCTGGGGCATCTTCCTCGAGCCGCATGAGAACGGCCGCGTCGTGCCCTTCGGCGATCACGCCGGCACCGAGGCCTGGCAGGAAGTGCCGGGCGAGTACCGCACTGAGCTGCGCCGCCTGATCGTGACCCAGGCCGACACCGAGCCGGCCTCGGTGGAGCAGCAGCGCCTGCTGGCGCACACCGCGCCGTCGCTCTACGACATGCGCAACCTGTTCCAGGTCAACGTCGAGGAGGGCCGTCACCTGTGGGCGATGGTCTATCTGCTGCACCGCTACTTCGGCAAGGACGGCCGCAACGAGGCCGACGAGCTTCTCGAGCGTCGTTCGGGCAACCCGGACCGTCCGCGCATCCTCGGCACCTTCAACGAGCCGATTCAGACCTGGCTGGACTTCTTCTGCTTCACGATGTTCACCGACCGTGACGGCAAGTTCCAGCTGCTCGCGCTCGCCGAGTCGGGCTTCGATCCGCTGGCCCGCACCTGCCGCTTCATGCTCACCGAAGAAGCGCACCACATGTTCGTGGGGCAGACCGGCGTGGGCCGCGTCATCGAGCGCACCTGCCAGGTCATGAAGGAGCACCCGGATGCCGACCCGCGCGAGTACGGCGCCATCCCCTTTGACGTGCTGCAGAAGTACATCAATTTCTGGGTCAGCTCCTCGACCGACCTATACGGCTCCGAGATCTCCTCGAACGCCGCCAACTACTTCGCCGCCGGCCTCAAGGGTCGCGCTTACGAAGAGAAGAAGTACGAGGATCACCAGGCCCTCGACGGCAGCTACGAGATCGAGAAGATTGAAGGCGACCAGCTGGTCAAGGAAGAGGTGCCGCTGCGCAACGCCATGAACGAGCTGCTGCGCTCGGATTACCTGGAAGACAACCAGAAGGGCGTCGACTACTGGAACCGCATCGTCGAGAAGCAGGGCCTGGACTTCCGCTTCTCGCTGCCGCACCGTCGCTTCAACCGCAACATCGGCATGTACACCGGGCTGTACTTCGACGTCGATGGCACGCCGGTCAGCCAGGAGTACTTCGAGCAGCGAGTCAACGATTGGCTCCCGACCGAAGAGGACCGCGCCTATGTCCAGTCGCTGATGGTGCCCTGCCACGAGCCGGGCAAGTGGGCCGGCTGGATCGCCCCGCCTGCCAAGGGCATCAACGGGCAGCCGCACGACTTCGACTACGTCCGTCTGTAGGCAACGAATCGCAACGAGCGAGGTATCCTTGTGGCCATGCGCAAGGCTGCCTCGCTCTTGTTGTTGAGTCTGGGATTCCTGGTTGCCTGCGGGCAGGAGCCCGCCGAAGAGGGGAGTGCGAACTCCTCGGGGACGGATTCGACCGATCCCTCGGCGGCGAGCCCCCAAGACCCCTCCGGATCGGATCTCGGCACCCAGCAGCCGGCCGAGGCAGGGGGTTCCGCTCTGGTTCCGGAAGGGCAGTTCGATCCGGCGACCGGCACCCGGGTCCATCTCCGGGTCGTGACCGAGGCCGACGGCCAGCCTCTCAGCGAATGCCCGGTGGCGCTCTACTGGGAGCGCGGCGGCGAGGCGGTGGGGCGGATCGTCACGATGACTGACGAGGAAGGGAAGGCCAGCTTTGAGATCTTCCAGCGCACCTTCGTGCAGAAGCTGGTCGCTCTGGGCACCGGCGCCACCGCGCCGGAAGCCTCGGCCTTCGCCGCCTTTGTCGGGGCCGAGGAGACCGAGCTGATCGAGATCGCGGTCAAACCCGCGGCCCGCTTCGCCGGCCGGGTGGTGGACCTGGATGGCAACCCGGTCCCGGGGGCCAAGCTGCAGGCCTGGAGCGAGGATCGCTGGCAAGTCGAAGGCATGGCCGAAGTCGAGCCCACCTCGACCGGCACGGCCGGCGCGGATGGCGCGTTTCGCATGGGCGGCATGCCGGGCGGCCCCTTCCTGCTGACGGCGGTCGCCGACGGCATGCTCGCGGTGCAGCGCGCGGTGGGCCTGAACGACTACGACGAAGAGATCGGCGGGATCGAGATCGTGCTGTCGCGGGCGAACCTGGTTGACGGTCAGGTGCTGGACGAAAACGGCGACCCGGTGCAGGGCGCGTTGATCGAGGCCGGGGTCCCGCGCCGTCGGGTCGAGCACACGCCGACCCCGGACGAGCGCCTGGTCTACATCCCGGCGCGGCAGTGGATGGTCGAGAGCGATTCCGACGGCGGCTTTCAGCTGCCCGCCGTCCCCGCCAGCCAGGCCTGGAACATCCGCATCCGCCACGGTTCCTTCCGTGACTTCCGCGATCGCTTTGAGGCGGGGAGCCGCGTCCTGCAGTACAAGCTGGAGCGAGGCCTCGAGGTCTATCTCTCGGTGCTCGATACCGATTCCAAGCCGATCCCCGACGGCGACGCGGTGCTGCTGGGCAAGTCGGCGCGCCAGGCTCCGTTGCGTCTGGGTGGCGCGGCGCTGCTCGGCCTGGAAGACGACCCCGATGCGATCGTGATGGTGCGCGCCTCGGGCTACGCCATGAAGGCAGTCTGGCCGATCCGCTACAACACCCAGGACGCGCCGCTTGAGCTGGTGCTCGAGCCGGCCCAGCCGATCATCGGTCAGGTGGTGGATCGCGAGGGCAATCCGATCCCGGACGTGGTGCTGACCGCGCGCGGGCTCGACTTCCTGGAGGCCTTCCCGGCCGATCTGCGCGCGACCTTCCCGGGCAAGCAGCCGGAAGAGATCTTCCAGCTCAACCGCAAAGCCTCGGGTGAGGACGGCCGCTTCCGTTTCGGTCAGCTCTACGGCGGCCGCTGGGAGATCACGGCCGAGACCCCGGATGGCCGCACGATGACCGAAGTGGTCGAGGCGCCGCGCAGCGATCTGCGGCTGATCTTCTAGAACAGGTCGCCCTGCTGGGCGAGCGGCTCCAGGCACTCGGGGCCTTCCACCCCGGCGCGATTCACCCGCGGATCGACCGGGTAAGCGTCCAGGGTGCCGACCGGCTGCGCCGGCGGAGGCGGCTGCACTTCCTGGCCCGGCCGCGCCCCGGCGAGCCACTGCTCCTGGCGTTCGGGGGTCTCCAGAATCAGCGGCATCCGATGGTGCAGCCGCTCGAGGTCGGCGTGTGCCGGGAGGGTCAGGATGGTGAAGCTTCGCACCTCCTTCTCCTGTTCAGGGTCCTGCCAGCTCTCCCAGAGACCGGCAAAAGCGAACAGGCGCTGATCCGGCAGGTGGAAGTACCAAGGCCACTTCTTGCCCCCGCGCTTCTCCCATTCGTAGAAGCCATTGCTGGGTACCAGGCAGCGTCGCTTGCGGTAGGCCGAGCGGAAGGAGGGCTTCTCCGCGACGGTCTCGGAGCGGGCATTGAAGGTCTTGCTGCCGAAGTTGGCGTCCTTGGCCCAGTGCGGCAGCAGGCCCCAGCGCGCTGGCTCGGCGAGGCGCGCGCCCGCCTCGTCTTCGTGCACGATCAGGCTGCTCTGGGTCGGGGCGAGATTGAAGCGCGGCTGCACGTCGGGGACGTGCGCCAGCCGGAAGAGCTGGGCGATCTCGCTTGCTGAAGAGGTCAGCGTCAGGCGTCCGCACATCTCCCTATGCTAGGACATGGCCTGGACGCGTTCGGAACTTGCGATCGCTGCCTTCACGGCGGCCTACATGGCGGCGGCGGTGATCGGCGCCTGGCAGACCGGCAACGCCGAGTTTCTGTACTACCTCGTCGTCATGGTGGTGCTGATCGCGGCGGTGCTCACGGTGCACCTGCGGATCCGCTTTCGCCCGGCGGTGCTGGCCGGGCTGTCGCTGTGGGGGGCGGCGCATATGGCGGGCGGGCTGCTGCCCGTCGGCGATTCCGTGCTCTACAACTGGTGGCTGATCCCCGAGCGGCTCAAGTACGACCAGCTGATCCACGCCTACGGTTTCGCGCTGACGACCTGGGTGTGCTGGGAGGCGCTGCGCCCGCAGCTGCGCGATCCACGTCCGCGGCTGGGGGTGCTGGTGCTGTGCGCGGCGGCCGGAAGCGGCTTTGGCGCGCTCAACGAAGTGGTCGAGTTCATCGCCGTGCTGACGATCCCCGAGACCAACGTGGGCGGCTACGAGAACACCGGCTGGGACCTGGTCGCCAACCTGGTCGGAGCTACGGTCGCGGCAGTGCTGATCCGCTGCTTTGCGCGCGCGGCGTGATCAGGTGCGCCAAGAAGGCGAGGACCCAGATCCCGGAGCTTGCTAGGTGCACGATCAGCCAGGCTTGGCGCCAGCTCTCGGCGCTTGCCGTCTGCAGCAAGTAGGCGGAAGCGACCATCGGGAAGAAGCTGACGGCCAGCAGCAGGCCTGTGCGGCGTCGCGCGCGGTAGCCGCTGCGGATGCGCTGCCAGGCGTGTCGTTTCCAGATCGCCGCGACCGCGAAGATCAGCAGCGGTGCGGTCAGCACGTGGCCGGCCTGCATCTCGTCCTGCCAGGGGTGATTCAGGATCGAGAACTCGTCCTGCGGCTCGGCGAAGTAGAGCATCCAGGCCCAAGCCAGCCCGGTGCCCGCGACCAGCACCTGCGCAGCGTGCAGCAGCCGAGCCTCGCCGCGGCTCACGGCTGCGGGTCCTCGGTCTCTTCCTTGCGTTTCTTGCGCTCTTCGCGCTCCTTCGCCTTCTTCGCGCGCTCGGCTTCCAGCACCTGGTGCACCGCCAGAGCCTCGCGCACCGCGTCCAAGGTGGCGCGCGCGGTCAGGGTGGCCCCGGTCAGGTTGCGAATCTCCCCTTTGATCTTGAGCGTGCCGCTCAGTGACTTGCCGGGGAACTGCGCCATCCACTTGGCCGGCGCGCGGTACTCCCGGGGTTCGTCGAAGCGCAGCACTTCGATCCGCTTGACCTTGCCGGCAGCATCCAGGGCGATCATCAGCGTCTGCGCCTTGGTGCGCACCTTGCGCGTATCGAAGTAGGCCGTACCGACGCACTTGCCGTCGAGCATCGCGCGATAAGGGCGCACGCGCGCGCTGGCCAGCTTGTGGCCGGCCAGCTCTTCGACGCGTGCGCGCTGCTTCTTGTCGAGGGTGATGCTGCAGCGCTCGATCGTGGCCTGCGGGAAGGCCAGCTGCAGCGCTTCCTTCGGCTGCAGAGTCTGGCTCGCGGCGGCCTGCCCGAGCAGCGTCAGGCAGGCAAGCAGCGCGGGCACGATCCGTGCCAGGATGGAGCTAGAAGACATAGCCGGTCGAGATCTCGATGATGTCGTCCTCGGTCGCGCCTTGCTCTTCCTGGGTGAAGGCGGCTTTGAAGATCAGCTGGGGGATGGGCTGGTAGGCGAGGCCCAGCATCAGCCGGGTGACTTCCGAGTCTGCCGGGCTGTCCTCCGACAGGTCGTAGGCGGCGTAGCGCAGGAAGGGAGTCAGCGAGGCATCGGTCTCGCGCTCGGCGAACACGTCGTAGCCGAGATCGAGGTAGTAGCCGGAGAGATCCTCGCTGGCCGAAGCGGTCGTTAGCTGATCGGCGTCCTCGATCGACGCGGCCGCGTAGACCGCCCGGCTGATGAAGCCGCGGTACTGGTACTGCGCGTGCAGCTCGAACACAGTCGTGGCAAAGTCCGACGCGGCGCTGTCCTGGCCGGAATCGCCCAGGTACACGCTGCCGCCCAGCCACAGGCCATCCACGCCGTTCCAGTCCAGGCGCAGCACCGCAGCGAGGTCGTCGGCCTTGGCCTGGGAGCCCTTCTGGCGACCACCGCGCAAACCGCTCGACTCCAGGTCGAAGCCCTCGGCGTCGAAGCCGTTGATCAGCGCGACGTGGTAATCAAAGTCGCCGAGGCTGCCATACGCAGCGACCCCGTTTTCGTGCCAGGTCGTGGGCAGGATGTACCGCTCCAGCAGGGGCCGGTTGGGGCTGAGGAAGGTGGTCGGCTCGTGCAGCTGATTGACGAAGCCCATCGGCACCAGCATGTGGCCAAAGCGCAGGTTGAGCGCGTCATCGTGCTGATACTCGAGGTACGCGAACTCGACCGCGGTCTCGCCGACGTGCTCCCACTCAATCTCCGAGTTGAATAGCCAGTTCTCGTCAAAGCGATAGCCGAGGTAGACAATCGCCCGGTAGAGATCGAGCTCCGCGCCCGCGTCGCGGTCGGTGTACAGCATCTCGCCGTAGCCCCCGATCGAGAGCCCCTGGTCCGCGGAGTAGATCTTCGAGGCGGCGGGGGCGAGGCCGGCCTGCCCGGTGGGACCGACCGGGGCGAACAGCTTGTCGCCGAACTGCAGCGACTCCAGTTCTTCGTCGAGGGAGCGCAGCTGGCGTTCCAGTTCGTCGATGCGTTCCTCGGCGGTCTGCTGAGCCAGCAGCGCCGGGTTCAAGAGGAAGAGGCTCGCCGCAGCGAGAAAGGGGATGGTCTTCATGGCAGGGGATGAAAGTGGGGGCGGAGCTCGGTCGAGACCCGCACGCGCGGCCCGGTCGGGCCGCGTTCGATGACAAGAACGCCGAGCTCCGGCTCGGCTTCGGCCCAGGCAAGCGCGCGCTCGGGGCCGAGGACCAGGAAGGCGGTGGCGAGGCAATCGGCGGTGAAGGGATCCGGGTGCACGACCGTCACGCTGCCGAAGTCCGGGGCGGGCTGGCCGGTGCGCGGATCAAGGATGTGTCCGATCCGGCGCCCTTCGACTTCGATGCCACGCTCCGAGTTGCCGCTGGTCGCGACGCTGCCCGCCGGAAGCCGCAGGCTGCCGATGCTGCGATCCCGGTGATCCGGGTCCGCCACTTCAAGCGTGAACAGGCCTTCGCCGTGCAGCAGCCATTGACCGCCCAGGTCGATGCGGGCGCGCCGGACCCCGGGCGCCGCGGCGAGCGCCTGCGCCGCATCGCGCAGCGCGGCACCCTTGCCGAATCCGCCCTCTTCCCACTGCGTGCGCGCCTCCACCGCGACGGCGAGCTCCGCGGGGGAGGGAATGCGGGCTTCCGAGCGCAGGCCCCAGGCGGCGACCAGGGCGGCGCAGCGCGGCTCGAAGGCGCCGTCGGTGCGCGCCGTCCACGCGGCGGCCTCGGCCAGCTCGGCGGCCAGGCGCGGGCTGGGCTGCGCGCCGGCGTTGACCTGGAAGAGCTCGGCTTCCGGGCGCCAAGTGCTGAGCCGCAGCTCGGCCCGCTCTAGGCTGCGCAGCGCGGCTTCGGAGGCGTGCAGGGCCTGGGCGCGCTGATCGGCTTCGACGAACAGCCGGGCTTCGGTGCCCATCAGATAGACCGTGCGTGCGATCTCGGGACCCGAGGAGGCCTTGCTCGGCTGCTGACAGGCACCCGCCGCCGCGACCAGGCAGGCGAGCGCGGCAGATCGAGTCAGGCAGAAGCGGAGCATGTTTTGCTATTGAGACGCAATCTCAATGATGGCGGAATAGATTAGGTCTGCCCCGAAGGCTTGGCAAGCCCGAAAAATCGAGTGGTTCGGATTTCAGGCGGGCACCCGGGCGTCGGCACAATGCCGACATGATTCAGGATTGGCTGGCGGCGCGACGCGCCGGAGAGGAACAGGCCCCGGAGGCGATTCAGGCCTTCGTGTCGGGCGTCGTGAGCGGGGAGGTCACCCGTGCCCAGGCGGCTGCCTGGCTGGCCTTCGTCTTCTGCCGAGGCATGAGCCCGACCGAGACCGTCGCGCTGACCCGCGCGATGACGGATTCGGGGATCTCGCTCAGCTGGCCGGGCATCACGGGGCCCTTCATCGATAAGCACTCAACCGGCGGCGTGGGCGACAAGGTCTCGCTGGTTCTGGCGCCGCTCTGGGCGGAGCTGGGTCTGCGGGTCCCGATGCTCTCCGGCCGGGGGCTGGGCCTGACCGGCGGCACGCTCGACAAGCTCGAGTCGATCCCCGGCTACACCACCGATCTCCAGCCTGAACGCTTGCACGCGATCCTCGAGGAGGTCGGCTGCTTCATCAACGGCCAGACCGAGGAGATCGCGCCGGCGGATCGCATCCTCTACGCCCTGCGCGATGAGACCTGCACGGTCGAGTCGATTCCGCTGATCACGGCGTCGATTCTCTCCAAGAAGCTCGTCGAAGGGATCGAGCGGCTGGTGCTCGACGTCAAATGGGGGAGCGGCGCCTTCATGAAGACCCGCGAACAGGCCCAGGCGCTGGCGGACTCGCTGGTCGAAGTCGGCAACGGAGCCGGCGTGCAGACGGAAGCGCACCTCACCGACATGACGCAGCCCTTGGGGCTGAAGATCGGCAATGCTCTCGAGGTCGAGGAGGCGGTGGATTGTCTGCGCGGCCAGGGGCCGGAGGATCTCACCGAACTTTGCGTGCTGCTCTCCGGCGAAGGCGAGCGCGCCCGGGAGATCCTCCGCAGCGGCGCCGCGCTCCCGCGCTGGGAGCAGATGGTGCGTGCCCAGGGCGGGGATCCGGCCGCTCCGCTGCACGGAGCCGGGTGCGAGGTCGAGATGGTGCCTGCCCCGGCGTCGGGGGTCGTGCAGCGCTGCGATGCAGGGGAGTTGGGCTGGGCCGCCCACCGGCTGGGTGCCGGGCGGACCCGTGCAGGAGAAGCCGTACATTTCGGCGTGGGTTTGGTCCTGCAGGCCAAGCGCGGGGACGAAATTCAGGCCGGTGCGCCCCTGGTCGAGATCCGCCATCAGGGCGGCAGAGGCCTCGAGGAAGCGCGATCGCGAGCTATACAGTCCTTTGATATTGTTTAGTCTCAAGGGGAATTGTGGTTTTGGCGGAAAATCGCCTAACCACGCGGGCAAATCCGGTGGCATACTCGGGTAACAGGGTTTTCAAGTGAAAATCCTCGTTCTCTCTTTTCTCAAGCACTCCCCATGCGCCGACTACCCCTCGGACTCTCCATCCTCGCTTCGCTGGCCATCCCCGCCTGCCTCGCAACCGGTACCTCCTCTCAAGGCACCACGACCGCCTCGACACCAGGCTCGGGCAATCAGGGAGCCGGGCTTCCGTCTCACGGCCAGGGCGGCGCGATCTCCAAGCTGGATTCGCGGCTGCAGGCGCTGATCGCAGCGCAGGGTCTGACGGGCGATCCCTCGACCGGACGCAGTCTGCCGTCGATTCAGGATCCGATCGCTCAGCTCGGGCGCGAGCTCTTCTTCACCAAGGGCCTCGGCGGAGACCAGGACACCGCCTGCGCGACCTGCCACCACCCGGTGATGGGAGCCGGCGACAACCTCTCCGTTGGCGTCGGTGTCGATGCGGAAGACGAAGATCTACTCGGGCCGGGCCGCGTCCACGAAGCGGGTTCGCCGAACTGGGATGGCGGACCGACGATCCCGCGCAACGCACCGACCACCTTCAACGTCGCGCTCTGGGACAAGTACCTGTTCTGGAACGGGCGAGTCGAGTCGCTGGGCAAGACCGCGGGCATGAACGGCAACGACGGCCAAGGAATCACGACCCCGGATTACCCGTGGCCGACCGTCGACCCGAACGCCTTCTCGAACCTGGTTCATGCCCAGGCGCGCTTCCCCGTCACCTCGATGGACGAGATGAAGGGCTTCTTCTTCGAGTTCGGCAACTTCCCGCAGGCCACGCGCGAGCACCTCGCCGCGCGGATCGGCGACTACGGCATCGGCCAGGGCGAACTGCCGTACAGCGACTGGGCCGATCTGTTCCGTACCGCCTTCAACCAGCCGGGCGCTTTGCCCGAGGACGTGGTCACCGAGCAGAACATCGCGATCGCGCTCTCCGAGTACCAGCGTTCGCAGACCTTCGTCGCGACTCCGTGGCGCGATTACGTGCAGGGCGACCTGAATGCCATCAGCACGGATGCCAAGCTCGGCGCGCTGCTCTTCTTCCGCGACCGCGCTTCGGGCGGCGCCGACTGCGCCAGCTGCCACGCCGGTGACTTCTTTACCGACGAGGAGCATTACGTGCTCGCCATGCCCCAGGTCGGCCGCGGCCAGTCGGTCAACATCGGCGCGACGCAAGACGTCGGCCGCTTCCTGGTCGATGGCAAGCCGGAGCACCTCTATGCCTTCCGCACGCCCACGCTGCTGAACGTCGCGGTGACGGGCCCCTGGAGCCATGCCGGTGCCTACACGACGCTGGAAGGGGTGGTGCGGCACCACCTCAACCCGGCGCAGGCGCTGCAGAACTACGACTTCGGCCAGCTCGCGCCGGACGTGCAGACGGCCGACACCGTCGCCAACACCAGCCTGGCGCTGCAGCAGCTGTACTGGGTGCGCAATAACGGCTTCACGACGGTCGAGGACATCGCGCTCAGCAGCGAGCAGGTCCAGCAGCTCGTGGCCTTCCTGCACACGCTGACCGACCCCTGCGTCGAGGATCGTCAGTGCCTGGATGCATGGATCCCGGACCCGGCCAGCCCCGACCCCGATGGTCGACGCCTCGTCGGACACGACCAGTTTGGCAATCCCTTCTGAGCCTTCTCTCCCCAACCTCCCCAACCTCCCCAAGACACACCACCCCTCCAGTGATCATGAACGGCTCTCTCCTATCCATGGCCTGCGCGCTGCTTCTTGCCCCCACCCTCGGCGCGCAGGCGGTCTATGTGGACAACACGCAGAACGTCGGCCTGACCGGCGTGCACCTGGCAGCTCCCGGCCATCCCTCGGTCATGATGATCGGCGGAGGCACGGTCGGCGACTTCAACAATGACGGCTGGCCGGACTTTTACATGCCGAGCGGCGGAACGCGCCCGGACTATCTGTTCATCAACGACGGCGACGGCACTTTCACCGAGTCGTCCGCCGCGTGGGGTCTGACCGATCTGCAGCTGGGCATCGGCTCGGCGGTCGGTGACTTCAACAACGATGGCTGGCAGGACCTCTACGTCTGCTCCTTCGGCCCCGCGGGCGCGGCGCAGGCCGGCTACAACCGCCTGTATCGCAACAACGGCGACGGCAGCTTCACGGATGTCGCGGTCGCAGCGGGGGTCAACGCGCCTTCGGCCTCGAACAACTGCTACGGCGCCGCGTTTGGTGACTACGACCGCGACGGCGACCTCGACCTGTTCGTGACGGCCTACTCCTTCGGCACCGAAGGCAACAAGCTCTACGAGAACAACGGCGATGGCACCTTCAGTGATGTCACCACTTCGGTCGGCATTCTGGATGTGCTCACGACGCGCGGCTTCGTGCCGAGCTTCACCGACATTAACCAGGACGGGCACACCGACATCATCCTGATCGCGGACACCGGGACCAGCAAGCTGTTCCTGAACGACGGCGACAACACCTTTACGAAGTCGAACCAGTACGCGCCGGACCTGCGTCTGCCGAACGGCATGGGGCTCGCCACCGGCGACTTCGACAACGACCTGGATCTCGACTTCTACGTCAGTGACATCTACTACCCGGCCTCGGGCATCGGCGGCAACCGCCTGTTCGTGAACGACGGCTCCGGCACCAACTGGGTGGAGTCTGCCTCGAACGCCGGCGTCAAAGCGGCGGGTTGGGCCTGGGGCGTGGTCGCCACCGATATGGACAACGACGGCTGGCTCGACCTGGCCTCGACCAACGGCTGGTTCGGCTCGTGGGACAACTATCCGACGCGGCTGTTCCACAACACCCAGGCATCCGGTTTTGCCGAAGTCGCTTCGGTGTGCGGCCTGACGCACTACGGCCAGGGTCGTTCGCTGCTGCGTCTGGATGCCGACCGCGACGGCGATGAGGATCTGATCATCACCGAGTCCAACGGCCCGGTCTCCTTCTTCCAGAACGAGACCGCCAACGGCAACCACTGGCTGCGCCTTTCCTTCGATACCAGCGCCGCGCCGGAGCTCGCTCCGCACGGAATCGGCACCGAGGTCATCGTGCGCCGCGGCAGCAAGCAGCTCTACCGCCAGCTGGACAGCAACCAGAGCTATCTGGGTCAGAGCGAGCTGACGCTGCACTTCGGCTTGGGTCCGAACGCCGACTGGCTGGGCGAAGTGGAGATTCGCTGGACGGACGGTCGCGTCACGATGCTGCGCGATGTCGCCGCGGATCAGCACCTGGTCGTGCAGGCCTCGCGTCCGCTGCTGACGACCTCCACGGTCCAGGCGCAGGCGCCGGTCACCGTGACCATGGAGAACCTCGTGCCGTACAGCAACGCGCTGCTGGCGATCTCGACGAAGGGCCCCGGCCCGATCTCGACCCCGCACGGCGAGCTGATGGTCAGCGCTCCCTTCCAGATCTTCCCCTTCCGCGCGGACGGCGATGGTCGGGCGGGTCACTCGGTGTTCGTGCCGGGCTGGACTTCGGGCACGACTTTCTGGATGCACGGCTACGACCCGGTGTCGCGGAGCTTCTCGAACCCGCTGGCAGTCACGATTCCGTAGGCTTCGCACCGCGTTAGACTTCGAGCGATGACCGCGTGGCATCGCGACGAGGATGGCTTGGCGCTCCGCTTAAGGCTGGACGGCAAGGAGCATCTCCTGCGCGCTGAGTTCCTGCGCGGTCCGATGGGCTACCGGCTCCGCAAGGGCGGAGGACGCGGCGAGGCCGTGGCCCGCGCCATCGGTCTGAAGAAGGGGGCGACCCCCAGCGTGCTGGATGCGACGGCCGGCCTGGGCCGCGACGCCTTCCTGTTTGCCTGGCTGGGCTGCGAGGTCCTGG
The DNA here is from genome assembly GCA_002705055.1 of Planctomycetota bacterium. Lineage (GTDB taxonomy): Bacteria > Planctomycetota > UBA1135 > UBA1135 > UBA1135. The sequence goes on from PAHY01000009.1 coordinate 27,935, forward strand.
CCGTGGAGCGCCATCCCGAGATCCACGCCCTCCTCGCCGACGCCCTCGAGCGGGCGGAGCAGGATCCGGAAGTGGCATCCCAGCTGGGGGGGCGTCTGCGTCTCCTGAAGGCCGACGCGCAGGCCGTTCTCGAGCAGCTCGCCTCCGGTCCGGATCGGGCGCGTCCCGAGGTGGTCTACCTCGACCCAATGCACCCCGAGCGCCGCAGCGCCGGGACGGTGCGCAAGGAGATGCGGCTCTTCCGCGCCGTGGTCGGCGAAGATCTCGACGCCGAACGTCTGCTCGCCACCGCCCTGCGCGTGGCGCGCCGCCGGGTGGTTGTCAAGCGTCCGCGGCGGGGGGAGGCCCTGGGTTCCATCGCGCCGCACCACAGCCTGGAGGGCCGCAGCACGCGCTACGACGTCTACCTGAGCGCCCGGCTCGGAAAAGAGCAGGAATCGACTGGTGCGGTAGACTAAGGGGCCCGTCGGACGCGATTCATGACATCGGTTTCCACGAGCCCCTCCCAAGCTGCCCCGGTTGACGTCCCCGAACCCGCCGAGATCCGGCGCTGGGCCACCGAGCAGGGCATCCTGATCCTCGCGCACAGCTACCAGGATGGTTTCATCCAGGAATGTGCCCACTTCGTCGGGGACAGCCTCGAGCTGGCGCGCTACGCCGCCGAGGAAGACGCCGAGGCGATCTGCTTCGCCGGGGTGCACTTCATGGCCGAGACGGCCAAGCTGCTCAACCCCAGCGCGCGCGTATTCGTGCCGGACATGGAGGCCGGCTGCTCGCTGGCTTCCTCCTGCAAGGGGGCGGATCTGGCCACCTATCAGCAGCACCTCGAGCAGAAGCTCGGTAAGCGCCCAGTCACCGTCGCCTACATCAACTGCACCGCCGAGGTGAAGGCGCTGTGCGACATCATCTGCACCAGCGGCAATGCGCGCGAAGTCGTCGACAGCATTCCGCAGGACCAGCCGATCCTGTTCGTGCCGGATATGCACTTGGGCGGCTGGCTGAATGAAGTCACCGGTCGCGAGATGATTCTGTGGAACGGCGCCTGCCAGGTTCACGAGCTGTTCAGCGTCGACACGCTGCGCGCTCTGCAGGCGGAGCACCCGGGGTGCATCACGATCTCGCACCCGGAGTGCCCGAAGGCGGTCCGCGATGCCAGCGATCACGTGCTGGGAACGGCGGGCATGCTGCGCATGGTGAAGCAGCAGGAAGGCCAGACTTTCCTCGTCGGCACCGAGGGCAACATGATCTACCGCCTCGAGCGCGAGGCCCCGCAGAACACCTACATCCCGGCCCCGGGAGCGAGCTGTGCCTGCAACCTCTGCCCCTTCATGGCGCTCAATACGCCTGAGAAGCTCTGGGCCTGCCTGCAGGAGCGGGGGCCGGAGGTGACCGTGCCGGCCGAGCTGTTTGAGCCGGCGCGCGCCTCGCTGCAGCGGATGCTGGCGCTTTAGGCGCGCTCAGTCGTCTTCCGTCGGCTCCAGCGGCCGACGCAGTTGTTCGTCGACCGGCGTACCGCGCAGCGATTCCAGGAAAGCGACGAGATCCTGGATCTCTCCCTCATCGAGGGGGACCGGCAGCAGCGTCTCTTCGCGGTGCCCGACCGGCGGCAGCCCGGGCAGCTCGACGTAGAAGCGCACCACCTCTTCGAGCGTGGCGAAGCGGCCGTCGTGCATATAGGGCGCGCTCACGGCCGCGTTCCGGAGCGTCGGGGCCTTGTAGGCGCCGAAGGTGTGTTCGTCGTAGCGCAGGTAGCGCAGCTTGACGTTGCTTGCCCATTCCTGCGCGTCGCTGAACTCGCCGCGGCCGTTCATCGGATCGACGCGCACGGTGTTGATGCCATCCGGGCGACCGGCATCGAAGGGCTCGCCAGCTGCGACCGCCAGGCCGATGTTGTGAAACTCGCCGCCGCTGAGCAGCGGGGAGAAGTGGCAGTTCACGCAGTTGCCTTTGCCGACGAAGATCCGCAGCCCGCGCTGAGCGGAGCGTGACAGCGCGCCCTGTTTCTGGGCGTCGTCCTCGCGCAAGCCTTCGACGAAGCGATCGAAGGCCGAGGGGCCAGGCACCAGGCGGCGTTCGAAGGCTTCGATCGCTTTGGCGCAGCGGGACAGGACCTCGCTGGCTGCGCGTCGATCCGCTTCGCTCATCGCCAGCCAGGCCGCATGCCCCGGATCGGTCTCGGCGAGCTGTTCCAGGCTGGGGGCGGGGTTGAAGGGATCGGAAGGGCGCGGGAGCGGCGGACGTCCGCCGGGCCGGAAGCGCTCGGCATCGGCAGCCCCTTCGGGGAGCGGGCCGAACAGCTCTTCGTAGTCGCGGCGCAGCGAGGCATCTCTGGCCAGCAGCCGCACCAGGTCTGCGCGGGCGAAGCCCATCTCATCCGGATGCTCGAGCGGCCACTGCACCTGGGCCCAGAGTGAATCCGCGCGTCCGTCCCAGAACAACCAGCGCTGGTAGCCGGAGTGCAGCAGGCTGGGGCTGTTGCGGATCAGCGCGCCGTTCCGCCCTTCGGCCCGGGGCAGGCCGTCCGACCAGCCGAGTCCGGGGGAGTGGCAGCTGGCGCAGGAACGGTCGCCCTCGCGCGACAGCCGGGCGTCGTAGAACAGGCGCTGACCGAAGCGCGCCGCGGCCGGGTCGTCCGCCCAGCGATTGCTGGCCTGCTGCGGCAGCGGGGGGAGCGGAGAAAGGGTCTGGATGATCGAACGCTCGCGCTCCGTGAAGCGCAGCGGACCGTCGGCCTCGGGCTCCTGCGAGTCGAGCGAGTTCAGACCCAGCCCGCCGACGCAGGCGCCAGCAGCCAGCAGGGCGGCGGCAAGGCGCAGACGGGTCATCAATGCTCGAGAATCAGAGGAATGGTCTGGCGATGCACGGCGCCGTTGGCGTACTGGAGGTCGAGGTAGATCTCCCAGTCGCCGGGCATATGCAGCAGCATGCCATCGACCCGGTAGCGGCCGTCTTCCTGCAACTCGATGCTGGGGTCGGTCAGAATGCCGTGCTTGTGCGCGGGCATGTCGGCGTCGACATCGACCAGCGTGGCGTCCTGCTTGTCCACGTTCAAAACGTAGAAGCTGAAGTGCTCATTCAGCGGCGGACCGCCCGCCGGGTACTCCAGCTTGATCGGCGGAGGCGAGTTGTCGGCGGTCCCGCAGGCAGGGACGGCCAGGCAGATCAAGAGCAGAGTACGAAGGAGCATCTACGGTCAACCTCGGTATCGATCGAAGAATACCCACATTTCCTCATTGATGTCGATGTCGAAGTTGCAGGGATCCCCGATCGCCGAGCCGTGACCCGGCCAGGCGTGACCGTGATCCAGCATCCACCAGTAGTGCACATCCGCCCCGGATTGTGCGGCCGTTGCCTCGTAGCGCAGCGCCTTGCCGCGACGCTCGGCGGGCGGCTGGCGCGGAGGCAGCGTCGCCCCGTTGATCTGGAGGAAGGGCAGCAGCGAGTCGCGCTGCGAGCGCATCCAGACGCCGGAAACTCCGCAGCCGACCCCGCCCTGCCAGGGGACGTTGCAGTCGAGCGCGCCATGGAAGGCGATGATTGGCATCGGCTGCTGGGGGAGACCGTTGAAGTTGCGACAGCTTGCATTCGGCGCGATCGCAGCGAAGAGCTCCGGGGCTTCGATCGCCAGCCGGTAGCAGAGCATGCCGCCGTTGCTGTGGCCGGTCGCAAAGACGCTGCCCGTTTCGATCGTCATGCGCTGGTCCAGGTCGGCCAGCAGATCGCGCACAAAGCCGACGTCGTCGATGTTCTGCTCCGAGGCATAGCCGCAGCAGCTGCCGGCATTCCAGGTCTGCAGCCGGAACCAGGGCTTGCCGCCGAGCTTGCCGGTGCCTTCGGGGTAGACCACGACAAAGCCGTGGCGATCGGCCGCCGCGTTGAGCCCGGACTGGTTCATGAACTGCACCGCGTTGCCGCCGCCGCCGTGGAAGGCGAGGACGACCGGAGTCGGCGTCTGCGGGTCAAACTGGGGCGGCGTGTGGACGCGATACCAGCGCGCCATGCCGCCGCTCTGCAACTCGACCAGCCGCGCTCCGGATGCCGCATGCGCGGAGGCTGCCTGCACGCTGCGCAGGGCGAGCAACAGCAGGAATCCAAGGCCGAGCCAGAGCAGGGTGCGGGTCCGGGTCATTCCTGCGCAACCCAGGCGCGCAGCCGACGTTCCGGACCGTTAGGCTGACGGCATGCTTCGCGCGCTCCTCCTTCTGGTCCTGTTCGTATCGTGCAGCGTCTCGGGGCGGACCGGGGTCGGGTCCAGCGGACTGCTGCTGATCTCGGGCGGCACCATCGTCACCTTGAATGACGCCCGGCCCGAGGTCGAAGCGCTGCTCGTGCGCGAGGGCCGCATCTCGGCGATGGGCACGCTCGAGCAGGTGCTCGCTGAACCCGGCGCCCTCGAGGCCGAGCGCTTCGACCTGAAAGGCGAGGTGCTCTACCCCGGCTTCGTGGATGGTCATGCCCACCTCGTCGGCATCGGCATGAACCTGCTCCAGGTCGACCTGATGGGCACCTCCAGTTATCAGGCCGTGGTGCAGAGAGTCGAGCGCTTCGTCGAACAGAACCCGGTCGCGGAGGGGGGCTGGGTGATGGGGCGCGGCTGGGATCAGAACGACTGGCCCGAGCAGCGCTTCCCGACCCACAACCTGCTCAGCCTCGCCTTCCCCGACGTGCCGGTGGTGCTGTCGCGCGTCGATGGACACGCGATTCTGGCCAACCGCAAGGCGATGGACCTGGCCGGGATCAATCGCTCGACCGCGGATCCGGAAGGGGGCGCGATTCTGCGCGACCGGCAGGGGCGCGCGACCGGGGTCTTCATTGACAACGCCGAGAGCCTCATCCTGCGGCACGTTCCCGCAGCCGATGACTTCCAGGTGGAGCAGGCGATTCGGCTGGCCGCAGAAGCGCTGCAGAAGGCAGGGCTCACCGCCATTCACGACGCCGGCATCGATCAGCGCACGGTCGATCTCTGCATGCAGCTCGCCGCGCGGGGTGAACTCGGGATCCGCGTCTACGGCATGGTGCCGGGATCCAACACCGCGCAGCTCGATGCCTGGCTTGCGCGTGGGCCGCAGATCGATCCGACCGATCAGGTGACGGTGCGCGCGATCAAGCTGTACGCCGACGGTGCCCTCGGTTCACGCGGCGCGGCGTTGCTCGAGGACTACAGCGACGATCCGGGCAATCGCGGTCTGCTGGTGACCCCGGCCGAGCGCATTCGCGAGGTCGCCGACCGTGCCATCGAAGCCGGCTTCCAGGTCTGCACGCACGCCATCGGCGACCGCGCCAACCGGCAGGTACTCGATGCCTATGAAGCGGCGTTTGAGGCGGCCCGGGCCAGCGGCGGCAATCCGGGCGATCACCGCTTCCGGGTGGAGCATGCGCAAGTGCTGTCTCCGCAGGACATCCCGCGTTTCCGCCAGCTGGGGGTGATCCCCTCCATGCAGACGCAGCATCAGACCTCCGACGCGCCCTGGGCCGAGGATCGCCTGGGCGCGCAGCGCGTGCGCGGGGCCTATGCCTGGCGTTCGCTGCTCGATACCGGCGTCGTGATCTGCGGCGGCAGCGATGCCCCGGTCGAGGTGCTCGATCCCATCGCTTCCTTCCGCGCGGCCGTGACGCGCACCGACGCCGAAGGTTGGCCGGACGGCGGCTGGTTCGCCGAGGAGGCCATGACGCGCCGCGAGGCCCTGCTGCATCTTTCGGCCTGGCCGGCCTATGCCGCCTTCCAGGAAGACCGGCTGGGCGTGCTGCGCCCCGGGACGCGGGCCGATTTCACCGTCCTCGACGCGGATCTGCGCGCCCTGCCCGAGCCCGAGCTGGATCAGGCCCGCGTCACCGCCACGATCTTCAACGGCGAGGTCGTTTTCCGAGCTCGCCCTCGTCCGCGGGCGGCACTTCGCTAGAATCCCGCCGTCGCCTCGCGACCCTCTCCCATGAGCGCTTCCTACTCCGAGATCCAATCCTTGCTTGGCGATCAGGCCGAAGGCCTGCTGGGCCACACTTGCCAGACGATCGACGCCGGCCGCCTGCACCTGCCTGGCCCGGACTTCATTGATCGCATCCACGGCATCAGTGATCGCCCGACCCGTGCCCTCAACGGCCTGTCCGCGCTGATGAACCACGGCCGCCTCGCGGGCACCGGGTACATCTCGATCCTGCCGGTCGACCAGGGCATCGAGCACACGGCCGGCGCGAGCTTCGCGCCCAACCCCGACTACTTCGATCCCGAGAACATCGTCAAGCTCGCCGTCGAAGCCGGCTGCAGCGGCGTGGCTTCGACCATCGGGGTGCTCGGCATGGTGGCGCGCAAGTACGCGCACAAGATTCCGTTCGTGGTCAAGATCAACCACAACGAGATCCTGTCCTACCCCAACTTCTACGATCAGACCCTGTTCGGCACCGTCGAGCAGGCCTTCGAGATGGGGGCGCAGGCCATCGGCGCGACGATCTACTTCGGCAGCCACGAATCGCGCCGTCAGATCCAGGAGATCTCCGAGGCCTTCCAGCAGGCGCACGAGCTGGGCATGGCCACGATTCTGTGGTGCTACCTGCGCAACAGCGACTTCAAGAAGGACGGCGTCGACTATCACACCGCCGCCGACATGACCGGACAGGCCAACCACCTGGGGGTCACCATCGAAGCGGACATCGTCAAGCAGAAGCTGCCGACTCACAACGGCGATGGCTTCCGCACCATCGGCTTCGGCAAGACGCACGACAAGGTCTACACCGAGCTGTCGAGCGATCACCCGATCGATCTGTGCCGCTACCAGGTCGCCAATGGCTACATGGGCCGCGCCGGTCTGATCAACTCGGGCGGCGCCTCGGGCAGCAACGACCTGCAGGACGCCGTCTCCACCGCCGTCATCAACAAGCGCGCCGGCGGCATGGGTCTGATCCTGGGGCGGAAAGCCTTCCAGAAGCCGCTCGCCGAAGGCGTGCAGCTGATCAACGCGGTCCAGGACGTCTACCTCTGCGACGAGGTGTCGATCGCCTAGCGCGCGCCGGATCGCAACTCTGCCGCCCTGGCATGGCCTTCGAGTCCTTCGAGCCGTGCCAGGGCGGCTGCGTCTTGGGCGAGGGCTGCCGTCTGCGGGCTGGCGGGGAGGTCGAGGAAAGTGCGCACGCGCAGGAAGTCGAGCACGCTGAGGCCGCCGCGCTGGCGGGCGCTGCCTCCGGTTGGCAGCACGTGATTGGGGCCCGCGCCGTAGTCGCCGAGCACTTCGGCGCCGCCCGGTCCGGTGAAGAGGGCGCCGGCGTGCTGGAGCGCCGGCAGGGCCCGCGCCTGCGCTGCGCTCTCGAGTCGGACTTCGAGGTGCTCCGGCGCGATCTCGTCGCAGACGCGAAGCGCTTCGCCGAGGTCTTCGCAGACGACGGCTATGCCCTGGCGGGCGATCGCCGTGCGCGCCGTCGCAGCGGTGGGGAGGTCCGTGAGCTGGCGGGCCAGCTCGGACTCCACGGCGAGCACCAGACTTGCTTCGGTCGAGACCAGGATCGGCCGCGCGTCTTCGTCGTGTTCAGCCTGGCCGATCAGATCGGCCGCGAGCTCGGCCGGGTTGGCGCTGGCGTCGGCGAGGATCAGCAGCTCGCTGGGTCCGGCGAGCATGTCGATGCCGACGCGGCCGTGCAGCTGACGCTTGGCCTCGGTTACCCAGCGATTGCCCGGCCCGCACAGGAAGTCCACCGCGGGCAGGGGGCCGACCCCGGAGGCCAGCGCGGCCAGAGCCTGGGCGCCGCCGCAGGCAAGCAGCCCATCTGCGCCGGCGATGGCCCCCGCCGCGAGCGTGACCGGGGTGGGTCGGGGCGAGGCGACCCAGACCTGCTCCACCCCGGCGACGCGCGCCGGAATGACGGTCATCAGCACCGAGCTCGGCAGCGGATAGCGCCCCCCGGGGGCGTAGCAGCCGACCGCCTGGAGCGGGATCAGCTCATGGCCGATCCTGCCTCCGGCCATCGGCACGCTGAGCGGCTGTAGGCAGTCACGCTGCGCCTCGGAGAAGGTGCGGATCCGCGCGGCGGTGCGGGCGAGCAGCGCGCAATCCTCGGCCGGCAGCGCATCGCGCGCCGCTTCCAGCTCCGCCCGGGCGAGGAAGAGCGCCTCCCCGGCGCGGAGATCGCCGAGCTCCTGCGCCCAGCGGCGCAGGGCGGGCTCGCCCTCGCTCGCGACCTCCTGCAGTATCCGGGTGACGCCGGCCTGAAGTGCGGCGTCCGGCTGCAGCAGTGATGCGGCGCGCGCCTCCTGGGGAGCGACGCGACGTAGGGTGACGGCATCGCTCATGTCTTCGCCTCCCCGCCGCGACGCGTCTGCACCAGGGCGCGTCGGTCCAGTTCGTTCTCGATCTGCGCGAGCGATACGCCGGCTGCGCGCAGCCGAGCCAGGGTGAAGTAGAGCACGTCCGCGGCCTCGTGGATGATCTCATCCGGGGTCTCGGCCTCGACCAGCTCGCCGGCCTCTTCGATCAGCTTCTTGCCGAGCAGAGTGCGGTCGGCAAACAGCCGCGCTGTATAGGAACCCTCGGGCGCGTCCTGCTGGCGCGCGGTGAGCGTGGCCTCCAGCGCCGCGAGTCCGCGGGCCTCGCCCCAGCAATCGCGCCGCTCGAGGTGGCAGAAGCCGACGCCCGATTGGCGCACCACGGCGCGCAGGCAATCGCGGTCGCAATCGACTTCAAGGCGCAGCACATCCTGACTCGCGCCCGAGCTCGCGCCCTTCTCCCACAGGCCGCGCTTGCGTGACCAGTACACGCCTTTGCCCGAGTCAAGCGCCGTTCGCACGCTCTCGGCGTTGGAATAGACCAGGCCCAACGCGCGCCCCGCCTCATCGGTCACGACGGTCGGCCAGAGTCCGTCCGTCCGATCGCTGCGCAGCGGAGCGCAGAAGGCCTCGGCGAGGCCGAGCTGCCCGGTGTAGATCGCCATGCCCACCTGCGCATCGGCGCCAAGGGCGTCGAGTTCAGCGATCTCGGCCGCGGTCGTGACCCCGCCCGCGATCGTGACGCGGGCCGTCCCGGCCGCCGCGATGACGGCGCGGGCCAGCTCGAGGTCGGTGCCGCCGAGGTGGCCTTCGCGTTCGACAAAGGTGACGAGGAAGCTCCCGGAGTAGGGGCGCAGCGCCTCGATCCGGTCGAGCAGGGCGTGGCCGGTCCCGGTGGTCCAGCCTTCGACCACGACTTCGCCGTCGCGCGCGTCGAGCGCGACCTGCACGCGCTCCCGCGGCAGTCGGCGAAGCAGCTCCGGCTGGGCCGCGGTCCCGAGGATGATCCGCTGCGCTCCGGCATCGAGCCAGCGGACGGCGGTCTCGTAGTCGCGGATGCCGCCGCCGACTCGACAGGCAGCGTGGCCACAGAGCTCTTCGATCAGCGCGGCGTTGCTGCCGCTGCCGAGTGCCGCGTCGAGGTCGATTACCGCCACCTCGCCGACGCGCGCGAAGCGCTCCAGCAGAGGGCGGGGGTCGCCGGCGTCCAGCTTGGGCGTCTTGCCTTCGACAAGCTGCACCGCGTTGCCGCCGCGGAGGTCAATCGAGGGAATGATCATGCGAGCGATTCCATGCTGGGACGAGTGCGGACGCCGAGCTGCAGCAGCGCGCGCTTCACGGCGTCGACGGTGGTGTGGGCGTCGTGGAAGATCGACGCGGCGAGTACGGCGCTGGCGCCGGCCTGCAGGGCCTCGGCCATGTGGCCCGCGGTGTCGGCGCCCCCCGAGGCGATCACCGGCAGCGAGACCGCTTCGCTGACCGCCCGGAGCAGCTCCAGGTCGTAGCCCGAGCGGGTGCCGTCGCGGTCCCAGCTGGTGAGCAGCACTTCGCCGGCGCCGCGCCGGGCGGCCTCGCGGGCCCAATCGATCACGTCGAGCGCGCGGCGCTCGACCCCCGAGTGGGTGACGACCTCCCAGCCGGGGGCGGACGAAGGCTGCTGCGCGCGGGCCGCGGCGTCGATGGCCAGCACCGTGCACTGCACCCCGAATCGAGCGGCCATCTCCGAGAGCAGCTCCGGACGCTCGACCGCCGCGGTGTTGACCGCGACCATGTCGGCCCCGGCATCGAGCAGGCGCGCGGCGTCTTCGGCGCGACGCACGCCTCCGCCGACCGTCAGCGGCAACGCCAGCACCTCGCGGACCGCCGCCACCGTTTCGGCTGCGTTCGCGCGCCCTTCGGGCGTCGCCGAGACATCGAGGATGACCAGCTCGTCGGCGCCCTGCTCCTGGTAGGCCGCCGCCAGCTGGACCGGGTCTCCGGCGTCACGCAGGCCCTGAAACTGCACGCCCTTGACCACGCGGCCGTCCCGCACATCCAGGCAGGGGATCACGCGCGGCATCAGCATGGCCGGACCTCCTGTTCCCGCGCCGCGGCAAGCCAGCGCTCCAGGATGCCCATGCCATAGTCGCCTGAGAGCTCCGGGTGAAACTGACAGGCGACGATCGGGCCGCGTTCGCAAGCGGCCAGGAAGGGGCCGTCGTGCTCGGTGGTCGCCCGCTCCCAGCCCGGCGCGGCCGGCACTAGCCGATAGCTGTTGGCGTAGTAGGCGTAGCCGCTCTGCAGGATCTCGCAGCCGCGCGCCGCCTCGACGGCATTCCAGCCGAGCTGCGGAACCCGCACCGTCTCCGAAAAGCGCGTGGCCCGCCCCGGGATCAGGCCGAGGCCCGGGACCTCCGGGTTCTCCTCGCTCCCGTCGAACAGCAGCTGCATGCCCAGGCAGATGGCGAGGGTCGGGCGGCCGGCCCGGACCCTCTCTTGGACAACCTGCGCCAGGCTGCTCGTCTGCCCGGTTGCCTGCTGATCCAGCTGGGCGCGGGCGGCGGCGAAGGTGCCGACCCCGGGCAGGACGACGCGCTCGGCCTGCTGCACCGCGCGCGGGTCCTGCGTTAGCTCCGGATCGGCGCCGACGCGACGCAGTCCGGCTAGCACCGAGGCGGTGTTGGCCGTCCCGGTGCCGATCACCAGGGTGTGCGCGCTCATGCGAGGACCTCTTTGGTGCTGGGGACGCGGTCGTCGTCGCGGCGCGCGCAGGCCGCGCGCAGCGCCAGCGCCGTCGCCTTGAAGGCCGCCTCGGCGCGATGGTGATCATTGCGGCCGCGCAGCACATCGACGTGCAGATTCATCGCGGCCGCGATCGCCAGACTCTCGAGGAAGTGAGTCAGGTTCTCGGTGGCGACGGTGCCCAGCCGCTCGCGCTGGAAGCCGCACTCGATCACTGGCCACGGGCGGCCGGACAGGTCCACGACTGTGCGGGCGAGCGCCTCGTCGAGCGGAGCATAGGCTGAGCCGAAGCGGGTGATGCCGCGCTTGTCGCCCAGCGCTTCACGCAAAGCCTGACCGAGCACGATGCCGCAGTCCTCGGTGGTGTGGTGATCATCGATCTCCAAATCGCCGACCGCGCGCAGCTCGAGGTCGAAGCCGGCGTGGCGGCACAGCGCGGTGATCATGTGGTCGAGAAAGGGCAGGCCCGTGGACACCGTCACTTGGCCTTGGCCATCGAGCTTCAGGCGGGCGGTGATCTGGGTTTCAGCCGTCTCGCGGACGACCTCGGCTTGGCGGGGGGAGTGCTTCATGTCAGGCGAGCCTCGACTTCAGAGAGACAGTTCAGAACACAGGCCGCGCCGGCGCGCAGCAAGGCTTCCGCAGGCGCGCGAAAGCCGATCGGCAGGCAGCCCGCGGCGCGCGCCGCGGTGATGTCATCGACCGTGTCGCCGATCATCCAGGCCCGCTCGACGCCCAGCTCATCGCGGGCGCGCAGCAGCGGGTCGGGTTGAGGCTTGTTGGGCGCATCCTCGAGCGCGACTACGCAGCGGAAGGCGTCGGCGATCTGCTCCTCGCGCAGGAAGCGCAGCGCGTCGGCGCGCGGGCGGCCAGTCACGATCGCGAGCGGAAAGCGCGCGGCCAGGCGCTGCAGTCGAGCGCGCGTCTCCGCGCCGCCGATCAGCGATTCGGTGCGCCGCAGACCGGGCGCCTCCGGGCTTCCCTGGTAGATCTCCTCGAAGCGCTGCGTCACCTCCTCGAGGGAACGCTCGATGCCCTGCTCCGCGAGCAGCGCCTGCGTCAGAACCCAGTCGTTGTTCAGGCCGCCGCGCTCCTTGGCCGCCTGGATGGTCTCGGTATCGACCTGGACGCCGTAGGAACGGGCAGTCTCGATCACACAACGGCGGTAACTCTGCGAGACGTCCGCGAGCACCCCATCCATGTCGAAGAGCAGCGCCTCCGGTTGGGCGACGATGCGCAGGGCGCGCAGCAGGCGCTGTTGGCCCGCGTCGTCAGTTGGGCAGCCGATCCGCAGCAGCGACTGCAGACCCTGCTGATCCGGCCAGGCGCGCACCGCGATCCCCATGCCGGCCAGTCGATCTCGCGCTTCGAGGGGATCGGGCGGTTCACAGCAGACGAAGTTGGCTTCGGAGGGCCGCGGCTTCCAGCCGAGCACCTGAAGCTGCGCGAAGAGCTGATCGCGTCGCAGCCGGGTGGCGGCCACCGCGGCGCGCATCGTCGCCTGGCCCTCCGCCAAGCGCTTCTGAGCCAACGCCAGCGACGGGCCAGCCACCGGGTAGGGGCCTCCGACTGCAGCAAGTGCGGCGATGTCTTCTGGCTGTCCCAGCAGATAGCCGACCCGGCAGCCGGCTAGGCCCCAGGCTTTGCTAAAGGTGCGGACCACGATGGTGCGCGGCAAGGAGAGCGCCGCCGCCGTGAGGTCCGCCTTGGCGAACTCGGCGTAGGCCAGGTCGACCAGCAGCACGGCCTGCGGTGCAGCTTCGCGCAGCCGCTGCAGATCCTCGGCGGTCGCGGTCCCCCCGGTGGGGTTGTTGGGGCTGGTCACGACCACCAGGCGCGTCTCCGGGCGCACCGCGGCCAGCATGGCCTCGATCGGCAGGCGGTGCTCGGTCCAGGCGACGCGCTCGACCTCGGCGGTGGTCAGGTCGAGGTAACGCCGGGTCATCTCGAAGCCGGGCCAGGGCAGGATCGCGTGGCCGCCTTGCCGGAGCGCCCAACGACAGATCCGATCCAGACCCTCATCACCTCCTGCGGTCAGCAGGACCTGCTCCGGGTCGAGCTCGAGCCAGCGCGCGATCGCGCGCTGGAGCGCGGTATTGCTCGGATAGCAGCGCAGCACTTCGGTCCCTTCCGCGACCAGCTCCTGGAGCAGCGCCGGATCCGGGCCGATGCCCTCGTTGCCGGCGAGCTTCAGGTCGGTCGGTGCCAGCGCGCTGGCGACGCGATAGGCGCTCATGGGATCAGCTGGGCCAGTTCCGCGACGAGGATGTCGGTGCCGCCGCGCGCGCGCAGCAGCGGGATCAGCTCCGGCACGCGCTCGCGGGCGACCGCCGCCTTGACCGCGAAGCCGCTTGAGCCGTGCAGCGACGCGATGGTGGGCTCGCGCATGCACGGCAGCACCGCGATCAGCTCTTCCAGCCGCTCGGCCGGCACGTTGAGTTCGAGCATGACTCGCTGTCGCGCGTCGAGCACCGAGCGCAGCAGCACGACGAGATGCTCGATGCGCTCGCGCTTCTCCGGGTCTTCCAGGGCCTGCGGTCGCGCAAACAGCCGGGTCGAAGACTGCATCAGCTCGTCGACGATGTGGAGGCTGTGGGCGCGCAGCGTGCTGCCGGTCGCGGTGTTGTCGACGATGCAGTCAGCGTCTTCCGGCGGATAGACCTCGGTCGCGCCGTAGCTGCGCAGGTAGCGCGCATCGAGCCCCTGCTCCTCAATCCACTTCTGCGTCAGGCGCGGGTACTCCGAGGCCACGATCCAGCCTTCGGGACGGGTCGGCTGCTGTGGCCAGCTGCTCTCCGCCAGTTCGGCCGGCACCGCGGCGACGATGCGCACCGGATCCAGTTGAGTGTCGAGCAGTTCGACGAGATCGGCGTCCAGCTCGGCGACCCAATCGGCGCCGGTGAAGCCCAGGTCGCGGCTGCCGGCTTCGAGCATGCGGACGATGCTCTGCGGCTTGAGGATCTTGGCTTCCCAGCCGGACAGGGCGAGGCTGGGGCGATAGTGCCGCGCGCCGGTTCGCACCGGGACGCCGGCGGCGGCGAGCAGCGCGAAGACGCCGTCCTGGATGCGCCCCTTGGGAAGGGCCAGGCGGATGGGTGAGGAAGTCGAGGATGCGGTCATGGTCGAGAGGGGCCCCGATCCAGCCAGCAGTCCTTCGTCACAGCTCACACAACGAAAAAAGCCGGCCATCCGGGGCCGGCGAGAAGGACGAGGTGAGGAATCTACCCCCAGGTCACGCGCGGCCCTGCCCATGGAAATGGGCATGCACGGCGTGATGGTGGACGCGATTCGTCATCGGTGTGGAAGTCTAGGACCCGAATCCGCACTGTCAAGGGGCGATTCTGAGCCCTTAGAATGGGCGAAATCTCGAGAGTTCTTTTCCGAAGGAGTTCCGGTGCGCATTCTCCCCCTGCTTCTGCTCGGCTTCGCGGCCCTGGCGGCACGCCTGTTTGCCCATAACGGCGAACGGGTGGGCGTCGGTGCTTGGGAGCTGCCGCATCTCTGCCCGGCTCGGGCAGCGGGGGAGAGCTGCCTGGGCTGCGGGGCGACCCGCGCCTCGCTGGACATGCTGCAGGGCGACTTCGCCTCGGCCTGGCATCTGCAGCCCTTCGTCTTTCTGCTTCCCCTGGTCTTCGTCGTCGAAGCTCTCTCGCCGACGCTCGGCCCCCGACGCACGCGCTTGGCTCGCACGGCTGTGGCCGTCGCGATCGTGCTGACCGCACTTCTCCCGCGTGCTCTGTCGCTCTGATCCATGGAAAGTTTCCTCGAGTTCCTGATTCTGCTCGCCTTCGGCGGAGCCTGCGCCGTCATTGCCCAGTCCAGGGGACGCAATCCCTTTGCCTGGTTCTGCCTGGGCTTCATCTTCAATTGCTTCGCCCTGATCCTGCTGCTGGTCCTGCCGGATATGCAGGAGATCGAAGATCGTCATCAGGAAACGGAAGACCAGGCGCGTCGCCTCCGCGAGGAACTCTCGCAGGAGCGACAGCGCAATCAGGCTTTCCGCGGACACGTCAAGGCGCGCCTCGATGTGCATGATGCGGCGCTGCAGATCGACACGCGCGAACAGACGCCGGTCACCGAGCTGCCCCCGCCGCCGCCGGAGCCGACGCCGCTCGAGGATCTCGGGCTGCCCGCGGAGGGCTGGTACGTCGCGGAAGCCGGTGGTGCCGCGGACGGTCCGCTGAGCCTGGCGGATCTCGCGACGCGACTGCGCGAGGGCCGCGTCGCGCGCACCGCGCTGATCTGGAACGCCGACTACGAGCAGGACTGGGTGCCGTGGCGCGACACTCCGCTCGGGGAGGAGCTGGCATGAGCCAACGCGTCGGCGAGGTGGAGCTCGCCGGAACCATCGCCGGTCCGGAGTCGGCCTGGCCGGTGTCGGAATCGGCGCTCGCCAACGCGCTCGCCCAGGCCGGGATGCCGGCCGGCAGCCTGCGGCTGGTGCGCGACGGGGGCCGGATCACGATCGAGCCGAGCCGCCCCGGCTGGAGCGCGGCCGATTTTGGCCAGGAGCCCGGCGCCGCGCTGGGCGCGGCCTTGCGCACCCTCAGCGGGGGCGCTCGGCTCTCGGAAGATTGGGGTTCGACGCTGCGCGCTGTTGCCTACGGCGAGGGGCAGAAGGTCGAGACGCTGATCGGGCTGGCCGAGGACGGCGTGCATGCCGTCAGCCGCAGCCAGGCCTGGCAACCCGTGCCGCAGGCCGACTGGAGCCACTGGGTGCGCCGCTACGGTCTGATCGTCGCGTTGCTGACGATTGCCCTGGGCGGCACGCTGTGGCTGAATCGCGCCGAGATCCAGGCCTGGTATCAGCAGGCGATGAACGGCGCCGAGGCCGAGGAAAACGGCCCGGAAGACGCGGCTCAGCCGCCCGCCTGAGCTTTTTCGGCGGCTTCCTTGGCGGCGGCGCGGCGCTCTTCCAGGTAGGCGATCCAGCGCTCTTCGAAGTCGTCCCAGTCGCGGATTTCCATCGCGTCCTTGAAGTGCGAGCTCGAGCCCTTGCGCTCGAAGACCGAGGCCAGGAAGCGATTCATGCCGTCGCGCAGATCGTCGTCGCCGGAGTGGATCAGGAAGTAGAACAGCGAGTAGGACTGCGCGTACTTCAGCTCCTGGTCGGTCGAGGCGTAATAATCGCTCTTCTGATAGTTGAGGACCCGCTGGATGCTGTCCGGCCGATCGTGATCCAGCTGGGCCTCGAGCGAGGGCAGGTGGATCGGCTCGCGCACCAGCTTGCGGTCGCCGGGGTTGCCGATCAGATGATGCTCCATGTACTCGGCGATGCCTTCGTCGAGCCAGCCCGGGGTGGCCGGGTCGTTGCGAGCGAACTCGCGGACCGCGCCGTAGAGAATGGCGTGGATCCCTTCGTGCACCAGTTCCTGAGCGACGCCGTCGCGGAAGTAGGTGTAGACGGTGCGGGTGGAGTCGTGGAAGTAGGCCTCGACGGTGCCCGATGCCGGGGGCATATCGTCGAGCGTGGGGTAGATGCGTACGCGCAGCGGTTCGCGCAAATCCCAGAAACCGACCGTCTCCTGGAACTCCTTGAAGAAGGCGGAGTAGACCATCTCGAGGTCGGCGCAGGCAGCCAGCACATCCGGCAGATCGCCCGCGGCCTCGACCTTGAAGTGCATGGTGGTCAGCTCCCAGCAGTCATCAAAGTCGCTGGCGCGGACCTCGCGCAGTTCCTGCACCGACAGCTTGCCGTGCCCTTTGACTGGGATGCGGTAGAGACCGCGCGACTTGCGGTGACCCAGGCCCTCGTGAGCCGCGTCGTGAGTGGGGTTGTCGAGCAGCGCGCGCCAGTAGTAGAGCTGCGCATCGCGGGTCAGCCCGTTCTCCTCGCACCACTTGGCCAACTCGACGCAGCGATCGGCATCCGGCTGCTCGTTGAACTCGGCGCGCATCCGCTCGAGGTACTCGGGGTAAGCCGCGCGCGGGCCTTCGACTTTGACCACTTCAGAGACTTCGTAGTGGCGCACCTTCGACTTCTGCGCCAGCCAGACGCCGCTCGAGTCGTTGCGCACCAGCACGCCTTCCTGCGGTCGTCCCTTGGCGAAGTGGACGACGTCCTCCGGGACCTCCGGTTCGTCGGCCAGGAATGGAGTGGCCAGGGCCAGGAGTCCGAGCAGCCAGGAGCGCATCCGGCCAGGATAACGCAGCAACCGGCTGAGAGCAGAGCTCCCAGCCGGTCGTGTGGCCTGGGGTCGACACGAGGCCGACCGGTTTGGGCTTACCAGTTGTAGGCGCCCGGGGTGCAGACCATCCAGCTATCGGCCCGCTCGGGGTCGTAGAAGGGGAAGCCTTCGGCGAAGGAGTCCGCATCTTCCGGCGTACCGTTCAGCACGAACTTGTAGTCGGTGCCATCCGAGCGGTACATGTAGTGCGCGGTTGCGGTCGGGTACTGGTTGTCGGGGTCGCGCGGCAGGGCGGGCAGGTAGTCCGGCACGAGGCCCGGGATGTAACCAGCGGCGCCGTAGCCGTCGTCGTTGTCGTTCTGCCACTCATCCGAGGTGTCAGGGTATTCCCCTTCCGCACGGAAGAAGTCAGCAAGGGCCGACTGGACGGTGCGAAGGTCTTGCATACGGCGGCTGTCGCGCGCGGTCTGCTGACCTTCCTGGAGCACGGGCACCAGCACCCCGGCCAGCATGGCCAGGATGGTGACAACGATCAGCATCTCGATGATCGTGAAGCCCGCTTGACGGTTCTTAACAGGGTGCTTCTTCATGGGAACTCTTGGTTCGATGCGCCCCGACCCGGGGCCACACGCTCTATTGCGACCATTCCGCGGGTGGGCTGAAGCGAATTCCCTATTTGGCTCAGCGTTCTGGCGATTTTCTAGCCGTCCACGCGCCCCACGTACTTGAGCAGCAGCGAACGCGTGCCGGGCTCGGAGGCCGGCAGACGCAGCAGCACGAGGGCGCCCTGCTGCTCGACCTCTACCTCCGAGCCTTGTTCCAGCTCTGCTTTCTCGACTCGGTAGGGGTTGTTGCGGCCGTCGGCGACGCTGAAGACCACCCAACCCGCCTGCCCGCTGTGGGCTCTGCAGGCCCAGGTGGAGTCGAATCGGACGATTCCGGAGGCAGCTGCGGTGAGGCTCTTCCAAAGCCAAGGCTCGAGCATCGGGGCCAGCGGGCCGGCCGAGCTCGCGACCATGCCCCGCGGCATCACCGTGCGCAGGGTCACCAGGGTCTGGCCTCGCGGCGGGACGCGCAGCTCAAAACCATCGGCGAGCGTTCCCAGTGATGAGCCGTCCTCGTTGAGGACCACGAAACGCTGGCGCTTCGGGCGTTCCCAGCCCAGCGCTGCATAGTCGACCTTCATCGTGCGCGTTTCCGCGGTGGGATTGTGCAGCATCAGCACGTCGAAAGCCGCCTGATCGGGCAGCGCGCCCACCCGCAGATTGAAGATGCGCGGCTGGCTCAGATCAGCGACGACCGTCGGGGCCAAGGCGCGACGCTCGAGCTTGTCCGGAAGCGAGGCGAACCACAGCTCTTCGATCGAGGGGCGCAGGCTGCGCTTGGTTTCGGTAGCAGCTTGGCGCAGGCCCGACCGCAGGCCGGCGAGGGCGCGGTCCTCGGTGGGAGGCGTGGGGATCAGCTGCAGGGTGGGGCGCTCGCGCAGCTTCAGGCGCAGCTCGGCCGGGCCGCCTTCCAGCCAGAAGTTGAGATCCAGGCAGCCGGGGGCGTGCAGCGCCAGGCCCCCTTCGCGGGTCGCGAGCAGATCGCAGAGCTCACTGGCCACCCGGCCGATCACGAACTGCACCGGCGCCTCCGGGCTGGCGAGCTGCGACTGCAGAATGAGCGGGTCGTAATCGAGCGCAAACGTGCCGCGGATCACGAGGCCTTCGTCCTCGGCGCTGGCTGGCACGAAGCGCGCCCCCGAACCATCGGCCTCGATGCGGACCCGCGCCGGGTCGAAGGGGAAGGTCTGCCCCTTCGAGACGAAGCGCAGATCGCGCAGCACGGTGTGCTCGCCCCACAGCAGGAAGGGGACCTGATCCACCACTTCCAGGCGCGGAAGCTCGGTGGGAACGGCCAGCTTGGCTGGCTCCTGGGCGAGGGCCGGGGAGGCCCAGGCCAGGGACGTCAGAATCAGTCCGCACGGGAAGGCAGGCATCAGGCGCATGTTACGACAACGGGGGCGTGGTCACTGGGCTTGGCTTCCCAGGTGCCCTTCTTGCGTTCGTCGCGGTCAATCACGACCTCCTGAGAACGCGCGGCGATCGGCGGCGTTCCAAGAATCAGGTCGATCCGCAGGCCGTGGCCGCGCTGGAAGGCGCCGCCGCGGTAGTCCCACCAGGTGAACTTGCCGGCCTCCTCGGAGTGCTCGCGGAACAGGTCGACCAGCCCCCAGTCGCGTAGCCGTTGCAGCCGGGCGTGTTCCTCGGGGCTGAAGAAGATCCTGTCCTTCCAATAGTCGAGATCCCAGACGTCGCGCTCGTCGGGGGCGATGTTGAAGTCGCCCAGCATGACCAGCGGCTGCGCGGGATCATGCTCGCTCTCCAGCCAGTCAATTAGCGCGTCCAGCCACTGCAGCTTCATGGTGTACTTCGGATCGTCGAGCGACTTGCCGTTGACGACGTAGGCGTTGATGACGCGCACCCCGTCGAGCGTGCCCGAAATGACCCGAGCCTGCTCGGGGATCGGGTCGCCGGGGAAGCCGTTGCGGACATCGGCCAGTTCGTCCTTGGCGAGCAGCGCGACGCCGTTGTAGGTCTTCTGGCCGTGCACCGCGGCGCGGTAGCCCAGCTCCGCGAGGGCTTCGTGGGGGAAGACCTCGTCGACGACCTTGGTCTCCTGCAGGCACAGCAGATCGGGCTGATGGCGCTCCAGGACGCCCAGCACCCGCTCGAGGCGGGTGCGGATCGAGTTCACATTCCAGGTGATGATCTTCACGGTGGGAAGCCCTCGCGGCCGCCCCATGCTACGACGGCGCGGCGAGCGGCGAGGGCTGCGTCGCGGCGCTAGAATGCACGGTCCCATGAGCGCGACCGCCTCTTCGATCGACCTTTCCTTCCTGGCCGAACTGGGTATTTCCGAGGTCAACTCGGGCGCCTACGCCGGCGAATGGCTGAGCTGCAACGGCCCGCTGCTGGACGTGCACAGTCCGGCCACCGGCGAGCTGATCGCCCAAGTCCAGCAGGCCGACGCCGACGACTACGAGAAGGTCGCTTCGGCGGCGCACGCGGCCTTCCTGCGCTGGCGCGAGCTGCCCGCCCCGGCGCGCGGCGAGTACGTGCGTCAGATCGGCGAAGAGTTCCGCAAGCACAAGGACGCGCTCGGCAAGATTGTCACCTGGGAGATGGGCAAGATCCTCCAGGAAGGCCTCGGTGAGGTGCAGGAGGCCATCGACATCGCCGACTTCGCGGTGGGGCAGTCGCGCATGCTCTACGGCCTGTCGCTGCACAGCGAGCGCCCGCAGCACTCCATGAAGGAGCAGTGGCATCCGATCGGCACGGTGGGCATCATCAGCGCCTTCAACTTCCCGGCCGCGGTCTGGGCCTGGAACTCGATGCTGGCCATGATCTGCGGCGACTCCTCGCTGTGGAAGCCTAGCTGGAAGTCGCCGCTGACAGCGATCGCGATGACCAACGTCGCGCGCAAGGTGCTCGAGCCGGCTGGCTTCGGCGCGGTGCTCAGCCTGGTGGTCGGCGAAGACCAGGTGGTCGGCGAAGCGCTCACCGGCGACGCGCGCATCCCGCTGGTTTCGGCCACCGGCTCTTCGCGCATGGGCAAGCACGTGGCCGCCAAGGTGGCCGGTCGCTTCGGTCGTACCATCCTTGAGCTGGGCGGCAACAACGCGGTGATCGTGCTGGAGGACGCCGATCTCGAGATGGCCGCGCGCGCGATCATGTTCGGTTCGGTGGGGACCGCCGGCCAGCGCTGCACCTCGACCCGCCGCGTGCTGGTCCAGAAGGGCGTGCGCGAGCCGCTGGTCAAGCGTCTGCTCGAGCTCTACGGCAAGGTCACGATCGGCAACCCGCTGAGCGGTGCGCTGATGGGCCCCCTGATCGACCAGGATGCCGTGGACATGACACGCAAGGCGATCGAGCGCGTCAAGGAGCTGGGCGGCCAGGTGCTGTGCGGCGGCGAGCAGGTGCACCCAGAGGGCTGCGAGGGCGGTTTCTACATGACCCCGGCCATTGCGACCGCCGAGAACCATTGGGATATCGTCCAGCACGAGACCTTCGGGCCGATTCTGTACATCATCGAGGTCGACGATCTCGACCACGCGATCCAGCTGCACAACGATGTGCCGCAGGGGCTCAGCTCGGCGATCTTCACGCTGAATATGCGCGCTGCAGAGAAGTTCCTGTCCGCGGTGGGTTCGGACTGCGGCATCGCCAACGTCAACATCGGTACCTCGGGCGCCGAGATCGGCGGTGCCTTCGGGGGCGAAAAGGAGACCGGCGGCGGCCGCGAGAGCGGCTCGGATTCCTGGAAGGCCTACATGCGCCGCCAGACCAACACCATCAACTACGGGACCGAGCTGCCGCTCGCCCAAGGCATCGAGTTCGACGTCGATTAAGGATGAGCGAAGCCAACAAGGAAGCCAATCGGGCCGTCTGGTTCGACATTCCCGTCACCGACCTGGATCGCGCGACCGCCTTCTACGCGGCCGTGCTCGGCGTGGCGGTCACCAAAGAGAGCTTCGAGAACTTTGAGTTCGCGGTCATCGATCACGGCCCGGGCAACGGCGGCTGTCTGGTCAAGCCGGTCAGCCCCGACTGGAAGCCAGGGCGCGGCGGCATCCTGATCTACCTCAACGCGAACGGCCGCATTCAGGACGCGGTGAAGCAGGTCGAAGCCCACGGCGGTGAGGTGCTGGAAGGTGTGCACGCCATCGGCCCGCACGGCTACCGCGCGATGGTGCTGGATCCGGACGGCAACCAGTTTGCCCTCCATTCCGATACCGACGCCTAGTCGTCTTGTGCTGTTCCCGGAAGCTCCGGGAAACGCTCACGCAGAGCCCGCTGCAAGGCGGGCTCGATGCGTTTGATGCGGGTGATGGTGGCCACGCGAGAGTCTTCGCCTGGGTGCCAATACTCCCAGACGAGCTCGCCGTCCGGGCTGACTTCCAATGCGTGTCCGCGGTCGGACTCGGCGAGCAGAGTATTGCCATTTGCCAGGCGCTGGGAGGAGCCGCGTGACTCTGTCCAGAAGTCCTCGGGATTCGGCGCGCGATACTCCCAGACGATCTCCCGACTCAGCGGATCGACTTCGACCGCGCGACTCCAGCCACGTTGCAGGCCGTTGTCAAAGATCAGGATGTTGCCGCTGGCCAGCACCGTCGCATCGTGCGAGCCGCTGATCTCGCCTCGGCCCCAATGCCAGACCATGCGCTTGCGGGTCCAGTCGAAGATGGCCACGCATGCCTGGTGGCGGAAGGAAACCAGGACGTGATCCGCAGCGTAGAGCGGGGACCGACTCTCCAGCTCCGGCCGGTGCATCCACTCCACGGAGTTGGCGTGGTAGAGGTCAATCCACTCGAAGTCCTTGCGCCACTTTTCTACCCAGCGATCCTCAAAGTGACGGAACTCGTCCCCGGCCGCAGTGAACATGTCATAGAAAGACGCGCGGTCCAGTTCCTTCCCCGTTTCGCGGTCGAGCAGAAGGATGTGCTCATCCCGAAATGCGAGCTCTGAATCGATCGAATCTTCCTGACGCTCCGCAAAGCCAAGCGTGGAGACTTTGCCGTCAGGGCGAAGCTCGACGTCGTGGTGGGCGCCGACATCGACGCGCCAACGCTCGCTGCTGTCCCATGCCAAACAGACCAGTTCGAATCGTGCTCCCGTCTTCTCGGGCACGATCAGGTCGCCGTTTGGCAGCAACTCAGCATGGCCCCAGACGTCGCCCGGGCCTTCCCAGGCGTGCAAGACCTCGCCTTGCTGATCGAACAGCAGCGCGTGCGCGCGGCGGTGCACGCTGACCAGGTTCCAGCCCGGAGAAACCGCCTCCTTCTGGTGGAGAATGACGCCGCGCGGCCGGTCACTGTCGGCTTCGAATTCGTCGAGGTAGCCCAAGGCCTCGAGAAGCGCTCGCCCAGAGGGTGGGCTCTCTTCGACCGGATCCGGGGGCTCCGGCGACTCGCCACACGCGGCAAAGCCCAGGCAAAGCAAAGCAAGGGCGCGGAGGATCGGTGCGCGCGACATGGACGCATCCTAGCCGGGACTCCGCGCGGCTAGAATCCTGACTTCGCGCCCTGGCTTCGGGCGTACTGCTCCCTCATGACAAAGCCCTCTGCGGATAGCCCGGCGGCGGCCTGGCGCGCCCTCGTTGACCAGGAGCTGCGCGGCGCCGACTATGAACGCGCGCTGGTGCGGTGGACGCTCGATGGCATCGAGCAGAAGCCGGTGTATCACAAGCCGATCGCGGAAGATCGACTTGGTGAGCCGGGTCAGCCGCCGTTTCGGCGCGGAAGCCGCGCGCCGATCGCGAGCTCGCGGCCCTGGCAGCTCTGCGTGCGGCTCGATGCGGCGGCGCCGGAGCAGGCCCGCGACGAGGCCTTGGAGAGCCTAGCGGGTGGAGCGGACGCGCTCTGGTTCGTCGCCGACCAGGCGACGCGGCTGGCCGGTGCCGGCAAACACGGCGGGCAGTCGCCGCCTGATCTGAGCACCGACGGCATCGATTTCGGAGGACGCGAGGTCTGGCAGCGGCTGCTGCGGGGGGTGCAGACCGAGTTGCTGGCGCTGCACCTGGATGCTGGCGTGCTCAGCCCGATGCTCGCGGCCGGGCTGCTGGCCGAGCTCGAGGCGCGCGGCGTCGCCGGCGAGACCGCGATCCATGTTGGACATGATCCGCTGGGCTCGCTGGCGCGCGATGGCGCCTTGCCCTGCAGCCTGGATGCAGGCTGGGCGGCTGCCTGGCCGCTCTTGCAGCGCGCGCCGACCCTCCCCAAGCTGCGGATCTTCCGCGTCGACGGTCTGCCGGCGCACATGGCGGGCGCGAGCGAGGCGACGGAGATTGGCTTCATCCTGGCTGGGCTGACCGAGCTGCTGCGCGCCGCCGATCAGGCGGGGCAGTCCCTGGAAGAGGTCTTCGCGCGCATCGACCTGCGGGTCGGCGTCGGCCGCGAGGTCTTCGTAGAAATCGCCAAGCTGCGCGCGCTGCGCGAGCTCTGGTCGCGGGTCGGGAGCTTGTGCGAGATCGAGCCGCTGAGCGCGCCCTTCGTGCACGCCGTCGGCTCGCCCCGCACCCTGACGCAGCGCGACCCGTGGACGAATCTTCTGCGCGCGACCACGCAGAACTTCGCCGCGGCTCTGGCCGGGGCGGATGCCATCAGCCTGCTTCCCTTCGACGCGGTCCTGCAGCGGCCGGGCAAGCTGGGGCGCCGCATGGCGCGCAACACCCAGCTGGTGCTGGCCGAGGAAGGACACCTCGGCGAAATCGCCGATCCGGCCGGCGGCAGCTTCGCGATCGAGCGCTGGACCGACGAGCTCGTTGAGGCCGGCTGGGCGGCGTTCCAGGAGATCGAAGCGCAGGGCGGTCTCGCCGCCGCGCTCCGGAGCGGCTGGATGGCGGATCATCTGGCGGACACGCGCGAGCTGCGCGCCCGCTCCTTCGCGAGGCGCACCGAGGCGATCACGGGAGTCAGTGAGTTTCCGCAGCTGGACGGCCGCATCCCGG
The DNA here is from genome assembly GCA_002705055.1 of Planctomycetota bacterium. Taxonomy (GTDB): domain Bacteria; phylum Planctomycetota; class UBA1135; order UBA1135; family UBA1135. The sequence goes on from PAHY01000009.1 coordinate 52,523, forward strand.
ATGCCGGCGCGCACTCGCAGCCTGATCCGGACAGCTGGCAGCACGGAGAAGGGCTGCCCGCAGCCTGGGTGGAAGGTCTCAGCGCGCTGCCTTCGGGGGAGCCGGCGCAGGCCGACGCGCTGCCCTTCGTCCGCGATGCCGCAGCCTTCGAAGCGCTGCGCGACGCCGCGGACGCTTACCTCGAAGAGCACGGCCATCGGCCGCGGGTCTGTCTGGCCACCCTCGGCACCCAGGCCGAGCATCACGCTCGCACGACCTTCGCGAGCAACTTCTTCGCGGTCGGTGGCTTCGAGTCGATTCAGCTCGATCAGGCCGGGCCGGGCGAGGCGAAGGGGGCTGTGGCCGTCTGCATCTGCGGCACCGACGCCGCTTACGAAGAGTTCGCGCCCGAGCTGGTCACCGGCCTGCGCCACGCCGGCGCGGATTGCGTCCTGCTCGCGGGCAAACCCGAGGCGCTCGAGGCGAGCACCCAGGTCGCGCTACGGGAAGCCAAGCTGAACAGCGTGCTATTCCTCGGTTGCGACGCACTCGCGCTGCTGCAGGATCTGCACCAGCGGCTGCAGCAGGCTGCGGTGAGCGCGGCAGGAGAGCAGGCATGAGCAAGGTCCCGTCCTTCACCGATCTGCCCGCGCGGCCCACGCCCGAAGGCATCGAGCGGCGCACGCTCTATCGCGCCGACGACCTGCCGGACGACCCCGCGCTGCGCAGCTTCCCGGGCATGCCGCCCTTCGTCCGCGGCCCGTACACCACGATGTACGTGCGGCGGCCCTGGACCATCCGCCAGTACGCCGGCTTCAGCACGGCCGAGGAATCGAACGCATTCTACCGCCGCAACCTGGCCGCTGGCCAGAAGGGCCTGTCGATCGCCTTCGACCTCGCGACACACCGCGGCTACGACAGCGATCACCCGCGCGTGGTCGGCGACGTCGGCATGGCCGGCGTGGCGATCGATTCGATCCTCGACATGCGCATCCTGTTCGAGGGGATTCCGCTCGATCAGATGAGCGTCTCGATGACGATGAACGGCGCGGTGCTGCCGATCCTGGCGCTGTACATCGTCGCCGCAGAGGAACAGGGCGTTGCGCCGGCGCAGCTCGCCGGAACGATTCAGAACGACATTCTGAAGGAGTTCATGGTGCGCAACACCTACATCTATCCGCCGGCCCCGTCGATGCGCATCGTGGCGGACATCTTTGCCTACACCTCGGCGGAGATGCCCAAGTTCAACTCGATCTCCATCTCCGGCTATCACATGCAGGAGGCAGGGGCGACGGCCGACATCGAGCTGGCCTACACCCTGGCCGATGGCCTGGAGTACGTGCGTACCGGCATCGCGGCAGGTTTGGATGTCGATGCCTTCGCGCCGCGGCTGTCCTTCTTTTGGGCGATTGGCATGGACTTCTTCATGGAGGTCGCCAAGCTGCGCGCGGCCCGCCTGCTGTGGTCGGAGCTGATGGCTGAGTTCCAGCCGCAGAACCCGAAGTCCTCGATGCTGCGCACGCACTCGCAGACCTCGGGCTGGTCGCTGACTGCGCAGGACGTCTACAACAACGTCGCGCGCACCTGCCTCGAGGCGATGGCGGCGACGCAGGGGCACACCCAGTCGCTGCACACCAACTCGCTCGACGAAGCCCTGGCGCTGCCGACGGATTTCTCGGCACGCATCGCCCGCAACACGCAGATCCAGCTCCAGCAAGAGTCCGGCACCTGCCGTCCCGCCGATCCTTGGGGTGGGTCCTACGCGGTCGAGAAGCTGACCCGCGATCTGGTCGCGCGCGCGCGCGTCCACCTGCAGGAGATCGAAGAGCTCGGCGGCATGACCCAGGCGATCGAGGCGGGCGTTCCCAAGCTGCGGATCGAAGAGGCCGCGGCGCGTGCGCAGGCGCGCATCGACTCCGGCCGCCAGATCATCGTGGGGGTGAATGCCTATCCGCTCGATGAGCAGGAGGAGGTGCCGGTGCTGTCGGTCGACAACCAGAAGGTGCGCGAGGCGCAGCTGGCCCGCCTGAAACAGCTCCGCGCGCAGCGTGACGACGAGCGGGTTCAGGCCTCGCTGCAGGCGTTGACCGCCGCGGCGCAGCACGAGCGCAGCCAGGGTCCAGCGGCAGGCGACGGCAACCTGCTGGCGCTCGCCGTCGAGGCGGCGCGCGCTCAGGCCACCGTCGGCGAGATCACCCAGGCGCTCGAAGAAGTCTGGGGACGCCACCGCGCCGAGATTCGCAGCGTACAGGGGATCTATAGTGGCGAAGTGGGCGAGCAGGACGAAGCCGTGCGCGGCGTGCGCGAGCGCGTGGAGCGCTTCCTGGAACTGGAAGGGCGGCGTCCGCGCATGCTGGTCGCCAAGATGGGGCAGGACGGGCACGATCGCGGCCAGAAGGTGATCGCGACCGGCTTCGCCGACCTCGGCTTCGACGTCGACATCGGCTCGCTGTTCCAGACGCCCGAAGAGACGGCGCGTCAGGCGGTCGAGAACGATGTGCACATGATCGGGGTCTCTTCGCTGGCGGCCGGCCATCTCACGCTGGTCCCGGCGCTGGTCGCCGAGCTCGCCAAGCTGGACCGGCCCGAGATTCTGGTCGTGGTCGGCGGGGTGATTCCGCCCCAGGATCATGCGGCTCTGAAGGAAGCCGGCGCGGCGGCCGTCTTCGGCCCGGGCACGGTGCTGTCCGAAGCGGCGCACGAGCTGCTCGATCGCTTGCATGGCTGAGCCCGCCCTTTGCCGCAACTGCCAGACGCCGCTGCGGGGCGACTACTGCCATGACTGCGGCCAGGCGGCCCACGAGACTCGGACTCCGATCTGGACCGCGGTCGCGATCTTCCTGCAGCAGACCTTCGGAGCCGACGGTCGCTTCTGGGCCACGCTGCGCAAGCTGCTGTTCTTTCCGGGGCGGCTGACCAAGGAGTTCCTGGAGGGAAAGCAGCGCCGTTCGCTCCATCCGCTGCGGCTGTTTCTGATCGCCGGCGCCTTGGCGCTGATCACGCCCGACCTGCTTCGCGCCGAACGGCTGATCTGGCCGGAGGCCTGGAATGCCCCAGCCGCGGAAGGCACCGGCTGGGTGGACCGTTTCTGGGAAGGGGAAGCACGCCTGAAGGCCTGGGCCAATCACCCGGACACAAGGATGGAGCAGCGCATCGCCTTCGCGATGGAGCTCAACCGGAGCTACCTGGTCTGGTCCTTGCTCGGCTCGGTGCTGCTCGCGGTGCTGACCGCCAAGCTGTTGCGGCCGCGCCGCCTGCTGTACGACCACGTCATCTTTCTGCTCCATCTCGCGAGCTTCGCCTACCTCTCCGATGCGATCTTCCGCACGATCGGCCTGCGCACGGTCTGGGGAGGCTGGCCGCTCAACGTGGTGCAGGCGCTCTACGCGGTCCTGGCCTTCCGCTTCGTCTATCCCAGCCGCAAGTTGGCGCCGCCGCTGGCGTGGATCTGGGACCTGGCCTGCGGCGCGGTGGTGTTCCTGGTGCTGCACGAAGCCAACGCCACCCTCCTCAGGGTCTTCGCCGTCATCCACGCGATGCCGCCGGCTGCCTAGGCGCGCGGCGGCAGATAGCCTTCGGCGAGCCGGGTGAAGCGCGCGATCTGGTCCTGTTTCCAGGCCGCATCCTTACCCAGCTCGGTCGCCAGGATGGCGGCCGCAGTCGGCGCCATGCTGGCCGCCGCGGCGGCGTTCAGGAACAGCGCCCGCGTGCGGCGAGCCAGCAGATCCTCAACCGTGCGCGCCATCTCAAAGCGCGCGCCCCACAGCAGGTGGGCGCCGCAGACGGGCAGCGCCGGGTGCAGCGGCTGCCCCAAGTCGATGCGGCTTCCGTCTTCGAGGTCGAGAAACTCACGCGACAGCGCGGCGAGCGCCGCGGCATCAGCGCCGTATTCGCTGAAGGGGTCGCCGCCGCGCAGGGGCTCGTGCGCTTCGTTCGGTTCGCGCCAGCCGTGCAGCCGCAGGTTCTTGGTGGGGCAGGGGCGCTCGGCGAGGCCACCGATCGTGGCCGCGACCTTGACGGCGTCCTTGGCCATCCGCCGATAGGTGGTCCACTTGCCGCCGGTGATCGTGACCAGCCCCAAGGGCGAGGTGAGCACGGTGTGATCGCGGGACAGCGAAGCGCTCGAAGAGGCCTCGCCCGAAGCCACCAGCGGACGGATCCCTGTCCACATCGACAGGACGTCGTCCCGTGTCGGGTCCTGCTCGAGGTACTCGGCCGAAGTCTCGAGCAGGAAGTCGATCTCCTCGGCCTGTGCGCGCGGCTCGAGGCTGGCCTCCTCGATCGGCGTATCGGTGGTGCCGACGAGCGTGTGTCCGTGCCAGGGGATCGCGAACATCACGCGCTTGTCGCGGGTGCGCGGCACCATGATCGCGGTATCGCCGGGCAGAAAGCGTCGATCAAACACGAGGTGGACGCCCTGACTGGGGGCGACCAGCGGGGCCGCCGCCGGGTCATCCAGGCGGCGCACCGCATCGGCGAAGGCGCCGGTCGCGTTGACGACGGCACGCGCGCGCACCGTGAACTCGCTGCCGCTCTCGCGGTCGCGGATCTGCGCGCCCGCCACGAGGCCTTGCTCATCGTGATGGATCGCGACGACGGGGGCGTGGTTCAGCAGCGTCGCACCCTGTTCCGCGGCCGTCTGCACCAGCGCGATCAGCAGCCGCGCGTCATCGAACTGGCCGTCCGCGTAGCGCACCCCGCCGCGCAGGCCCTCCGTTTCGAGGGTCGCGATCGCTTCGAGCACCTTCTCCTTCGACAGCAGCTTCGAGCTGCCGAAGCCGTACTTGCCGGCCAGCATGTCGTAGACCTTGAGGCCGATGCCGTACCACGGTGCCTCCCACCACGAATAGTGCGGCACAACGAAGGCCAGCTCGCGCACCAGGTGCGGCGCGTTGCGCAGCAGCCGGCCGCGCTCGTGCAGCGCCTCCATGACAAGCGAGAGGTTGCCCTGCTGCAGGTAGCGCACGCCGCCGTGGACCAGCTTGGTGCTGCGGCTGGAGGTGCCCGAGCCGAAGTCGGCGGCCTCGCAGAGCAGCACCGAGTAGCCGCGCGCGGCCGCATCGACCGCGATCCCGGCGCCGGTCGCGCCGCCGCCGATCACCAGCAGATCCCAGAGCGTGTCGTCACTCTGCGCAAGCGCCAGCTGCTCGCTGCGGTTCAGCGGGGGAGGCCCCATGCTGGGAGGATATCCGCGGTGCGCCCGGCTAGCATGGCGGCGTGGCAAGTCCGCAATCGGTCGCGGAGCTGGCCGCTGGCGTCCGCGCTGGCGACCGGGGGGTGCTCGCGCGTGCCCTCACCCTGGTCGAGTCGCAGCGGGCGGATCACCGCCGACAGGCGCAGGAGCTGCTCGCGGAGCTGCTGCCCGAGACCGGCCGGGCGCAGCGCATCGGCGTGACCGGCGTGCCCGGGGTGGGCAAGAGCACCTTCCTCGAAGCCTTCGGCATGCACCTGGTCGAGGCGGGGCAGCGCGTGGCGGTGCTCGCGGTCGATCCATCCAGCAGCGTGACCGGCGGCAGCATCCTGGGCGACAAGGCCCGCATGCATCAGCTCGCGCAGCGGCCCGAGGCCTTCATTCGCCCGTCGCCGAGCGGGGCCACCCTGGGCGGCGTGGCGCGCCGCACCCGCGAGTGTCTGCTGCTCTGCGAGGCGGCGGACTTCGACACCGTGCTGGTCGAGACCGTCGGGGTGGGGCAGTCCGAGACGCTGGTCGCCGACATGGTCGACTTCTTTCTGGTGCTCGCGTTGCCGGGCGCCGGCGATGAGCTCCAGGGCATCAAGAAGGGCATCCTCGAGCTCGCCGATTTGATCGCGGTCAACAAATCGGACGGCGAGAACCAGGCGCGGGCGCGCGTGGCGGTGCGCGATATGACGGCGGCGCTGCGCTATCTGCGGCCACGCTTTGCCGCGTGGACGCCGCGCGTCTTGGCGATTTCGGCGCGGGAAGGGACCGGGCTCGAAGAGGTCGCGGCGGCGATCGCCGAGCATCGTCAGCTGGCTCAGGAATCGGGCCACTTGGCCTCGCAGCGCGCCTCGCAGCAGGCTCGCTGGCTCTGGGAGGAAATCAACGACGAGCTGCGCGCCGCCTTCCGCGCTCACCCCGGCGTCGGCGAGCAGCTTGCTGCCATCGAGTCGGCGGTCCGCGCCGGCGAACTGCCGCCGGGCGAAGGCGCTCAGCGTCTGCTCGCGGCCTTCGCCGAGCGCGCAACCGATGCGCGCGAAGAAGCCTAGTCCGCGCCGACGTAGAGGCCGTACTGGTAGGCCAGCTGTGGAAACAGCGAATGGGCGATCGCGCGCCGGACCAGCTCGGGATCCTGCGGCTCGATCTCCTCGCGCGGGCGGATTTGCGTCGCCTCAGGCAGCCAGTCGCCGATCAGCGGTTGCTGGTCTGGCCGCAGCACAACGACCCGGCCCTCCTCCAGATAGGCCTGGTGATCGTGATACTGCATGATCGCGCGGCCCGGGAGCGCGCGCATTTCGGGGCGCGTCAGGTCGCGGCCCGTACACGGGATCATGCCGCGCACCCCGATCGAAGAGAGCGCGGTCGGCAACAGGTCAATCTGACTGCAGGTCGAGTCGATCTTCTCCGGCTCGATCGTGCCACCCAGGAACAGGCCCGGGATGTGGAAGCGCTGAATCGGCACCAGGGAGGCGCCGCGCACCCGCGAGTTGTGATCGGCGACGACCAGAAAGACGGTGTCGTCCCAGTACTCCGAGGCACGCGCCTGGTCGAAGAACTCGCCCATGGCGTAGTCGGCGTACTTCACCGCGTTGCGGACGGTCGCCTTCGGTTCTTCGTGGAGCGGAAACTCACCGTCGTAGGGGAAGTCAAAGGGCGAGTGATTGCTCGAGGTGAAGACCAGACTGCAGAAAGGCCTGCCTTCTGCGTGCCAGCGCGAGAAGGACTCGTGCGCGAGCCGGAAGAGGTCGCCGTCGCAATGGCCCCAGGAGCCGACGAAGCCGCCCTCGGGGAAGTTCTTCTCGTCGATGATCTCCTGCACCCCGTTGCCGGTGAAGAAGCGCGCCATGTTGTCGAAGTGCGCCTCGCCGCCGTACAGAAAGGAGGTGTGGTAGCCCTGTTCCGCCAGCAGGCTGGCCAGGCTGAAGACTCCGCGCTGGGTGCGCGGAAGCTTGACGATAGAGCGCGCCGGAGTGGGGAGGAAGCCAGTGAATACGGCCTCGATCCCACGCACGGAACGAGTCCCGGTGGCGTAAAGCTGAGAGAACCACAGACCTTCTTCAGCGAGCGCGTCCAGGCGAGGCGTGATCGGCGGGCCACCCAGCGCGCCGACGAACTCCGCGCCCAGACTCTCCTGAAGGATGATGACGAGGTTGAGCGGCCGCTCGTGCTTCCGGCTGGGCACGAACTCGTGCAGCGTCGGAGCCTGCTTGGGATACTCGGCGTCCGCGGGAATCCCAGCGGTACGGCGGACCTCGGCGAAGACCTCTGCGTCGGGTAGTTCGCCGTAGTGATAGCCGCCTTCGTTCTCGAGCCGCGTCTCGTAAAGGGCGTAGGCCAGCGTGTAGGCCGAGGGCAGCGGCAGGGTGTTGACCATCGCGTCGGCTGAGGTCGCCACCGTGCTCGGATTCACCGCGCGATGGTCGAGCGTCGATCGAATGGCCAGCGGACAGAGCGCCACCCAGGCCAGCACACTGCCTAGGACCGGCAGCCTGGACTGCGGTCGGCGCTCCGTCGGGAGTCGAAGCACGCGCTTCCAGAGCACGAATCCCAGTGCCGGAAGCAGGATGGCCGAAGCGAGCAGCTGCGCGGGATAGGCACCCCATAAGGTGGCGAGTACTTCCTTCGGATAGCGGAGGTACTCGACGAACAGATAGTTCGGCCGCGTGTCATATTCCTCGACGAAGGAGGGGGTGGCGAACTCGAGAAAGCCGATCACCAGCACCATGGCGAGGAGGTAGAGCTGAGTGAGTCGCCAACCGAGGTCTGCAGTGCGTCGCGACAGCAGCAGCCACGGCAGCAGGACTCCCGGGATGATCAGCAGCAGCCCCAGTAGAACAAGATCGAAGCGTAGCCCCTGGAGGAGGACGTAGCCCCAACCCTGCGCGGCCTGCAGCCGCTCCAGGTACTGGAAACCAAGGAAGACCCGCGAGAGGGTCGTGACCCCCAGAACAACGAGCGCGAAACGAAGGAGGAGCGCGGTGTACAGCCGCAAGGCCGACGGATTGCTGGGGGGGGCAGCTCCGCGCAGGTTATCCAGTCCAGAGCTCGTCCGCAATACACTGGCACCATGGACGGGCCGACCGCGCTGCTAGTCACTCTGGTGATCTACAAGGTGCTCCTGCTCAGCATTGGCGCCTGGGCGTCGCGGCGCAGTCGTGACGGCGCGGAGTTTTACCTCGGAGGGCGCGGACTGGGGCCCTGGGTGGCCTCGATCAGCGCCGCGGCGAGTTCCTCTTCCGCCTGGTCGCTGCTCGGGGTCAGCGGCGCGGCTTTCGCAGGCGGGCTCTCGGCGATCTGGATCTTTCCGGCCTGCCTCGGGGGCTTTGTCCTGAACTGGTTCGTGGTGGCCCGGCCGATGCGCCGGCTTTCGCTTGAGCAGGGTTCGGTCACGCTCACCGAGATGCTCGCCGATGGCGCTCCGCCCCGGCTCGCGCGCGCGATCACGATCAGCGCTTCGATCGTCGTGCTGCTTTCGCTGGGCACCTACGTGGCCTCGCAGTTTCAGGCGGCCGGCAAGACCTTCGCCGAAACCCTCGATATGGAGATGGGGCAGGCGGTGCTGGTCGGCGGCGGCATCGTGCTGCTTTACACGATGAGCGGCGGCTTCTGGGCCGCCTCGATCAGCGATCTGATCCAGGGCCTGGTCATGGCGGTGGCGGCGGTCATCGTGCCGATCGCGGCGCTGATCGAAGTGGGCGGGGTGGGCGCGATGCTGGACGGCCTGGACGCGCGCGGGCTGGGCGATCCCTTCCGCGGCGAGGCGGGCTGGGCGGCGCTCGGCCTGGTGGCGGGCTTCCTCGGCATCGGCCTGGGTTATCCCGGCCAGCCGCATGTCGTGAACCGCTTCATGGCCATCCGCAGTGAACGCGACCTCAAGGTGGGCACCTGGATCTCGATCGTCTGGGCGGTGCTGATGTACGCCGGGATGCTCACGGCCGGCTGGTGCGGTCGGGTGCTGGTCGAACAGCTTGCCGACGGCGAGGGCGTGCTGCTGCGGCTGACCACGGATCTGTTCCCGCCGGTCGCGGCCGGCGTGCTGGTCGCCGCGGTGCTGTCGGCGATCATGTCGACCGCGGACAGTCAGCTGCTGGTCTGCGGGGCGACGGTGGCGCACGACCTGCCGCATCGCGGATCGGCGCAGCGCGTGGGCCTGGACCGGCTCGCCATCGTCGGCATCAGTCTGGCGGCCATCGTCGCGGCGCTGACCGTGACCGAGACGATCTTCGCCCAGGTGCTGTTCGCCTGGTCGGCGCTCGGTGCCGCCTTCGGCCCGCTGGTGCTCTGCCGCGTGCTGCGCGGACCGGTGCGGCCTGGCTACGCGCTGAGCTCGATCTGGGTGGGCTTCGCGGTCACCCTGATCTGGTTCTTCACTCCGGTCCTGAAGGGCGCGCTCTACGAGCTGATTCCGGCCTTTTTCGCCGCCGCTGTGCCCGCCTGGCTAGGAAGTCGGGCCGGCCGTGCAGGAAATGTGCCGGACGTGGGCAGCCCGCCTGCCGAGGCGTAGAATCCCGCCACGCCATGCGCGTCCCCACCCTCCTTGCGGCGAGTCTACTCGCCTCCTGCGCGGCGGTTCCCTCGGGTCCGCCCTCGATGTCCTTGCTGCACAGTGATGTGTCCGGCCTGGTCAAAGTCCAGGCGCCGCGCAATCGGCATCAGTGGGAAGCGCCCGGCAGCAGCGCGCTGCGTGGCTTTTCGGCGCTGCAGCTGACTCACGTCGAAGTCGACTTCTCCGGCCCGGATCCCGGTCCGCTCGCCGCGATTGACACCGCGCGCATTGAGTCGACGCTGCGCACGCGCGTCGAAGCCCGGCTGCGCGAAGTGGGTATTCGGCTGGCGCCGGGTGCGGCCCCGGGCGTCGTGCAGATGCGCATGCGGCTGGCCGGCCTGCGCTACGGCGACCCGGTGCGCGGCGGGACCGGCGAAACGCTGCGCCGACAGATTCGGCTGCAGACGCTCGGCATCGAAGGCATCTTCCGCGACAGCGAGACCGGCGAGGTCCTGGCCGTCGTCCTGACGCGCCCGCGCGGCGCGACTTCGGTCGCCGAGCGCTGGAGCGAGATGGAAGACGTGCTGGACCTGTTCGCGCGTAACTTCGCCCGCGAGGTCGCGGCCGAGCGCAACCGCGTCGACTAGTCTTCGTCCGCTTCCAGCTCGCTGGTGTGATCGTGCAGGATCCGCCAGCCCTCGTCGGTCTCGACGAAGACCAGGGTGAACCAGCCCTCGGAAGTGGAGCCGTCGGAGAAGCTCAGGTGCCAGTGGCCGCGGGCCAGCGCGTGCTCGTCGCCCAGGTAGATCACGTCCAGATGGCTGAAGTCCAGCTCGCCCATCTCGGCGCCGCCTTCCTGGTAGCTCTGCCGATAGCGCTCGAGCACCGCCTGATAGCCGACCACCGGGTCCTTGGCGCCGAAGAAGGTCAAGGTGGGGGTGTCCAGGTAGCCCTCGGCGAGGAAGGCCTCCAGGTCGCCGCGATTCCAGGCGTCCTCCTGCAGGCCGATCACCTGCCGGGGGTAGGGGGCGGTGCAGGCCGCGAGCGCCGAGGCCAGCAGCAGGGCGGGGAACAGAGGGCGGGCAGGGAGTCGCATCGGCTCCGACGAGAGTACAATCCGCGGTTCCGATGAGCGTCTCCTGCGGAATTGTCGGGCTTCCAAACGTCGGGAAGTCCACCCTGTTCAGCGCCCTGACTTCAGCCCAGGCCGAAGTCGGCAACTTCCCGTTCTGCACGATCGAGCCGAACGTGGCTCAGGTCGAGGTGCCGGACGAGCGTCTGCAACTGCTGCACGAACGGGTCAAGACCCAAAAGGTCATCCCGGCGGTGGTGCGGGTGGTCGACATCGCCGGCCTGATCGAAGGCGCCTCCGAAGGCGAGGGCATGGGCAACAAGTTCCTCGGCAACATCAAGGAGTGCGACGCGATCATGCAGGTGGTGCGCTGCTTCGGCGGCGACCGCGTGGTGCGCGAAGATCCGGTTGATCCGATTGCCGATATCGAGGTGATCGAACTCGAACTCGCGCTCGCGGACCTCGAGACGGTCAAGCGCAACGTCGAGCGCGTCGCCAAGAAGGCGCGCCTAGGCGATAAGGACCTGCAGTTCCAACAGGCGACCTTCGAGAAGGCTGCCGGCCTGCTCGAGGAGGGCAAGCAGCTGCGACGCGAGACCTGGACAGACCAGGAGCGCGCGGCGCTGAAGCCGCTATTCCTGATGACCATGAAGCCGATGCTCTACGTTGCCAACGTGTCCGACGAGGATCTCGATGGCAGCAGCGAGCTGGCCCAGCGCGTGGCCGCGCGCGCCGCGGAGTCCGGCTGCGAGTGGCTGCCGATCTGCGCTGACATGGAACTCGAGCTGCGTGGCATGGACGACGACGACCGCGCGCTGTTCATGGAAGAACTCGGCATCGCCGAGCTGGGCCTCGAGCGCCTGATTCAGGCTACCTACAAGCTGCTTGGGCTGCAGACCTACTTCACCGCCGGCGAGAAGGAGATCCGCGCCTGGACCATCCACCAAGGCGACCGCGCGCCGATGGCGGCGGGGGTCATTCACAGCGACTTCGAGAAGCACTTCATCCGCGCCGAGGTCTATTCAGTCGATGATTTGGTCGCGCATGGCACCGAGGCCGAGGTCAAAGCCGCCGGTAAGCTGCGTACCGAAGGGCGCGACTATGTCATGCGCGAAAGCGACGTCTGCCACTTCCTGATCGGGAAGTAGCGAGTCTGACCCCCTTGAGTGGGCTCATGGCTGCGACATCTGCAGCGGCCAGCGCCACCTCAGGACCTCCTTCAGCTTCCACCGCTGATCACAGACCCCTGCCGACTGGGCAGGGGTCGTTCTCGTTCTCACCGTCACGCCGCGGACGTAGTTTCGGTACGCCGTCCACAGCCAGGCGTGTCGCTGGAGCCCCTTGATCTTCTTGGCGGCACCCCAACTGCGCCGCACGAGGCAGGACATGCCATCTCGCATCATCGCGAGGGTGTGATTGATCGGGAAGAGTAAGTTCCGGTAGTCGCGGCGCTTACGGCTGTCCGTCGTGCGGTGATAGAGAACTCGGTGGAAGTTGGCACGCTTGCACTCGGTGGGATAGGTGCGTTTCTTGTCCGTTTGCAGTCGGATTGGGAGATCGGAGGCAAGCACACCTCCAAGTGCCTCGAAGCACTCTCGCACGCAGGCTCGAGAAGCGGAGCGCCGCTTGCCTTCCTCC
>PAHY01000010.1 GCA_002705055.1 Planctomycetota bacterium
CAGCCGAAGCGCGGGCAGAAGGGTGGGTGAAACAAGAAGCGTCCTCCAGGTGGGTTCACCTAGAGGACGCTTTGGGAGGTCGAAAGTTACGGGTCGACTCGAAAATCGAGCCCACTCATGGGGGTCAGACTCACTAGTCGTCGATGACGGGCGTCAGCTTCTCGTTGAACTTGGCGACGAAGCCCCAGCGCATCGCAGTCTCCTGCCCAGGACGCAGATTCATCCGCCAGCGCCAGACCCCTTTCTCGGCCCGATCTTCCATGTCCTGCTCGCTCGCCAGTGCGCCAGCGTGCATCTTGTACGGGCTGATCTTGATGCGGTCGTCCTGCGGGACCGGCAGCACTTCCTCGATCAGCACTTCGACCGGCTCGCGGGCTGCGGCCGACAGCTTGAGGCGCGCCTCGTACCAATGCGTGTGGCTGAGCTCGCTCGAGAACAGCCCCGGCTCTTCGCGTTGATCCAGCACGACTTCGTACTCGACGATCAGGTTGGGGTCGATGCCCAGGTTGAGGGTGGTCGAGTCGCCCTGGCGCAGCAGCGGGAAGCTGGACTCGCCGAGGTAGTCCGGGCCTAGGAAGATGCGCGCCACGCCCGGCAGCAGCGGTGCCGCCGCCTCGCTGGTGACTTCGGCGCGCAGGTAGGCCTGCTGACTCAGCGAGGGCACGATGTAGCGCTCCGGCCGCACCTCGAGCGGGACATCGACCAGACGGAACTGGCGCGGCTGCGTGCCCGAGACCAGATCCACCCGCTCGGGCAGCGCGAACTGCTGACTGAGCCCGAAATCCTGGACCGACGCCACCGGGGCGGCGACGAAGGCCGCCTCGCGCCCCAGCTCGGCTCGCTTATCCGCCATGCCATCCTCATCCAGGTAGCCCAGCGACTCGAGCGCCGCGAGGTCTTCCGAAGGCGCAGCGGAAGCGCTCACCAGCCCGCGGCGTGAACGCGCCGGCTCGAAGACGCGGGCCCAGCGGCGCGGCAGATCGGGCGGATCCAGGCCGAGCTGCGGCTGGGCGGTCGACAGCATGACCTGCACGCCCTCCCAGTCTTCATCGGTCTGCTGATAGATGCGGCCCACCAGGCCCACGTCCACACCAGTCAGATCCGGATCGAGGCGCAGGTCGTACACCGGCTCCCAGGATGCGCCGCTCACGAGGTAGAGCAGGCGCACTTCGGCGGTACCCGCGCTCTGGAAAAACAGGTTGAGGTCCACCTCCTGGTAGGGACGCGCCGCGCTCGCCCGGCCCCCGAGCTGCTGCTCGAGGTCGCGGATCTGCACCTCGATCTTCTGGCGATTCTGCTCGTAGGCCTGAAGGCGGCCGTCCAGCGCCGCGCTCTGCCGCGTCACAAAATCGAACACATTGTCGAGGGTCATGCCGGTGTAACCCGTCAGCCCGTCCTGGCCCACCGAGCTCATCACGGCCTGGAGCATGCCCTGCCCCGCGGTGATGGCTTCCCGCTCGGCGACCAGCGCGCGCTGCTCGTCGCGCAGGGCGGCGATCCGCAGCCGCAGCTGGTCACGCTCCGATTGCGCCAGCTCGCCGGTGCGCTGGCGCACTTCGAGGCCCTGCAGCACCGCCGAAGCCCCCTGGACGCGGGTCTGGAAGGACTCGCGATCGGCGGTCATCGGCAAAGGCCCGACGCGCACCGTCATCGCGCCGGGCTCTCCGGCCTCGACCAGGAAGACGCGCTCGGCCATGGCCTGACCCGAATAGATGGTCACGCGGTCGAGCTGGGAAGGCACCGGAATCGCGTCATCCCCCTGGGGAAGCGCAAGAACGGCGAGGGTGCTGGCTAGGAATGCGGAAGCGAGCATGGCTGCAGTCTACGGGAAGGGTGCGGCGCACCGTGGGCGCGCTTGAGCGGCCCGGACTCCTAGAACGACGACACCGGCGCCCAGATTGGGTCAAAGATCGAGTCGAAACGGCCGATCCCATAAACTCGGACCATGCGCATCGTCCTTCCCGCTCTGCTGCTCGCCGGCTCGCTCGGCTCGTGTGCGTTTTTCACGGACGAAGGCTTTCAGCCCGTGCAGAACAACGTGCGCCTGACGGCGAACGTCACCTATCCCAGCGACCTCGACATCGACGGTCCGGCCGGCACGGCCAACACCGAGATGGATGAGCAGGGCTATGAACTTGCCTACGAATGGGAGGATGCCGATGGCTTTGCCCCCTACGTGCAGTATGGCCGCGGCAGTTGGACCTTCGATTGGCCCGGCGAGGTCGATTTCATGCGCTGGACTGCCGGCGCCCGCTGGTACACCGAGCAGCTCGGTGACGAAGGCGGCTGGCTCGACAACACCCGCGCCTTCGGCGATCTGGGCCTGTCGATTCTCGACCCCGACACTTTCTACGACGGCACGGAATCCCACCGCTTCCACTCCGCCCTCGAACTGAAAGCAGGGACCGGGCTGCAGCGCCACCTCCACAATGGAGTCTTCTTCGAGCTGGGCTTGCTGGCGCACCTGGGCCAGACCCAGGAAGTGGTCCGCGACCAGGTCGCGCTGACCAGCGCCGAGAACGACTGGGACTGGTACCGCCTGATGCTGACGATCGGCGTCGGCGTCCGCTTCTAGGCCGGGCGCCTAGCCTTCGTTCCAGCTCGACCACGCCGCAGCCGGCGTGCGGCGGGCATGCATCTTGCCGATGAAACCGCGCTCGGCCTCGTCTTCCGGTGACAGCGGCGCGCCGAAGAACAGCGTGCCGAGGTAACTCTCGCCTTCCGCCTGGCCGAAGATCCGCGCCGCGGCCGCCTGCCCCAGGATGGGCGCGCTGCACCAGTAGCTGCCATAGCCACGGGCGTGCATCGCCAGTAGGAAGTTCTGCGCGGCCGCGGCGGCGGCGGCCAGGTGCTCCCAGTCCCGCTCGGGCCGGCCTTCGGGCAGCCAGCTGGCCTGCACCACCGCGCCGGCCCCGTCGAAGATCGCCGGCAGCTTGCCGTAGAGGATCTCGGCCTCGTCCAGCGCGCGGTGCACCTGCTTCAGACCCTCGCCGACGAAGACGCGGAAGCGCCAGGGCTCGGGCACCTGTTCCTCGCGGGCAAAGTGGAAAGGCGCCATGCCCGCCTGCTCGAGCGCGGACCGCAGCGCGGCCTCGAAGGCCTGCGGATCCTCGCCGGCACCAGCCAGCACCTTGCGCGTGCGGCGCTCGCGGATCGCGGCATCGACCGCGCGCACGAAATCGTCTCGGCTCAGGGCATCCGGGGGTGAAATCATCCCCCCAGGCTTAGACTTGCCCGCGCCGCGCTTCAAGCGCCCCCCTCCCATGGAAGTCACCGCCGCCATCCGCCAGCGCCGTTCGGTCAAGCAATACGACCCGGAGCACCGCCTGACCGAGGACGAGATCCGTCATCTGCTCGGCCACGCCATGCTGTCGCCGACCAGCTTCAATATGCAGAACTGGCACTTCGTCGCCGTCACCGACCGCGAGGTGCAGACCAAGCTGTGCGCAGCCGCCTGGAACCAGGCGCAGGTCCGCGACTGTTCACTGACGCTGGTGATCACCGGGCGGATGGACGCCTGGAAGGATATGACGCGGCAGCTCCGCCACGCGCCCGAGAACGTCCAGGAGATGTTCGGCAAGATGGTGCCGGGCTTCTATTCCGGCAACGACGCGCTCGAGCGCGATGAATGCGTCCGCTCCGTGGGCATCGCCGGCCAGACGGTCATGCTCCTGGCCAAGGACATGGGCTACGACAGCTGCCCGATGATCGGCTTCGATCCGGCTCAGGTGTCCGAGATCCTCGCGCTGCCGGAAACGCACGCGCCGCTCCTGATGATCACGATCGGCAAGGCGCTCGCCCCGGCGCGCCCGCGCATGGGGCTGCTCAGCTTCGACGAGGCGGTGTCCATCAACCGCTTCGGCAACCACACCCTGAGTGGCCAGCCGGACGAGAGCTAGGCCAGCTCGTTGCGGTGCGCGTGCAGCGCGGCCGCGGTGAGCCGCGCGTATTCGCGATAGCGGCCTGGCGTGCGCGCGATGATCTCGAGTTCGCGCTCGCTCAGCTCGCGCTTGACCTGGGCCGGCACCCCCACGACCAGCGAGCGCGGCGGGATGATGGTGCCTTCACGCACCACCGCCCCGGCGGCGATCAGCGAATGGTGGCCGATACGGCAGCCGTCGAGGACGCGCGCGCCGATGCCGATTAGGCAATCATGCTCGATGATCGCGCCGTGTACCGTGGCCTGATGACCGACCGAAACGCGCTCGCCCAGCTCGACGGGAAACTCGCCCTTCTGGCCATGCAGCACCGCGCCGTCCTGAATGTTGCTGTCCGCGCCGATCCGAATCCAATGCACATCCGCGCGGACCACGGCGTTGTACCAGACGGAAACACGGTCCCCGAGCGTGGCCTGGCCGATCAGCTTGGCGCCCGGAGCCAGGAAGACCTCCTCCCCCAGCTGGGGTGCGTGACCGTCGTACGGGAGCACGAGCGCTTGCATGGCCCGAAGTCTACTGCGCGCCCGCGGCCAGCTCGGCGCGCAGCTCGCCGACGCGGTCGGAGATGATGCCGTCGACACCGCGCTGCTTCAGCGTGGCCGCGCGCGCGGCGTCGTTGCCGGTGTAGGTCCAAACGTACAGCCCGGCGGCGTGGGCCGCGGCTACGATCTCAGGAGTGGCGTGGTCGTGGTGACAGCCCAGGATGGTGGCGCCCAGGTCCTCGGCCAAGGCCAGATCGGCCTCCACCGGCTGCGAGATCAGCAGCAGCTTGCGCACGCCCGGCGCCTCCTCTTCCGCGGCGGCGAGGGCAGCAGGCTCGAAGCTGGCCACGAGGTGCCGATCGACCTCACCACGCTCTTGCAGCAGACGCCCGACCGCGGCGCCGGCCGCGCGCGGCTTGACCTCGATCATGATGCCGCCGTCCGCTTCGGCCGCGAGGTCGAGGACCTCGGCCAGCCGAGGCAGGGGTTCCTCGGCGAAGCGCTGCTCGAACTTCTCGGCGAAGCCCGCGCGCAGATCCTTGAGCTCGTCCCAGTCGGACTCGGACACCTTGCGCGCCGAGCCCGTCGTGCGTGCGAGCTCGTCGTCGTGGACGACGACCAGCTGCCCGTCTCGCGTCAGCTGGACATCGATCTCGACGCAGCTCGGCGCCGGATCGAGTGCAAAGGCGGCGCGCACCGCGCTGAGCGTGTTCTCGGGGTAGTGCGCCGAGTCGCCTCGGTGCGCGATCCAATGCGGAGGGTCCGAGAGTTTCATGGCAGGATCAGCCGCGGCGTCCGGGCCGCAGCGGGAAAACAGCAGACAGGACAGAGCGGCGGCAGTTGCCAGCGCGGGACGGGGGCGAAGCAGAGTCATCGGCGTGACGGCAGCCCGGACTCTCGCACAGAGATCGTTAGGCTTGCAAGCGGGCCCGCGCGGCCCGCCCCACCTCATGAGCTCCGACCGACGCACCTTTCTCACCGGCCTGGCGGGTACGGCTGCCTTCGGCGCCGCCTGGGCCTGCGGCAAGAAGATGGACGAGAACACCCCCGCCTCCGAGGCCGGCACCCCACCGGATTCCCGCGCCGCGGATCTGCAGGCAGCGACCGACGAGCTGTTCGCCGATCTGAGCGATCAGTCCGGCAGCGTCGAGCCGATCTCGACCGCCGAGCACGCGGCGCGCCGTCAGCGTCTGGGCGCGCTGCTCAGCGATTCGCCCTTCGACGCGATGATCTGCGAAGGCGGCGCGACGATGCGCTACCTGTCCGGGACCACCTGGGGGCACAGCGAGCGCCTCTTCAGCTTGGTGGTGCTGGCCGACGGCAGTCACATCTGGTTGTGCCCGGCCTTTGAGGAAGAGAAAGCGCGGCTGCGGATCGACCGCGACGGCGGCCCCGGCGGCGAGGTGCTGACCTGGGATGAGCACGAGTACCCCTTCGCGCCGCTCGCCAGCGCGCTCGAAGAGAAGGGAGTCGGGCGGCTCGGCGTGGAACCCGCGCTGCGCCATCGCTTCGTGCATGGTCTGCAGGAAGAGATGGGCGGCTCGCGCGTCGCCGCGGCGCTCGATCTGATCGTCGAGCTGCGCGGGCGGAAGGATGAGCACGAGCTCGCGCTGCTGCGCAAGGTCAACGAGCTGACGCAGCAGGGCATCGTTGCGGCGGCGAACGAGGTGCGCCCCGGCATGACCGGGCGGGATATCTCGCGGCTCATGCGCCGCGCCCAGGCCAAGCTCGGCTTGGGCGGGATCTGGGATCTGTCGCTGATCGGCGAGGCCGCGGCCTACCCGCACGGCGGCTACGGCGACCGCAAAGTCGAAGAAGGCGACGTGATCCTGGTCGACACCGGCGGCGATCTGCACGGCTACAAGTCCGACAACACCCGCAGCTGGGTGCTGGGTGGCAAGCCGAGCGCGGAGGTCACCAAGGTCTGGAACCTGGTGCGCGACGCGCAAAAGGCGGCCTTCGAAGCGATGCGCCCCGGCGACCCCTGCGGCAACGTCGACCGCGCGGCGCGCGCGGTGATCGAGCGCGGCGGCTACGGCCCCGGCTACGAGTACTTCGGCCACCGCCTCGGCCACGGCATCGGCATGGAAGGCCACGAAGACCCCTACTTCGACGGCGGCTCGCGCGTGCGCATGGCCTCCGGCATGACCTTCTCCAACGAGCCCGGGATCTACATCTACGGGTCCTTCGGCATCCGCCTCGAAGACATCGTCGTCGTCACCGAGACCGGCGCCGACCACTTCGGCGACTGGCAGGCCGGCCCGGAATCCCCGGCTTCGGCCTGACGCTCATCACCGCTCCGGTTGGTTCAGATCCTGTTCGGTGACCGGAAGCTGCACCTGTGTGGCCTGGCTCTCGGCTTCGACCTCGATCGAGACCCACTCGCTTCCTTGAAGAGTCAACGGAGTCCTTCGGTTCGAGGATCGAATCCGATCCTCTCCGGGATAGCGCCGCTGCGACGAGAGCGAGAGTTTCCACGAACCTGACCTGGGAAGAACCAGGGTCGTCTCGGACTTGCGCAGGAATACCTCTCGAACCAGCTCGGGCACTCCGGGCTGGGTGGAGGAAGATACTGCGCGCAAGACGTAGTCGACGTGCTCGGAGCTCAGATCGATCTCTTCCGGCAGCACGAGGGTCACGGCATGCCCGGACTCAAGCTGAATCCGGTCCCGGCCGGTGAGCTGGATGGGGCCTTCAACCAAGTAACCGTCGGCATCAACAAATACCTCAAGCTGCTTCCTTCCTGTTACGAGTTGGGAGCGCGGTCCAAGCAGAGTCGATTCGCTCGTGCCGGCTAACGTCACCGTGCAGCCAGGGATCGATTCACCCGCGGAGCTGAACACTTCCAACTCCCACAGCGTGAGCAATCCACGGAGGTCGATCGGATTGAGATCATCCGGGCGAATCTCCCCTCGCCCCAGCATCCGAATTGGCCGCGAACGAAAGACCTCTTCGTGAAAGCTGTCAAAGATCGCCACCGCCAACTCTTCTTCCGAGAGCCCATCTCGGATCGTGCTGGGCTGCAGCCTGCCCGTCCCGATCGCGATCTGCAGACCAAAGGGGTCCCGCCCACCCTGCAGAGACAGCGCCCGAGCAGATAACAACTCCGTCGAGATCCCGGCGTCAGTCAGTACCTCCCCGACCAAGGATGGAGGCAACGGCAGGACGAAGTCCCGGCCCCGCTCCCCTTCCGTGAATTCAAACTCCGCCATCGCGTGCCCAGGACGAATCAGAGTCAGCTCCTTGAGCACACCGCGGTGCCCACGCACTTCAAAGGTGCCTTCAGGCCCCGTCCAGACGTGGAGCCCCTCAAACCAACCCCTATTCGCTTCTGGGACCACCCGACCCGGGCCATCCAGGCCGACGCGAATATTCGCCAGCGGATTCCCTTCCTGGTCCACCACTCTCCCGCTCAGAATCAGCTCGTTCGAGGTCTGTACCGGAAGGACTCGTGGATCCGTGTCGATCGCGCCCGCGTCAAACTCGAAGCTCGTGAAGTGATGCGCACGAGACTTGTCATCCGGATCTGGCAGAGACCAGGAATTCACCAGATAGCGGCGTCCCTGCGGAGACTCGCGCACCCAGTTCGCATCCTCGGCGAAGAAGCGGGAATGCGGCTCCTGCGGGTAGATCTTGAAAGCGTGCAGGCGAGGACCCCCGGAACGAACCGGGAACGCGCTTACCTGGAATTGTTCCTGATCCAGCGCCTCTCCATCGGAAGCAAGGAAG
Source organism: Planctomycetota bacterium (assembly GCA_002705055.1). GTDB lineage: Bacteria > Planctomycetota > UBA1135 > UBA1135 > UBA1135. The sequence continues at coordinate 8,150 of PAHY01000010.1, forward strand.
CGGAACTCAATCCCGTCGTGCGAGTCCGGAACCTCGACTTCCACGTGCACATCGCCTCGTGCGTCATGCGGGATCTCGATCCGTTGCACCACACCATGGATGTTCTCCAACCAAGGCAACTGAACCGTCAAGGACCCGGTGAATCCCGGTTCCACGTGCGGGAAGACGACCCGTCCATCCACGTACTCGCTCCGCGCGATCGCAGACCAGTTGGTCAGACGATCGATAAAACTGTCCGGCCGGTCAGGATGCGACTCCGGACAGAGCCCCGTTGTCCAACCGTTGGAGAACCACTCCTCCAGTCGCTCGGGGACTCCAACCACCAGACGCACCGTCGCAGGAAGCTGCAGCGTGATCGGCTGCTTGGAATTCGCCAGCGGATCACAAGGAAGGGCCACAGGGTGCGTGGTGGCCGCGTGCGCAACGAGTGCTGTTTCCGCTCCCCCTCGCATCCAAATGGGAGCATGGATCTGAGTATTGCGCAGGACCCCTTCGCCGACCTCATCCGTCACCGCAAACTGCACGCTGGAGGCACTCCAAGGCCGATCATCGGTGCGCGAGGCGAGCGCGACGCGCATCCGAGGGACTGCATTCCCGAGGTGGTCCACCACCTTGAAACTGACGTCCGCCCGGGGGCGCATCAGCAGATCTACTTCGATCTTCTCGACGCCTTCCTCCCCACATTGGACGTTGGCACTCATGAAACTGCTATCCGTCGACGCCCCCACCTCAAGGAACCTCCCAAAGGGTCGCGGGAGGTCGATCACGCCGTCGATTCCGGTCATCACCACCTGGCCAAACTCACGCAGGACTGCCTCCTCTTGTGGGAAGTACAGTCGTTCACGCATCCCCGCCGAATAGCGCTCTTGCTCAAAGTCTGGGTGTGCATAGTCCAGGACGAAGACTTCAGCGTTCGCAATCGCCTGCCTCGTCTCTGCGTCCCGCACTCGAATGCGCACCTCTGGCCCATCCCCCTCAACCGGCTCTGCCGCGGCAACTTCCTGTCGGCTCGCTGACGCGAGCTCGTCTCGTCTTATCGACGGTTCAACCCGACTCACAGCGGAACTCTCTGCTGCAGCAGGGTCCACCGCGTTCGCCTCCACCTTGTCCGAACGATTTGCTTCGGTCTGGAGGTAGGCCACCGTCGCGATCGGAAGCACCAGAATGGCTGCGGCTGCAGCCAGCGCGAGTTTGCTGGATTTAGTCATCAATACTGCTGTCGAGATCTTCGAAACTGCCACGGTTGGCAGTGAGGGGAGGAAGACCAGACAGCGCGCCTGCCAATCACTTCCGAGTCGCTTTGAGAGTCGACCGCGCAATCGGCCTATCCCGGTCTGCAGGCGAGACTTCACGAGCGGAATGGGAAGCTCCAGACGCCTGGCAATCACCCGGGGTGGGAGCCCTTCGACATAGCGCAGAAAGACAACCTCCCCATACGGCGCCTCAAGCTGATCGACGAGTTCATGGAGGACTCGGAAGGTCTCTCTTCTCGCGGCGAGTTCGCTCGGATCGCCCGTCGCTTCGGCTGATTCACCGGCTGCCAGAGTCAGCTTGGCTCTCGCCCGTGTCAGCCTGGACTCCCCTCGCAGGCGCTGATTCGCCGCCGACCGAACGACAGCGGAGAGCCAGGCTCGAAGATTGCGATTGTGACGGGGCGGCGATTCCAACGCGCGCCGCCATGCCTCCTGCTCCAACTCATCCGCATCTGCTGGAGATTGCACCAAATGCCGACAAAGTCTGCTGACCCACCCGCGGTGGGCAAGCAGTTCGTCCTGAAATGGGTCGGGCTGGGCCTGGGTCATGGTCTTCCCCCACAGAAGCCCGCGGCAACGGAATCGAAGGAGAAAAAAACTCCTCTCTCTGATTCAGCCTAGCAGCCGTCCAGAATCGGCGGCCGAACCGATTCCCGACACCCCGTCGTCGTGGATGTCGGCGACGGCACGGCCGGAGGGTTCGACGGTCTCAGTCGCGGTCAGGCGGGACGGGTCGCGCAGAACGCAAGTCGATCGTGGCCTGACCGGAAGGACTCACTTGGAACCGGACTTCCTCGCTGACGGTCAGCCAGGCGCCGTCAACACCCTGGTCGAGAGAGGCGGTGTACTGGCCTTCCGGAAGGAGTACCGCCTCCTGATACTCTCCCGCGACAGAGGGCGGCAGGCGGGAATCCCCATAGAGCGCAAAGGAAGCCCAACCCGGCTCGGGCGCATCGCGCCGACAGTTCAGCCAGGTGACTCGCCCGCCTGGCCCCAGACCTTCGGGCAGCTGCACCTGTACGGGATACTGTTGAATCAACCGCAGCACGTACGGTTCCTGACCAATCGTGAGTGTGGCGCGATGGCGCCAATTCTCGTAGTAGACCGAGACCTCGACTTGACCCTCGCGTGGAGCCTGGATCTGGAACTTCCCCGGACCCAGCTTCTCACGCCCGCGCCAGAGTCGAACCTTGCCCCCCGCAACTCGGGCATCGAGATCCTCGGCATCAAGAAGGGAGCCATCCGCGTGACGCACTTCGACCACGATGGGATGAGCCGGCTTCAGAATGACGGTCGCGGAGATCTTGCCGCTCTCATCTGCACGAGCTTCCATCGGCTCGCACTCGACGTACTCCCCCCCTGAGACTGCTGCTGAGATCCGCACCGAATCGACGAAGATCGGCTCGTATCCAAAAACCCCAAAGCTGTCGGAGTTGAGGTCAACCGACTGCTCGTCTCCAAGTTCGATTTCAACATGCGCATCGGGAATCCGATTCCCTTCTGGGTCGCAGACGATGCCTTCGACGCGCACCGGCGCCGGCAGCTGTAGCTCGAGCTTGCGTTTCACAAGCTGCCCAGTCGGCCAGACCGGGAACTCCTCGCGGTACAGCTCGACACCGCTTCGCTGAATGACAAGCTCGACTGGATGCGTCGGATCGAGACCGAGAATCCTGGTGCGCATTTCCCCTCCTTCCCACGAGGGGTCACGTTCCCTCAGAGCCGTCGCGACTTCCACCCCCCATAGATCCCCCCTGTGACCATACTGCGCCCCGATGGCCTCTGGGACGAGCCACTGATCCTCCAGGTCCGTCAGCTCTCTGCCAAAGAGCCCTCCTGGGCGCCGCAGATCGTCCCCCTGGCAGCGCAGGAACACGAGAACGCCACCCTGAGCGATCTCGCCCGCATGGTCCTTCAAGAGGATGGAAAGATCGAGACCGTGCTCGGACTCCAAAGTGATTTCAGCGGCACCCTCCTGTTTCAACTGAACCGCATGAACGTTCGGCATATAGCCAGGAGTGCTGACGAAGAACTCCCTGCGTGGAGGCAGCTCACCCGCAGCTTTCGCCGCCAAGGAAGGGTAGAGGAAGCAACCTTCCCCATCCGTCAGGGCATTGAATTCCGCTTCCCCCTGACTGCGCACGTTGACCTGAGGCACGGCTTGACCGTTCTCGTCCAGGACCCGAACTCGGTACAGCGTGGGCGCGGGAATCTCGATCAAGCCAAGGTCGCCTGCTTCATGAGGAAGAATGAACGGAACTTCCACCCAAGCGCCGGCAAGGTGGGTTCTCACTCGCGCTCGCCAGCCGTCTGGATGGTCTGAAGGTGGAAGACGATCGGTCCTGGAGATGCGCAGATGGACCCGGCGCCCCGGCTCGAGCTCTTCATAAGTCACGGAACTCATGCTGAGGCGGCCCGAACGATCCTCCAAGTAGACACCGGCTCCGGGCTTTCTCTCGGGATAGACCGGATCCGGAGGTAAGTCGACCGTGAGGCTCCATTCCGGCCATGGCTCGACTGTGATCTGTACCGTCCCAGCAAGGGTGGAGACCGGCAACTCCCAGTTGGAGCCATAGCTTCGACTCGCTCCCACAAGTCGACCTAGGGAGTCCTGCATCCGCAACGGCAAAGTGAACTCTTGCTCTTCGGGCAGCCCCCAGAACCGGGCACGGCTTCCCTCTGCTTCCGCGGCGAGGCCCGTGCCGAATACCATGCCAACTGTCCGCCCTTGGTCAGGCCAATGCTCGCGGTACGGGTAGATCGGATGATCGACGGTGGGCCGCAAGGCCGCCACATTGAGCCGTAGCTGACGAAGGACACGCTCAGGCTCTTCGAGCTTTGGCACCTCCACGAAGAGCTCGCGACCGACATCGAGACGAATCTCATCCTGCTGCGTCGGATCAAACCAAAGCACCTCGGGAACTCGCCCCCGCACTTGCACGGTGACCACTCCCGCCGTCTCTTCATCAAGCGGCCAGAGGAAGGAGCTCGGCTCGGAGGCTGCACCGAGTTCGTGTACCTCTCGGTCGCGGAAGACGTAGATTTGCTGGACCGAGACCTTGCGCCCCTCGCTGTCGCGGATGGGAATCCGCAATACAGCGTCGCGACTGGATTCGGACACAGGCAACCGATTCGTCGCGTTTGGGGTCTCAACCTGAAACTGCGCGGCGAGCTCATACACCCCGGCAACCTGCGCCTCGGGCGGGCCCTGGAAAGGTGACGAATCCGGTGAACTCGAAGCGAGGTAGATCAAAGGCAGGCCAAGGAGGAGAACCCCTGCGGCCGCGCTCCATTGAGCGGTCTTAGTCATGGCAATCGTGTGGATCGAGCTCGCGACCGCAGCGGGAAGCGAGGGGACAAAGACCATGCAGCGCGCGTGCCAGTTTGTACCCAGGCGCTGACGTACGCGATGGCGCAGGAGCTGGAGCCCGCGGTGGAGTCGTGTCTTCACAGTGCCAACGGGAATCCCGAGGCGCTTGGCTATCTGCCTCGGCGGCAGTTCCTTCACGTAGCGGAGGAAGACCACTTCGCCATATGGATCTTCCAGCTCGGCGACCGCGTTCTGCAGAATGGAGAAGGTCTCACGCTCTTCCAGCAACTCGTCCGGCTGGCTATTGACGGCGACCTCCCCTGGTGCGTCTGATTGACTCCCGCCAGCACGCTCATGGCGACGATACGGCCGACGTTGGCGTTGTGCTGCTGCAGTTCGCACCACGCTCGCCAGCCAAGCCTTCAGGTTGGAACTGTGGCGAGGTGGTGCCTCGAGTGCCCGACGCCAAGTCTCTTGCTCCACCTCGGCTGCTTCCGCCTCATCAGCGACCAAGTGCCGACTCAACCGCCGTACCCAGCCGTGATGAGCCAGAAGCTCTTCGATACGTGGAGGGACTTCTGGTTCCTGCATGATCTTCCCGAACAGAAGCCCGAGGATCTTTCGCCGATGTCAGGAAATCTCGGCGATTTCGATGGCCTAAGCGATTCCCGACACCCCGTCGTCGTGCACATCGGCGACGGCGCGGCCGGAGGGGTCGGCGTTGTGGGCGAAGGAGGCGTCCCAGCGGATTGCGGTCGGCGTGGAGCAGGCGATGCTGGGGCCGCCGGGGACGAGCTTGGCGGCTTCCTCGCCGGGGAAGATCTCCTCGAACATGCTGCGGTACCAGTACGCCTCTTTGGTCGCCGGCGTGTTGTGCGGAAAGCGGAAGGCCGCGTCGGCGAACTGCTGGTCGCTGACCCGCTCGTGCGCGGTGTCGCGCAGCGCGTCGATCCAGCCGTAGCCGACCCCATCCGAGAACTGCTCCTTCTGCCGCCACAGGATCTCGTCGGGCAGCTCGCCGTCGAAGGCCTCGCGCAGGATGTGCTTCTCGATCTTGCCGCCGCCGCACATCTTCTTGGCTGGGTCGACCTGCATCGCGACGTCGAGGAAGCGCAGGTCCAGGAAGGGCACGCGCGCCTCGACCCCCCACGCCGCCATCGATTTGTTGGCGCGCAGGCAGTCGTACCAGTGCAGGCTCTCGATCTTGCGCACGGTCTCGTCGAAGAACTCGCGCGCGTCGGGCGCCTTATGGAAGTAAAGGTAGCCGCCGAAGACCTCGTCGGAGCCTTCGCCGGACAGCACCATCTTGATGCCCATCGCTTTGATCTTGCGCGCCAGCAGGAACATCGGCGTCGACGCGCGGATGGTCGTGACGTCGTAGGTCTCGATGTGGCGGATCACATCCTTGAGCGCGTCCAGGCCCTCCTGGATCGTGTACTCAAAGCCGTGGTGGACCGTCCGCAGCGCGTCGGCCGCCTTCTGCGCCGCCGCCAGATCGGGCGAAGCTTCCAGGCCAATCGCGAAGGAGTGCAGCCGCGGCCACCAGGCCTCTTCCTGATCGCCAGATTCGACCCGCTTGCGCGCGTACTTGGCCGCGATCGCCGCGACGATCGAGCTGTCGAGCCCGCCGGAGAGCAGCACGCCATAGGGAGTGTCGCTCATCAGCTGACGGTGGACGGCGTCCTCGAGCGCGGCGCGAATATCGGCCGCCTCCAGCGGGCTGCCCTCGACCGCGGCGTAGTCCTTCCAGGACGGCTGGTAGTAGAGCTGCGGCTCGGCCTCGCCCTGACGCCAGACGTGCCCGGGCGGGAACTCCTCGATCCGCGTGCACACCCCGTGCAGCGCCTTCATCTCCGAAGCCACCAGCAGCGTGCCCTCGGCGTCGCGGCCGTAGTAGAGCGGGATCACGCCGATCGGGTCGCGGCCGATCAGCCAGTCGCCGGTCTCGCTGTCGTAGAGCACGAAGGCGAAGATGCCGTTCAGTTCGTTGACGAAGTCGGCGCCGCGCGCGCGCCACATCGGCAGCAGCACCTCGCAGTCCGAGTGCGTCTGGAAGGCGTAGTCCGCCTCGTACTCGCGACGCAGCTCCAGATGGTTGTAGATCTCGCCGTTCACCGCGAGCAGCTGGCGGCCGTCCGGGCTGCGCAGCGGCTGCGCGCCCGAGTCCACGCCGACGATCGCCAGCCGCTCGTGCGCGAGCACGACGCGCTCGTCGGCGTACAGCCCACTCCAGTCCGGGCCGCGGTGACGCAGCAGGCGCGACTGACCCAGGGCCAGGTCGCGCGCTGCGGTTTCGGAGCCGGCGTATCCAAGCAGCGCGAAAATCGAGCACATCGCGCCGGGATTCTAGCCAGCGGCGGCCCTAGTCGGCAGCCGCGTCGAGCTGTTCTTGACTCAACTCCAGCACGATGGTCTGCCGTTCGGCCTGGTCGGCAACCCTGATGTTGGTGAAAGGACTGCCGCCAGCCCACAGAACTGGGGTGGGCGGCGCGGCTTCGCCGGCCTGCGAGCGATTGTAGGCGCGCACCAGGCCCAGCATGTACGTCCCGGCGAGGGGCAGCTCGGCCTCCCAGCTCGCGACCCCAGGCTGCGTCTGCTCCAGGCGTTGATCCGCGCCGCCCGAGCCGAAGTCATCAGGAAGCTTGCGGAGGTGCAGCTGCCACTCCCCCGCCGGCAGCGTCACGCCCTCGGGCAGACGGAAGCGCACCGGCACCCCACGCTCGAGGCGGATCGTCTCGTCGCCGCGGATGACCCGCGCCGGCAGCGAGCGATACCCGGGAGCCTCAAAGGAGGCCAGAATCTGATCGCTCGGGGTGAGCAGGGTCATCACCCCGCTGCCCGCCGTCCCGACGCCTTCGTCCGGGAACATCACCGAAACGCGCTCGGGCTGCTCGCCCGCCGGCCCCTGGAACTGCAAGCGATGGACGAAGATCCGCCCACGCAGGTCCAGCGGATCGCAGCCGGGCGGCACGATCGCTTCGCCGCTGCGCAGCTCAAACCAATCCGAGCGGAACAGCTCGAGGCGCCCGGAGCCGCCGAGCACGAGCTGCGCCGCGCCGTCCGGCAGCGAACCGCGCGAGAAGCGGCCGTTCTCCTGATCGATCTCGATCCAATGCTCGCTGGTCTCTTCGCCCATCGGCGTGACCTCGAGGCGCAGGTGCAGCAGCCGCGCGCGGACCTCGGGATCGAGCAGCAGGCGGCCGGCGATGCGGGCCTGCGTGCCCAGCGAGACGGTCAGATCGGAACGCCCCACCGCCAGCTCGACCGGCGTCGCATCCCCGCTGTTCGCCGTGCCCACCTGCGGCGGCGAGACGTATCCGTGCAGAGTCACGCCATCGGCCAGCCCCGTGCCGCGCACTTCAAAACGCCCCTCCGCGTCGGCCTTGAAGTTGAGCCAGATCTGATCGTCTTCGCCCTGCGGCCACGGCGCGGGCACGCGCAGGTCCAGCTCGGCGAAGGGCAGCGGCTGGCCGTCGGCCCCCAGCACGGTGCCGGCGCAGATCAGCTGCTCGCCGAGCACCAGCTCGCCAACTTTCTGCGCACCGGCCTCCGCGACGATGTCCCAGCTCGCGACTCCCCAGCGCCCGCGACCCTCGGCAAGCTCGAGCAGGACGAGCATCATCCGCGCGTCCGCCGGGCTCGGGCCGCTCTCGTCGAGCAGCCGATCCTGCAGGAAGGAGACGGTGCCGTCCGAGCGCGCGCTGGTGCGGCTGCTGATCGGATCCGGGTCCAACCCCGGAGCGAGCACGACCTGCTTCAGACTGAAAGTGCCCTCGGTCACTAGCGCGCGCTGATGGTCACGCACCTCCAGCTGAGCCACCGTCGGCTCGGGCGGGGCACCGAGCAGGAGCTCCACCTCCTGCCCTGGCTGAATCGGCCCCATGCCGATGACCTCGACCGCCTCACGCTGCCCGGCGCCCTGGATCCAGGCCACGAGCTGGGTGTTCAGCGCGACGCGCTCGAACCGCGCTTCGCCGTTTCGCACCCACTGCATCTGCGTGCCGCGCTGAGCATTGCGACGCGGGAGGTCGCCTTCGGCCGCGGCGGCGACGTGCTCCTGGAGCTGCACCGCTTTGCCGTCGGGGATCGGCGTCCCGTCCGGGCGCCGCACCTTGACCCGCACCGAGCCCGTCGCGGGGAGTCGCAGCGAGATCTGACCTGCAGGCGGATCGCTCAAGGCGAACTCATGCGCCACGACGCCGCCCGGAATCGGCACCGCGATGCGGTGAATCAGGTTGGGATTGCCCTCGGCGAGGCGGTCCTGCAGGTTGCGAAAGTGCGCGATGCCCTGCTCATCCGTCATGGCGGGCGTCAGCCACTGCGCGAAGTCATCGCCGAAGGCCTCCTGGTACTCCACGCGCTGGTGCGGAACGGGGCGACCGAGCGCGTCCTCGACCAGGACGCGGAATGACACCGACGGCCGCAGCAGCAGCTCCACTTCGGTGCCGCCGTCCGTCGCCGGGTCCTCCATCAGATAGGTCGAAGCCCACTCCTCGCCGGCGCGCGCGCCGAGGTAGGCATAGCTCTTGCGCGGCGGCAGCGTGACGCGGCCTTCGCCGTCGGTGCGCGAGGCTTCGCCGTAGCGCTCGAGCAGGGTCTCCGTGTCTTCATAGCGCGAGAAAAGATCGCGGTTCCAGTCGCGGTCCTTCTCGCTGGCGCGGTCGAAGTACCAGACGACCGCGTCCTTCACCGGCTCGAGCGTGCTGGCATCGCGAACGACCACCCGCAGCGCCCGCGGGTCGGTGCTTGTGTCTGCCGTGGCCGAAGAGGCTTCCACTTCGGAGCGCTCCGCCGCCCCGGCCGCGGGCGCTTCCACGACCGACATCGGCTCCGGCGCAGACGGAAGCTGCGCTTCCACGGCGGCTGGATCGCGGCCTTCCTCGACGAGGTCGCCGGGCGCGGTCAGAACGGAATACACCGGGATCGCCAACGCCAGCACGGCGGCAGCAGCCAGAAACTTGGTCTTGGTGGTCATCGCAATCGCTCCTGCAATCACAGGGGGAACCGCCGCCGTCGTGGCAGGCGGTGCGAAGACCAGACAACGCGCTTTCCAGCTCTCGCCGAAGCGGCCGCGCATCTGTTCGCGCAGCAGCTCGAGGCCGCGCCGAATACGTGTGGCCGCGGTAGGCACCGGCACGCTCTGCCGCTTGGCCACCTCCGCCACCGACAGCTCCTCGACAAAGCGCAGATAGATCGCGGAAGCGTAGGGTTCCTGGAGCTTGCCGATGCCTTCGGCCAGCGCCTGGAAGGTCTCCATCCGCTCGGCGATCTCGCCCGGCGTCTGCGGCGGCGCCTGACGTGGGCCGGCTCCGCTCTCGTGGTCGGCCGCGCGTCGGAAGCGCTCGTGCCGCGCGGTCGCGCGGCCCTCACTGCGCCCCCGCTGCGCCGCGACGCTGCGCACCACGGTCGCCAACCAGGCGCGCAGATTGCCGGCGTGCTTCGGCGGGGATTCCAGCGCCCGACGCCAGGTCTCCTGCTCGACGTCCTCCGCCGCCGTGGCGTCGGCCACCAGGCTGCGCGCCAGCGCGCGCACCCAGCCGCTGTGTGCCAGCAGGGCTTCGGGGTCGGGTCGGAGAGTGCCGTCTGTCATGGTCTTCCCCACGCCAATGCCGCCGACGCGGCCCGCAATTGCGAGAATCCAGGAAAACTGCCACCGCCCAGAATGGCGGTTGCGCCCTAGTCTAGGCGGAATCCCGAATGCTCATGCGGATCCAGTACTCCATCCTCTTCGTCAGCGACATGCAGCGCGCGGTCGCCTTCTACCGCGATGTCCTGGGCCTGCCGCTGCGCTTTGAGTCGCCGCACTGGACCGAGTTCGCGACCGAGGGCGCCAGCCTCGCGCTGCACCTGGCCGACCAGGCTGCCACCCCGCTGCCCCCGACCGCCGCGCCGCAGTGCCGGCCGGGCTTCCAGGTCGAGGACCTGGATGCCTTCCACGCCCGCATGCTCGAGCACGAGGTGCGCTGCCTGGACGAGCCCCGCGAGGTCTACGGCTCGCGCGTGGCGCTCTACGCCGACCCGGATGGTCTGCCCTTTGGCGTCAGCGCGCCGGCGCCTTCAGCCTGAGGATGACCATGTCCGAAGCGAAACCCGAGCTCCTCGACACCATCCCCTACGTCTGGGTCGCGGACGTCAAGCAGGCCATTCCCTTTTATCGCGACAAGCTCGGCTTCGAGGTCGAGTTCGAGTTCTACTGGGTATCGGAAGGAGCGCGCTACGGGCTCGCGCTGATGAACCGCGACAAGATCACGCTGCACCTGCGCGTCTGCGAGTGCGGAGACGGACGGCATACCGGCACCTCCTTCTATCAGGTCCTCATGAAGGGCATCGACGCCCTGCATGCCGAATACGAACAGGCCGGCGCCAAGATCCTGTTCCCGCCGACCACCCAAGATTGGGGTGTGCGCGATTTCCAGGTTGAGGACCCGGAAGGCAACCGGATCTACTTCTTCGAGGATGTCTAGCCCGCAGCGCTAGTCATCCGACCACATCGCCTTGTCGTTCTTGTACTCGTTCCAGAACTTGGTCCAGTCGAGGCTGGTCGAGTAGCTCTTGCCGGTGAGTGACTTGAGCGCAGCCATCAGCGGCCCCTTGACCTTGCCCCAGATACGTGGGCCGTTGATGTTCTCGCCGCCCTGGCCGCGCGAGCGGTAGGACTCGACGGCGCGGACCAGCTTCTCGGTGCACTCGCGGCGGATCTTGCCCGGCGCCTTGTCGTAGTGCAGAAAGGCCTTGCCCACCCCGACCACGACCTCTTCCAGGTGGTGATCGAGCAGGTCGAGCAGAGCTTCGTACTGCTCGTAGTCGCGCGTGCGACCGATCTCTTCGACGCAGCGGCCGCGGAAGCCGCCGTCGCGCGAGAAGCGCTTGTCCTCGAAGATCTCCCAGAGGTACTCGCTGCCATGCTCGCCCATGTTGCCGAAGGCGGTGATGCCGCGGCGCCAGACCTGCATGTGCTGATCGTTGACCTCCTTGCGGTAGCGGAAGGCCGCCCACACGCCCTTGGCCAGCTCCTCCTGCGTGTCGACCTCGGCCTTGATCAGCTTCTTCCAGTCCGAGGCCTTGCCCTCGCCGGACTCCAGCTTGTCGAAGGCGCGCAGCGCCCGGTCGGCGCTGGCGGCGTAGCGCTTCTGCAGATCATCGATGCCGAAGACCAGCAGATCGGGGACCGCCTTCTTGTCCTTGGCCAACTTGACGAAGACCTCGACGGCCTCTTCATCCGTGAGATCCTGCGCGTACCGTGGCGCCGGCTGAAGCGACGCTTCCGGCGAATCGGAAGCACCCGGCCCCAGCAGAAAGGGAAGCAGAGCGATGGCGGCGAATCCCATGCCTCCATCCTACCCCACCCCTTGCGGGGGGTTCCTAGGCGCCGGCGCGCCTAGGCCTTGCGCACGAACTCCGACTTCAGCCGCATCGCGCCGAAGCCCGGGATCTTGCAGTCGATGTCGTGATCGCCGTCGACCAGCCGGATGTTCTTAACCTTGGTGCCGACCTTCACCGAGTTGGAAGAGCCGCGCACTTTAAGGTCCTTGATCAGCACCACGGTGTCGCCGTCGGCCAGCCGCGTGCCGTTGGCGTCGTGAATCACCAGGCCGCCTTCCTCCTCGGCCGCCGCGGCTTCATCCGGCGACCACTCGTGCCCACACTCCGGGCAGACCAGAAAGTCGCGATCCTCGTAGGTGTACGCGGAGGAGCATTGCGGACAGGGCGGCAGAGTCATCAATCGGCGCGCACGCTGCGGTGCGGGCGGGCATGATACGGGCATGCTCGCGACGCTGCTGTTGACGCTCTGCGCCCAGGCCAGCCAGGACGGCCTGCATTGGCACGATGCCACCACCCTGGGTCTGGAGGGCAAGGGCTGGACCGAGACCGCGCTCCCCTATGACCGGCTCCCCGCCGACGCCGAAGGGGTCGTCCGCGACCGCGTTTGGCAGCTTTCGCGGCAGAGCGCCGGCCTGGTGCTGCGCTTCAGCACCGACTCGCGCGAGATTCACGCGCGCTGGAAGCTGGCCGACAGCAATCTGTCGATCCCGCATATGTCGGCGAGCGCCAAGTCGGGCCTCGATCTCTATGGCCGCTTCGGAGAGGAGTGGCGCTGGATCGGCGCGACCAAGCCGAGCTCCGTCGAGCAGCAGGTCACGCTGGCACGCGGCCTGCCGGCCGGGATGCGCGACTACCTGCTGTATCTGCCGCTCTACAACCAGACGCTGTCGCTCGAGATCGGCCTGAAGCAGGGCAGCTTCGCGCGGCCCACCGAGCGCCCGGAGCTCGCGAGCTTCGGCCGCCCCAGCCGAGCGCTGCCGATCGTGTTCTATGGCACCTCGATCACCCACGGCGCCAGCGCCTCGCGCCCCGGCATGACGCACAGCGCGATCCTGGGGCGCCGACTGAATCACAGCGTGATCAACCTCGGCTTCTCGGGGAATGGCCGCATGGAGATTGAACTGGCCGAGCTGCTCGCGCAGATCCCGGCACGGCTCTATTCCATCGACTGCCTGCCCAATATGGGGCCGCAGATGGTCGCCGAGCGCGCGGCACCTTTTGTGCGCCGCCTGCGGGAGCTGCGCCCGGACACGCCGATTCTGCTGGTCGAGGATCGCATCAACACCAACGCGCACGTCAACCCGGGGCGCGCCGCGCATCATGCCGGCAATCGGCGCGCGCTGCGCACCGCCTATGAGACGCTGCTCGACGAAGGCGTCGAGCACTTGCACTACCTGCGCGGCGCGGAGCTGCTGGGCGACGACTACGAGGCTGCCGTGGATGGCTCGCACCCGACCGATCTCGGCTTCATGCGCATGGCGGATGCCTTTGAGCCGGTGATCCGGGAAGCGCTGCGCCCGTTCGCGCCGGATGACACGCCCAACGCCGTCGTGCCCAGCGCCGCCCAGCTGGATTGGCATCGGCTGCGGTACTACGCCTTCGTGCACTTCAATATGAACACCTTCACCGGCATCGAGTGGGGTCATGGCGATGAGTCACCGCAGACCTTCGCCCCCACCGAGTTCGACGCCCGGCAGTGGTGCCGCATCTTCAAGGAGGCCGGCATGAAGGCCGTCATCCTGACCGCCAAGCATCACGACGGCTTCTGCCTGTGGCCGAGCGCTGAGACCGAACACGATGTCGAGAACTCGCCATGGAAGAACGGCCGCGGCGACGTGCTGCGCGAGCTCTCCGAAGCCTGCACCGAGTACGGCCTGAAGTTCGGCGTCTACCTGTCGCCCTGGGATCGCAACCACCCGCTGTACGGAACCGGCGACCCCTACAACCAGGCCTTCGCCCGTCAGCTGACCGAGGTGCTGACACAGTACGGCCCTGTCTTTGAGGTGTGGTTCGATGGCGCAAACGGCGAGGGGCCAAACGGCAAGAAGCAGGAGTACGACTGGGATCTGTTCCACGCGACGGTCTATCGCCATCAGCCAGACGCGATCATCTTCAGCGATTCCGGCCCCGGCTGCCGCTGGGTGGGTAATGAGCGCGGATTCGCTGGCGAGACCAACTGGAACACGCTTAACGCCGCGGACTACTTCCCGGGAACCCCGCGCTACCGCGAGCTCACTGAAGGCAATCGTGGCGGCACCCACTGGATCCCGGGCGAGGCCGATGTCTCGATCCGGCCCGGCTGGTACTACCGCGCGAGCGAGGATGACCGGGTCAAGAGCATCGATGATCTGCTCGCCATCTGGTACGGCTCGGTCGGCCGCGGCGCCAACCTGCTGCTGAACATTCCGGTGGATCCACGCGGGATCGTGCATGAGAACGACGCTGCTCGGCTGCTCGAGTTCGGCGACACGCTGCGCGCGATGTTCGCTGAGGATCTGGCGCAGCGCCCCGGCGTGGCCTCGGCGGCGACGCAGGACAACCCGCAGTGGTTCGGCAACGTCTTCGACGATGATCTCGACACCTATTGGATCGCCGGCGAGAACCAGCGCTTCATCGTCCGCTTTGATCCGCCGGTGATCGTCGACCACATCGCGCTGCAGGAGGCGATTCAGCTGGGCCAGCGCGTGGCCGCCTTCCGCGTCGAGTCCGAGGGCGTCGAGATTGCCCGCGGCACCACGATCGGCGCGAATCGTCTGCTGTCGTTTGAGGCGGTCAAGACGCGGCGGCTGGAGGTCATCTTCGAGGACAGCGATGGCACCCCGACGCTGGCCGGCCTGCAGCTCTACAACGTGCCTTCGGAGGTTGAACTGGTCGCAGGCGAGACCGAGTTTCTCGATGCGCAGATGATCGAGATCCGCGCCCGCAATGATCGCTACGCCCAGGTCCACTACACCCTGGATGGCAGCGAACCCAACCTGAACGCGCCGCTGGCCACGCAGCCGATCACCCTCTCGAAGAGCTGCACCCTGCGCGCCCGCGCCTACGACCAGGGCCGCGCCGCGCCGCGCGAACTCCGCGTCGAGTTCCGACGCATCGACCCGAAGGACCTGCGTCAGGCGACCCAGTTCTTTCGCGCCCCCGATCCAGGCCTGGCCTATGCGGCCTTCGAAGGAGGTTGGCAGACCCTGGACCAGATGGCGGAGCGCGAACCCAAGATCACCGGCAGCATCGCCGCCCCCAGCCTGATGCCGCTCCCCCGCGACGAGATGGCCGCCCTGGCCTTCACCGGCTGGATTCAGGTGCCGCGCGATGGCATCTACACCTTCAGCACAAGCAGCGACGACGGCAGCCGCTTCTACATCGGCGAGCAGCGCGTGGTTGAGAACGACGGCCTGCACGGGCCGGAGATCCGCAGCGGCCGCATCGGCCTGCAGGAAGGCTGGCATCCGGTGAGAATTGAGTATTTCAACGCACGAGGGGGGAAGTCGCTCAGCCTGCAGTGGGCCGGCCCGGGCTTCGCGCTTGCTCCGATTCCCAGCTCCGTCTGGGCCCACTAGAGGCTGCCCCCCTTCATTGGGCTTTTTCTCCCGAACCCCTTTCAAAACAATCAGTTAGATCCTGATTCTCAGCCCAGGGGGCCGAGATGAGAATCTGAACGCAAGCCGCTGGTGGGCAAGGGCTTCGGGAGGCCCGAGCACACTCATGGGGGTCAGACTCCTAGAATGTCGCTTCCGTGCCCAGCGCCCTGCTCCCTCTGCTCCTGGCCGCGCTGCCCCAAGGCGGTTATTACGGCTCCGTCGATGACACCAACTCATCGACCCTGCGCACGACGCTGCACGAGCTGATCGACGATCATCAGCGTTTCCCCTACACGTCCTCGGGCACGGATACCTGGGACATCCTGGAGGCCGCCGACCAGGATCCTGGCAACAGCGGCCGCATCTTGGATCTGTACAAGAACGCGAGCTACGCCAAGGTCGGCGGCGGCAGCGGGCCTTACAACCGGGAGCACACCTGGCCGAACAGCTACGGCTTTCCTCAGGATGGCGGGACCAACTATCCGTACACGGATTGCCACCAGCTCTTCCTGTGTGACACGGCGTACAACGGCGCGCGTGATCGGTTGCCGTACGCCGCGGCCTCCGGGGGCGCTGAGTATCCGACCGACTTCAACAACGGTGTCGGCGGCGGCAGCGGCGTCTACCCCGGCAACTCGAACTGGGCTCTGGGAAGCGGCAGCGGGGGTGCCTTTGAGGTCTGGCATGACCGTCGCGGCGATGTGGCGCGCGCGCTCTTCTACCTCGATGTCCGCTACGAGGGCGGCAGTCACGGCGGCAGCGGAGCCAGCGAGCCGGATCTGATCCTGACCGACAACGGCGCGCTGATTGCCGGCTCGAACACCGGTCAAAATGAGTCGGTGGCCTACATGGGTTATCTGGCCACGCTGCTGCAGTGGCACGAGCAGGATCCGCCGGACGCCCGCGAGATCGCGCGCAATGACGTGATCCAGAGTTTTCAGGGCAACCGCAATCCCTTCATCGATCACCCGGAATGGGTGGCCTGCCTGTACGGCAACGACTGCAATCCGATCTCGCTGACGCTCGATCAGAACTCGATCAACCTGGCGACGGGCGGCACCGTGACCATGAGCCTGGAGGCCGGCTCGCTCTATGCCGGAGTACCCTACCGCGTCCTGGGAACCACCGATGGCACCATGCCGGGCGTGGTCTATCAGGGCATCTCGATCCCGCTCAACCCGACCGGCGATTACTTCCGCAGCACGCTGAAGCGGACCAGCCCCTACCTGGCTGGCGACGCGGGCAATCTGGATGCCAGCGGCCAGGCCACGGCGACCTTTACCCTGCCGAACACCCTGCCGCTGTGGCTGGATGGCTTCGTGGTGAGCCACGCCTTCGTGGTCTTCGACAGCTTTGGTGTCAGCGTGGTCGGAGCGAGCAACGCCGCCGACGTCGCGCTCTACGCCGGCTCGAGCGGCAGCGGCGAGCTGGTCATCAACGAGGTCGACTATGACCAGCCGGGCACCGACACCGCCGAGTTCATCGAGATCTACAACCGCGGCAATGGCCCGGCCGATCTCAGCGCGGTTGAGCTGGAGCTGATCAATGGCAGCGGCAACGTGGTCTACGAAACGATCGCGCTGTCGGCTGCGGGCACCACGCTTCCTGCGGGCGGCTACCTGGTCCTCGGTACCAGCAGCGTGATCGCCTCGCTGCCGCCGGGCACGCCGTCGATCCTGTTTGGCGCCGCGGACAATAACGTCCAGAACGGCGGCTCGAACGGCGATGGCATCAAGCTGCTCGAAGGCGGGACGGTGCTCGATTCGATGAGCTACGAGGCCATCATCAGCGGAGTCACCGAGGGAGCGAATCACGCCGGCAATGATGACTCGGGCACCACGCAGTCGCTGGCGCGCGTGCCAAACGGGACCGACACCGATCAGAACGCGGACGACTTCCGGCTGACGCAGAGCGTCACGCCCGGCGCGGCGAATCAGTAACGCAGCGTCTCGCGGGTGCCGTCCGGAGCCTCAAGCTCCCAGTCCCCTGCCGGCAGCAGGACGCGGGTCGGGAGCACCCAGCGCTGCTCCAGCTCCGAGTGCGGGACCAGGAAGACCAGCTGCGCGCTGTCTTCGCCGGCCCGCCGCAGAACCAGATGCGGCGCAAGGTCGGCATCAGCGCCCGGGCCCGCCCAGCCGTCGTCCGGCATCGGCAGTGGCATCCGTTCTGGCAGCGTGAGCGTCCAGGCCGTGGTCGTGGCATCGACGCGTTCGCGATAGATCCAGCCATCCAGGAAGACCTCGATCTCGAGCGGCGACGCGCCGAGCCCGGAGACGCGCAGACGCCCGTCGTCCTCCACCGTCGCGCCGCGCACCGCGCGCCCCGCTTCGTCCTGGATCGTCAGCTGCTGCGGCATCCGCACCGAGCCATCGGCGGCGCGCACCTCGAGCAGGAACTCGCGCCCAGCTTCCAGGCGCAGCGTGTCTGGCGTCCCCGCCGCGGGCAATGCGCGGGCAGGATCGAGCGCGAGCGCAAAACCAGGGGCGGAAACGCGCAGCGCGACCTCGTCGCGCCACAGCGCCGGGAACTCGAAACGACCCTGCAGATCGGTGATCGCGGTCAGCGAGCCGGCTTCGGCGCCGCTGCCGACCGGAGCGCGCAGGGCAACGACGGCCTCGGCCACGGAGCGACCATCGGGGCCGAGCACGACACCCTCGTAGCTGCGCGGCGCGCGCGGCAGCTGCAGCACGACGTCGGCGCGTCCGGCAGGAGCCAGCGGAGCCAGCTGCTGCTGCAGCAGGAGTTCGCCGGTGCGCGAACGCACCTCGACGCGGAAGGCCTCGCCGGGGCGGACCGCGTCCAACTCGATGCAGGCTTCGGCGTCCGGACGCAGCCGGGCTGCGATGAGGCCGGTCTGGCTGAGCACCGAGGTCAGCACCGTTCCTCGCCGCGGCGCGAACGCGCGGTCGAGTTCGGGGTCGCTGGAGAGCAGCCCCTGCTCGGACACCATGCGCAGCTCGAGGTTGGCCGCCGCACCCGGCGGCAGCGGGCCTTGCGGGCCAGCAAGCTGCAGGCGCAGTCCATTCGAAGCAGTCAGCGCGATCTCCTGCACGGACTCCGCACCCGCAAGGCCGCTGCGCTCGATGCGCCGCGGCGTGTAGCCAGGCGCGCGCACCAGCAGCGCCTCGCTGGAACGGGGCAGCGTGAGCTCGGCGTAGCCCTCGGCATCGGTGCGTCGCTCGCCGGCGGTCAGCGATGAAGCCAGCCATTCCGGGGCGGAGGCTCGCAGCAGAGCACCCGGGATGGGGCGGCCCGTAGCATCGACCACGCGCAGCGCGACTGCCGGCAGCTCTTCCAGCTGCAGCACGCCCAGATCGCCGTCAGCTGGAACTTCGGCGAAGCGGAAGCGGCCGTCGCCCCCGCCCGGCGCGTGGACCAGCACCGTCAGCGATTCAAACTCGCGCGGATCGCGCAGCACCTCAAAGCAGCCGGTCTCGTCGAGCTCGACGCGGACCACGCCTTCTGGGAGCGCCAAGGCGAGGACGGCGCCTGCCAGGCTGTCCCAGGCATCGCCCGGGGCAGGTTCGACCTGGCCACGCAGGCGCGGCACGGCAGCGAGCCGGATGCGCAGATCGCTTTCGCCCGCGCGCACCCGCAGCCGACCATCGGCCCGTTCGTCCAGGCCGCGGTCATCGATGCGGAAGCGCGGATCATTGCTGACCAGATGCCCAGTCCAGCCGGCGGGCAGACCGGCGAAGCGGAACTCCCCGCCGTCGCGGACCTCGACCAGGAAGCGCTTGTAGCTGGCGTAGCGCTGATCGATCTGCCCCAGCAGGGCAAACTCGGGACTGCCTTCTCGGTAGAGCGGCTCGTCGCCGACCAGCGCCAGGAACAGCCCGCGGCCCGCCTCGTCTTCGGCGCCGTCGGCGGTGCCCGCGATCAGCTGGCGCTCGGGGAGCACCCAGTTGTGCTGGCCCAGGCCCCAGGATCCCGCCCGCAGTTCCGGCGTGTGATTCAGCGCGCTCAGCTGCAGAACGCCGCTGCCCAGCGCCTTGTCACGCCGCAGCTGGCCGCCCTCATCGGTGCCGCCCCAGCCCACCGACTGGCCCTCGCGATGGAGGCGCACGCGGGCGCCTTCGACGCCGCTGCCCTCTTCGTCGACCACGCGGAGCACGAAGGCCGCCGGGGTCGTTTCGAGGCGAGAAGCGCCAGGGTCCCCTTCCACGCTGGCCAGTTCGGCTGACGCAGAATCACGTTCACTCTCATCCGGTCGGACCTGTTCGGCCACGATCCCAGAGATGGGATCAGCCGGAGGGGACCCCGACGCGTCCCAAAGATACACGCCCACCGCAGTGGCGGTGAGGATTCCCCCGGCGACCGCCGCCTTGCCCCACCAGGGGGTGCTGGCGGCCGGAGGAACAACCCAAGGGGCTGGTAAAGGCGCGAGGAGCGCGCGGCAGGGCGCCATTCCATCCCCCCCGAAACGGCGGCGCATGAGCCGGCGCAGCTCCTCCAGCGCCCGCGAAAGCTGCACCCGCACCGTGACCGGTTTCATGTCATAGCGCTCGGCAATTTCCGCGGGCGTGAGCCCTTCCACATAGCGAAGCATCAGCAGGTGCCGCCCCGGATCGGGGAGGTCCTGGAGCGCCTGCATCACCTGCGAGGCGGCCTCACTCTTGCCAAGGAGCTGATCCGGCGTCTCCGGGAGCGCCGCGGATTCCGCCGCGGTGTCCCGGTCCCTCCGATCTTCGTAGACGCGCTTCTGGAGCAGCTCCTTTTGACGAATGTCCTTTCTGGACCAGGAGATAGCGAAATTCCGGGCGATCGTCCCCAACCAGGCCCGGATGTTCGACTTGTGCCGCGGAGGACGCTCGATCGCCCGCAGCATGGTGGCCTGCGCCAAGTCGTCTGCCCGGGATTCCCCGACCAGTGCGACGGCGAGAGCCCGGACCCAGCCGGCGTGAGCCAGCAGTTCCTCGGGGTCCAGACTCTCGGGCGCTCGATCCATGGTTTCGCTCAACAGAAAGCGTGTCTACGCAAGACGTTTCAGAAAATACGATACGACGCGATGCGGCTGCTCTCTGCCATTCTCCTGGGCCTGTTCGCCTGCGCGGGCCCGGCCCCGCTTCAGGACGAGCTGGGGCCGCCTTCGCCGCCCACCGGCCAAGTCGCCTACAGGGTTCTGGGGGTAGCGCAGGACGCCGGCCTCCCCCACATCGGCTGCGAATGCGCGCGCTGTGAGGCGGCCCGGGCGGAAGGGCGTCGCGAGCTGGTCGCCAGCGCTGCCGTCGAGGGGCGGACCGGCTGGTGGCTGCTGGACGCCACGCCAGATCTGCCGGCCCAGATCCACGCCCAGGGCTCGATGCCGCAGGGCATCTTTCTGACCCACGCCCACATCGGCCACTACACCGGCCTGATGTACCTGGGGCGTGAGGCGCTCGGCGCGAAGCAGATGCCGGTCTGGTGCAGCCCGCGCATGGCGGAGTACCTGCGTTCGAATGGGCCGTGGAGCCAACTGATCGAACTGGGCCAGATCGAACTCCACGAGTATCACGCAGACATGCCGGTTCGGCTGGAAGAGGGCCTGATGCTCACGCCCTTCCGCGTGCCGCACCGTGATGAGTTCAGTGACACGCACGGGTTTGAGCTGCGCCATCACGACCCGACCGCGAAGACCCTGGGCGGCAGCTTTGTCTTCCTGCCAGACATTGATCAGTGGGATCGCTGGGATCGCCGGCTCGAGAGCTTCTTCCGGCCGGGCGCGCACCTGCTGATCGACGGCACCTTCTGGTCGGGCGCGGAGCTGCCGCATCGCGACCTGGACGAGATTCCGCATCCTTTGGTATCCCACAGCATCGAACGGTTTCGCGACGCAGCGCGCGAGACTCAGACCACGGTGCGCTTCTTTCACCTGAACCACTCCAACCCGCTTTGGGACCGCCATGGCCCCGAAGCGCAGCAGCTGGAAGCCGCCGGTTTCCACATCGCGCGTACCGGCGCTCGTCACGACTTCTAGCCCGATGCCCTTCACCTTTTTGCGCAACTGGAAGCGCAAGCGAATCATGAAGCAGCCGTTCCCCGCGACCTGGGAACCGCACCTTCATGGCCTGCCCTTCTTCCATCAGCTCAACGGCGAGGAGCAGGCCAAGCTGCGTCGGATGGTGCAGGTCTTCGTCGCCGAGAAGGACTTCGAGGGATGCGGCGGCCTGAAGATCGACAACAGCATGCGCGTCGGCATTGCGGCGCAGGCCTGCCTGCTGATCCTGCACCTGGATCACGACTGGTATCACCGCGTGCGAACGATTCTGGTCTACCCGAGCAGCTTCCGCTCCAGCTTCTCCGAGACCGGGCCGGGCGGCGTGGTCGGCCCGCCATCGAGTGCGGCGCATGCCGGCGAAGCCTGGCTGGGCGGCGAGGTCATCTTTGCCTGGGACAGCGCTTTTGCCGGCGGACGCGACGGAGAGGACGGCCGCAATCCGGTCTTCCATGAGTTCGCGCACAAGCTCGACATGCTCGACGGCTACGCCGACGGCACCCCGCCCCTTGCCAGCCGGGAGCAGGCCGAGGCTTGGCGCGCCATCGCGACCCAGTCCTTTCATGAGCTGCGCCAGGACGCCGAAGCGCGGCGGCGGACCCTGCTCGACCCCTACGGCGCCACCAGCCCTGCCGAGTTCTTCGCCGTGTCAACGGAGTGCTTCTTCGAGCAGGGTCGGCAGCTGAAGGCGGAGCATCCGAGCCTCTACGACCAGCTGCGACGCTTCTACCGCCAGGACCCGGCGCTGCGTTAGGCAGACAGCCAAGGAAAGTCGGGACTGGCCGGCGAACCGGGGCCAAATCTGCCGATTGGAGGGGTGAAGCCTCGTTTTTGGGGGCGGACGGGGAACTGAATCGGATTCCGGCTCAGGGCGCGGAAGGAACATCCGCCAAGGAAGATGGCTTGGACGAGTAGGAAAAGCGCTTGCCCCCCGTCCCCACACGACTACCCTGGTAGTTGAAACGCCGTTCCGCATGCGTCGCACCACCCTCATTTTGT
Source organism: Planctomycetota bacterium (assembly GCA_002705055.1). Classification (GTDB taxonomy): domain Bacteria; phylum Planctomycetota; class UBA1135; order UBA1135; family UBA1135. The sequence goes on from PAHY01000010.1 coordinate 30,584, forward strand.
CCGTGCTCGCCGCCCTCACGATGGGCGGTGTCCTCTGGGTTGTCTTCTCGCCCGATGGCGACTCGCTGACTCAACCTGGCGATTCCGGCGTCGCCCCCTCGCCCACCGTGGAGGCAGATCCCGCTCTCGAAGCGGACGCCGGCGAGAGCAGCGCGCTGGCTGGGGACGCGGTCGAGGAGACCGCGGACCGCACCGAGCTCGCGACAGAAGGCGAGACGGAGGGAGCCCAGGCTGCCCCCGCCACCGCTTCGCTGCGGCTGCGCGTCGTCGACCCCGAAGGCGGCCCGATCGAGGCGCTGAACGCGCGGGTCTTTGCCGGCCCGCATCAGCAGCACATGCCGTGGATGGACTTTGTCGGCGGCGACGACGCCGAGCCGCTGGCGGAGCTGCCCAGCAATGCCAATGGCGAACTGCTGCTGCAGGGCGTCCCGGCGGGACAGTCGATTCACCTGGTCCTCGGCGGCGATTACTGGGTCGAGCGCACCGTGCCGCTGGCTGCGCTGCGCGCCGGAGAGGAGCGCGAACTGGGCGAGCTGTCGATCGCCCGCGGCGTCCTGTTGAGCGGGCGCGCCCTGAGCGATGACGGCAAGCCGATTGAGTCGGCAAGCGTGCGACTCGTCGAACGGACCGGCAACCAGATGCCGGCCGGCGTGATGATGGCGGGCATGAGCGGCGGGGTCGAGCGTCAGGTCGAGACCGATGCCGATGGCCGCTTCCGGATTGCCGGGCTGCCGCCCAAGGAGTACACCCTGAGCGCGACGCGGGTCGGCCGCGTGCGCGCCGAGACCAGCCTGGTGCTGTCGCTGAGCAACCCGGATCACCGCGTGGAGATGCGGATGGGTGAAGGCGGTTGGGTGCACGGAGTGGTGCGTTCGGAGGATGGCACGCCACTGCCCAACGCGCGCGTGGCGCTGATTCCGGCCCGCGGCTTTGCTTCGTACCAGTGGGATACGGAGCGCATCCTGCGTGAAGGCCAGGAGGTCGGCGAGGATGGCTCCTTCCGTCTGGCGGGCGTGCCGGAAGACAACTCGCAGCGCGTGGTCGCCGCCGCGGAAGGCTATGCGCGCGGGCGCACCGACCGCGTTGTCCCGGGCATGAAGGTCGAGCTGGGGCTGGCCCCGCGCGTGAGCCTGGCCGGTTATGTGTTTGATGCTGCCGGCGAGCCGGTGGCGGAGGCGCAGGTCACGGCCAGTCCGCAGGCCGCGCCGGGTCGCACGGGCGGCCCCGAGATGTTCCGCCAGGAGGCGACGAACACGGACGAGAATGGCCGCTTTGAGCTGCCCGAGATGTCGGCGGGGACCTTCACCATTGCGGTGAGCAGCCCGGCTGGCGAGCTGCGTCAGGAAGGCGTGGAGGTCAGCGCCGAGGCGCCGGAGCTCGAGCTTCATCTGCCCAGCGGAGAGGCGGTCATCGTGCGCGTCGCCGACGCCGACGGCCAGGCCGTGGAGGGTGCGCGCGTGGAGCTGCGCACGGTCAACGCGGCCGACAGTCTCAATCTGGTGGATGGCGGGCGCCAGGTGCGCGTCGCCGTCAGTTCGGATGGCGAGATCCAGACCTTCGGCGGTGGAACGGCGCGTTCGGGTCGCACTGATGCGGCAGGCATGATCCGCTTCGTCGGCATGAGCACCGGCAAGTACCAGCTGGACGTCGAGAAGCAGGGCTTTGCGAACACGAGTCAGGTCGTGGAACGCGGCAGCGATGAGGAGCAGCTAGTTCTCGTCGAGCTGCCGGCCGCTGCCAGCCTGCGGGTGCTGGCCGTGGATGCAAGCGGCGTGCCGATTCAGGATGCCAACCTCGAGCTCGAGCGCGTCGACGCCGAGCCCAAGGACAGCCGTTCGCAGGCGACCGATGCCTGGGGGCTGGCGGAGTTCCGCGGCCTCACCCCGGGCAAGTACACGCTGCGCGAAGTCGCGAGCGGGGCGCAGGGCGGGTTCATCGTCTTCGATGATCCGAGCTCGGCCGAAGGCGGCGCTGAACCGCAAGAAGAAGTCGTGCGCTTCGAGCTGGGTGCCGGCGAGGCGGGCGAACAGCAGATCGTCCTGGCAGCCAAGGCGGTCCCGACCGTGTTGGTGACGCGCCTGGGAGTGCCGGTTCCGAATGCCGGCGTGTCCATTCAGGCCAACAGCGGTGATCAGATGATGTTCATGGGCTTCCCGGGCATGGGTGGCAGCGATGCCACGACCAACGCCCAGGGCCTGGCCAAGCTGCCGCCGAATGATCCCGGCAGCTACATCATCAAGGCGCGCTCGAAGGCGACGAACCCGTACACCGAGATGGAGGTCTCGCTTGCGGCGGGCTCGCAGCAGTTCACGATTGAGCTGGCGACCGGTGGCGTTTCCGGGACGATCTCGGGCCCGGCTGGCCCGATTGTGGATGCCCGCGTCAGCCTATCGCGCCAGCGCGGCGAAGGTGAAGCCGTCGGCCGCTCGGTCGGCGTGTTCTCGATCGCTCTCGGCGGGGATGATGATGAGGGTGAGGTCGAGACCTTCGACTTCAACTCTGCTGACGCCCGCGCGAGCACCGATGGCAGCGGCCGCTTCCGATTCCTCGACGTGCCGCCGGGAACCTACACCATGTCCATCAAGGCCAAGGGCCACAGCCCGCTGGAGACCGAGCCCTTTGAGGTCACCGAAGGAACCCAAGTAGACCGCGGCCTCGTGACGCTGGAAGCCGGCGCAAGCCTCAAGGGCCGCGTGATGAACATCCCGGACAACGAAGACGGCAGCCGCCCCTTCTACACGATGGTCCGACTGCAGGATCCGGATGGAAACACGGTGCGGTATGGCTCGGTTCGCTCGAGCGGGAGCTATCGGTTTGATGAACTGGAACCGGGCAGTTATCGGTTGCGGATCGATCTCCCGAATGGAGATGAGCGCACTTCGGAGTTGATTCAGGTGCAGGCTGGCGCTCCCACCGAGTACGACTGGCCACTCTAAGGAGTCTGACCCCCATGAGTGGGCTCGTTTCTCGGGTCGATCCGTAACTTTCGACCTCACGAAGCGTCCTCTAGGTGAACCCACCTGGAGGACGCTTCTTGTTTCACCCACCATTCTGCCCGCGCTTCGGCTGCCCCTCCGCCGAGCGCAATCTCGCCTTCCGCTATCGCCGGTCCGGCTCCTATCACCGCAAGTGTGATGGCCGCTGGATCCAGCGATTCCGCTGCCTCGTCTGCCATCGTGGCTTCAGCACACAGACCTACAAGGCCAACTATCGCTACCGCAAGCCCTTTCTCCATCACGCCTTAGTCCA
>PAHY01000011.1 GCA_002705055.1 Planctomycetota bacterium
AGCCGGTAGCGGCTCGGCGCCTCGTCCCAGTCCTGCACGATCTGCTCCGGGCGCAGCTTCCACTCCCGCTCGACGGTCTCGAACAGCTTCGGGTCCAGCTCTTCCACGAGGCCCGCTTTCTGCTGGACCGAGAACAGCGCGGAGGTGAACGCCTGGTCCGGCTTCCAGCGCAGGCGCACGGTTGCCAGCGCCTCGCCCTCGGCGCCTGCGGACGGAACGTCGGCGCTCTTCGCCAGCTCCACCTCGTACAGCGCGACCACTTCGTGCCCAGCGCCGACTTCCCCGGCATCGACCGTGTCGTCGCGGAACTGCTCCGCGGTCAGCGAGCGGTTCTCGTAGCCGATCTGGCGCCAGCTGGCGACGCGCTGCTCGTCGAACTCGACCTGGATCTTCACGTCCCGGGCGATGGTCTGCATCGTGCTCGAGAACTCATCCAGGAAGACCCGCTTGGCCTCTTCGAAGCCGTCCACGTAATGGCAGCTGCCGTTGCCCTTGTTGGCCAGCTGTTCGAGGAAGACATCGTTGTGGTTGCCCATGCCCACCCCGATCGTGGTCAGGTCGACCTGACGCGCGGTGAAGTCCGCGACCTGCTCAAGGATGCGCTGCTGATCGGTCTCGCCGGTGTTGGCGACGCCGTCCGAGGCCAGCACGACCCGATTGATCCCGCCTTCGAGGAAGTTGCGGTCCAGCATCTCGTAGCCCAGGAACAGACCCTCGGCCGCGTTGGTTGAGCCATCGGCGCTGAGCGAGCGCAGTGCCTCGCGCACCTTCCAGCGATCCCGGCCATACACCGACTCCTGGACCACATGACCGCTGGTGTCAAAGCTGACCACACCGATCTTGTCATCGTCGCGCATCTGATCGAGCAGCAGCTCCAGCGAACGCTGCACCAGGCTGAGGCGGTTCTCCTTGCGCATCGAACCCGACTTGTCGACCACGAAGACGACGTTCATCGGCAGGCGCTCTTCCCGCTCGACCTCGATAGCCTTGACGCCCACGCGCATCAGCAGGTTGCCCTCCTGGCTGCCGTACGGGGTCGGCGCCGCGTCCAGCTGCACGGTGAACAGATCCTGCTCCGGCGCCTTCAGGCCCTGATCGAAGTAGTTGACCACTTCCTCGGTGCGCACCGAAGCGCGCGGCGGAAGCTGCTGATTACTGAGGTAGTTGCGCGCCAACGGGTAGCTGGCGGTGTCGACATCGACCGCGAAGGTCGAGATCGCGTTCTGCTGCGCCGGGACAAAGGCGTTGTCGCCGTAGTAGCGGAAGAACATGTCCTGCGGCGTCTCGTTCTCGTGGATCGGGCGCAGGTGATGAATGATCTGGTCGTGGTGGTACGGGCGACCGTAGCCATCCTGGACGTAGGCGTAGCGACCGAAGTGAAGGTCAAAGTCTTCGCCACCCAGGAAGAAACCATCCGCGTCCGTCTCGCCCAGCTTGTCGGCATAGCCGGTGGTCAGCAGGCCGAGTTCGATCGGGCGGCCGAGCTCGGCGGTGTCGCCGCTGAAGGAGCCCGTCACGCCCAACTCCGGCGTCGCGGTCTGCGTGCGGGCGCGTGCCATCAGCTCGCGCGGGGCTTCGCTCGCGTCTGGCTGAACCGGCTTGGCACCCGGCGGCGGCGGAGTCGTCGGCGAGGCCGGCGTGCTGGGGGTCGAGGGGAGAGTCGGGATCCCCGGGATCGACGGAGTCGCCGGAGTCGCTGGGGCTCCGGCAGCCGGGGGCGTGACCGTGAGCACGGTTCCTTCGTTGCCCGTCGCCGGAACGCTGTAGTTCGCGATGAGGTCCTGGGACTTGGACTGACCTTCCCAGCGGCCAGCCTGGTCGAAGAACAGGCCGGCTTCCGGCTCGGTACTCGGGCGCTCGCCGAAGGCGCCGCCGGCTCCCCCGCCGAGCCCCGCGACGATATCGGCGAGTTCGGTCAGCTCTTCCAGAGGAGGCTGTTCCGCCACCGAGCGGCCACGATCGGCCAGCTGCTGCTGTTCGGGAGTCGGGTCGGTCACCGCGCGCGTCGCGGCTTCCCGCCGCGCTTCGACGGAGCTCAGATCCGAACGCCCGCCGCGCGTGCTGTCGAGCGCACCACTTGGAGCTTCCTCGTCTGCCGGAGCGAACTGCGCATCGGCGTAGCCCAGCTGGGAAAGCCGCAGCGCAGCAGCCGACTCCGTCTCTTCGGGCGCGTCGTCCTTCCAGCCAGCGCCGGCGGCCGCCCCACTGGCCTCGTAGTTGGACTCCGGAGAGATCAGCCCCGGCTGGGTGTACAGCACGACGCCGGCGCTCACGACGAGCAGAGCCGCCGCAGCGCGCAGCCACGGAAAGGCCAGGATCGCCCCTCCGTCGCCAGGCGCCTGCGCAGCCTGAGCGTCGCGGGCCTCGGCGCGCAGGGCCGCACGTCGAGGTTCGGACAGAACGCCCGGGCCGGCATCCAGCGAAGCCTGCCGCAGCAGACTCAGCGTGCCGCGCAGCGCATCGAGTTGCGCGGCCAGCTCCGGTTCCTGGGCGAGCCGCTGCTCCAGCGCCAGGCGCTCGGCGGGCTCGAGTTCATCGAAGAGGTAGGCGCTCAGCAGCTCCTCGGGAGCTTGCGGGCCATCGGGGCCATCGAAGTTCAGGTGGGAGTCGTTCATCTTGTTTCCCTAGATCGCTTGTGCTGCCCGCAGGCGTTCGGTGAGACGATTCATCGCCTGATGCACCAGCCAGCCCACGGTGCCTGGCTTGACGCCAAGCACCTCGCCGATCTGGATGTACGACAGACCCTGGTCGACCTTGAGACGCAGTGCTTCGCGCTCGCGCTCGGGGAGTAGCTCGAGCTCGCGCCGCAGAATGGCGCAGGTCTCTTGCTGTTCACTGATCCCGACGGGCGTGGGAGCCGGTTCGGGTTCCTGAGCGCGCTCGCGGCGCTGCATCTCGCGGGTTTCCATCTTGCGGGTGTCGTAAGCGAGGTTGCGGCAGACTCGGTAGAGCCAAGGTCCGAGCACGCCCTCGCTGCCGAGTTCGGGCGCGCTGCGGATGAGTCTCACGAAGGTCTCCTGCACCAAGTCCTCGGCGCCGCCCTGATCTCGCACGAAGCCTCGGGCAAAGCGCAGGAGCGGGCCTTGGTAACGCTCGACCAGCTGATCGAGCGCGGTGCTGTCACCCTGTCGAAAGCCCTCGAGCAAGGTGGCGTCGGGGACCTCCGACGGTGAACTCACGCAGATGAAACGACGGCCCACACGAGGCCTTGGGAAAAAACGACACCCGCCGGTGTCCGGTTCGGGATCATGCTACGGAGAAGCCGTGGCGGGCGAAGACCGCGTCGCGGAAATCGAGCACTTGGCGGACGTAAGCCCTTTTCTCACGGTAGCTTCCGGGGAAGAACGAGCGCTTGAACCCATACACCAGCAGATGGGCCAGCGGACCCGGGCCGATCTTGAAGGCCTCGACAGCCTTCTCGTACTCGGCGGTCACCGTGGTACGGGAAACCAGGCGGTTATCGGTGCACAGGGTCACCGACAGGCGCTCCTGCAGCATCTTGCGGAACGGGTGCTTCCGCAGTTCGTTCAGCACCGGCAGCGTCTGCAGATTGGAGGTCAGACAGACCTCCAGCGTGATCCGCCGGTCGGCGACGAAGCGGGCCAGCCGCTCGACGTAACTGCGGCGATCGCGGATCGAGCGATCCTCGATCCGACTGGCCTGGAACAGCCAGGTGCCGTGGCCGATGCGGTCCGCCCGGCAGTCGGTGATCGCCTGGAAGATCGACTCGGGGCCGTAGTCCTCGCCGGCGTGCACCGTCTTGCCCAGGAAGGCGGCGTGGGCCAGCTCGTAGGCGCGCTTGTGCGTGGCAGCTGGGTAGCCGCGCTCAGGGCCGGCCAGGTCGATGCCCACCACCGGCAGCCCCAGCTCGTCGCGCGCCTTGATCGCGCTGCGGACCACCGCCTCGCTGGCGATGCCGTACACCTGTTCGCGCGGCAGATCGGCGAGCGCAGCCAGCATCTCGGCATAGGTCGGCGAGAAGCCCTCGGTGAAAAAGCGCATGGCGCAGACCACGATCCCGGCGCGGAAGGCAGGTTCGGCCCCGGAGCGGATCGCCGGCTTGCGGTTGTATTCCTTTTCGGCGCGCTCAATCCCGCGCGCGGTGGCCTTCAGTACATCGAGCACGTCGAAGCCGTCGTGCGTACAGAGCTGCGGCGCGAAGCGGATCTCCATGTAACGGACGCCTTCGGCCTGGGCATCGCGGCACAGCTCATAGCTGACCTGCTCGATGGCCTCGGCGTCGCGCAGCACGGCGGTGGTGTAGGCGAAGCCCTGCAGGTACTCCGGCAGGTCGCGGTAGCTCTCCTTGAAGACCTTCTTGTAGAGCCCGGCCTCGGACATCGCCGGCAGCTTGACCTTCCGCTCGCAGGCGAGTTCGATCAGCGTGCTCGGGCGCAGCGAGCCATCGAGATGCACGTGCAGGTCGGTCTTGGGCAGCTCGCGCAGCAGCTCCGCAGTGATCTTCGGCTTCGCCATCCTGCTTTATCTTCGGCCAGCGACGCAGCCGGGGCAAGCTCCGTCTCCCGCAGCGCCGCCGCCGGTCTAAACTGCATCGGATGCTGGACGCGCGGGAGGTTGACGCACTGCACCATTCCTGGTGCCTGCCCTATGAACTGGTGGATCTGGCACCGCATCAAGAGGAACCCAGCTGGGCCGTCGCCTTGGATGACGGCAATCTGCTGCGCCCCCACGGCCCTTACGCGCCCGCCGTGGTCGCCCGTGTGCAGGGTCACGAGCACGTGCTGGCCACCGAGGCCTGGGCCCAGGACGCGGCCCGCGAGTTTCTGGCTCAGCAGACAACCGACGATGCGGGCTGGCTACTGCGCATCGGACGCAGCGGCGCGGCCGAGCACGAGCTGCGAATCTGGAGCGGTCCGGATCCGGTCAGCGCGCGCCCGGCCCGCGATCACGGCGTGGCGCTGCTGATGGACTTCGGTAAGGTTCTGTGCCACTTCGACTACGGCTGGTTCGTCTGGGGCCACAGCGCGGTGTTCGGACACGAGCCCAGCCCCGAGGCCCTGCTCGCCATCGAGGCTGCCCGCCCGGCTTTCGAGGCCGGCGACCTCGGCGAGGACGCTTTCTTCCAGCTCTGCGCCGAGCAGCTCGGCCTGCTGGAAGCCGACCGTCGCCTGTTCGACGCGGCCTGGGCCAACATCCTGCGGCTGCACGACGACATGACCGGGCTGCTGCGGCGCGCCCTGGAGCAGCCCGGCTGGGAGGCCGTGATCGTCTCCAACATTGATCCGATCCTGGTCCGTGAGACGGTGGCACGCTTCGGCCTGGACGACATCTTCCGCGATGGCGTTTTCTCCTACGAAGCAGACTTGCGCCCCAAACACGAGGACAGTTCCATGTGGCGGTGCGCGATTGAACGCGTCGGCGCGCGGCTGGGCGAGACGCCGCAGCTCATCGTCGCGACCGACGACACGCCGGCCAACCTGCTGACCGCCGCCGGCGAGGCGCAGATCGACGGCACGATCCTGTTCCATCGGCCCTGGCAGTGGCAGTTCGAACTCGGCCGCCATGGCGCCTACCTTCCGCGTGCCCGCGCCTCCGTCCCCGCCGCGACATGAGCCTTCCTCCCTTCCACCTGGCCATTCCCGTCCACGATTTGAGCGCTGCGCGCGCCTTCTACGGCGAACTGCTCGGCTGCCCGGAAGGGCGCAGCGACGCGCATTGGGTCGACTTTGATCTGCAGGGGCATCAGGTGGTCGCTCACCTCGACCCGTCCATGCAGCCACCGCAGCTGCATCGCAACGAAGTCGATGCCCACGGCGTCCCGGTTCCCCACTTTGGTCTGGTCCTGGATTGGGAGAGCTGGCACGGGCTGGCCGACCGCCTGCGCGCGGCCGAGATCTCGTTCGTGATCGAGCCTTACGTCCGCTTCGCCGGCAAGCCGGGCGAGCAGGCGACGATGTTCCTGCTCGACCCTTCCGGCAACGCGCTCGAGTTCAAGGCCTTCCGCGATCCGGCGATGCTGTTCGCGAGTTCCTTCGACGAGGCCGCTACGGAATCGGCAGGCTGAGCGGCGCGGTCAGCGCACCGTCGATCGCGTTCTGGAAGACGGCCGCCTGGAAATACACCGTGGTGCCGCTCCAGCTGGGCGGGAAGGCGTAGTAGTCCTTCCCCCAGCCCGCAGCGCCCAAGCTGAGCGGCGGCGTCAGCGCACCGAAGTTCAGGTCGAGCGCCGCATCCCCAAACGGAGTGCTCGTCGAGCCGAGTTGAGTCGACCAGGCGAAAATCGTCTGGGATCCGGCTGCGCCATGAACGCCGAACAGGCCGGCCTGGGAAGTCAGCGAGGCGCCCCCCCACAGCAGCGGTCGCTCGCAGTCCTGGTCGAAGCTCCACGGCGCGGCGCCGCCGACGTCAGCCACCAGGTACTCGTACTCCGCATCCTCGCCACGCAGCTCGGCGTCTAGGAACAGCGTGAGCATCCGCAGGTGCACGCGCTTCTGCACATCGCCCGGCATCGGCTGGTTGTTGGGCGGGTTGTCCAGGCAGCCGCTGTGCCCCATGCCCTCCACTTCGACGAACATGCGCCGCTCCGTGACCCCGGCGCGGTCGTACCAGCGCCGCACCTGGCCGGTCGGCACGATGTTGTCGACGCTGCCGGCAATCCACAGCGCCGCGCCGGTGTACTGACTCATGTTCGCGGGCCCGGGCGCGATGGCATCCGCTGCCTGCATGCCAAGAATGGCGCGCACGCGCGGTTCGATGCCGATCAGATGGGAAAGCGTGCCGCCCCCCATCGAGTGCCCGATCGCCGCCCAGTTCACCCCGCTCTGCGCCATGCCGCTCAGCCAGGAGGCGGGGTCTCCGCTCTCGTCCTCCAGCCACTGCAGCGCGGCGCGGGTGTCCACCGCGTAAGCCGGGACATCCGGGAAGAGCCCCTTCTCGGTATCCAGGTTGATGACCAGATAGCCATGCGAGGCGAGGTGGTTGCCGAGGTCATCCAGGCCGTCGGCCGAGCCGAGCCAGCCGTGCATGAGCGCCACCGGCTGGTACGGAGCGCCGCTCAGATCCACCGCGGTATCGCGCCCCGCGAGCTGCGCCGGGTAGTGCACCCGCGCGCGCACCGTGCCGGCGCCGTAGTTCTGGTCGGCGAAGCTGACTACCTGCCAGCCGGCCGCGTACGGGCCGGGGTCTTCGGGAAGCTGGGCGGGAGCGGCCGCTGCGAGGAGGATCAGGGAGGAGAGCAGCATGTGTTCAGAATAGGACAGGATCGCTGCTACTCTCAGCAAGATGCGAGTCGCCCTCTGCCAGATTGCGCCGGTCTTCCTGGACAAGGAAGCCACCTTGGACAAGGTGGTGGATGCCCTCGCGGAAGCCGCGCACGCCGGCGCCCAGCTGGCGGTCTTCGGCGAGGTGCTGGTGCCCGGCTACCCGATCTGGCTCGAACGGACAGGCGGCGCGGCCTTCAACGACCCGGTGCAGAAGGCCTGGCATGCACGCTATCTCGAGCAAGGGGTCGACCTCGAACAGGGCGACCTGGAAGCGGTGCAGGAGGCGGCGCGCCAGCACGGCATCGCCGTCGTGATCGGGGTCGCGGAGCGTCCGATGGAGCGCGGCGGCAACACCCTCTACTGCAGCTGCGTCACCATCGGTCCCAGCGGCGAGATCTGGTCGGTCCATCGCAAGCTGATGCCGACCTATGAAGAGCGCCTGGTCTGGGGAGTGGGCGACGGGCATGGGCTGCAGGTCCATGATCTGCACGGCTTTCGCCTCGGCAGCCTGAACTGCTGGGAGAACTGGATGCCGCTCGCGCGCCATGCGCTCCAGGCCCAGGGCGAGACCCTGCACTGCGCGATCTGGCCGGGCCGGCTGGTCAACACGCAAGACATCACCCGCTTCGCCGCCCGAGAGGGCCGGTCCTATGTGGTGTCCGTCGCCGCGCCGCTGCGTCTGGCGGACCTCCCCGCGGACCTTCCCGGACGTGACACCCTGGGCCTCGACCCCGAGGCCTGGACCCACGACGGCGGCTCCTGTGTGGCCGGGCCGGACGGCGAGTGGCTGCTCGAGCCGGTGGTCGACGCCGAAGGCATCTTCTACGCCGACCTCGACCCCAGTCGCGTGCGCGAGGAACGACAGAACTTCGACCCGAGCGGCCACTACGCGCGGCCGGAAGTGCTGGGACTGCGGCTGGACCGCCGCCGCCACCGCGTGCTCGAAGACTAGAGCAGCGCTTCGATCGCGCCGGTCAGCTCTTCGCCCAGCGGGGCCGTGCGCGCGCCGAAGAACTGCACGCTCGAGCCGTCGCGGCTGATCAGATACTTGGCGAAGTTCCAGTCCGGAAGCTCGCCGGTACGCGTGCCGAGCAGGCCGTAGATCGGCGACTGATCTTCCCCTGCCTTGACGTTGACCTTCTCCATCATCGGGAAGCTGACGCCGTAGTTCTCTTCGCAGAAGGCCGCGATCTCTTCCGGGCTGCCGGGCTCCTGGCCGAGGAACTGGTTGCACGGGAAGCCGACCACGACCAGCCCCTGGTCCTGGTACTTCTCATAGAGCGCCTGCAGATCCTCGTATTGCGGCGTGAGTCCGCACTTGCTGGCGGTGTTGACGACCAGCACCACCTTGCCCTCGAAGGCGGCGAGCTGTTGCGGCTGGCCGTCGAGAGTCTGGGTGTCCAGTTCAAAGAAGGACACGCCTTCCCAGGTCGCCATGGTCTCGGCGTCTTGCGGCGCGGAGTTGGAGCAGGCCGGGAGCAGCGCGAGGGCAAACAGCAGGGCGGAACGGAGCATCGTCGTTTGTGGGACGGAAAGAGAACGGCTTCCAAGCCTTTTGCTCAGCCGACGAACATCAGGTCGTGGACGATCGAGAGCAGGAAGGCGCAGCCCAGCGCTGCGGCGGTGCCCAGCACGTAGCCGCCGATCGCCAGCAGGACGCCGACCGGGGCAAGCGCGGGGTGGAAAGCGCTGGCCACGATGGGTGCCGAAGCGGCCCCGCCGATGTTGGCCTTCGAACCGACCGCCAGGAAGAAGATCGGCGCGCGCAGGCGCTTGCGGATGAACAGCAGGATCAGGACGTGGAATAGCATCCAGACCGCGCCGACCAGCAGCATGCCGGTGTTTTTCGGGTCGGCGATGGCGGCGAACTCGGCCTTGGCGCCGATGGTCGTGACCAGCAGATAGAGCATGACGCTCCCGACCGCCGAGGCGCCGGAGCCCTCGAGGTGCCGAAAGCGCGTGAAGCTGAGGCTGAGGCCGACCACAGTCACCAGGATCACGACCCAGGTGAAGCCTTTGACGATCTTGCCGAGGTCCGGCAGCAGCTGCGCCTCGAAGACCAGCCAGTTGGCGAGCGCGGTCGAACCGAAGGCGATCGCGAGCATGGTCAGCAGCGCCGGCAGGCTGGTCGGCCGCGCCACTTCGGCCTGGTAGTCAGCCACCTGCTGACGCACCGCCTCGAGGCTGCTGCGATCGGCGCCGATCTTGGCATCCATCTCCTGCTCCTTGCCGGCATAGAGCAGCAGGAAGGCCATCCAGACGTTGGCGACCGCGACATCGACGACGATCATCAGGCCCTGAGTCGACGCGGTGGCCCCGGTCGATTCGGCCATCGCCGTGAAGTTGGCCCCGCCGCCGATCCAGGAACCGGCCAGCGCCGACAGGCCCTTCCAGGCCTGGTCACCCAGCTCGGGCGGGATCAGCTCAAAGCCGAGCAGGTGCCCGCCGCCGACGACCAGGAAGTAAGCCAGCGGGCCGCCCAGCACGATCGCCGCCGTCGCGCCGAGGAACAGGAAGACCGCGTTCCGCCCCAGGCCCAGGATGCCCTTGATGTCGACCGAGAGGGTCAGCAGTACCAGGCTGGCCGGCAGCAGATAGTTCTTCGTGAAGCTGTAGAGCGGGAAGCTGCCGTCGATCGGAATCAGGCCGGTGTTCGACAGCAGGGTCGGCACGAAGTAGCAGAACACCAGCAGCGGAACGACCTTGAAGATCTTGTTCAGCCGCGGGTGGGAGTTCATCCCGAACAGCACGGCCAGCACACCGAGCAGGATGGTCAGGACCCCCATCGGGGTCTGATTGAAGGGGACGACTTCCGGCGCTTCGTTCTGCGCGAGCGGCGCGATCGCGTCCGTGAGAGCGGCGAGGTGGAATCCGATCATCGGGCGAGAGGGGCCGACGCGACGCGCCGGATCAGCTCAAGATAGAGCCGCGCCCCATCTTCCTGCGCGTTCTTGTCGATCCACTCGCCGCGCAGCCGGTCGCCGCCGACCGGGTCCTTGTGCGCCTGCAGGATGCTGCCGGGGCCGACGAGGTAGCGCAGCCGGGGCTCCCAGCCGAAGTACGGCAGGTCGGTGCCGAAGGCGGCCACGCCGCAGGGATGATCAGGCAGCACGTCGATCGGATCGACCGGATCGCTGGCCGCGGCGCGATGCCAGTCCAGCACCAGCTCCCCCGCCTCTGCCTGCCCAGGATCATCGACCCCGGTATCGCGCGTTCTGACCGCGAAGTCCTGCAACAGCTCTTCGACGCGCGCCATGACCCGGCTCGCCGGCTCGCTGAGTCGATACATCAGGCTGGCGCTGGCCGTCCCGGGCACCTTGTTGAAGGCGTCGCCGCCCTGCAGCAGCGAGATGTTGAGCGTCGTTCCGGCGTCGGAATGCTGCTTGAGCCAGCTCGCGCTGCGCAGAGCTTCCAGCGCGGGCAGCAGTCGATCCACTGCCGAATCGCAGACCTCGGGATAGCCGCTATGACCCTCGATGCCCCCGGCCGTGAGACGCGCCGTGAGCAGCCCTTTCTGCGCGCGCAGAAACTTGTTCTCGGTCGGTTCGCCGACGATCAGGACCTCGGGTTCGAGCATGGCCTCGCCCGCCGCTTTGGCGCCGACGTGGTCGGTCTCTTCGCCCACCACCAGGAGCAGGCCGAGGCCTTCCACCCCTTGCCCGCGCGCCTCCTCGAGCGCTTCCAGCATCGCCGCCAGAATGCCCTTGGTGTCGCAGGCGCCCCGCCCGTACAGCCGTTCGCTGTCCTCGTCCGGGCCGTAGGCCTCGGGCACCGTATCGAGATGGGTGTTGAAGCAGATCCGCGGCTGCTCCGTGTCGAAGCTCGCCAGCAGATTGCGGCGCGTGCCCTGGACGGGCAGTTCGCGGATCGTCCAGCCGCGTGCGGGAAGCTCGCGCGCGAGGAAGGCCGCCAGCTCGCCTTCGCGCCCGGTCACGGAATCGATCGCGATCAGATCCCGCGTCCAGCGACGCATCCGGTCAAACTGCATGGATTAGCGGAAGTCCGGCGGCGGCGGCATGCCCGGGCCGCCCAGTCCCGAGGGCGCACCGGCGGGACCGGTTTGCGAGCCTTCCGGCGGCTCGACCTGCACGTGGGCCAGGGTGTGATTCGGGAAGGCCACCGGCTGCTCGCCGAGCAGCACCCGGAAGGTGTAGACGCCAAACTCTTCGAACGGGAAGGCGTTGATGCGCACGGCGGCCCGCGCCTTGACGTTGGGCTCGGGGAGCTCGACCGGCGGCATCTTCATGTTGATCTCCTTGCCCGAAGGGGTCAGCACCTGGATGCCGAGATCGTATTGGCCCTGGCCACCGGTGATGCCGATGGCGACCGCAAACACCGGCAGCCGGCCGGGCGTCTGCTGCGAATAGAGCGAGTCGAACATGCCGACCAGGCACATCTTGCCGGACTCGTCCCGGAAAGCGTTGTCACAAACGTGGATCCACTCGACGGTGGGAATGGGTTGATCCATGGCGGCAGTCTAGCCCCGCGTAGAATCGAATCATGGCCCTCCTCGGCGAACTGACCCTGGCCTTCTGCTGCTGCTCCGCGGCGGCGAGCGATGCACTGTCGCTGGACCAGGATCCACAGCAGCTCAGTCTTGAGTTGGAGGTCAACCGTGCGATTGAGCGAGGCACCCTCTGGCTGCGCGAGCATCAAAATGGTGATGAAGGATGGGCCGGCCAGGAAGCAGAGCACGAGGGCGGGATGACCGCCCTCGTGACCTACACCCTGCTGAAGTCCGGCGTCGATCCTTCCACGCAGGACCTGCAGGACGCCTTCGTCGCCCTGGACACCGTGGAGCCGAGCAGCACCTATGCCCGCGCCGTCTTCCTGCTCATGGCAGAGGCCTCTCGGGATTTCCCACGTTGGCGCAGCAAGGCGGAGAAAGCCGCCCGAGGGCTCATCCAAGATCAGAAGGATGGAGTTTGGGCCTATCCGTGGGGACACCCTGACCTCTCCAACGTCCAGTTTGCTCTGCTGGGACTCCGCGCGGCCCAGGCGATGGGCGTGGAGGTTCCAGAGGAGACGCTCACCTCCTGCGCCGAGGCCTTCTTCGCCTATCAGTCGCCTGACGGAGGCTTCAGCTACCACGAGCATGGGCCACCCACCGGAGGAATGACCGCGGCCTCGCTGGCGAGCTTGAGCATCCTGGATGAGTTCGCGGAGGAGCACCGCGCGCTGAAGAAGACGCTCGCGAAGCACAAGAAGGACCGCGCCAAAGCCGAGACCTGGCTCGACAAGCAGCTGCGCATGGACGCCAACCCGATGCGCGGGGAGCGCTACACCCTGGCCTGGCACTACCCGTATCTCTGGGCGGTCGAGCGATACGGGACGATCACCTCGACGAAGAAGATCGGCAAGTTGGATTGGTATCGGGAAGGCGCGCGATGGCTGGTCGATCACCAGCTCCCTGACGGGAACTGGCCCCACACCGGCTTCGACGACACCTGTTTTGCCATCCTGTTTCTGCGCCGCGCGACCTTTAGCCTCGGACACGATGTCGGGCAGGACGAAGCTTGGTCGGACGAGGAACTCAGACTTCGACAGCCGGTCCGCCCAGAACCTGGAACTCCGCTCCGAGTGGAGTGGCTCGTGGCAGGCCCCTATCCGGCCGAGCAGGACGAGGACCCGATTTCACTCGATCCGTTTCGGTTCCGATCACTGAAGCTCCGCGAAGGCGCCAAGTCCGGAGAACACCGCTGGAAGCTGGTTCGTTTTGACGAACAGCAGGACTGGGCGGATCTGGACGAACTCAAGCCGGGCGACCGCTGTCTCTGGGCGTTGGGCACGCACCTGACCGTGCACGAGGATGCTGCGCGCCAGACGCGATTGTGGATCACGGCGGAAGACGGCTGGCGCGTCCTCATCAACGGCAAGGAGGTGGAACGCGCCCTCAAGGTGGCCAGCCCCATCCGCGAGGAGTCCAGCGTGCTGCTCGAACTCGAACCCGGAACACACAGCCTCTTGATCCTGATCGAAGACCTCAGCGGCGCCGCGCCCTTTGCGGCGCGCTGGACCCGCGAGGACGGGCAGCGCCTTCGCACCGACCACTTCCTGATGCGAACCGACCCGGAAGACTAACGACGGTGGACGACGGTCGCGCTGGCCTGGTCGCTCGGGAAGACCAGGACCTCGGCAATGTTCATGTGTGCGGGCTGCTCCGCTACCCAGCGCACAACCGAGGCAACGTCGGCGCCGACCAGGGGAGTCATGCCCTGATAAGTCTTGTCCGCTTTGGCCTCGTCGCCGTGGAAACGCACCTTGGAAAACTCGGTGTTGACCAGGCCCGGGTCGACGGTCGAGACCTTCACGCCGGTGCCGTTCAGATCAAGCCGCATTCCTTTGGTGATGGCGCCGACGGCGTGCTTGCTCGCGCAGTAGACCGCGCCATTCGGGTAGACCTCGCGGCCGGCGATCGAACCGATGTTGATCAGATGCCCGCTGCCCCGCTCGATCATGCCCGGCAGCACAGCGCGCGAGACGTAGAGCAGGCCCTGCACATTGGTCTCGAGCATCTCGTCCCAGTCATCGAGCAGGCCGGACTGAATCGGATCCAGGCCGCGCGACAAACCGGCGTTGTTGACCAGGATGTCGATCGCCTGCCAGTCCTGGGGCAGGTCGGCGAAAGCGGCAGCCACCGCTTCGCGCTCGCGCACGTCCAGCTCGAAGGCGTGTGCCTCGACGCCCGCTGCCCGCAGACCGGCGACGGACTCGTGCAGTCGGTCGCCGCGCCGCGCGCAAAGCAGGAGGCGCGCCCCCGCCTCGGCGAAGGCGTCGACGCAGGCCGCCCCGATGCCAGAGCTGGCCCCTGTCACGCAGACGATGCGGCCCTGCAGGCTCACGCGTAGCCGAGGGCGCGGGTGTCCCGCTTCTCGATCAGGAAGGCGAGGAAGTCATCCACACTCATCGAGCGCTGCTCCTTTTCGCCGTGGATGCGCAAGTTGACCTTGCCTTCTTCCACTTCCCGTCCGCCGAGCACGGCCATGTACGGGATCTTCTCGAGTTCTGACTCGCGCACCCGCTTGCGCAGCGGACCGTCGGCCCGCAGCACGGCACGGAAGCCGGCCGCCGTCAGCTTGCGCTGCAGCTCGCCCGCGGCGTCGACCTGCTCGTCGGTGATCGGCAGGACCGCGGCGGTGGTCGGCGCCAGCCAGACCGGGAACCAACCGGCGAAGTGCTCGATCAGGCCGCCGACAAAGCGCTCGAAGGAGCCGAAGATCGCGCGGTGCACCATGACCGGGCGCTTCAGCTCGTTGTCCTTGTCGTTGAACTGGATGTCGAAGCGCTCAGGCAGGTTGAAGTCGACCTGCACGGTCGGCCCCTGCCATTCGCGGCCGAGGGCGTCCTTGATCTTGAAGTCGATCTTCGGACCGTAGAACACCCCCCCGCCCGGGTCGTCTTCGAGCGGCAGCTCGCGACGGCCCGCGGCCTCGACGAGCGCAGCCATGGCGTGCTCCCAGATCTCGTCCGAGCCGAGGTACTTCTCGGGGCGGGTCGCGAGGTACGCGGTGTACTCGTAGCCGAAGGTCGAGAGGATGGTGTGCACCATCTCGAGCACGCCGACGATCTCGTCGGAGAGCTGCTCGGGGGTGCAGAAGATGTGCGCGTCATCCTGCGTGAAGCCGCGCACGCGCAGCATGCCGTGCAGGGTGCCGGAGGGCTCGTAGCGGTGCACCGTGCCCAGTTCGGCAAAGCGCAGCGGCAGGTCGCGGTAGGAATGACGACGCGAGTTGAAGATCGTCACGTGCCCTGGGCAGTTCATCGGCTTCACCCGATGCGGGTGGTCGTCGACGTCCATCGGCGCCCAGATCATGTCGGCGTAGTTCTGCAGGTGTCCCGATTGACGGAAGACCTGCTCGCCGGCGATCTGCGGGGTGTACACGGGCCAGTAGTCGGCCTGCTCGTGCAGCGACCACCACCACTCTTCCAAGCGACGACGCACGTGGGCCAGCTTCGGGTGCCAGAACACCAGGCCGGCGCCGAAATCCGGGTGCAGCGAGAACAGATCCTGCTCGCGGCCGATCCGGCGGTGATCGCGCTTCTTGACCTCTTCGAGATAGTCGAGGTACTTCTTCAGATCCTTCTTGTGCCACCAGGCGGTGCCGTAGATGCGCTGCAGCATCTGCTTGTTGGCATCGCCGCGCCAGTAAGCGCCGGCCACGCTGGTGAGCTTGAAGGCATCGTGACGGATCTGCTTCGCGTTCTCGACGTGCGGACCTTCGCACAGGTCCGACCAAGTGCCGTGATCGTAGAAGGTGATCTCTTCGCCTTCGGGGATGTCCTCGAGCAGCTCCACCTTGTAGTCCTGGCCCGCGGCGCGCAGCCGCTCGGCGGCTTCCGCGCGGGTCAGACTGGAGCAGCTGAAGTCACCCGCCTCGGCGAGCACCTTGCGCATCTCCGCCTCGATGGCCGGCAGGTCCTCGTCAGTGAGAGGCCGCGGCAGCTCGAAGTCGTAGTAGAAGCCGTGCTCGATCGGAGGGCCGATCGCGACCTTGGCTTCGGGGAAGAGACGCAGCACCGCGTCGGCCATGATGTGGCTCACGCTGTGCCGCAGGGCCTCGAGAGAGACGGGGCCCGCTTGCGGATCGAAGGGAAGGCTCATCTTGATGCCCCGGCCGGCCGTACCTGGGCCGTGCGGGACGCCTAAATGATACCGCACAGGACGCGCCGATCTCCCCCTCCTCACGAGACTTCCATCGCCGGGTCCGGCCCGCCCTCACCGACCGTGAAAGTTTTTCGGTTTTTTTGACTACCACGGTAGAACTACCCGAGTAGTCTGAGCACTCACCCGTGAGGAAATGAGTCAGCCCTACCAGCTCGGAGATCTTCAACTCGCCATCATGCGCGTCCTGTGGGCGCGCGGCGAGGCCTCGGCCAGCGAGGTGCACGCCGCTCTGCTCGAAGAGCGCGGCCTCGCGCCCACCACCATCGCCACCATGCTCCGCAAGATGGAGGACAAGGGGGTGGTCGATCACCGCGCCCAGGGTCGCCAGTTCATTTACCGCCCCTGCATCGCTGAGTCGGATGTCCGCGAAGGCATGGTCGGCGACCTGGTGGAACGGCTGTTCCGCGGCGACTGCGCCGCGCTGGTCAATCACCTGATTGAAGCCGGCGAGATTGACGCCGGTGAACTCGACGAGCTGCGCGCGCGCCTGGGCAAAGGAGGCCGGCGATGATCGCGTGGCTGCTCGCCTTCTCAGTTCACTCCACCCTGTGGCTGGGGCTGGCGTGGCTGATCACCCGCGCCCGTCCGGGGATGCACGCGCGGGTCCGGGAGACTCTCTGGCACACCGCCATCGCCGCCAGCCTGATCGCCCCCACCGCTCAGACGCTCGCGCCGGCCGGAAGCTCGGCGTGGTGGAGCCTACCGCTCCCCACTAGCTGGCTCGGCCTCGAGGCGGAAGCGCTGCCTGTGCCTGCGGTCGCCCCGGCCGGCGCGCCGGTCGTCTACTACGACCTCGCCACGCCGCCCGCTCAGCTTGCCCGGCCCATCGAACCGGCTGCGCCAGCCTGGTACGAGAGCATCGATCCCCAGGCAGTCGCTGCCGCGGGCTGGGGGCTGCTGTCCGCGCTGCTTTTCCTGAGCTACGCGCTGCGCCTCCGCTCACTACGCCGTCGAATTGAGCCGCGCGAGCTGGTCGAATCGGCACCCGAGCGCTTCGCGCTCGAGCAGCTCACCAAGCGGGCCGGCCTGCGCCGCGTGCCGCGCCTGACCGAGAGCGAGAACATCGGCTCGCCGATCGCCTTCGGACTGGGGCGAAGCGCAGAGATCTGCCTGCCTACCCGCGCGCTGCACGAGTTGGATCACGATCAGTTCTGCGCCATGCTCGGCCACGAGGTCGCGCACCACATGCGCCGCGATCCCTGGCGCCTGGTTGCGCTCCATCTGCTGCAGTCGATCTTCTTCTTCCAACCGCTGCTCCGCGTGGCGCAGCGCCAGCTGCATCTGGCCGCCGAGGAGCAGTGCGACGCCTGGGGTGCCAGCCACATCGAAGACCGCTTGGCGATGGCGCGTTGCCTCACCGAGGTCGCCTCCTGGGTCATGCCCCAAGATCGCAGCCTGCTGGTTGCCGGCATGGCACGCCGCCGCTCGCAGCTGGGTCGCAGAGTCGAGCGGCTGATGGACGAGCGCTGCAGCTTCAACGCCCGCGGCGGCTCGCTGCGCTCCTGCGGATCCGCGCTGGTCCTGGCCCTCGCGCCGTGGATGGCGCCCAGCCTGGCCCCTGCCCACGAGGTGCAGGATGAGTTCGTCGGGCTCGACCTGACCCAGGACGACCCGTTGCGGCTCGCCGAGTTCCAGCCGCTGCCGATCGAAGCTCTGATCGGTCCCGTCCCCGTGGGCGCAAGCGGTCGACTGATCCTCGACCCGCTCGAACAGGAGCGCATGCTGCTCGAGGAAGTGCTCGCGCTCACGCTGGCCGAACTCGGCCCGCTCGCGTTCACCCAGGAGTACGAGCAGCAGCTGCTCTCGGTGCTGCTGCGAATCGAACGCTTCCGCGAACTCCAAGGCCGCCTGCACATCCTGCTGGCGGTCCTGTACCCCGGCGAAGGGCCCTCGCCGCGGAACACGCCTGACTTCAACACCACCAAACCCTGATACCCATTCCAATCATGAAATCCAGCCTGATTCCGGGCCTGCTCGGCGCGAGCCTCGCGCTGTGGGGAAGCCCCGCGCTGGCGCAAGACGCGCCGGTCGAAAAGAAGCAGCGCATTGTGCTGAAGCAGCAAGGCAAAGCAGATCAAGATCTGCTCGCCAAGGCCGCCAAGCTCAGCGCCAAGGCCAGTGAACTTGCGGCCGCCGGCAAAGCCGAAGAGGCCGCCGAGTACGCTGCCCAAGCTGCCGCCATCCTGAAGGAGCACGCCGCCAAGTCGGCACAGCAAGCCGAATTGAAGGCTCGCTACGCCGAGCAGAAGGCGGCCGAGCAAGAAAAGGTGCGCCGCATTCGCATCGAAGCCAAGAGCGAAGAGGAAGCCCAGCGCGCGCTGGAGCGGGCTCTTCGCGCCGAGCAGGAACGCGCTGCACAGTCCGGCGATCAGCGGGAGCGTGAAGTGCGCGTCCGCATCGAGCAGGCCAAGGAGGCCATGGACCAGCATCACGCCGACATGCAGGAGCATCGCATCCGCATGGATCTGCATCGCGAGAACATGCAAGAGCACGAGGCTCAGATTGAGCTCCTGCGCGAGCATGTCGGGGACCTGGGCGTCGATGCATCAGCGCTCCATGAGCGTCTGATCACGATTCACCCCGAGATCCAAGGGCTGGCGGATGGCCGCATCGAGATGCGCGTGCACACCGAACTGGAGAACCTGCACGAGCACCTCGCTCAGATGGGCGATCTGCACCAGCACTTCGGTGAGCTGGAAGGTCTGCAGGATCTGAACATTGAGCTGGGCGAGATCCACGACCTCGCACTGGCCATGCCGCACGCTGAGGGCATCGACGCCCGCGCCTATGCTCTCGCCATTCCTGGCGGCCAGGGCACCTGGACGATGGATCTGTCCGCTTGCGAAGAATGCGAGTGCGAGGACGGCTGCGATGACTGCGAAGGCCAGCCGCAAGCCCAGGCGCTGCGCTACTTCCTGGACGCCACCGAAGGGCAGCAGCAGGGCAAGATGCTGTTCGTCCCGCAGGGCGGCAACACCAGCTTTGGCTGGACCACGGAAGCTCCGAAGGGCCAGGCCGGCATCCGCATGGGTCTGCCTCAAGCGCACGGCGAGCACGAGGTGCACGTCCTGCGCGCGGGCGAAGGCGGCGAGATTGAGATCCACGGCGGCGATGGCCACCAGACGATCATCATTCACGGCCGGGTCATGATGGGCGGCCAGCCGGAGCAGCGCTTCGAGTGGCGCACCGATCGCGGCAACAACCAGGAAGTCGATGTGCTGTTTGCGCCGCAGTCTCCTGGCGGCCAGGTGCATGGCTTCAGCTTCCCCACTCCGCCGACGCCTCCGACTCCGCCCGCCGCGCCGAAAGCGCCCCAGGCTCCGAAGGCACCCAAGGCCCCGAGCGCGCCGAACGTCTTCTTCGCTCCGAAGGCAGACAGCGGCGATGTTCAGGAGTGGATCACCGAGGACGGCAAGAAGGTGCAGATCCGCACCAACAAGGTCCGCCCGAAGGCCAAGGATGCTTCGGCCCCGGCCCCGTCCAAGCCGCGTGACGACGAGGTCAAGAAGCTGGTCGAAGAGATGCGTGCCGAGATGGAAGCGCTCCGTCAGGAGCTCTCCGATCTGCGCCGTCAGATGAAGGATGATCCGCTCGTCCGGGCGCAACTGCAGCGTTCGCTCGAGCCGTCCAGCCTGGGTGATGCGCGCGTCGCCGCGCTGGTCGATCGCAAGCGCGCCGGCCTGGATCGCTAGGCAGGTTCTCCTGCTTCCGCTTCGGAGGACGGAAGCATGGTGCCGGCCGTTCCCCTCGGGGAGCGGCCGGTTTTCTTATGGCTCCGGCCAGACGACCAGTTCGCGGTGCAGCGCAACGTCGAACTGCCGCTGGACCTCGGCTTCGATGCGCGCGAGCAGCGCGCGCGCATCCGCGGCAGTCCCGCCGCCTTCATGAACCAGGAAGTTGGCGTGCTTCTCCGAGACCACCACGCCTCCTTCGCGCGCGCCTTTCAGCCCCGCGGCGTCGATCAGCCGCCCCGCGCTGTCTCCATCGGGATTGCGGAAGGCACAACCCGCGCTCGCCAGGGTGACCGGCTGCGATTCGTTCTTGCGCTTCAAGTAGGCTTCCTGCTTGGCGCGCACCGCGGCGGGCGCGCTGGCCTCAAAGTGCAGCAGCACCTCGAGCGCGATCGCTCCGCGCAGATTGCCGTTGCGGTAGCTCGGCTGGACCTCGTCCGGCGTCTTCGCCACGACCTCCCCGCCGGGCTGCCACAGCGTGACCTCGGTGACCTGGTCCCAAAGCCCCCAGCTGGGAGAGCCGGCGTTCATCGCCAGCGAACCCCCGACATGACCGGGCACGCCGATCAACTCCTCGACCCCGGAGAGGCCATGCTCGGCCGCCGCGCGCACCAGCTGCTGATTGGTGGCGCCCGCCCAGGCGCGCAGGCCGGTCTCGCCGTCGCGGAAGATGCGCCGCATCGAACCGGTGTGGATGACGGCTCCGGGAACGCCGCCGTCCGGAGCCAGCACATTGGCTCCGCCCCCCAGCATGCGATAGGGCACGCCGTCCTCATCGAGCCGGGTCAGCAGCTTCCAGAGATCATCCGGCGTGCGCGGTTCGAAGAAGAACTCGGCCGCTCCCCCCAGTCGCAGAGTGGTCCAGCGGGAAAGCGGCTCATCGCGCCGCATCGGCGCGAGCTCAGCGTAGGCGTCGGGCGAAACGGTCGACATCTCCGGCACCGAGGAACAGGATCAGATCGCCCTCGCGCACTTCCTCGCAAAGCGCTTGGGTGGCCGCGTCAAAATCGCGTGCCAGGCACAACGGCCGGCGCGGCTGCCGCCCGCGCAGTTCCGGCTTGAGCTCGGCCACGCTGGCCTGCAGCTCTTCCGGGTCGCGCGCGCGGTAGATCTCGAGCAGAATCAGCGCGTCGGCCTCGTCCAGCGACGGCGCAAACTGCTCGCGATAGGCGTGAAAACGCTGCGCCTGGTGCGGCTGGAAGACCGCGTGCATGCGCGCCTCGGGCCAGCGCTCGCGCGCGGCCTGGAGCGTGGCGGCCACTTCCACCGGATGGTGGGCGTAGTCACTGACCAGCGTCGCCCCCCGCCACTGCCCGACCTCTTCCAGCCGCCGCGCGGCGCCGCGGAAGCCGGCAAGTCCGTGGCGGACCTGCGCTTCGTCCAGACCGAAGCTGCGCAGGACCGCGGCGACCACTGCCGCATTGCGCCGGTTGTGTTCGCCGGGGAGTCCGAGCTTCCAGTCCTGCGGCACCGGCGGCGCGTGATTCCACGGCACGCTCAAGCCCTCGGCGAGCGCTGCGGGGGCCTCCGGCCCGGCGTCGATCCAGCCATCCGCGCGGGTCTGGCGCAGGAAGTGCTCAAATGCCTCGAGCACTTCGGGCAGCCCCCCGGGATAGGTGTCCGGGTGTTCGGCGTCGACGTTGAGCAGCGCGACGCGCGCCGGATGCAGATGATGAAAGCTGCGGGCGTACTCACAGCTCTCAAGCAGCAGCGGCAGCGCAGGGTCGCCCCAGTCGGCGGAGCGACCCAGCTGCGGAATGCCGGCACCGACCAGGAAGCCGACCTCGACCCCGGCTTCACGCAGAGCCCAGGCCATCCACGCGGTCGTGGTGCTCTTGCCGTGGGAACCTGCCACCGCCAGCACCGGCCGCAGCTTGGAGATCTCCCCCAGCATCTCGGCGTAAAGCAGACCGCGCGCGCCCTGCTCGAGCGCCTGCACCATGCCCGTGTGCTGCGCCGGCACGGCCGCCGAACGGACGCACAGCGAAACCGCGGGCGGCGCCTGCCCATCTTCGACGGGCTGCAGTCCGGCGCGAATCAGCGGGTCGTTGCTGGCGAGCCCGCCGGCGTCGGAACCCCAGACCTGCCACCCAGCTGCCAGCAGGAAATCGGCGATTCCGCGCAGCCCGCAGCCCCCGACCCCGGCCAGGAAGGCCGTGCGGCCCGCAGCTCCGGCGAGGGCATCGAGTTCCGAGCCAATCCGAGCCGGGGAGAGCGCACGCATCCCCCTCAGCCTACGCATTTCCTTTGCTGATTTCCTCCAGCAGATCGGCCGCCGCGCGCCGGCCGTCGGGCGGGGCGACCTGATCCAGATAGGCCGCCATACGACGCAACTGCAGCGGGTCAGTCAGTCGGCTCAGAATCGCGGTGTCGTCATCAGGCTGGCGCGGTTCGACCAGGATCACTCCCGGCTCGAGCGCGCGCGCGTTGTGCTCCTGCTGACGGTCCTTGTGATACGGATAGGGTGCCACCGCCGCCGGCAGCCGATGCAGCCACAGCTCGGCCATGGTGGCCGCGCCGCCGCGGCAGAGCGCGAAGTCGGCCGCCGAGTAGGCTGCCCCCATCTCGTCGCAGTGCTCCAGGATGCAGGCCGAGAGTCCGGCGGCCTGGCAGGCGGCTTCCAGCGCCTGGGTCTTGCCGGGGCCGGCCACCGCCAGAAGCTGCGCGCCCTGGGCAGCGAGCGCGGGCGCGAGCCGGGCAGCCGCGTCGTTGAGATCCTGCGCTCCCTGGCTGCCTCCCAGGACCAGCAGGACGGGCCGATCCGGGGCGAGGCCAAACTGCGCGCGGGCCTGCTCCCGGTCCTGCCGCGCGAGCGCGTCCCGCCCGATCGGGCCGATGCAGCGCCCGCGTCGCAGCTGGCCGGCGGTCTCGGGGAAGAGAGTCAGCGTGGTACGGGCGAAACGATCAAGCAGACGCACCGACTTGCCCACCACGAAGTTGCCTTCGAGCGCGATCAGCGGCGCGCGCCCGGGCACCGCGAGCGCGGCGGTCGAGCCGGCGCCGCCGAGGGCGACCACCACGTCGGGCTGGTAACGGCGGGCTTCGCGGCGAGCGCGCAGCATCGCGCGAATCAACGCCGCCGCGCGTGGCAGCCTGGAATCGTCAATCCCGAGCGAGTGCGCTTCATCGGCCTCCTGAAAGAAGGCGCGCTCGACGGCGCGCCCATTGCACAGGAACCGGGTCCGGTGGCCGCGCGCGCGCAGCTCCTCGGCCAGCCCGGTAGCCGGAGTGAGATGGCCGCCGGTGCCGCCGCCGACGAAGAGCACCTTCACAGCTGCGAACCTATTCCTTGCGCGAGGGAATCTTCAGAATCGTCCCTGCACGCAGGTCGCGGGCGTCGGCGATGCCGTTCGCGCTGAGGATCGACTTCCAGTGCTTGGAGGTGCCGTAAACCGCCTGCGAGATCTCGCCCGGGGTGTCGCCGGGCTTGACCTTGTAGGAAGCGACCTTGCGCAGCTCGTTCCCCGCGCTGCTCGGGGTATTCCCTGCCCCGGCGTTCACCGGGGTGGGCGCGGGGCTGGCCGCCGGCTGGGCCGCCTTCTCGCCCGGCAGATAGAGCAGCTCCCCGACGCGCACGTGGTACGGCTTCGGGATCTCATTCAGCTCGGCGATCTCCCGCCAGCGATCACCGTCGCCCAGCTCGCGCTTGGCGATCTTGGTCAGGTTGTCGTTCTCGCGCACGCGCGCGGTGCGGGTGCGATCGCGGCCCGTTCCGGGGCCTGCAGGCAGGTCATTGGAGCGTTGCACCGGCGCGTCCCCGGCGCCCTGCGGATCCAGATCGATGTTCAGCAGGCGTCCGCCTGCGCCCTCCCCGTTGGAGGCCGAAGCGTTCTCGGCCTGCAGGATCGGCGGCTCCGGGCCGTCGTCGACTCCGCTCAGGATGTCGCGCTCGCCCACGCCGGTCAGCGGGTGGCGCACCGGCGGCCGAACAAAATCGGCCGCGCCGACGAACAGCTCGCGCTGCTCCGGGGGCAGGAACTGCACCCCCTCCCACGCCGCCGGGTCCTGGGCGACCTTCCGTTCCGGGATGCTCGCCTCGCTGCCGGGGCGCGAGCCGATGAAATGAGCACCCACTGCCGTCAGCAGAAGGACGG
This sequence comes from Planctomycetota bacterium, assembly GCA_002705055.1. Lineage (GTDB taxonomy): Bacteria > Planctomycetota > UBA1135 > UBA1135 > UBA1135. The sequence continues at coordinate 23,714 of PAHY01000011.1, forward strand.
CGAGAGTGATCAACCCACTGCGCTGGACTCGGTCCATGGGATCAGTTCTTCAACAGGGACTTGGGACTTCCGCTTCTCAAGGCAGGCGCGCAGCGTCAGCCCGAGCAGGGCTGCCAGCGCCAGGACCGAGGTGCCGCCGCGGCTGACGAAGGGAAGCGGGAGCCCCTTCGGCGGTACGACACCGGTGACGACCGCCATGTTGAGCGCGGCCTGAATCGAAATCATGACGGTGGCCGCGGCAGTCAGAACCGCGCCAAACCGTCGTTCGCAGCGACGCGCTGCGACCACACCGCAAACGGTGAGGGCGACGTACAGCACCCACAAGCTCCCGGTTCCGATCAGCCCCCATTCCTCGGCGATCACCACCAGGATGAAGTCGGTGTCGGACTCGGGGACCCACTCGGCCAACTCGCCCTGGCCCGGGCCGCGCCCGAGCGGGCCGCCCAGCTGGAAGGCCTCCAAGGCGCGCGTGACCTGGGTGCCATGCTCGCGGTTGGCGAACTGCTCCAGGCGCGAGGAAACGTGCGTGAACAGCGAGGAAGCCGTCACCAGAACCAGCACCGCGACGGGCACTAGCACGCGCAGAAAGCGCAGCGAGACTCCGGCGAAGAAGAGAGTGATGCCGGTCACGCCCAACAGGATCAGCACCGAGCCCAGATCGGGCTGGAACAAGACCGGCAGCACCATCAAACCGAAGCCGGCCATCAGTCGGATCAGATGCAGCGGTTGGAGCAGCCGCAACGGATCTTTGGCCGCCCACGAAGCGAGCAGCACCGGCCAGAGGGTCTGCAGCAGCACCGAAGGCTGCAGACTGAAGCCGCCGATTCGTACCCAGCGCTCGGCGGCGTGACTGCTGTGCCCGAAGTTGGTGAACAGCATCGCAGCGAGCACGATCCAGACGATCATGACCAAGCCCGGAGCGACCGCGCGCAGGCGATGAGTAGGAATCGAATAGGCGGCCAGGAAGGCGACCAGCCCGATCAGCAGGTGCGATGCGTGCAGGCGCAGGCTGTCCCAGCCCTCGCCGGGCGCCGCCGCGGAGACCCCGGCGATGACGCCGAAGGCGGCGAGCATCCCGACGCACAGCAGCATGCCGGCCAGAGCCGATTGCGGGCCCGGGCGCTGCTTCTTGCCCTGCAGATCCAGCGTGCTCATCGCAGCTTCATGGTCAGGACGCCCAGTGCGGCCCCGATCGAGGCCAGCAGCCAAAAGCGCACCACGAGCTGCTGCTCGGGGATCGTGCGCTGCCAGTAGTGGTGAATCGGCGCCACCGGCAACAGCCGACGGCCGGTCCCGGTGAGCTTGCGGGTGATCTTGAAGCCCGCGATCTGAATGAAGCTGCTGGTGACTTCGATGACGAAGACCAGCGCCAGCAGCGGCAGGGCGAGCTCCTGCTTGGAGACCAGCGCGAAGTAGCCGAGCAGCGCTCCCATCGGCAGGCTGCCGGAGTCACCCAGGAAGATCTGCGCCGGGTTGGCGTTGTACCAGAGGAAGCCCGCGGTCGCGCCGATCACGGCGCCCCCCATCACCGCGAGTTCGCCGGCGCCCGGGATCAACGGCAGGTGCCAATACTCGGCAAGGCTCTCGGTATCGACCGCGATCAGCGCGAAGGTCAGCGCGGCGAAGGCAGGCAGGGCCGAACCGGCCGCCAGGCCGTCGAGCCCGTCGGTGACGTTTACCGCGTGGCTGCAGGCCAGCACGATGAAGGCCTCGATCGCCACGAAGACCGCGAAGCCCCAGAAACCCCACTCGAGCAGATTGACGAAGCTGTTCTCCGCCGTCTTGACCGCGGGAAGGTAGATCGAAGCGATCTCCGGCCGACCGGTGTTCTCGGCCGTGAACCACAGCACGCTGGCGACGTAGATCGTCAGCAAGACCGAGGGCAGGAACTTGGCCGTCCGCGACAGGCCATCCCGTCCGCCGTCGCGCTTCCATTTGATGAAGTCATCGAGGAAGCCGATGACCCCCATGCCCACGAGCAGGACGGCCGCGTTGACGACCATCAGCTCGCTGGGGTCGGCCAGCAGCAGCGTGGCGAACAGCACCGCCGCGACCCAGAACACCCCGCCCATGGTGGGCGTGCCGGTCTTCTGTGCTGCGGCGTACATCTTGGCGACCTCCGCGCTGTCCGACAGCGCAGCATGTTCGCCGACGCCCGCGCGGCGCAGCTTGGCGATCATCGGCTTGCCCAGACGGACCGCGACCAGGAAGGCCAGCGCGGTCGCGATCACGGCGCGCACCGAGACGTAGCGCAAGGCGTGGAAGGGCTGCCAGAAGGACTGCAGCCAGTCCTGGATCAGGGTGATCAACCCTCGACCTCCTGACTGTCGGCCTGCGGGCTCAGCGCGCGCGCGGCCTCGCGCAGGCGCGGCAGCATGCGCTCCAGGCCTTCGGCGCGCGATGCCTTGAGCAGCACGACGTCGGCGGGCTGCAGCCGCGGCGCGAGCAGACTGCACACGGCCTCGGCATCGTCGGCGACCGCTGCATCGATGCCCGCTTCCCGCGCTTCGGCTGCAATCCAGGCGCCGCCGGCCCCCACTCCGAGTAGCAGGTCGACGCCGGCCGCCGCAGCCTGACGGCCGAGTTCGCGGTGCCAGCGCTCGGCTTCGACGCCGAGTTCGTGCATGGTGCCGAGGACCGCGATGCGGCGACCGGCGTCGGGCCAATTGCGCAGCACTTCCAGCGCCGCCGCGGCCGCAGCCGGGCTGGCGTTGTAGGCATCATCGAGCACGGTCATCGGCCCCAGTCGATGCGCGCTGAGGCGCCCTTCCGGTCGGCGCAGCCCCATCAGCCGATCGCGCAGCGCCTGCGGGTCTTCGCCGAACTCAAAGCCGACCGCCGCGGCGATCGCGGCGAGCAGAACCTCGTGATCGGCGTAGACCGGCAGCGTGAGTTCGCCGAGCCGCGGCAGAGCGACGCGATAAGCACCCGGGCGCCGCTGGATAATCCGCACCGCGTCCGGGCCAAAGCCGACGGCGGCCAGCCGCGCCGGCCAGGAGCTGCCCGCAGGGACGAGGCGGGCGGCGTCCTCGGGCATCCACACCACGCCATCAGGCGGCGCAGCGGCGGCGAGCAGCAGCTTCTCGCGGACGATGGTCTCGAGCGAGCCCATGCCCTCGAGGTGCACCGGCGTCAGCGCCGTGACGCAGGCGAAGTGCGGCTTCGCGATCGCCAGCAGCCGCGCCATTTCGCCCGGAGCGTTGACTCCGTACTCGAGCACCAGAACCCGGGAGTCCAGCGGGGCGGCCAGGATGGCCAGCGGCAGACCGCACTCGGAGTTGTACGAGGCCGGCGCAGCGTGCACCTGCGCGGCCGGTCCGCCCAGCACCTGGGCGAACATGTCTTTGGCCGTGGTCTTGCCGACGGTCCCGGTGATGCCCACGACCTTGGCCGGCAGCCGCCCGAGGTGATGGCGCGCCAAGGCAGCGAGGGCGGCCAGCGTGTCGGGCACGACCACGCAGGGAAAGCCCTCGGGGCGGTCGCCGCGATCGGGCATGACCAGCGCGCCGCTGGCGCCGGCCGCCTGCACCTCGCGCAGGAAGCGGTGGCCATCGGTGCGGGCGCCGTCGAGCGCGACGAAGAGATCTCCGGGGCGCGCCTGCCGGCTGTCGGTGACCACTGAACGGATCGGCGCTTCGCCGTCACCGACCAGCGTGCCGCCGACGGCCGCCGCGACCCGGGCCAGATCTAGACCAAGCATGCGACTGCCTCCGCAAGTTCCACGCGATCATCGAAGTCGTAGCGCACGCCGCCGATCTCCTGATAGGGCTCGTGCCCTTTGCCGGCGACCAGCAGCACATCGCCCGGCTCCAACCTGCTGACGGCCTGGCGGATCGCCGCGCGGCGATCGACCTCGGCAGCAAGCTCGCCGCTGCCCGGTGCCTGACGCGCCCCCTCGACGACCGCGGCCAAAATCTGCTCGGGGTCCTCGGTGCGCGGGTTGTCGCTGGTGAACAGGCACCAGTCCGCGCCCTGCGCCGCGGCCGCCCCCATGGGCCCGCGCTTGACCGGATCACGATCACCGCCGGCTCCGACCACGATGCCGAGCCGAGCCTGGGGATAACTCGCGCGCAACGCCTCGAGCGCGCGCGTGATCGCTTCGGGGGTGTGGGCGTAGTCCACGAACAACCGCGCCGGAAACTCCGGCGCGACGCGCTGCAGTCGGCCCGGCGCGCCCTCGGCAGCCGCCAGCGCAGCCAGCGCCCGCTCGGTCTCGATCCCCGAGACACGCAGGAGGCCGAAGGCCAGCAGCAGGTTCTCGGCGTTATGGCGACCGACCAGGCGCGACTCCAGCACGCCGCTGCCGTAGCGCCCGCCGACCTGCAGTCGCAGCCCGCCCTGCTCGGCGAGCGCGACGCTGCCGTGCAGCGGGAGGTCGTCGTCATCGAGGCCGAACACAGCTTGGTCACAGACCGCGCCGCGCACCGCCGCGTGGACCCGCGCATCCGCCGGCAGGAAAGCCGTCGCGCCGCGCGGCAGCCCGAGCACCAGCTGGGCCTTGGCCGCGGCATAGCTCTCCATATCGCCGTGGTAGTCGAGGTGATCGTGCGACAGATTGGTCCACCCCACGGCGTCGACCTCGACCCCGGCCAGACGGTGCTGCACGATCCCGTGGGAGGAAGCCTCCAGGGCCACGGCCCGGCCCCCCTGATCCCGCACCTCGGCGAGGAAACCATGCACCTCGTCGGCGCAGGGCGTGGTGTTGAGCCCGGCGCGCTCCTGGCCCTGCCAGCAGAAGCCCAGGGTGCCGACCCGCGCCGCCGCTACGCCGTTCGCCAGCCAGGCTTGCTGCAGCAGATCGACGACGGTCGACTTGCCGTTGGTGCCGGTCAGCGCGGCGATGAACAGCTCTTCGCTCGGTCGGCCGACCAGCAGCGCGGCGGCGCGCCCCGCGACCTCGGCCGGTTCGCAGCCGAGCTGCACCCGCAGCTCGGGGACGGACGGCGCCGGATCGAGGCCGCCGATGGAGAGCACCGCCGCGGCACCGCGCCGGACGGCGTCGGCGACGTAGGCCCGGCCGTCCACGCGCGTGCCGCGCAGCGCGCAGTAGAGATCCCCCTTCTGGACCTGGCGGGAGTCAAAACAGGCCCGTCGCAGCTCCGGGTCGGGCTGCCCACTCGTCGTCACCGAAGGCGCGAGCGTGCAGGATTCCGACAGGGTTCGCGCCAGACGGGAGAGCAGCATCAGCGAGGTTTGTTCGGCTGAGCGTTCAAGGTACCGGCCTGCGAAACGGAATCCAAGCTTCGAGGGTCCACGCGCGGCCGAACGCCTCGGATCCGCAGCGCATGGCCGAGAATCTTGGCCGCGACCGGCCCGGCGACCTTGGTGCCGGATGGCCCCTTCGGGAAGCGCTTCAGGTCCGGCGCCGGGTTGTACACCACGGTCAGCACGAGCACCTCGGGGTCCTCTACCGGCGCGAAGGTCGCGAACAGCAGGGTGTTGATGTCCTCGTTGGTCGGATGCTGCGCCGTGCCACTCTTGGCGGCGGCGCGCACGCCCAGATCCGGCAGGATCTTGTTGCGGTGCACCTGGCGGTCCCACATCGCCTCCATGGCCTCGCTCGCGTAGGCGGCCGCCTCGGGGCTGAACAGGGGCTCGAGCTCCTTGCCCTGACCTTGGATCAGATGCGGCTCGACCGGAACCCCCTCGTTGGCGAAGGCCGAAAGCATGCCGGCCAGCCGGATCGGGTTGGCGTAGAAGCTCTGCCCGAAGGACATGGTCGGCACGGTGTAGTGCGCGCCCTGACGGCCCTTCCAGTGCTTCGGCGCCGGCGCGGCGCTCGTCACCGTCTTGATCCCCGGCAGGTCGAGCGGCTCCCAGACCCCGAGGCGGTCCATCAGGCTGCGGAAGCGCTCGACGCCGATCCGCGTGGCGATCTGCGCCGCCACGACGTTGGAGGAGTGCAGAATGCAATCGGCCGCGGTCTTCGGCCCGTTCGGCACCGAACTCGCGTTGGAAAGACGCCGCCGACCGAACCACCAGCCCCCCGGATCCTGGAAGATCTCATCGCCGCGGATCGCGCCCAGATCCAGCGCCGCCGCGACCACGAAGGGCTTGAAGGTCGAACCGGGCTCGAAGGCGTCGCGCAGCTTCAGGTGCAGGCTGACCGGCTCACCGTCGGCCCCCAGCCCATCCTTGTCGGCGGCGGGCGAACGCGGGTCGTAGTCCGGCACGCTGTGCAGCGCGAGGATCTCGCCGGTGTGCGGATCGAGCACCAGCGCGGCGGCTGCCTCGGCCTGGAAGTC
>PAHY01000012.1 GCA_002705055.1 Planctomycetota bacterium
AGATCGCGCTCGGCGGAGGGGCAGCCGAAGCGCGGGCAGAAGGGTGGGTGAAACAAGAAGCGTCCTCCAGGTGGGTTCACCTAGAGGACGCATTGCGAGCTCGAAAGTTACCGGTCGACCCGAGAATCGAGCCCACTCATGGGGGTCAGACTCCGTGCTTCGCTGGATCCCACGGGATGTCCACGTAAGGGTCATCCAACTTGAGCCGGCAGAGCACGATGTCCACCTGCTCGCCGCCGATCGCGCGGGAAACATGGCCGGCGAGGCCGTGGAAGTAGTTGTACGCCCCGTCGGTCGGGTCGGCGAGCATCGTCGCGATCGTGTCCTCGTTGTCGTTGCAGAGGCGCAGCGTCAGCCGCCCGTTGACGCGGTCGACCTGCTCGGGGAGGTCCGAGGCGAAGTTGTAGGCGCCGTCGACCATGGCCTGGAAGACCTGGTCGGCCAGCGCGGCGTCGACCGCATCGGTGTGATACATCGTCGCCCGGGCGACCGGCGTGTCCTTGACCATCTCGGTGCCGTAGGCGCCGTTGCCGCAGGCGGGCAGCAGCAGAAGGAGGGCGGGGGCGAGGCACTTCATCGTTCTGCAGCATAGGCCGCCGGCCCATGTCGCGGAATCGCCCGGAGAGGACGCAAGCGCGAATCGGCGTGGATTAGACTCGATTCAGCTTCGGCGCACGCCATCCCTCCATGCTTGCACCCCTGATCGCCTTCGCACTCGCGGCCGCACCGCAGAGCGCGGAACCGACCGTGTCCTTCCGGGACGAGGTGCTGCCGATCCTGTCGGACCGCTGCTTTGCCTGCCATGGGCCGGATGCCGCCGCGCGCGAGTCGGAGCTACGCCTGGATCTGCAGGACACGGCGCTCGCGGATCTGGGCGGTTATGCGGCGATCGTGCCGGGGCAGCCGGAAGAGAGCGAACTCTATCTCCGCATCACGACCGAGTACGCAGCGGACCTGATGCCGCCTGCGGACTCGAACTTGAGCCTGACTCCAGACGAGATCGAGACGCTGCGGCTGTGGATCAAGCAAGGCGCCAAGTGGGAGAAGCACTGGGCCTTCGTGCCGCCGCAGAAGCCGCCCGCCGCCGGGCACAGCTTTCCCGAGTGGACGCGCGGGCCGATCGACGAGTACGTCATGGCGAAGCTGGACGAGCGCGGCGTGCGCCCCAACTGGGATGCCGATCCGGCCAGCCTGCTGCGCCGGGTCACTCTGGATCTGACCGGGCTGCCGCCGACTCCCGCCGCGTATCGGGAGGTTCTCGCGCAGGGGGCGCGCTGGGATTACGAAACGGTGGTGGATCAACTCATGGCCTCGCCCCGGTACGGCGAGCGGATGGCCTGGGAGTGGCTCGACGCGGCACGCTACGCGGACACGGATGGCTTTCAGGCCGACCCGACCCGTGAGATGTGGCCCTGGCGCGACTGGCTGGTCGATCAGCTGAACGCCAACACTCCCTTCGATCAGCTGACGCGCGAGCTGCTGGCCGGGGATCTGCTGCCGAACGCCACGCCCGAACAGCGCCTGGCCAGCGGCTTCAACCGCAACCACATGACCAACGGCGAGGGCGGGCGGATCATCGAAGAGACCCGAGTCGAGAACGTCTTCGACCGGGTCGAGACGACCGGCACGGTCTGGCTGGGCATGACCTTCCAATGCGCGCGCTGCCACGACCACAAGTACGACCCGCTATCGCAGCAGGAGTACTACCAGTTCGCCGACTTCTTCAATCAGACCTCGGATACAGGGCGCGGCAGCTCGGGGCGATCGACGCCCAATATGCGCTACCTGAATCCAGAGCAGCGTCGTCGCCTGCAGGCGCTCGAAGTGGAGCGCGCAGATCTCGTGCGGCGGCAGCAGGCCCCGCATCCGGAATGGAATGCGGCGCAGCAGGCCTGGGAGGCCGAGCTGCTCGAGCGCTTTGCCAGCGAGCCGGGCTGGGCCGCGCCCGCGCAGTTTGCAGGAGAGTGGTGGAAGACCGCGCAGCCCTATGGGGGAGCGGCCGGGGAGCTCTTTGCGCGCGCGGATCCGCCCGAGGCCGCGATCGATCTGAGCGACGCGTCCACTTGGGTCGAGGCGGCGGACTTCGCGGAAGGCGCGGCCTATTCCCTCAGCCGCGAGGTCGGCTCGACTTACCTGTACCGCGAACTGGATGCGCCGACCGCGCGCGAGCTTCGGCTTTCCTTGGGCTCGGATGACGCGATCAAGGTCTGGGTCAACGGGGCCGAGGTGCTGGCCAACAACGTGGCGCGCGGAGTCGCGCCGGATCAGGAGCGGATCACCGTGCCGCTCGTCGCTGGCAGGAACCGCATCCTGATCAAGATCGTCAATACCGGCGGGGCGGCCGGGGTCTACTTCCGGCGAGTCGACGAGACGGTCGAGGGCCTGCCGCTTTCGCTGATCGAGCCGCTGCGCAAGCCGGCCGCGGAACGTTCCAGCGAGGAGAACGCGCGGGTGCAGGCGGCGTTTCGTCGCCGGGAGCTGCCGGCGTGGCGCGCTCTGCAGGAGCAGATCGAAGCAGGCGACGCCGAGCGCGAGCGCATCAATCAGGGCGCGCCGACGGCGCTGGTCATGGACACGCTGCCGCGCGAGCGTTGGCGGGAGACCCGCATCCTGACGCGTGGGGGATACGACCAGCCGACGGGGGATCCACTGCAGGCCGCCGTCCCGGCATTCCTGCCGCCGCTGCCGGAGCGCGGCACCGAGGCCGACGGCAGTCCGCGTCGTGCCAACCGCTTAGACCTCGCCGAGTGGCTGCTCGACCCGGAGCACCCGCTGACCGCGCGGGTGATCGTCAATCGGGAGTGGCAGAGGTTCTTCGGGCGCGGCCTGGTGGCGACCCCGGAGGACTTTGGCCGCCAGGGCGCGGCCCCCAGCCACCCCGAGCTGCTCGACTATCTGGCGACGCAGTTCGTCGCCAGCGGCTGGGATCTGAAGGCGCTGCACCGTGAGATCCTGCTCAGCTCGACTTACCGGCAGAGCGCGCAGTTTGACCCGCAGCTCGACGCCGAAGACCCCGCCAATGTCGGCCTGCGCCGCGCGCCGCGGCACCGACTGCCGGCCTGGATGCTGCGCGATCAGGCGCTGGCGCTCGCGGGGGTCATCAACCTCGAGCAGGGTGGGCCGGGGGTGCGCCCGTATCAGCCCGACGGCGTCTGGGCCGAGGCGACCTTCGACACCATTCGCTACACCCAGGATCAGGGCGAGGCGCTCTACCGGCGTAGCCTCTACGTCTTCTGGCGGCGCATCGTCCAGCCGACCTTCTTCTTCGACACCGGCAAGCGGCAGGTCTGTGAGGTGATGGCCGGCCGCACCAACACCCCGCTGCATGCGCTCGTCACTCTGAACGAGACGGCTTACGTCGAGGCGGCCAGACTGTTCGCCGAGCGTGCCTGGCGGCAGGGCGAAGACCTGGGCGAACGCATCGACTGGGCGTGGTTTGCCGCGACCGGGCGCATGCCCGACGCCGAGGAGCTGGCCACGCTGGCGAGCCGCTGGCAGGAGGTGCAGGAGCACTACCTGGCTCAGCCGGACCAGGCCGAGGCGCTGCTTGCGGTCGGGGCTCGTCCGCGCGACGCGGCGTTGCCCGTCCCCGAGCTCGCTGCCATGACCGTGATCTGCTCGCTCATTCTGAATCTCGACGAGGTGCTCTGCCGCTCATGACCGAGCTCGATCCGATCCGCCAGGCGCAGGCCAACATCACCCGCCGCGGCTTCTTCCATCGCTCGGCGCTGGGACTGGGAACGGCGGCGCTCAGCGCGATGCTGCCGCGTTCGCTGCGGGCCGCCGGCGGGGCGCAGGAGCCCGGCCTTCCGCACTTTGCGCCGAAGGCGAAGCGGGTGATCTACCTGTTCCAGAACGGCGGCCCCACGCACGTCGATCTGTTCGACTGGAAGCCCAAGCTGAAGGAGCTGCACGGCAAGGACATGCCGCTCGACTCCGCCAGCGAGGTGCGCTTCAGCGCGATGCTTGACGGCCAGAACGAGCGCCTGTGCATGGGGGAGTACACCGATTTCGCCCGTCACGGCGAAAGCGGCGCCACCGTCTCGGGCCTGATGCCCGAGACCGCGAAGATCGCCGACAAGTTGTGCTTCGTGAAGTCGATGCACACGACGCAGGTCAATCACGCGCCGGCGATCACCTTCTTTCTCACCGGCAGTGAGCAGCCTGGGCGCCCCAGCATGGGGGCCTGGCTCTCTTACGGCCTGGGGCGCGACACGGATGATCTACCGACCTTCGTGGTCATGACTTCGCGCGACCAGGAGAACAGCTGCGGGCAGATCTTCTACGACTACTACTGGGGTAGCGGCTTCCTGCCCTCGGTCCATCAGGGCGTGAACTTCCGCGGCCAGGGCGACCCGGTGCTTTATCTGCGCGACCCCGCCGGGCTCGACCGCGCCACCCGGCGCGGCATGCTCGACGACCTCGCGGCGCTCAACGAGAAGCGCGCCGCCGAGATCGGCGACCCGGAGATCGCCACCCGCATCGCGCAGTACGAGATGGCCTATCGGATGCAGACCTCGGTGCCGGAGCTGACCGATTTCTCCAGCGAACCGGAGCACGTGCTCGAGATGTACGGCCCGGACGTGCACCGTAAGGGCTCCTTTGCCTACAACTGCCTGATGGCGCGCCGACTGGTCGAGCGCGGCACCCGTTTCGTGCAGTGCATGCACGCCGGCTGGGATCAGCACCGTAACTGGAACACGCAGCTGGCGATCCAGTGCCGCGACACCGACGCGCCTTCGGCGGCGCTGGTCAAGGACCTCGAACAACGCGGGCTGCTCGACGACACTCTGGTGATCTGGGGCGGCGAGTTCGGCCGCACTCCTTTCTGCCAGGGCGTGCTCGGCGCCGACAATCAGGGTCGGGATCACCACCCCTATGGCTTTACGATCTGGATGGCGGGCGGCGGCATCAAGCCGGGGATCAGCTACGGCGCGACCGATGAGTTCGGCTTCCATGCGGTCGAGAACAAGGTGCACGTGCACGACTTCCAGGCCACGGTTCTGCACCTGCTCGGCATCGATCACGAGCGGCTAACCTACCGTTTCCAGGGGCGGCGCTTCCGGCTGACGGACGTTCATGGCCACGTCGTGCAGGACATCCTCGCCTGATGCTCGACGACCCCTACCCTCTGCTGCCCGATCAGATCGAGCACTATCGGCGCGAGGGCTTCGTGCACCTGCCCGAAGTCTTCGACGCGGCGACGCTCGCCGCCTTCGAGCCGACCTTGACGCGTCTGACTCTTGAGAACGACCCGCAGCGTGGCCGCCGTCTGACCGAAAAGGACCTCTATGGGCAGGCCTTCATCCAGGTCGGCAACCTCTGGCAGATGGATGCGCAGGCGCGCGCGTTCTCATTTTCGAAGCGGCTGGCGCGGATCGCCGCCGAGCTGATGGGCACGCGTGGCGTTCGGATGTACCACGATCAGGCGCTCTACAAGGAGGCGGGCGGCGGTTTCACCCCCTGGCACGTCGATCAGCAGTATTGGCCGCTCGCCAGTCCGCACGCGATCACGGCCTGGATTCCGCTGCATCCGGTGCCGCTGGAACAGGGGCCGATGGCCTTTGGCCGCCGCAGCCATCTGCGCGACATCGCCCGCGACCTTGAGATCTCGGCCGAGAGCGAGGCGGTGATCTGTGAGCAGGTGCAGCGCTGCGGCATCGACGCCTATGTGCAGCCGTACGCGCTGGGCGAGGTCAGCTTTCATGCTGGCTGGACCCTGCATCGCGCCGGGCCCAACGAGACGGATCAGCCGCGCAAGGCCCACACCGTCATCTACATGGACATCGACATGTGTCTGGCGGCGCCGCGCAACGCCAACCAGGAGCGCGACTGGCGGCGCTGGTCGCCGAGCACCCGGGTCGGCGAGGTCATGGCGGACCCGCTGAATCCGGTGCTGTTCCAGGCCTAGGCCCGCCGCTCCGGCTCAGAGGTGGCATCATGAGACCATGTCCCGCATCCTCCTTGCTGTCCTGGCCTTGAGCCTCGGCGCGAACTCCTGGGCAGTTGCTCAGGGATCCGCAGCTGACTACGAACGCGCGGCGGAGCTGCGCCAGCGCTACACCGGGCTGGTGGCGCGCGATCGCATCGCGCCGGTGTGGCTGCCCGACGGCAAGTTGCTCTATTCGGTGCAGACCGGGCCCGGGTCTCAGGAGCTGGTGCTGATCGATCCGGAAGCCGCGGAAGGGCAGCGGCGCACGATTCTCTCGGAGCTGCCCGAGTTGGCGGCGGCGCTGGGCGAGCGCGAGGCGCGTCTGCTGGGTGCGGCGAGCGGCGCCGACGGAGGAGTGCAGATGCTCTATGCCGACGGCAGCGCTTTGCGCTTCGACCCGGCGACCCGTCAGGTCCGCGAGATCACCTTGCAGGATGCCGACGGATTCGTGCTGCAGCCGACGCGCAGTCTGCGCGGGGGGCGAGGCGGCGGGCGCACCACGCTGCTGTTCGTGAATCAGACCGAGGGCCCGATCGAGCTGCGCTGGGTCTCCGGCAGTGGGCCGGGGCGATCCTACGGCGAGGTCGCGCCGGGAGAGACGCGGGATATGAGCACCTTCGCCGGGCACGTCTGGCGCGTCGAGGCGCCGGTTTCCGTCCGTGAGGCGGCCGGCGATGCCACGCTCGCTCCGTTGCACTTCCGTGGCAGCGCGCAGCCGGGGGTCGTGATCCTGACCCCGGAGAGCTGGCAGCCGGCCGCGGCGCGACCGACCGGCCCGCCGGCCGGACGTGCGCCGCGCAACAGCGAACGGAGTCGCCCCGGCGCGCCGCTCGAGGTGCGGGAGGGCAACCTATTCGGCCCTGCGCCGGGTGCAGACGGCGGCGAGGCGGTGGCCTGGACCACCGATGGCACGCCCGAGGACCGCTACTCCACGCGGCTCAACTGGGCGCCCGGTCGCGGCGCCTTCGCCGTTACCAAGACGCGGGAAGCGCCCGAGCAGCGGCGCGTCACGATCGTCGAATCCTCGCCGCGCGGTCAGCTGCAGCCGCAGGTGATCGAGTTTGACTACACCAAGCCGGGGGACGAGCTCGACTTCTCGCGTCCCAAGCTGTTCCGGGTCGATGGCGAGGGGCCGCCGCAGCCCATCGTGATCGACGACGCGCTGTTTGGCACGCCCTGGCGCGTCTCCCATCAGAGCTGGTCGGCCGATGGCAGCAAGTTTCGCTTTCTCGTCAACGAGCGCGGTCATCAGCGCCTCGCGTATTACGAAGTGGACGTGGACAGCGGCGCAGTGCGTACGCTGATCGACGAGCGGAGCGCGACCTTCATCGATTACAGCCAGAAGACTGAACTGCGAGTGCTCGAAGAGCGCGGACAGGTGCTGTGGATGTCCGAGCGCAGCGGCTGGAATCACCTCTACCTGATCGATCTCGAGACCGCCGAGGCGCGGCCGCTGACCCAGGGCGAGTGGGTGGTGCGCTCGATCGAGGATCTGCGCGAGGACGGCACCCTGATCCTGCGGGTTATGGGCGTCTACGCGGACCAGGATCCCTACCACATGCACTACGCGCGCGTCGATCTGGACACCGGCGCGCTCAACCTGCTGACCGAATCCGACGGCACGCACGAGCTGGAGTGGTCCCCGGACGGCGAGTTCTTCCTCGACCGCTGGTCGCGGGTGGACCACCCGCCGGTGCACGAGCTACGCCGCGCCGATGGAAGTCTGGTCTGCGTGCTCGAGCAGCCGGACGTCACCGCGCTGCTCGCGACCGACTGGCAGATGCCGCAGCGCTTCGTGGCGGCGGGGCGGGACGGCGAGACTGAGATCTGGGGAGTTGTCTACCGACCCAGCAACTTCGACCCGAACAAGAAGTACCCGGTCATCGAGAACATCTACGCCGGGCCGCATGGCTTCCACGTCGAGAAGACCTGGTCGCTGCATCGCAAGTCGCGCGAGATGGCCGAGCTGGGCTTCCTCGTCGTGCGCATCGACGGCATGGGCACCAACTGGCGCTCGAAGGCCTTCCACGACGTAGCCTGGAAGAACATCGCCGATGCAGGCTTCCCGGACCGCCGTCTGTGGATCGAGGCCTTCGCCGCCACCGAGCCGGCGGCGGATCTGAGCCGCGTTGGCATCTACGGCGGATCAGCCGGGGGGCAGAACGCGATGCGCGCGCTGATCGATCACGGCGACTTCTACCACGCGGCCGTGGCCGACTGCGGCTGCCACGACAACCGCATGGACAAGATCTGGTGGAACGAGGCCTGGATGGGCTGGCCGATCGACGAGAGCTACGCCAAGTCCTCCAATGTCGATCATGCGCATCGCATGCAAGGCGATCTGCTGCTGGTCGTCGGCGAACTCGACCGCAACGTCGACCCGGCCTCCACCATGCAGGTCGTCGACGCGCTGATCCGCGCCGACAAGGACTTCGAGTTCCTCCTCGTCCCCGGCGGCGGTCACGGAGTGGCCGAAACTCCCTACGGAACCCGCAAGCGCCGCGACTTCTTCGTCCGCCACCTGCTGAACGTCGAGCCGCGCTGGACGACGAACTAGCGCAAGTCCTTGCGCCAGGCCCAGCAGGCGAGGCGCAAGCGAGCTGCGAGCGCGGCTTTGGTTTCGATCAGGTCGTGCTCTTCGCCGGGGTCGATGCTGAGGTCGAAGAGCTGCTCTTCGCGGCCGTCGTTGCAGACCAGCTTGTAGGGCCAGTCGACCCAGGCGTAGCGGCGGTTGCTGCGGAAGCCGACCGGGCGGGGGCGGGTCCAGAGGCCGCCGGTGATCAGCGGCAGCAGCGAGACGCCGTCGAAGTCGACCTCGGGCGGCGATGCGCCGAGCGCGTCGATGATGGTGGGGAAGTAGTCGCTGGTCACGGCGACCGCGTCGACTCGCTTGCCCGCGGGCACGCGCTGGGGCCAGGTCACGAAGGCCGGCACGCGGATGCCGCCTTCATAGAGAGTGCGCTTGCGCCCGCGGAAGGGCGCAGCGGAGCCCAGCGTGTGGCCGGCAAACGCGGCTGCCGGCGCGGTGTCGTCATCGCCCTTCACCCGCTCGGGACCGTTGTCGCTGCAGTACCAGAGCAGGGTCTCGTCCCGCACGCCCAGGCGCCCGAGGCTGTCCCACAGTCGCCCCATCTCGCGATCGACCCCGGCCATCGCGCCGAGGTATTTGCTCGACGGCTGCCCCCGATACGGGGCCTCCAGTTCTTCGGTCGTCACGAGCGGGAGATGGGGCGTATGAAACCAGATCACGGCGAAGAAGGGGCGCCCCTCCGCGACCGCCTGCTCGATGAAAGGCAGCGCGCGATCCATGATGATCCGGGAGTCATCGCCATCGAGGTTCTCGGTCGCGACCTGCCCCGGCCCGGTCCAGAACACAGTGCCGTAGGGTTCCTTGGTTCCCGGCTTCCACTGCGGGTCGGCCGTCGGCACCTTGGACTCGGTGGAAAAGCAGACGTCGAAACCGCGCTCCCAGGGCGGCGCGTAGTGGCGGTCCTGCTTAGGGCGCCCGCCGCGGTTGCCGTCTTCCTGTTCACGGGTCAGCGTGCCGAGGTGCCACTTGCCGAAATGGCCCGTGGTGTAGCCGCGCGCGCCCAGCCAGCTCGCCAGGTGAATCGTGTCCGCCGGCAGATGCCCGGTATTGGCATGGGTGATTCCCAGCCGATCGGGGTGCAGGCCGGTCAGGCAGCTGGCCCGCGTCGGCGAGCAGACCGGCGCGGCGGCGTAGAAGGTCTCGAGCACCATGCCCGCGGCCGCGATCTCATCGAGCCTCGGCGTCTGCAGCACGGGGTGGCCCTGAAAGCCCGCGTCGGCATATCCCTGGTCATCGGTCATGCACAGGATGATGTTCTGCAGCAGGGCGAGCAGCATCAGGACTCTCGTGGCTGGCGTCCCATGCGCATCATGAAGTCCGCGAAGATGCCGGCGATGACGCCAAATACGCCGATGCCGACGAACATCAGCATCACCGCGCATACGCGCCCGCCCGTGGTCACGGGATAGAGGTCGCCGTAGCCGACCGTGGACATGGTGACGACCGACCACCACAGCGCGTCGCCGGCGGTGGTGATGGTGGCCTTGGGATGCTGGGACTCGAAGGCCAGCACCAGGATCGTCAGTACGACCAGCGCGCAGGCAATGGTGCCGCCGGCGATCGAGTAGGTGGCTTCGCGCGGGTTGTCGCGGAACATGCGGCGCAGCGAAGCCGCCGCGATCAGCAGGCGGTAGACCCGAATCACCCGGAAGATCCGCGCGAAGCGCAGCGACTCGACCGCCGGCACCGCGCTGAGCAGATCGAAGATGCCCCAGGGCAGCATGTAGCGACGCTTGTCCTCGGCATCGCGAAAGCGGCGAACGAACAGGGCGAAGAAGTAGATGCAGAAGCCCCAGTCGTAGAAGCCGATCAAGCGACGCACCTCCGAGTTCGCTTCCAGCGACCACGCGTAGCCGATCAGCGCGACCGAAACGAGACCGAGCAGAGCCTCGACTCCTTGGCCGATGCCAGAGCGCTGCGGTGCCGGGGTGGGGGTGTCGCTCACGCTCGCAGTTTAGTCGTGTCGTACTTCGGCGGGTTGTTGGTCTATATGATCCGCCGGCTCTGAGTGTCGTGAAGAAATTCAGTCAGGATCGCAAGAGGCCTCGCTACTTGGACATGTGCTTGTAGTTCTCAAACTATGTGTCTTGTTATTCGCTGCGCAAGAAAGTCCCGATCTTGATTCTTGGGATCTGCCGCAAAGTGTGGATCTTTCGAGCAGTGTGAATGCTGCGATTGGGGCACCTCGTGATCAAGGAGTCCGGCTGTCATGTACGAGCTTCGCAATCGTTGCGGTTGCGGGTTACGAGGCGCACCTTGAGGCAGGTAGAGGCAAGAGGGTGTTCTCGGAGGAATACCTCCTTTGGGCGGCTCGGGAGATCGAGACCTCATCAAACGACGCGCTTGCATTCTTCCAGGCGACAGCCGCTCTCGACCAGCTGGGCCTGGTGAAAGCCAAAGACTTTGGGTACGAGCTTGACGCCTATTCTCATCGGACAATGACGAAGAAGGTGCTGCGGAAGTCCGAGGAATGGCGCGCAAGGTGGACCGAAATCTGGGTGCGTCGTTTTGATGACGAGTCGAGTCCAACTGACAGTGAGTTGTACTCACTATGCAAGGAGATTAGCCAGGGACATCCAGTGGCAGTCGGGATGTTTTGGCCTCTTGACGATCGGATTTCAGACATCATGGAAGTCATCCCGCGAGAAGAGGTGTTTGGGGGTCACACAGTCGTTGTCGTTGGGTACTGCAGAGATGAGGCCTTTCCCGGGGGAGGGTACTTTCAGTTCAGGAATTCTCGCGGGGATGAGTGGGGAGAGGGCGGGTATGGAAGGATCTCATTTGCCTATGCGAAGGAGTACTTCAACGATATGGTCGGCCTGAGGTGTTGGCCAAAAGGCCACTGGGAGCCGAAGTATGTATTCGAGGCGGAGGACCTTCGCCCGGTAACTAGTACGACTTCAGAAGACGTTGCTTCAGATGCGAAGATTGTTCATGCAGCAAACTTGTGGCGAGGCATTTGGAGTGGCGATAGCTACATGCATCTTCCATTGCGTGAGTCAGGAGCGTCTGCTGTCTATGCGTTTGATCTGCCGAGAAGTGGAGACTATCGACTTGGAGTGTTCGCGACAGCCGCGAGGGACTACGGCGTGATTCAGATTGAATTGAATGGGGAGCCAGTTACGGAGGTGGACTTGTATAGTTCGGGAACGTCTCCATCAGGAAGAATTGCGGTTGACTCAAATACGCTTGATAAGGGCGAGAATACGATCACGCTTCGCGTGGTTAGAAAACACCCGAAATCCGAAGGGTATGGAATCGGGCTTGACCGCATCGAACTTGTCGTGGACTGATAGATAGTCAGTTCGCGCCGCGCAGGTGCGCCGGCTCCGGGGGCATCGCATCGAGGGCGGCCTGCAGGCGGGGGAGAGCCTGCGCGGCCTCGGCGCGCAGCGCGTGAAGCTCGAGAGGCTGAGCCTCCATCGGATCGGCGAGATAGTCGTAGAAGCGGCCGTCGTCGTAGAGCTTGAAGCGTCCGTCCAGCGCGAGGCGGACGCGGGGATTGCGCTCGCTTCCCGGCGGCCGCGGGTTGGAGTAGATCGTCAGGACCTCGCGCATTTGCCCTGGTCTGCCCTGCAGCGCGGGCAGAAAGCTGATGCCGTCGAGGTTCTCCGGATGAGGAGGCGCGACGTCCAGGAGCTCGGCGAAGGTCGCGTAGAAATCGGCGAAGCCGATCAGGTCTGCGTTGCTCGAGCCAGGGGCAATCCGGCCAGGCCAGGAAGCGATCAGCGGAACGTGGATGCCGGCCTCGGTGGAGCGAGTCTTGGCCCCGATAACCTCCTCGCCGCGGAAGCGGGACACGATGCCGCGCTCGGTGCCGTTGTCCGTGGTGAACAGGATCAGGGTGTTTTCGCTGAGGCCGAGCGCGTCCAGCTCATCCTCAACCCGGCCGACCAGCAGGTCGACGTAATGCACCATGTCCGCAAAGCGTTCCTGCCTGGATTGCCGACCGGGCGGGGAGAGCGGTGTCTTCTCAAACGGGCTATGAGGCAGCGCCATGGGGAAGTAGGCGAGGAAAGGGCGATCCCGATACCGCTGCATGAAGTCGAGCAGCGCGGCGCAGTAGAGGTCGGGTCCGTAGGCGCCTTGGACCTCGCGCAGCAGCACCCCATTGTGTTCATAGCTTGGCTCGGCGTAGCGCGATCCCAGCGCCTCGACCTGCCACAGGCACCACTCGTCGAAGCCGGCATCGCGCGGGTGCGTGCCGGTGCCGCGGACTTCCTCGGGGTAGTGCTCGGCGCCGAGCAGCTGCCACTTGCCGAAGACGCCGGTGACGTAGCCGGCCTGCTGAGCCAGATGGCCAAAGGTAGGCTCGCCGGGACTCAGGATGGAGAACTGAGTGTAGTTCCGCAGGTTGCCGCGCCCGGTCATCAGCTTGATGCGGCTGGGCGTGCAGAGGGTCTGCGAGTAGACGCGCTCGAACTGCATGCCGCCCGCCGCGAGTCGATCCAGGCGCGGCGTGGAGTACGACTCGCCGCCGTAGCTGGTGAACGCTTCCAGCCCGAGATCGTCCGCCATGATCAGCACGATGTTTGGCCGCGGCTGCTCGGCCGTGCGCGCCGGAGCCGGGCGGTCGATCTCCGGGTAGGGGATGCGCGGACCTGCGCAGGCGAGGGCGCAGAGGGGGAGGAGCAGCAGCAGCCGCATGCTCCGAGCCTAGCGGTGCTACTCGCGGTAGGGGTCGGCGTCGGTGCGCAGGCGTTGCGACTCGTCGACCTGCAGAACCTCTTCCAGGAAGTGCCGCAGGACCAGAGTCTGCGGCGCAGCCAGCTTCTGGCCGGCGCGCGCGACCCACCAGACGCCGACCATGCTCAGCATGAGCGCGCCGGCGATCCAGAAGGACCATGCGTAGTCGCCGAGAAACTTCTGCACCACCCCGAGCGTGAGCGTGAAGAGCAGGCCGGTGATGATCGAGACGTAGCAGAACGCGATCGCCGTCCACACCGCGGGCTCGGGCCCGATCAGGCCGTGCACGATGCTGCCGCCCTCGACTTCGGGATCCTCCTCGATCTGCAGGCCCAGCGCTGGCGACCACAGATGCTTGTCCGCTTCCAGAACGCGCAGATCGACGACCCGCTGCTGGGCGGCGATGTAGCCACGGCAGGGTGTCCCTTCCTGGCCGAGACGCAGTTCGACCCGGCGGACCACCTCGTCCGGATCGATGGGAATGTGCCACGCGAAGCGCGGCCGCAGGCGCGGTTGACTCAAGGCGGGGGGAGGATTGGCTCGGGTGGCGGGCCAGCCTGAGTCTAGCGTCAATTCGACTCAGCAGGACTCCGACGGCCGATCATCAGGCTGAAGCCGATGTAGGCCATGAGGCTGATCGGCAACCCAGAGAGGATCGGGTCGCGGTCCCAGCCGGCTGGCAGACGAGCGAGAAGCGCGTCGGGGAACAGCACGAGCAGCAGGGCCCATCCGCCTCCGAGGACAATCGAAGCGACCGCTCCTGCAGACCGCCCGCGTTTCCACAGGATGCCGCCAAGCGTGGGGATGAAGAGGCCGCAAACCAGCACCTGATAGGCGCCCAGAATGGCTCCCAGCACGCTCTCGGAGACGAGCGCAATGCTGAGCGATACCGCGCCGATCAGCAGCGTGAGCACTCGGCTGAGCTGGAGCTGCCGCCGCTCGGACAGGCGGCGTGTCGCGGGGACATCATGCGTGGCATGACCGACAGCTGCGAGGAGGCAGCTGTCCGCCGTGGACATCACGGCACTGAAGAAACTGGCCAGGACGAGACCCGTGACGCCGACTGGAAGGTTGTCGGCGAGCATCCGCGGCATCGCAGCTTCTCCGTCCATCTCGGGGTACAGGGAACGCGCGCACATCCCAAGCACGGTGCCGAGGATCGCGATGGTGGGCCACTCGAGGATGCCCGCGACAAACCAGGCGCGTCGCGCGGTGCGGACGTCGCGCGCCGCGCAGATCCTCTGGTACAGGGTCATCGCCACAAACCAGATCGGCGTGATCGTCAGCAGCCAAGACACGACGGTCCACGGCTCTGCGCGGAAGACGTGGAGGGGGTCCAGGTGGCTCGCGGGCAGCGTCGCTTCCAGACCTTCCCAACCTCCCACCGCATCCCACGCGGCCGGGACACCGAACAGAAGCAAGCCGCCCAGCAGCACGACCCACTGCACGGAGTCGGTGTAGACCACGGCCTCGAGGCCGCCCATGGCGGTGTAACCGATCACGATCAGGCCCATGATCAGCGCAGCCTGCAGCTCGGGGATCTGAGGAAACGCGCCATGAACCAGCTTGGCGCCTGCCAGGACCTGCGCGCCGGTGAACCCGGCGTAGCCAATGCCCGAAACCAGCGCGGCCATGCCTCGCGTCTTCGCGCCGTAGCGGTGCTGCAGGAAGTCTGGAAAGCTGCGCCAGCGGTGGAGATCTGCGGGCGGCTTGATGCGGGGAATCAGAATGACGGCGGCGAGCCAGGCTCCGAGCAGGCCGGTGAAGAGCATCCAACTGCCGCTCAGGCCGATCGCAAACCCAAGGCCGCCCAACCCGACAGTAAATCCTCCGCCGACATCCGTCGCGACCACCGACAGCCCCAAGTGGCCCGCCCCGATCTTGCGATTGCCGACGAGGTACTCGTCGACATCGGTCTGGCGGCGCAGGAAGTACGCACCGACCGCGAGCACGGCCAGAAAGTAGCCGGCAAGGACGATCAGGTCGAGGGTCTCTATGAGGAGACCTCCCGATGAAGATCATGCGGAGCTCTTTGCCTGAAAGGCATCGAAGCCCGCGATCCTAACAAAGGAGCGCTAAGCCCCAGAAAGTCTTCGCGCCTAATCTCGAGACGGGGAAGGCCGGATCTCCAAGGCAATCAGGGCCTGCGCAAAGGCGCGCCCGATGTCGGAGTAGCACTTGGCGCTGCCGAGGTAGTGGTAGGGGTAGTCGCTGCCGACCTTCTCCCACTCCTCGATGTGCTCGCGCCAGCCCTTCTTGAAGACCGCGTCCGCGGTCCAGTCCCAGAACTGATCGGTCTTCACGAGCGCGACCGTGCCCTGCCATTCCGGAAGCAGCGCCGCCGCAGCTTGCGCATCCTTGAAGGCCTGCTTCTTGGGTTCCTGGCCTTCTTCAAGCGGTCCACCCACGCCCAATTGACCCACCACGACCGGCAAGTCCGGCACGCCCAGATCGCGTCGCAGGTCGCGGATCCAATGAGCCATGTTGTCGGCGTACTCGGCGGTCGCGCGCTCGTCGATCATGTCGTTCCAGCCCTGAAACCAGACCGCGCCGCGCAGCTCGAGGCGGCGGCCTTTCAGCATCGGGAAACGCTCGCCGGCTTCGCCCAGGGTGACGCGCACTTCGCGCAGCATCTCGCGGTAGGAGTGACCGAAGCTGGCCTCGATCTCTTCCATCGTGGGCTCCGGGTTCTTCTTTTTCGCCTGCTCGAGCAGCTCTTCCATGCGCGATTCGGGCAGGCCGGCGCTCGGCGAACGGAAATCGCGCCACAGACTCTTGCCACCCCACGCCGTCTTGATGATCAGCACCGGCTCATCGTGGTGGTCGCCCATCACGTGCCCGAAGTCCAGCTCGGGTCCGATCCGATCTCGGCTGCCGAAGCCGACCGTGAGCTTGCCGCGTCGCCCAAGAAACTCGATGTAGACATCGTCGCGCTCGATCCACTGCCCGTCGACATGCAGATGCGCGAAGCGCTCGGCGGTTTCGGGTGCGGTGATCTGATGCTGCAGCAGCTTCAGCTGCGCCTTTCCTTCCATGTTCGACTGCCCGGCCAGAATGTAGACCGGCACCGCCGGCGCCCAGGTCGCTTCCATCAGCTCGGCGACCTTCGGGAAATCGCGCTTCACCTCGCCGCGCACGAAGGGATAGAAGTCATTGGTCGCCCACCACGCCTCGCTCATCTCGGCGAAGAACTCGGCGGCGTTGTTGGCCGCGTAGGCCGGGCGTTCGCCGCCGGTGCGATACAGCACCCGGTGCAGCCGTCCGGCGTCGCGCACCGCCTCAAAGACCTCAGTCACGAAGGGATGATGAAAGCCCAGAACCTGATCGTGCCAGGCGTGCGCCAGTTCGTGCAGCACCATGGCCGGCTGAGTGAAGGACCAGCTCAGGAAGTTGCGCGCGTTGCCAAACTCGACGCCCCGCGCCCAGTCTTCGGGGAAGCCGTTGTTGCGCAGCCAGGTCGCCGAAGGGTGATAGACCCCGCCGGGGCAACCCTCGCGATCGAGATGCATCCGAATCGGCACCTCGCGCAGCCGCTCGACGACCGGAGCCGGGAGCTGCGTCGAGACCTCCCAGAGCTTGGTGCGCAGCAGCGCCAGAACCTGCTCGCTGAGCTCCGCTTCGGCGAGCAGGGTGTCCTGGACCAGGACTCGCCAACCCTCGATGCGCTGCGTTTCATAGGTGAAGCGGGCCGCTTCCGGCGCCGGCGCTTCGGCGGGCGCGGGGCTCGCCAGCAGCAGGGGGAGCACGGTCAGGCAGCGCAGCATGCTGCCAGTCTACGCCGAGGCGCTATCGTGCAGGAGTGATCGCATCCCTCCTCGGTCTCGCTCTGTTCCTCGTTCCCCAGGAAGACGCCGCCGCAGCGGCCGCGCCCGCGGAGCGACCGAACATCATCATCATCTACTCGGATGATCACGCCGAGGCGGCGGTCTCGGCCTGCGGCTCGGAGATCACCCGCACTCCGCGCCTCGACGAGCTGGCAGCGCAGGGCGTGCGCTTCTCGCAGAGCTTCGTCGCCAACTCGATCTGCGGCCCGGCGCGCGCCACGATCCTCACCGGCCTGCACTCGCATGCCAACGGGCGGGTCAGCAACGGCACGCCATTCCGCGACGGGCTCCCGACCTGGTCGAAGCTGCTGCAGGCTTCGGGCTATCGCACTGCGATGTACGGCAAGTGGCACCTGCCTACCGATCCGAACGGCTTCGATGACTGGGGGAAGGTCAGCAGCTACTACACCCGCGGCGTGCAGACGGCGGACGGCTTCGTCGAACGCCCGGGTTATTCGACCGACCTCATCACGGATCTCTCGCTCGAGTGGATCGCCGAGCAGCCGCGCGAGCAGCCCTTCGCGATCTGGATCAACTACCACGCCTCGCACCGCACCTGGCTGCCGGCGACTCGCTATCTGACGATGTTCGACGATCGTCAGATCCCCGAGCCGGCCACGCTGTTCCCGGACTTCGCGGGCAAGTCGCCGGCAGCCGCGCTGACGCAGATGCGGATCGCCGAGGACCTGTTCCCGGCCTACGACCTGAAGCTACCGGTAACCGGAGATCAGATCCTCGACCAGTCCGCTGTCAGTCGGATGGCGCCGATGAACGAAGAGCAGCGCGCGGCCTGGGATGCCGCCTATGGCCCGAAGAACGCGGCCTTCGCGGCGGCAGGCCTGAAGGGCGAGGATCTGGTGCGCTGGAAGTACCAGCGCTACATCAAGGACTACCTGCGCTGCGTCGCGGCGATCGACGAGAACGTCGGCCGGGTCATGGACTTCCTCGAGGAGCAGGGCATGGCCGAGAACACGATCCTGGTTTACACCTCAGACCAGGGCTTCTTCCTTGGAGAGAACGGCTGGTACGACAAGCGCTGGATGTATGAGCCGGCGCTGCGCACCCCCTTCTTCGTCCGCTGGCCGGGCAAGATTCCGGCCGGGCTGGTCGACGACCACCTGGTGCAGAACATCGACATCGCGCCGACCATTCTGGATTGGGCGGGGCTGCCGGTTCCCGAGGAGATGCATGGGCGCTCGCTGGCCGACCTCGCCCGCGGCGCGCAGCCGCGCGGTTGGCGTGATGCGATCTACTATCACTACCAGGAGTACAACGAAGGCCGGATCGCGCACCGCGTGGCCGAGCACGACGGGGTGCGGACGGCGTACGACAAGCTGATCCGGGTCTACCGGCACGATGCCTGGGAGTACTACGATCTGCGCAGCGATCCGCTGGAGCAGCACAATCGCATCGACGATCCCGCAGTGGCGGGCCGGGTGGCCGAGCTCAAGCGTAGGCTCGCTGCGTTCAAGGTCGAGTTCGACGACCAGACCGGCAAGCCCTATCCGGCCAGCGAAGCGGAAGCGGACTAGTCGGCGGTCGGCGCGTCCTGGTGCAGGCGCAGGGTCCAATCCCCGAGCACGCTCCAGAAGTAGCTGCGCTTGCGTCCGATGTCGCCGCCGGCCTGACGCCAGCTCGAGTTGGCCTCTTCCGCGAAGTAGCGGGCCCAGGCTTCGCCCATCGTGTGGCCCGCCGCGAGCTCCTGCGCGAAACCGCGCGGCTCGTCATAGAAGACCTTGGCGCGACCGATCAGTGCGAGGCCCTGGGCGTAGAACAGCATCGACTCCCCGCCGGCGCGCCGGCCATAGCTTGCGTGCTGGAAGCTGCGCGACTCCGCGCCGGGTGGTGAGATGCCGTGGCAGCCGGTGTGCAGATAGAGCGCGTCGCTGTCCGGCAGCAGGCCCGAGTCCCACAGGCTGCGCAGCAGGAAGAAGTCGAGCTTGCCGCCGCCCGCAGCCTTGCGCAGCGACGGCACCAGCCGATCGCCCTGCGGGGTCCAGGAGAGCGGCGCGCCGTGCTCGCTTGCGGCAAAGAGCGCATCCAGGTCGGCCAGCTCGCCCTTGCCGAAGACGCTTCCCCAGGGATCGCTGTGGGCGCGCACGGTGCGCAGCACCGCCGGGCGCTGCATCCACCGCACGTAGTCGTGCAGCGTCGGCTTGCCGCGCAGATCGGCTTCCGCTTCGCTCAGCTCCTTCCAGGCCGGGGCGGCCGCGCGCAGCACGCGATAGCCGGAACCCAGATCGCAGGCGATGGAGGCCGGGCGGAAGTGCACCGTCGACTGCCCGGTGCGGTAGGCATGATTGCGATCGAGATAATCGATCAGCAGTGCGCGCTCGAGCTGCGGATCAGCCTTCCAGAGCTGGCCGCCGCTCCACGAAGGCACCGACTTCGCGTCGGCGAAGCGCAGCTCCTGCGGCCTGCCGGCATCATCAAGAGGCGCGCGGCCCTCGGCATCGCGCAGGTCCATGTTGGGAGATAGGGCGATGCCCAGCGGGTCGATCCGCGACACGAAGATCTCCGGCTGCGCCAGCGCGTTGGGCACGCCGCGTTCGGCGGGGGCGACTTCCAGGTCGGCGTCGGCGTCATGCAGGCTGACCCAAGGGGCTCCCGCGGCGGTGGTCGCCAGCTCCAGCCGACCGTCTGCGACGTGGAAGAAGTCCTCGAAGCTGACGGATCTCTGCTGCACGGCCGTGGCCTCGCCGCCGTGGGCGGGGATGCCGTCCTCGAACACCGCATAGGTCGTGGGCAAGGCAATGCGCGGACCGACGTAGAGGCTCTCCCAGGCGCCATCCAGATCGGCCAGCACGATGTCGCAGCGATGGGCGACCGCTTCCGGGACGCGGCGCACGAAGCGCACCTTCTTCCAGCTCTGTTCGCGCTCCGTCTTCTTGTGAATGGTCAGCGCCTCATGCTTGCGCCAGTTGCAGGTGCGGACGAGAAAAGCATCGGGGAAGCGACCGATCAGCACCACGCCGGCGAGCTGCTGATCGGCGTGCGCGCGCTGGAGGAAGTTGCGCAGCGCGAGCAGCACCGAGCCATCCCGATGTTCGGGCTGCTGCCCGAAGCTGACCGTGACCGGCGCCGCGCGCCACCGTTCGAGCGCCAGGTCTTCGCACATCCGCTCGACCTCGGGGACGATGGAGGGCAGGGTGTCGGTCGACTCGGTGAGGCGCTGCTCGATCAGCGCCAGGACCAGCGGGCCCTCGCTGCCCTGGACCGTGCCCGGCGCCAGCGAGACCAGCTCCGGGACCCCGTCCTGGTCGCGATCGAAGTTCTCGTACGCGGCACACAGTTCGTCGAGGCTCTGCTGGGCGAGCAGCGGCGAGACGCACAGCAGGAAGGCGGCGAGAGCGGGGGCCAGCGCATTTCTCCAGGCTAGCCGAACGGAGGAACATGGAATCCGACACCTGGCCGCCTAGAAGGCGTCATGAGCTACGCGCGCGCCCGTCTTTGGCTGGGGATCAGCTCGGTCGGATTCTGGGTGGTCCTGTCCCTGCTGGGGTTGGCCCTGGGCTTGCCGCAGGCCTGGGTCGAGCGGGCCGCCGAGCCGGGCTGGGGGTCGCAATTCAGCGTGCTCGCGCAGGCGCTGCTGGTCTACCTGCTGCTGGCGCTGCCCTTTGACCTGATCGGGGGCTGGGTGCTGCCGCGACGCTTCGGGCGCTCGAACGAGTCGCTGCCGCGCTACGGGCGACGCTGGTTGCGCGGCGTGGCCGTGCAGACGGTGGTCCTGCTGCTCTGCGCAGCCTGGGTGCTGGCCTGGGGGCGCGCCGCGGGCGGATTCGGGGCCGCGCTCGCGGTGTTCGGTGCCAGCCTGCTGTTGCTCGCGCTGCAGACCCGCCTCGCGGCGGCGGTGGCCTGGGCGCGCCGGACGCGCGTCGGCAGGAAGCTCATTTGGGAGTCACGCGATCCGGGCTTCGCCGGCGGCTGGGCGGGCCTGCCCGGTGCGGAGGTGGAAGTGCAGCCGCAGCATTGGCGCGAGCTGCTCGACGACCAGGAGTTGCACGCCCAGGAAACGCGCCGCGCCGGAGTATTGGCGACCGGGAGCCGCGGGCGCGCCGTCGCGCTGGCGCTGGCGTTCAATCTGCTGGGCTTCGTGCTCGCGGCGCAGCTGCCCGGCGCCGGGGTGGGCAACGCAGCGGAGCTGATCATGACCGGATTGGGCTTCGCGATCTGGAGCTTCCTCGGCCTGCTCGTCCTGCCGACGCCCAGTCGCTCCGGTGTTTACGAAGCCGATCACTACGCGCTGCAGCAGCGCGTCGATCCTGAGGTGCTGATCCGCGCGGCGCGCAAGCTGGATCGGCTGCAGGAGGATGAGGCCGAACGTGCAGGCGGGGTCGAGCTGATCTTCCACCCGGTTCCCTCGGTTGAGAATCGCGTCGCCCGGCTGCGCGGCGCAATCCGGGCGCGCGGCGCGCACCAGGCCACCCGACTGGCGCTCTACCTTTCCTGGGCCTGCCTCGGCGTGCTGGCGCGCGCCGTGCACTGCAACGCCGGTCGCCCCGAAGTCTGGGTGCTGCTGCCGAGCGACTAGGCCGCCGTCCGGCGCATGGCGCGGAGCAGCGCCTGAGTCAGTTCGTCACGCGCGAAGGGCTTGGCGAGGAACTCGGCTTCGAGCTCGGCCAGCGCCTGCGGCTCGATCTCCTCCGGGTAGCCCGAATAGACCACCGCCGCGCCGACGTAGCCGCGCTGGCGCAGCGCGCGCAGCATGTCGAGTCCGCTGATTCCCGGCATGCGCTGATCGGTGAGGACCAGCCGCGGAGGCGCGCTCGGATCCCAGGCGGCGAGCGCCGCTTCGGCGGAGTGGAAGCTGGCCACCTGGTGCCCCTGACTGGCAAGCAGGGCGGCCGTGACCTCGCGGACCGAGGCCTTGTCCTCGACCAGCACCACGGACAGGGGTGGGGGCGCTAGCGGGGCCGCCGGCTTCGGGCTGGGCTTGCGCAGCAGCGGCGCGAGCGTCGGAATCGAGAAGCTCACCTCGGTCCCTTCGCCCGGGGTGCTGTCCAGCGCGAACTCGCCGCCGACTTCCTGGACCATGGCGACGACGTGGGCCAGTCCCAGGCCCGTACCCCGGCCCTCCGGTTTGGTGGTGAAGTACTTCTCGGTCGCGCGCTGCAGCGTCGGGGCATCCATGCCGGCGCCGTCGTCGCGCACGACGAAGTGCACCTGTGAGCGCTCGCGGTCGAGGCGGACTTCAATCTGAATCAGTCCGCTCTCCCCGATCGCGCCCGCCGCGTTCGAGACCAGATTGGTGAGGATCTGCGCGATCTGGGTGGGGCTCAGCGCGATGACAGCATCGGCGGTCTCGGCCAGAAGCTCGACTCGAATGCCATGATCGACCTGGGCCTGAAGCAGCGGCTCGAGCACCGCCAGCTCCTCGCCGACGTGAATCTCGTCAGGATCGAGCCTGCTGTGTCGCGAGAAGGACAGCATCTGCGCGGTCAGCACGGCCGCGCGGTCGCAGGCCGCCAAGATCTGATCGACGCGATCACGCGCCTTGCTGGCGAGCGGGCCGTCCTGGTCGAGCAGCGCCGCATTGCCCATGATCGTGGTCAGGAAGTTGTTGAAGTCATGCGCGACTCCGCCGGCCAACTGTCCGACGGCTTCCAGGCGCTGACTCGCAGCCAGGGAACGTTCCATGCGCAAGCGCTCGGCCCGCGCCAGCTCGCGCTCCTTGCGCTTGCGCAGAATCAGCAGCACGACCAGACCGGCGAGCAGCGCCAGGGACAGGCCGCCGAGGCGAATCGCCGTGAACACCGAGGCCTGCCGTCCCGCCCAGCTGGTTGGGCTTGGGGCCATGAGCAGGTTCCAGCGGAGATTGAGCAGCCGGATCTCTGAGCTTGCGATCGGCAAGGGCTTGGCGACCGCATCGGTCGGCGGGTGATTGGAGTAGAGCAGCTCCTCCTCGTCGCGAATCTCGATGGTGAAGCCGGTGCGCAGTTCGGGTTCGAGGGCGCGATCGACGACCTCATCAATGGTGAGTACGCCATTGAGATAGCCGTGGACCTCGGCTTCGGGCGCGCTCCGACTACGCACCGGCACGTAGCAGGCGATGCCCTGCTTGCCCTGGAAGAGCATCAGCGGGTCCGTCAGCTGCGCCTCATCGTGATCGCGCGCCGACGTCAGCGTCGGGCCCGCGGTCGGGTGGTCGAAGATGTTCCTGCCGAGCGCGGCGCGGTTCCGCAGATAGGGGTAAACCCACTGAATCGTTCCGTCCGGCGCGATTCAGTTGATCGCATACATACCCGGCAGCGCCCACTCCGCGTCGCCCGCCACGCGCTCAAACTCGGTGCGCTGCTCCGTCGCGGTCGGGTGCGCCGCGAGCTGCGCAGCCACCCGGTGCAGATTGCGAACCCGATCCGAGACATACTCGCTGACGCGATGCGCCGCGGCCTGGGCCTCTTCCTCGGACTGCTGGGTGACGGCATCGCGCTCCCACTTCTCAAGCTGATGCAGAATCACCAGCAGGGGGGTCGCCAGAATCAGGAAAACAGCTGCCGCCGCCGCGAGAGGAGGGAGGTGTCTCATCGTGGAACGATGACGGCAGCCTAGCGTCGGAGGATTGGGATCCCTAGGAGTTCGGATTGCGGAGGGTAGCCGGGATCTGCAACTTGATCCAGAATGCGGCCATGACCCCCCTTCTCGATCTCTGGTTGCCCATCGTCGTCGCGGCGGTGGCGGTGTTCTTCCTCGGTTTCCTGTTCTGGATGGTGCTGCCGCATCACCGCTCCGATTGGGCGCCGCTCCCCGATGAAGACGGCGCGATGAACGCGCTCCGCGACTTGGGTGTTCAGGGTCCGGGGCAGTACAGCTTCCCGCACTGCGCGACTCCGGACGCGATGAAGGATCCGGAGTTCATCAAGAAGATGGAAGCGGGACCGAGCGGGATGCTGGTCGTGATGCCTCCCGGGCCGCTGCAGATGGGCAAGAGCATGGGCGCGACCGTGGTGCACAACGCCGTCGTCGCGGCGCTGATCGCCTACGCCGCGGGGATCTTCCTCGCGCCGGGTGCTGAGTTCATGGAGGTCTTCCGGCTCACCGGCACGATGGGCATTCTTGCCTACTGCGGGGCGATCCCGACGCAGAGCATCTGGTTCCATCGCGCCTGGTCCGACACCTGGAAGACCGTGGCGGACGGCGTCGTCTCCGGCGTCGTGGTAGGGCTGATCTTTGCCGGGCTGTGGCCGAGCGTCGGCTAAGCTGAGCGATCCGTGAAGCTGGCCATCCTCTCCCGCGCACCCCGGGCCTACAGCACACGTCGCCTCCGTCAGGCAGCCGACGAACGCGGCCATCAGGTCAAGGTTCTGGACACCACGAAGTTCTCGATCGATCTGTCGTCAGGTTTTCCAGATCTGTATTTTCGCAGCAAAATGCTGAGTCATTACGACGCGATCCTGCCCCGGATCGGCGCCTCGATCACCTATTTCGGCACGGCGGTGGTGCGCCAGTTCGAGCAGATGAGCGTGTACACGCCCAACAGCTCGAACGGGATCATGAACAGCCGCGACAAGCTGCGCTCGCTGCAGATTCTGTCGCGCCACGAGCTGGGCATGCCCGACACCACCTTCGTCCGCGACCGCAACGACATCCTGCCCGCGATCGAGCGGGTCGGCGGCACGCCGATCGTCATCAAGCTGCTGGAAGGGACGCAGGGCGTCGGCGTGATTCTGGCCGAGTCGCAGAAGGTGGCGGAGGCCATCATCGAGACGCTGCACAGCGCCAATCAGAACGTGCTGATTCAGAAGTTCGTGGCCGAGAGCCGCGGCAAGGATGTGCGCGCGCTGGTCGTCGGCGACCGCGTGGTGGCTGCGATGCGCCGCGTGGCCCAGGGCAATGAGTTCCGCAGCAATGTGCACCGCGGCGGGCGCCCGGAGAAGATCGAGCTGAGCCCCGAGTACGAACGCACCGCCGTGCGCGCGGCGCAGATCCTTGGCCTGCGTGTGGCCGGGGTCGACATGCTCGAGGGCAAGGACGGCCCGCAGATCATGGAGGTCAACTCTTCACCGGGCTTGGAAGGCATCGAGGGCGTCACCGGGCTCGACATTGCCGGGGCGATCATCGATTACATCGCCGACCAGGTGAACTTCCCCGAGCTCGATATCCGCCAGCGGCTGACGGTCAGCACCGGCTACGGGGTCGCGGAACTGCACGTGCCCGAGGGTTCCCGCTTCGTCGGGCAGACCATCGAAGAGTCGGGCCTGGACGAGCTAGATATCGCCGTGCTGACGCTGCAGCGTGGCACCTCGGTGATCCCCAACCCGCGTCGTCGCCGCGTGATCGAGGCGGAGGATCGGCTGCTCTGTTTCGGTCGGATGGAGACCATGAAGGAGCTCATTCCGGCGCGGCCCAAGCGCAAGCGCCGCGTGCGCAAGCTGCCCCAGGATGCGGGTGGCGCGGATGCCTGACCCCTCAGATCCGAAAGCACGCCAGCGGCGCTCGATCGAACACTGGGGAGATCAGGAGATCGCTCCCGGCGAGCGCGCCAACGTCGAGATTCACGCCACGCAGCGTGCCGACGGCGTCGATGCGCACATCCCGGTGCATGTCTGGCGCGGGCTCGAGCCCGGCCCGACCGTCTTCGTGACCGCGGCGATTCACGGCGACGAGATTAACGGCACCGGGGTGATCCGCGATCTGATCGTGGACCCGCCCTTTGAACTCAAGAAAGGGGCTCTGCTGATGGTGCCGGTGGTCAATTTGCCCGGCTTCGAGCGCCACGAGCGCTACATGCCCGACCGCCGCGATCTCAACCGCAGCTTCCCCGGGTCCAAGCAGGGCAGCATGGCTTCGCGGATCGCTGCGGTGGTCTTCCGCGAGATCGTGCAGCGTGCCGACTTCGGCATCGATCTGCACACTGCCGCGGTCCGGCGCACCAACGTCCCCAATGTGCGCGGCGACCTAGCGCGGCCGGAGGTCCTTCGGCTTGCGCGCGCCTTCGGGACCGAGCTGGTTCTGCACACCGATGGCGCGGAAGGAAGTCTGCGTCGCACCGCGACCGAAGCCGGCTGCCCGACCATCATCCTTGAGGCGGGCGAGCCGATGAAGGTCGAGCCGACCGTCCTCGAGACGGCAGTGCGTGGCATCCACAACGTGCTCATCGAGCTCGGCATGGTCGAGGGGGTGCGCCAGCGGCCGCACTATCGCGCGATCATCCGCCGCTCCCGCTGGGTGCGGGCCGAGCGCGGCGGCTTTCTGCGCTTTCACGCAGCCCCCGGGGACCTGGTCGAAGAGGGCGAGGTCCTGGCCACCAACACCACCCTGCTGGGGCAGGAGCAGGCGCGGCTGGTCGCCCCCGAGAACGGGGTGCTGCTGGGCATGACGACCCACCCGATGGTGGTGCCGGGCGACGCGGTCTATCACCTGGGGCTGCTCGATCAGCAGCTCGAGCGCTTTGAGAAGGCGGTGGGGCGGGTGCCCGAGGACAGCCTGCACGAGCGGGTGCGCGGCGACCTCTCGACCAGCGTTCACGTCGACCTGGTCGACGACGAGGTGCCCGAGGCGCCGGCTTCGGACACCGAGTGAATGATCGGCGGGCCCAGCGTCAGGTCCGAGCAGTCGCCCAGCGGGCGGGGGTAGCGGCAGTGCGGACAGGGGTCGGCTGAGCAGGCCGATCCGTTCGGAATCTCGATCCTCTGGCCGCAGTTCTGGCAGGGGTCCTGCTTCGGGGCATCCACGCCGATGAGCCTAAGTCCTGATCCCAGCGGGATGCAAGATCGTTCACGATATGGCTAACTTGTATTCCTTTGTTTTCCGATAGAATTGGGTGAACGAGCCTGCTCCCAGGAACGTCCCAAAGGGGCGAATCTGATCCCCCCAGACATCGCTGCGAGGTGGAGATCTGCTGGGTAGGCTTTCGGGATCGAATTCGACACGTGCTTTCGATGTCCAGCATGCTCCTGCTTGCCCTCCTTGGCGCCCTGAACTCCGGTTCGGGAGCGGTCCACACTCCTCACGCCGAGTGCTCGGGGGTTGCCATTGGCATCCGCTCGGACGGCGCTCGCGAGGTCGTTCTGGCTTCCCGCAACGAAACCAACATCCTGCATAGCTTCGATGAGGGGCTGACTTGGCAGGTTGTTACCGGCTCGGGCATCGAACAGAGCTTCCCGACGCGGATCTCCTGGTTTCCCAACGGCAACCAGAGCGCCTTCCTGATCTCGACCGACCGTGGCATCTATCGCTACGACGCCGAATCGCAGGTGATCACCACCTACTCGACCGGCATGCCCTCCGGCGAGGACGACCTGGTCGACCTCGAGACCGCCGACGGTGGTCAGAGCAACCCGGCGATCGCGGTCAACAGCTTCGGCGCGGTCTACATCCTGGATCCGGGCACGCAGACCTGGTCCAAGGTGCTCGACACCGGCGAGGAGGATCGCAACGCGGTCGTCGCCATGGTGCGCGACTACGACGTCAACGCCGGCCCGGGCGCGCAGCAGACGATGGCGGCCGGCATCAACGGCCGACTCTATCTGTCCACCGACGGCGGACAGAACTGGACGATTCAGCCCGACTTCACCGTCGCCGCCAACGACAACAGCGATTGGCACATCACCGCGGTGGACTTCGCTTTCGACTACGCGACCTCGGGCGAGATCCTGGTGGGGCGCGGCCGCGAGGCGCCGGCGCTGTTCGCCGGCGACCAGGGCGAGCTGTATCGCTCGGCCGACTTCGGCGCCAGCTTCAGCAAGCAGACGGTGCTCGGCGAGGATCTGCTGTTCTCGTCCGTCCAGGAAGTGCTGTCGACCCCGATGGGGCCGAGCGGTGAGGTCTCCTGGTACCTGAGCTTCCACTTCTTCCCCGAGCGCGCGTATGCCACCCGCGTGCTGGGAGTGCTGCGCAGCGATGACGGCGGCCAGAGCTGGGACGACATGGGCAACACCCAGGACTTCCTCCAGGAGTTCGCCCCGAACGAACGCACGGCGGTCGGTCGCGAGTACCGCGGCATGCTCACGCTGTGCGCGGATCCGCTGTATCCGATCAACGGCGAGATCTGGATGGCGCGCTCCGAAGGCGTCTACTTCAGCAAGAATGAAGGCGAGCATTGGGGCCGCCGTCAGCTGCGCCCGTCCAAGCAGGTGCGCGGGGTGGGTGTCGGCTACGACGCCAACGGCGATCTGTTCGCCTACGCCGCGACTTACGGTTCGGCCAACGTGCGCGTCAACGTCTCGCAGCAGATGGCCGAGTGGATCCCCGGTTCGGAGATGGCCTTCCAGCTTCCGGCCGTGGTTTCGCCGCGCTCCTTCCGGGACGGCATCATGATCTCCGGCGGTCAGGCCGACTTGGTCGCGCGCGTCGAGGATCCGGCGCCGTCCAAGATCCAGGGCTTCTGGTCCGTCAACAGCCTGTACAAGTCCTCGATGGGGGAAACGGGCTACGTCCGCACCCTGGAGCTCAGCCCGAACTTCTCGGGCGTGGATGTCGCCGGCACCAATAAGGTGCTGATCTGGAGCGCCCGCCTGAAAAACTCGACCTCCGGCGAGACGCGCATCTCGCTGGACGGCCTGCGCACTCTCGACCAGGCCAGCTTCGTGGCCGGCACGGCCGGCGCCGATCGCGCGCCCTGGATGAAGAGCCTGTCGATCTCGCCGACCTTCGACGTGGTCAACCTGCCGCCGGTGCTGGACGTCTTCGGCGGTGCCTACATCGCCGAGCGTGTGCTGCATCTGCTCAACACCGGCACCCAAGCTGACCCGGTCTTTGAATGGGAGCTGGTCAATTGGACGCCGCCGGCACGCGTGCAGGCGGTGCACGCCGACCCGCGCTTCAACCGCCCGAATGGCGCGGTGCTGTGGGTGATCACCACCGAAGGGCTCTACGCGCTGCGCGATCTGTCGACGGACTGGAGCAACGTCGAGGTCACCGAGTACCCGAAGTTTGAGAACCTGCCGCTCGCGCTCGAGCTGCCGCCGGACATGGCGACGCGGCCGATGGTCTACGTCATGACCTGGGGCGGTGGCCTGCTCAAGCTCGACCCGGATGCGGTGGCGCCGCAGTGGGACGAGGTAGGCGTCGGCTTCCCCGCCGAGTGGGGCAACTGCTTCGACTTCGCGCCGGACTTCGGCCCCAACAACCGCTCGATCATCGCCGGTGGTCAGAACGGGCTGCTGTACGGCCGGGATGTGCCGGGCGCCCAGTGGGAGCGGCTGCCGATGGACTACGCGACCGACAACCAGAACCCGGGCATCGGCTTCTTCGAGCCGAACAACCCGGCGAACCCGGATCCGGACCGTCGCTGGGGCTGGGATCTGCTGAAGAACAACCAGCTGCCGCCGACCATTCCGTTTGAGTTCTTCGGTGGCTCGGCGACCTACACCACCTCGGACGGCGCCTATCTCGAGTTTCCGCGCTACGGCGGCTCCTTCGGGATCCGCACGGTGGCAGGGCCGGCGATGGGCTTCATCACCATCCAGATGCTCGACTACCAGTCCGGAGCAGTGCTCCAGACGGTGCAGCAGGAGCTGAACGCGGCCAACTACTCGATCGTCGAAGTACCGATGACGGTGGCCAACCCGCAGCAGATGGTGATTCGGGTCACGGTCGACCTGGATCCGAATGAGTGGTTCTTCTTCGACGGCTTCCGCTTCCTGGATTAGACCCGGCGCGGCACAATTACGGGGGTGAGCCTCCCCCTGCTTGAGCAGTCCAGCGGCGACTTCTTCAGTTCGCCGCACGCGGTGCAGACAGCGGTCTTTCTGCTGGTCGTTCTGCTGTCGCGCTGGATGTGCGTGGGCGCGATTCGTCGCGCCAAGAAGATGTCCGAAGACCTGCGCCGTCGCTGGCTGGTGCAGGTGCGCAACTTCACGCTGCTCACGATCATGCTCGGCCTGGTCATCATCTGGGCGGAGG
This sequence comes from Planctomycetota bacterium, assembly GCA_002705055.1. Lineage (GTDB taxonomy): Bacteria > Planctomycetota > UBA1135 > UBA1135 > UBA1135. Next base: position 29,876 of record PAHY01000012.1, read on the forward strand.
AGCTGCAGACGATCGCGCTGTCCGCCGTGGCCGTGGCGGCGGCGCTGGTGATCGCCACCAAGGAGCTGATCATGTGCGTCAGCGGCACACTGCTCGAAGGTTCCGCCAAGAGCTTCCGGGTCGGCGACCGCATCGAGGTGGGGGATCATCGCGGCGACGTCTATGACCAGACTCTGCTCACTACGACCTTGCTCGAGGTCGGGCCGGGCACGCATGCCGCGCAGTACACCGGGCGGGCGATCGTGCTGCCGAACTCGCTGTTCCTGACGGGTTCGGTCATCAACGAGACCTTCACCGAGGCGTTCATCCTGCACACCGTCGTCGTGCCGATCTCGCTCGCGGACGATTGGAAGGTCGCCGAACAGGCCCTGCTCGATGCCGCGAACTCCGCGTGTGGCGAGTCCCTCGCGGAGGCCCGCCTGCACATGGAAAAGGTCACCAAGGCGCGCGGACTGCATCAGCTTTCGGTCGAGCCGCGGGTCACGCTACGGGTGCCCGAGCCAGGCCGGCTGGATCTGCTGCTCCGCCTGCCGGTTCCGGCGCGCCGGCGCGGGCGGATCGAGCAGCTGGTCCTGCGTCGCGCGCTTCCGGCGATCCGGGAAGCGACCGGCGCCGTGAAGAAGTAGAATCCGCGGCCCTCGTTCGCACGAGCCGATGTCGCGTTTCCCTGCCACCGGTCCGGTCCCCTCCGGACTTCCATCCGCCTTCCGCCAGCTCGCTCGCACGGGGGTGGTCCACGTGCTCGCCCAAGCCACCGCACGCGGCTATGGCCGGGACGGCAAGAGCTGGGCAAATATGGGGCAGGGCGCCCCCGAGACCGGCCCGCTTCCGGGCGCGCCGGAGCGCATGCGCGCGCTGCACTTCGATTGCGACGATCACGAGTACGCGCCGCTGGCCGGACTGATGGAAACGCGCGAAGCCGTGGCCGCGCTCTACAACGCGCGCTACCGCCGCGGCAAGGCGAGTCAGTACACCGCCGAGAACGTCCTGATCTGCCCGGGGGGCCGGGCAGGGCTCAGCCGCTGGGCCGCCATGCTCGATCACGGCAAGGTCGGCTATCTGTTCCCCGACTACACCGCCTACGAGGGTCTGCTCGAGACCGTCGGCCTGTCGGTGCCGCGGCCGATCGACGACCCGCGGCTGGATGATCCTACGCAGAGCGCCGCCGCCCTGGCCGAGGCCATTGACGCTCAGGGCCTGGCCTCAGTGCTGATCTCGAACCCCAATAACCCGACGGGGCGGGTACGCAGCGACGAAGAGCTGGCGGCCTGGGTTGCCGTCGCGCGCGAGACGGGCACGACGCTGGCGCTGGATGAGTTCTACGCCCATTACGTCTTCGATCGCGACGAGCCGGTCTCGGGCGCGCGCTACGTCGAGGATGTCAACGAGGACCCGGTGCTGGTGTTCGACGGACTGACCAAGAACTGGCGCTACCCCGGCTTCCGTCTGTCCTGGCTGGTCGCGCCCAAGCAGATCATCGAGCTGCTGGCCAGCTGCTGCGCCTTCTTGGGCGGGGGCACGATGCGGCCGCTGCAGCGCGCCGTCCTGCCGCTGCTCGACCCTGCCGTCGCCGACCAGGAGGCACTGGTCCTGCGTACTCACTACGCGCGCAAGCAGAAGCTCATGGCCGAGCGGCTCGAGCGCCTGGGCATTCGCGTGGATCCGCTGCCACGCGGCACCTTCTACCTGTGGGGCGATCTCTCCGGCCTGCCCGAGGGCTGGAACACCGCGCTCGGATTCCTGGAGCGTGCCCTGGACCAGCAGGTGATCGCGATTCCGGGCCAGGCCTTTGACCTCAACCCGGAAGGCAGCCACGCGGCCGACATCGGGGCATGGGATCACCACATGCGGTTCAGCTTCGGCCCGGAGTGGAGTCAGCTCGAGGCCGGCTTTGATCGGCTGGAAGCGGCTTTGAAGGCCTAGTTCCTGGCTTAGGATGGGGGGCCATGCTGCGCTCCCTCCAACCCATGCATGTCCTCCTGGCCGGCCTCGCGCTGGGCCTCGGCTTGGTCGCCGCCCAGGATCCGGATCGCGGGGCGGATCGATTCCGCCAGCTGCATCAGGAGCTCCCCACTCCGAACAGCTACCGCACCGCGTCCGGGGCCCCCGGCCACGCGTACTGGCAGCAGCGCGCCGACTATCGGATTCGGGTCGAAATCGACACCGAGACCCGGCGGCTCCAGGGCCACGAGCAGATTCACTATCACAATCATTCGCCGGACGCGCTGAGCTACCTCTGGTTGCAGGTCGAGCCCAACCGCCGTGCGCCCCAGAGCCATTCGGTGCTCACTTCTTTGGCGCCGGATATGGACAGCGCGAGTCTCAATACCCTGGCGCGCCAGCTGGTGACCGAGAGCTTCGACGGCTCCTGCATGATCTCAAACGTGCAGCTGGTCGGCGGGCAGCCGCTCAAGACGCATGAGCTGGATACCACCATGCGGATCGAGCTGCCGACGCCTTTGGAGCCGGGCGAGAGCGTCGAGTTTGAGCTGAACTGGGAGTACACGGTCAACAACACCGCCGAGGTCCGCGGCCGCACCGGCGCGGAGCCGCTCGAGGACGGCAACTGGATCTACGGCATGGCGCAGTGGTTCCCGCGGATGTGCGCCTACACCGACTACACCGGCTGGCAGAACAAGGAGTTCCTCGGCCGCGGCGAGTTCACCCTTGAGTTCGGTGACTACGAAGTGGAGATCACCATGCCGGCCGATCACATCGTTTCGGCCTCGGGCACGCTGCTGAATCCGGAAGAGGTGCTCAGCCCGGTGCAGATGGAGCGCCTGGGGCAGGCCGCGCGCGCGGACAAGCCGATGATGATCGTGACCCGCGAAGAGTCGGACGCCACGCGCGCGTCGGCGAAGAGCGGTGAGACCAAGACCTGGCGCTGGCGCGCCGAGAACGTGCGCGACTTTGCCTGGGCCAGCTCGCGGGCCTTCCTCTGGGACGCCATGGGCCAGCCGGTCGAGGGGCGCGCCGAGCCGGTCCTCTGCCAGTCGCTGTGGCCGCGCGAGGGCGACCCGCTGTGGGGGCAGTATTCCACGCATGCGGTCGCCCACACCCTTGAGGTCTATGGCCGGATGGCGTTCCCCTATCCCTATGAGACGGCGATCTCGGTCAACGGGGTCGTCGGGGGAGGGATGGAGTACCCGATGATCTGCTTCAACGGGCCGCGCCCGGAAAGCGACGGCACCTACAGCGCGCGAACCAAGTACGGCCTGATCAGCGTGATCATTCACGAGGTCGGGCACAACTGGTTCCCGATGATCGTCAACTCGGACGAGAAGCAGTGGACCTGGATGGACGAGGGCCTCAACACCTTCCTGCAGTTCGTCAGCGAGCGCGAGTGGGAGGAAGACTATCCCTCGCGGGGCGGCCCGCCGCGCAACATCGTCGGCTACATGGCTTCCGACAACCAGGTGGCGATCATGAACAACTCCGAATCGCTGCTGCAGGCCGGACCGAACGCATACAGCAAGCCGGCGACCGCGCTGAACATCCTGCGCGAGACGATCATCGGTCGCGAGAACTTCGACTTCGCCTTCCGCACCTTCTCGCAGCGCTGGGCCTTTAAGCGCCCCGAGCCGGCGGACTTCTTCCGCACGATGGAGGACGCCAGCGGAGTCGACCTGGACTGGTTCTGGCGCAACTGGTTCTTCACCACCGACCATGTCGACCTGGCGGTCGCCGATCTGAAGCTCTATCGCGTCGCCGACCAGGGCCCCGAGGCGGAAGCTGAGCTCGCCAAGGCCCAGCGGGCCGCCGAGCCGATCCACCTGAGCATCGAGCGCAACCGCGAGTTGGAAATGCGGGTCGAGCGCTTCCCCGAGCTGCTCGATTTCTACAACCGGTACGACGAGCTCGATCCGACCGAGCAGGATGTGCGGCAGTGGGAGGAGATGGTGGCCGGCCTGGACGACGCGCAGCGCGCGGCCCTCGCTTCCAACCTCTACTGGTACGTCGCCGAGGTGCGCAATGACGGCGGCATCCCGATGCCGCTGATCTTCCACCTCGCCTACGAGGACGGCAGCGAAGAGGTGCGGCGGATCCCGGCCGAGATCTGGCGCCGCGACAACGAGTCGGTGACCAAGCTGCTGCTGTGCGAGAAGCCCTTGGCGAGCGTGACCCTGGATCCCTACCTGGAGACGGCCGATGCCGATCTGAGCGACAACACCTGGCCGCCGCAGATCACCGAGACGCGCATCGAAGCGACTCCCGGCAACCGCGCTCCGCGCGGCAACGCGATGCGTCGCGCGCAGCGGGGCAACTAGACCGTCGGCGGCGCCGCGCGCTGCGCCGTGCGATACCCTGGGCGGCATGCTTCGGCGTGCCGCCTTGCTCGTTCTGACCACCCTCGCGGGGTGGACTTCCCTGCCTGCGCAGCAGTCCATGCTGGTGGAGGCCGAGGCCTTCGAGGATCTTGGCGGCTGGACGCTCGACACCCAGTTCACCTTCGAGATGGGTTCGCCCTATCTGCTGGCGCACGGGCTGGGGCGGCCGGTGGCGCCGGCGCGGACCACGGTCGCGCTGCCCAGTGCGGGTCGCTGGCGCGTCTGGGTGCGGACCAAGGATTGGGTCGAGCGATGGGGCGTCGAAGGGGATCCGGGGCGCTTTGCGCTGCGCGTCAACGGCCAGGCTCTGGCGACCGAGTTCGGCACCGAAGGCGCCCAGTGGGGCTGGCACGATGGCGGCTGGGTGGATTTGGCCGAGCCGGTCGCGGTCCTTGAGCTGGTCGACCTGACGGGCTTCGATGGGCGCTGCGATGCGATCTACTTCGCGCGCGGCGGCGAACTTCCACCGCTGGAAGATGCGCCGCGCAGCTGGCGCGACGCGCTGCTCGGCAATCCCGAGCTGACCGTCCACGATGGTTATGACCTAGTCGTGGTCGGGGGCGGCTATTCGGGCCTGGGTGCGGCCATCTCGGCGGCGCGCATGGGCTGCAAGGTCGCGCTGATTCAGGACCGCCCCGTTCTGGGTGGCAATGGCTCGAGCGAGATCCGCGTCTGGTCCAAAGGCCACATCCGGCGCGGCAAGTACCCGCGCATCGGCGAGATCGTCGAAGAGTTCGCCGACAACGCCACCAAGTCGCCTGGAGCCGCGCACGAGTTCGGCGACGCGCACAAGGAAGCGGTCGTGCGCGCCGAGCCGAACATCGACCTGTTCCTGATGCACCGCATGGATGGAGTGCGGATGAGTCCGGCGACGGCGGCGAACCCGGCGCAGATCGAAGCGGTCGAAGTGCTCGACATTCGCAAGGCGGCGCGCGTCGAGTTTCGCGGCGCGCTGTACTGTGACGCGACCGGGCACGGCTGGCTCGCGGCGGCGGCCGGTGCCGACGGAACCATGACCCCCGAGGGGCGCATGGGCATGTCCAATATGTGGCGCTGGGAGAACGCCGAGGAGCCGAGCGAGTTCTGGGCTGCGCCGTGGGCGCTCGACCTGGAGATGGAGGACTTTCCTTATCCGCGGCGCTTCCACGCCGAGTGGTTCTGGGAGAGCGGCTACGACAAGGATCCGCTCCGCGACGCCGAAGGCATCCGGGACTGGAACTTGCGCGCCGCCTACGGCGCCTTCCACGCGATGAAGAACCGCGGCGGGGCGACCGATCACGTCAACGCGCGCATGACCTGGCTGGCCGCCATCGGTGGGCCGCGTGAGTCGCGCCGCTTCTTTGGCGATGTGATCCTGACCGAGGAGGACATTGTCACCAAGCGCGATTTCCCCGACGGCTGCGTGCCCAGCACCTGGACCATCGACCTGCACTACCCGAAGGAGCAGTACGCGACGAAGTTCCCGGACAACCCCTTCATCTCGATCGCGGTGCATGACGATCGGGTCGATCGCGACTACGGCTACCCCGTCCCGTACCGCTGCTTCTACTCACGCAACGTGCCCAATCTCTTCTTGGCCGGGCGCTGCATCAGCGTGACCCACGAAGCGCTAGGCACGGTCCGGGTCATGCGCACCTGCGGGATGATGGGCGAAGTGGTCGGCAAGGCGGCTTCGATCGCGGCGCGCGAGGGCATCACGCCGCGCGGCGTCTACGAGAAACACTGGGAAGAAATGCACGAGCTGCTGCAGCTGCCGGGAGCGGCGCGCCGCGATGGGCTGGCCGGGAAGCTGCTGCTTCCGGATCGCATCATCCCGGCGGCCGGGGCCTTCGGCCCGCTCAGCGGGCTCGACCCGGCGAGCTTCGACGGCGTGGTTTTGGATGATCGTCAGGCCGATCTGCTCGGTTCCTGGGGGCACTCTGATGGCCTGGAAGGGCACATCGGCTGGGGTTATCGCTACGCCTCGCCGGACACCGGCGCGAAGGCGGTCTTCCGCATGACCGCGCCCGCTGATGGCGAGTATGAGGTGCGCCTGGCCTATCGCGAGCACGAGAATCGGGGGCAGCAGGTGCCGGTTCGGGTCGTGGCTCCGATCGCCGCTCCGGGCGGAGGCCAGCAGCAGCATGGGCATCGGCTCGACATGCAGCAGGCGCCCGCGCAGGGCACCTTCCATGCGCTCGGCCGTTACCGGCTGCTGCGCGGCGCGGTCGTCGAGGTGCACGTCGGCACTCAAGGGGCGGGCGGACTCGCCTGCGTCGACGCATGTCAGCTCAAGCCCGTCGCGGCCTCGCGCGACTAGCGCACTTCGGTCGGCTGGCGCTGGTCGCTGCGATCGTCTGGCAGCTGACCACGCGTGCCAGCCGCGAAGCTCCCGGCGCGCTTCCGCACGAGCCCGAGGTAGGCTTGCTCAGCTGGGTGGAGGATCAGCGGGTCGTATCGACCTCCCCGGAAGGCGACGCCGTGGCCGGATGGGCCGGGCCGACGACCGTGCAGTTCGTCCTCGACCAGGAGGGGCGGGTGGAGCAGGCGCTCATTCTGCGCAGCGCCGATTCGGCGAGCTATGTCCGACGGATTGCCGAACACGCCAGCTTCCTGCCTTCGCTTCAGGGCCTGAGCCTTGAACAGCTCGGCGGCTGGCAGGTCGACGCGGTTTCCGGCGCTACGCTGACCAGCCGCGCGATCCAGAACGCCGTCCGGCTGAAGTTTGCCGGCACCCCGCCGCCGAGCCCCTTCCCACCCCTTCCCTCGGAGCTGGTGGTGCTGGCCGAGGGCGAGGAGCTGATCGAAGCCGAGGTTCTGCCGAAGCTCGGCTACCAGGGGCCGACCCAGGTCCTGCTCATCCTGTCGGAGGAGGGTGTGCTGCAGCGCGCCCTGATGGGCGAGAGCTTCGACAACGAGCCGTACATCGAGGATGTCCGCACGGATCGCAGCTTCTGGGCGCTGTTTGAGGGGCTGACCCTGGAGGAAGTAGCTGCACTGCAGGCGGGGCCGGGCGGAGTGGAAGGAGTCTCCGGTGCGACCATGACCAGCCAGGGGATCGTCCGCTCGCTGCAGGCGACGGCCGCGCGCCGGCTGCGGCAGGAGTCCCAGAGCCCGGCAAGCTCCCTGCAGCTCGCGCGCAGTCCGCGCGAACTGCTCGGCTGGATGGTCGGCGGCGCGGCGCTGCTGGTCCTGGTGACGCCGCTGCGGCGCCGGCGCGCCGCGCGCAAGGCTCTGCGCGTGGGGGTGGTGCTCGGTTTCGGAGTCGGCGCGGGCGCGCTGCTGTCGCTCGATTCGGCCTGGTCCTGGGCGCAGCACGGGCTGCCCTGGCAGTCTGCTCCGCTGCTGGCGGGATTCGTGCTCGCTGCGGTGCTTGGGCCGGCGCTGCTCGGCCGCAAGACCTACTGCCGCTCACTCTGCGCGCACGGCGCGCTGCAGCAGTTGCTTGCCCCGCGCGCGTCGCACAAGCTGGCCCCGCGCGTGGATGCCGCCTTCCGCCGTCTGCCTGGACTGCTGCTGCTCACCGCGGTGGGCATGCTGCTGCTCGCCACCCGCGACGCCGGCGCTGGCGTCGAGCTCGCCAGCTGGGAGCCCTTCGCCGCCTGGAACCCGCAGAACGCCGCCATGGCTAGCCTGATCCTGGCCGGTCTCAGCGTGCTCGCCGCCGCTTGGGTGCCGCTTGCCTACTGCCACTACGGCTGTCCGACCGGCGCACTTCTGGACTACCTGCGCGATCAGCCTTCGCGGTTTCTCAAGCCGGCGGATGCCGGCGCTGCGCTGCTGCTCGTCGCCAGCCTGACTCTCTAGGACTCCCGGGCTAGACTCTGGCTATGCTCCCCCCAGCAGCCTGGGCTGTGCTCGTTCCAGCCGTCCTCCTCGCCGCCTGCGCGGCCCCGCCGTCTCAGCCTCACGAGGGGCATCGCGTCCTGCTGCACGGCAACGGCAAGTTGGCCATTGTTGAGCCAGACGGGAGCATCAGTCTGGAGCGCCCGTGGGGCGGGATTCACGATCTGCACTTGAGCGCGGAGGGTCAGGTCTTCGTGCAGCGCGGTTGGGGTGAGGTCGTCGAGCTGGATCTGGCGAGCGGCGAGGTGCTGTGGAGCTATGCCTCGGGGACGAGCCACGGCAACGCCGGCGTACCGGTGGAAGTGCACGCCTTCCAGCCCTTGGCGCGGGGGCGGATGATGATCGCCGAGAGCGGCCCGGCGCGAATCCTTGAGGTGGAGCGCGACGGTTCGGTGATTTCGGAGACGCCGCTGACGGTCGACCACCCGCACCCTCACATGGACACGCGGCTGGTGCGCAAGATCGCCGCGGACCGCTATCTGGTCTGCCACGAGGGCGACGGCGTCGTCCGCGAGATCGAGCAGGGATCCGGCCGCGTCGTCTGGGAGTACGACGTGCCGCTGTTCGGGCGCGAGAGGCGAGGCGGCCACGGCCCGGACTCCTTCGGCGATAAGGTCTTTGGCACGCTCCGGCTGAAGAACGGCAACACACTGATCGCGACGGGAAACGGACACAGCGTGCTGGAAGTTACGCCGGCGAAGGAGATCGTTTGGCAGCTCAGTCAGGACGAGCTGGACGGCATCCGCCTGGCCTGGGTCACGACCCTCGAGGTCCTGCCGAACGGCCACTACGTGATCGGGAACTGCCACGCCGGCCCCGGTCAGCCCTTGCTGATTGAGATCGAGCCCAAGTCGAAGCGCGTGGTCTGGACGCTAGATCGCTACGAGGACTTCGGCAACTCGGTTTCGAACTCACTTCTGCTCGATGTCCCGGGCGCTCTGCGCTGATCTCTGATGAACTCGGAACGCCCCCAACACTCCCAGAGTCGCCCGCCCGCCGGCGGACTGACTCCCGCACAGCGCGCCGCCTACTGGGCCCGCAATATCCGGCTCCTGCTCACGCTGCTGCTCGTCTGGGCGATCGCCAGTTTCGGCTGCGGCGTCCTGCTGCGCGACTGGCTGGATCAGTGGAAGCTGCCGGGCAGCGGCTTCCCGCTTGGCTTCTGGTTTGCCCAGCAGGGGTCGATCATCACATTCGTGATCCTGGTCTTCGTCTATGCCTGGCGCATGAACAAGCTGGACCGCGAGTTCGGTGTGCGGGAGGAGGAAGACTGATGGGTGTCCAAGCCTGGACCTTCGTCCTGGTCGGCCTGAGCTTCGCGCTCTACATCGGCGTCGCGATCTGGAGCCGCGCCGGTTCGACCAAGGAGTTCTACGTCGCGGGCGGGGGCGTGCCGCCGCTTGCCAACGGCATGGCGACGGCTGCCGACTGGATGTCAGCGGCGAGCTTCATCTCGATGGCTGGCATCATCAGCTTCGCTGGCTATGACGGCTCGGTCTATCTGATGGGCTGGACCGGCGGCTATGTGCTGCTGGCGCTCTTACTGGCGCCGTACCTGCGCAAGTTCGGCAAGTTCACGATCCCGGACTTCGTCGGCGATCGCTACGAGTCGAACACGGCGCGGATCGTCGCCGTGCTGTGCGCGATCTTCGTCAGCTTCACTTACGTCGCGGGGCAGATGGCCGGCGTGGGGATCGTGCTCTCGCGCTTTCTTGAGGTGGATCAGACCACCGGGGTGCTGATCGGCATGGGCATCGTCTTCTTCTACGCGGTGCTCGGCGGCATGAAGGGAATCACGTACACCCAGGTGGCGCAGTACTGCGTGCTGATCTTCGCCTATCTGGTGCCGGCGATCTTCCTGTCGATCTTGATGAGCGACAATCCTATCCCGATGCTCGGCTTTGGCGGAAGCGGCGCGGACGGCGTCCCGCTGCTCCAGAAACTGGAAGGGCTACATCGCGAGCTGGGCTTCGCCTCCTACATGGATGGCTCGAAGGCCACGATCGACGTCTTCATGATCACCGCAGCGCTCATGGCGGGCACCGCCGGCCTGCCGCACGTGATCGTGCGCTTCTACACCGTGCCGAAGGTGCGCGACGCGCGCAAATCGGTGGGCTGGGCGCTGGTCTTCATCGCGATTCTGTATCTGACCGCGCCGGCGATCGCCGTCTTCGCGCGGACGAACCTGCTGCAGACGGTCACGGATCAGCCCTACGCCGAGATGCCAGAGTGGTTCACGAAGTGGGAATCCACCGGGCTGCTCCAGTGGGAAGACGCCAACGGCGACGGCCTGATTCAGTACACCGGGCCGGCTTCGGCGACGGCGAATGAACTCGAGGTGAACCGCGACATCATGGTGTTGGCCAACCCCGAGATCGCGGCGCTGCCGGACTGGGTCATCGGCCTGGTCGCTGCCGGCGCGCTGGCGGCCGCGCTCTCCACTGCAGCCGGCCTGCTGCTGGTGGTCTCGACCGCGATCAGCCACGACCTCCTGAAGCGCGCGCTGATGCCGACGATCACCGAGAAAGGCGAACTGCGGGCCGCGCGGATCGCTGCCGGCGTCGCGGTGGTCATCGCAGGCTACTTCGGCATCAACCCGCCCGGCTACGTCGCCGAGACGGTGGCGCTGGCCTTCGGGCTGGCTGCCTCCAGCTTCTTCCCGGTGCTGCTCCTGGGCATCTTCTCGAAACGGATGAACCGCGCGGGTGCCATCACCGGCATGATCAGCGGCATCAGCTTCACCGCGGGCTACATCGTTTACTTCCAGTTCCTCCACCGCGAACTCTCGACCCCGGAGCACTGGTGGTTCGGCATCTCACCGCAGGGGATCGGGGCCGTCGGCATGGTGGTCAACCTCGTGGTGGCCATGCTGGTCTCGCGGCTGACGGCTCCGCCGTCGCGGGGTGTCCAGGCCATGGTCGAAGAGATTCGCGTGCCGAAGGGGTCCGGGCCAGCCCACGAGATCGAAGGAGTCTGACCCCCTTGAGTGGGCTCATTGCTGCGCCATCCGCAGCGGCCAGCGCCACCTCAGGACCTCTTTCAGTGGCCACCGCTGATCACAGACCCCTGCCGACTGGGCAGGGGTCGTTCTCGTTTTGATCGTCACGCCGCGGACGTAGTTTCGATACGCCGTCCACAGCCAAGCGTGGCGCTGAAGCCCCTTGATCTTCTTGGCGGCGCCCCAGCTGCGCCGCACGAGGCAGGACATGCCATCCCGCATCATCGCGAGGGTGTGATTGATCGGGAAGAGTAAGTTGCGATAGTCACGAC
>PAHY01000013.1 GCA_002705055.1 Planctomycetota bacterium
AAGACGACCCCGAGCTCTACTGCGAGGCCTGCCTGGCCCTGGCCGAAATCGGGGACGGCGCCAACCGCCGCGCGGCCCTGCGCTATCTGCAGCGCACCCGCGAGTCGATCGACGAGGACACGCAGCGGACCGGAGCGCTCGCGCTCGGCCGCACCGGCGCGGTACTCACGACGGATGTGCTCGACCTGCTCGAAGAGATGGCCAACGGCTTCGGGCCGAACGCGGCGACCGCCACGGCGCTGCTCGCGCAGCAGGAGCAGCGCGAGCGCTTCCGCAGCAAGCTGGAAGCGATCGAGAAGGCGCGCAGCGACGAGGCCGAGGCGCGGGCCGATGCCCGCGTGCTGACGCCGGAAGACGTCGAGATGCTGGAGACCATCCTCGAGATGGTGCGCAACGATCACATGGAAGGCGAGAAGTTCAGCCGCGAAGAGCTTCTGGCCGCCGCGGCCGACGGCATGCTGAAGACGGTCGACCCCTACTCGACCTACTTCACTGGCGAGGAGTACGGCGAGTTCTGGTTCGATCTCAATCCCGAGTACGGCGGAATCGGCGCCTATGTGCGCACGATCGACGGCGTCTTCACCATCGTGCGTCCCATCTACTCGGGGCCGGCCTTCGAGGCCGGGCTGCTGTCCGGCGACAAGGTCTTCTCGGTCGACGGCTGGTCGACCGCCGATCAGCCGGATGATGAGATCATCAAGCGGCTGAAGGGCCCTCCGGGCACCGAGGTCAAGCTCGAGGTTTATCGCGATGGCTGGACCGAGCCGCGCGAGTTTGAACTGAGCCGACGCAAGATCGAGCTGCCGGTGCTGCAGACCGAGCGTCTGCCCGATGGCGTGCTCTATCTCGAGCTGATCAGCTTCACCGTCGACTGCGGCCGGCTGGTGGCGGAAGCCATCCAGGAGGCCCAGCAGGACGGCGAGGTGCGCGGGGTGGTGCTGGATCTGCGCAACAACCCGGGCGGCTCGCTCGAGCAGGCGGTCGCGATCTGCGACGCCTTCCTGGATCGCGGCAAGCTCATCGTGACGACGCGGGCCCGTGTCGGCGAGGTCGAGCGCCATGTCACCCGGATGCCGGCGCTGGTCGATGAAGAGATCCCGCTGACGGTGCTGATCAACAAGTACAGCGCATCGGCCTCCGAGATCGTCGCCGGTGCTTTGTCGGTGCATGGTCGTGCGACCACGATCGGCGAGCGCACCCACGGCAAGGGTTCGGTGCAGGTCATGCGGCGCATCCCCGGGCTGCCGGATGAGCGTTACATCGATGGCAATCGCAACCGGATCAAGGATGAGTGGGAAGAGTACGAAGACCGCAACGGCAACGGCCAGTACGACTTCGGCCCGAAGGTCAAGCTGACGGTGGCCTACTACTTCCTGCCGGACGGCTCGACCATTCACACCCAGCGCGACCATGAGGGTCGCGTCACCGAGAAGGGCGGCGTCGAGCCGGATGAGGCCGTCGAGTTCTGGCGTTACGAGCCGATCGTGCTGCGCGAGCTGGATCGCCTGATCGAAAAGGGCGCGTTCCAGGACTACGCCGAGAAGATCGTCGCCGAGAACCTCACGCAAGCCATCGAACTGGCCGAGTACGACGGTCGTGACGTCAGCCGCTACCCCGGCTGGAGCGAGTTCTACGCCTCGCTCGAGACCTTCCTCGACGAGGATGTGGCGCGCCAGTGGGTGCGGCGCGGTCTGCGCAACGCGGCCGAAGTGTCGGATGCGCGGGGCAGCCTGTTCCCCGGTGGTGGCTTCCGCGGCGACTTCCAGGAGGACCCGCAGCTCGAGGCGGCGATCCGGCGCATCATGGAGAAGTCCGGACGCGACACCCTGGCTGTGCCGGAGTACAAGGCGGCCTTCGGCGCCCAGGACGAGACCGCCGCCGCCCAAGAGGCGGAAGGCGGCGAGAAGCGCGAGAACGGCTAAGCGCGCGCCTTGCGCGGCGCTGGGGGCTTAGGCCTCGAGCGCCGCGATCAGGCCCATCCGGCCCGCGGCTTCCCCGTCGCGCCGATGGCTGAAGAACAGCCGCGGCAGTTCGGCCGTGTCCAGGCCGCTCACTTCCATGTTGCCCAGGCGCAGTCCGGCTGCCTGCAGCTGATCGTGAGCCCAGCCGGCGAGATCGACGTGCCAGCGCTCGCCGAAACGTACGCGTCGGGCTTCGGGGGCGGCCTCGGCCACTTCTTCCCCCACCTCGAAGTGAGTCAGACCGATGCAGGGGCCGATGCCCGCATGAAACTCGCTGGGGTCGCCGCCGCTGAGCTGCGCCAACTTTTCGACTCCGGCCTGGAGGATCTCGGCTGCCAGGCCGCGCCAGCCAGCGTGAAAGACACCTAGCGTGGGAGTCGGTCCGGCGGCGTGGATCAGCACCGGCGCGCAATCGGCGACGGCGACGTAGAGGGGAAGGCCTGCGCGCTGCGTGATCAGTCCGTCGGTATCGGGGATGACGGCGCTGGGGTCGAGCGCGCCGCGGCCCCGTTCGGCCTCGTCGACCACGGCGATGTTCGCGCCGTGCACCTGCCCTCCGACGACCCAGTCGGCGGCCGAGAGGCCGAGCTGTTCGGACCAGAATGCGCGCTCTTTGCGAGCGGCGTCCTGGTCACGCCCGCCGGACAGGCTCACATTTCCCCCGCCTTCGCGGTCGCGGGTGGTGAAGACATGGCGGACGGTGCCCTCGCGGCTGATGCCTTCGAAAGCCAGTCCGATTCGATCCTCGCAGTGGAGCTCGCGCATGCGGCGCTCAGTCTACCGGCGCGGCCCCCGGATCGTCGTGTTCGGGATCCTGCATCAGCGGCCGGACGTACTCCACCAGCAGCACCTGCCCCACCGCGACTGCCGGGATCGCGATCAGCAAGCCGAAGAAGCCCATCAGCGCGCCGCCGCCGAGCAGCGCGAGGATGACGACGAAGTCGGACATGCCCAACTCGCGGCCGACCAGCCGCGGCAGCAGCACGTAGCCCTCGACCAGCTCGGTGACCGCGTAGATTCCGATCGCCAATCCGAGCCCGAACAGCCCCTGCTCGACCACGCAGATCACCAGCAGAATCGAGGTCGAGACCAGCGCGCCGACGACGGGCACCAGCGAAGCCACGCCGACCAGGAGGCCCATGGTGTAGGCGCCCGGGATGCTGAACAGGAACAGAATCGCCGCGACCATGGCGCCCTTGATCAGGGCGACCAGGAGCCGAGCCCGCACATAAGTCCGCAGCAGGTTCTGGATCTTCGGCATGGTGCGGTCAAAGCTCGCGCGCCAGCTCTTCGGGAGCTCGGCGCGGATCCGCGGCAGCCAGGGCGCCCCCTCGAGCAGATAGAACAGGAAGATCGGCAGCAGCACGATCGCGCTGATGATCCCGATCATGCCGCCGAAGAAGCCGACGATCGAACTCACCACCTGAAAGGTGCCGCGGCCGATAGCCGGGCCGATGTCCTTCAGCCACTCCTTCTGGTCCAGGCCATCGAGGGTCGACTGCATGTCCTCCGGCAGACTGGACTGAAGCTGACGCAGCGGTTCGATGATGTGCAGTCGCGACCATTCCTGGGCGGCGGCGATCTCGGCCTGTGTCTGCGCTTTGCCGGGCAGCAGATCGCGCAGTTCATCAAACTCAAAGAAGATCGGCGCCAGGAAGAGCAGCGGTCCGATCAGCAGCGCGGCGATGCAGGCGAGGGTCGCCGGCAGATCGCCGATGCGCTTCTTCCAGCGCTGACGCCACGGCAGGCAGACCAGCATCAGCAGATAGGCGGCCACGAGGGGTACGGTGACCGCGCGGGCTTTCCAGCCGACCAGAAAGACCAGGCCGACGATCCCGAGGCGCAGCAGGTGCAGCCAGTTCATGCCGCTACGGTAGCGGCTGCGGCGGTCTCGACTCTACGCCTCTTGGGCGGAGTCGGCGGCGCGGAAGGCCTCTTCGAAGTCGAAGCCGTCGGCGAAGGCCTCGGGCGTGTCGGTCTCGCGGGCGTTCAGCAGCCCGCCGTCGCACATCTGGAAGACCAGTTCACCGAAGTCCTCGGTGCGCCAGACCCCCCAGCTGTGGAAGGCGTAAGGTGCCAGCGGCCCGAACTCCACCTGAGCGTATTCCCGGATGCCGTCGAGCAGATCGGCGCAGCTGATGTGGCGGCCGGGCTCGCGCTCGTGGGTGCGCTGCTTGAAGATCGTGTAGTCCAGGGCTTCCAGGACGAAGAAATAGGCGGCCTCGGCGTACCGACGCTCGTGGAGTCGGCGGATCTCTCGGATGACCGGGCGCAGCTTGGAATCGTCCATGGACTGAATCTCCCGGAGTGCTATCGACCTCCGGCGACGAGCGCTTTCCCTCTTTTTCGGAGAGCTTCCAAAGGGCCTCGCCCGCTTAGGAGATTGTATTCTCAGAAGTCGTCCTCTGGGGGCCGTCCAGGGCCCGGACTTGCTCCACCAGCTGTTCCAGGACCAGACTCGGAGAAATCTGATTCCCGATTTCTCCGATCGCCTCGGCCAGCTGGCCCGCGAGGCGGTCCAGCCTGAGGGCTTGTGCGGGATCTGCCTCCCCATAGGCGGCGGCCAGCCAGCCGAGGCAGCCCGCCAGGCGCCGGCTGAGGGTCTCGCGCTGCTCAGCCAGGGTGCCGTCCGGCAATTCCGCCCAGGCGGGCGGACTTCCGGGCTGGCGCAGCCAGGCCGCAAAGCGGGCCGCGGTCTGCAGGAGATCGGCGCGATGGTCCGGATCCAGGTCCAGGGCGGCCTCAGCGCGGCCCAGGGCCTGGGCGAGCAGCAGGAAGTCCGGCTCTTCGATGGCCGCGGCGGCAGCGCGCCGCAGCAGCTCCTCGCTGGGCGGCGCGGCGACCCGAGCGATCCGACAGCGGCTGAGGAGCGCGGGCAGAATCGGCGTCGGATCGGTCGCGGTGAGCAGGAAGTGCGTCTCCGGCGGCGGCTCCTCGGTGGTCTTCAGCAGCGCGGCCTGAGCGTCGGCGGTCATGCGATCGACCTCGAAGAGCAGCAAGGCCCGCCGCCCCCCTCGCAGAGGCTTGTAGCGCAGGGCGGCCTCGACCGACTCTTCATTCCCTTCGCGTTCGGCGACGTGCGCGACCTGAAGGCCGCGGACGCCGAGCGCGTCGGGGTCGAAGACCACGGCGTCGGGATGATCCTCGAGGCTGCCGCGGGCCTCCAGAATGATCGCCGCGCAGGAGCGCGCCAGTTCGCGCAGGCGCGGGCGCGACGGGCCGAGGAAGAGCGTGCAATCGGCCAGGCGATCGCGCGCAGCCTCGCGCTGAAAGCGATCCAGCAGCGCCTCACTCATCGGGCTGCGACTCCGAACTCAGCGGGAAAGTGCTGCTGCAATCGACTCCGAAGTTGCTGCTGCACGGTGTCGCGGTCGAGGCCGTCGACCTCGAGGAGCAGGCTGCGCTCCGGACGGGCTGCGGCGTACTGCAGATACCCTTCGCGCACCTTTTGCAGGAAGGCGCGACCACGCGCCTCCATGCCATCCAGGGCCTCCTGCCCGGCGCGGGACTGCGTGCGCTGCCAGGAGGTCTCGACCGGCAGATCCAGGATGATGACCGCGTCCGGCTGCTGCGCTCCGACCACGAGTTCGTCGAGCGCGAGGATGAACTCCGCGGCCGCCTCCTCCTGCCCCTGGTAGGCCAGGGTCGACGGAGTGAAGCGCTCGCACAGCACGTCGCGGCCGGCAGCGAGGGCGGGCGCCACCTCCTGACGCAGCAGCTCGCGTCGCGCGGCGAAGAACAGCAGGGCCTCGGTCTCCGGGGCGATCGCGTCGCGCTCGGCGTCGAGCAGCAGCGCGCGCAGCCGTTCGCCGACCTGGGTGCTGCCCGGCTCGCGCAGATGGACCGGGTCCCGCCCCAGGCTGCGAAGCCATGCCAGGAGCTCTTCGGCCTGGGTGGTCTTGCCCGAGCCGTCGACGCCCTCGATGACCAGAAAGCGCGCTGCCATGCGGCAATCCTAGGATGGCGCGCTGGAAATGTCGTGGTCCCGCGGGGTAGTCTGCGGCCGACGATGCCCGCCCTGCGTCCCACCTCCGCTCCCGCGACGGCCCTGACGGTCGCCGTTCTGGCGCTCCTGCCCGCCTGCCAGAGTCAGCGCCCAGTCGGCCCGACCGCGCTGGAAGCCCCGGTGCTGTCCCCGCCCGCGCATGCGACGGTCGAGGAGCGGATTCAGTACTGGGAAGACCGGATGCCGGCGATGTCGCCGATCGATCAGGCGGAGGCGCTGCTCTGCCTCGGCGAGCTGCAACTCGAGGCCGGAGATGCCCGCCAGGCGCGGATCAACTTCAACGCTGCCCGCAATAACGGCTATCTCTCGAAGGCCGAAGAGGCGCAGGCGGCCTGGGGCGTAGGCCGCGCCTACCTGCTCGAGCAGAAGCCGCAGCGGGCCGTCGTGCACCTGCGCGAGGCTTCGTACGGTCTGGGCGGACCGGAAGGCGAGGAATGCGCATACCTGCTCGCCTACGCCGAAGGGCGGCCGGTCGCCGCACCGGACGCGCGGCTCATGGCGCGCGTGGCACGCTTCACGACCTTCGAGCCGGCGGCCGAGTACCAGCCGCGCGTCGCTTCGGGTCAGGTCTCCGAGCTGATCGATGTGCCGCGTCGTGACTGGGGTGCACAGCGACTGCTCGCCAACCATGATCCGATGGAAGCACCCTTCCGGATCACGGTGCACCACACCGCCGAACCCGCGGACACGCACGCGCTCGATTCGGGCAAGCGCGAGATGCGCGATCTGCAGCGCATGCACCAGCAGGGCAACGGCTGGGCGGATCTGGGCTATCACTTCCTGATCGATCAGGCGGGGCGCGTCTACGAGGGCCGTCCGCTCTCGGCCCAGGGAGCGCACGCCGGCAACTCGGAACTGAACCGCGGCAACATCGGCATCTGCCTGATCGGCAACTTCGTCGCCCAGCCCGAGCGAGGCTCGGACTACGCGCTGGCGCAGGCGCCGACTGGGGCCCAGCTCGACAAGCTCGACAACCTGGTCGCAGCTCTGCAGAGCAAGTACGGCATCAGCGACAGCCAGATCTGGGCGCACTCCCACCTCAAGGAAACCGCTTGCCCCGGCCCGGCTCTGCTGGAATGGGTGCGCGAGCGCCGCGCCACGCGCTAAGGCCGCGCTACAGGCTGAGGGCCAGCGCGCCGGCCAGCCAGCAGTAGGGCGCGAACCAGCTCAGCTTGCGCCCGCGCGCCAGCCACAGCAGCGCGCCGAGGGCCAGATAGCCGACCACGAATGCGGTCGCGAAGGAGCCGATCAGCCAGCTGGTCTTCAGCTCGGTATCCGGGTCCTCGAACATCTGCGGAACCTTCAACACGGCCGCCCCGAGAATGGCCGGGATCGACAGCAGGAAGCTGAAGGCGGCAGCGGCTTCGACGGTCAGGCCCAGGGCGACGCCGGTCACGATGGTCATGCCACTGCGCGAGATACCGGGGGCGATCGCAAGCGCCTGCACGAGCCCGATCAGAATCGCGGCCCGAGCGGTGAGGTGGACGAGGTCGCGATTGCCGTCGCGCAGCGAGCGCGAGATCCACAGCACGGTGCCAGTGAGGAGGAGCGCGATGCCGACCGCGGTCGCGCTCGCGAACAGCGGCTCGAGCTGCTTCTCGAAGAAGACGCCGACCACGCCAGCGGGGATGGTGCCGAGGATCAAAAAAGCGAACAGTCGGCGCTGCTCTCCCACTTCGCGGCCGCGCCCGAAGACCCCCTGCGCCAGCCGCACCACGCGCTCGCGATAGAACAGCAGCACGGCGAGCAGCGTGCCGAGGTGCAGCCAGACCTCGACCGTCGCCCCGGTGGGCAGCACGTCGGTGTCGTCGGCGAGCAGGCGCGCCAGCACCAGGTGTCCCGAGGAGGAAACCGGCAGATACTCCGTCAGGCCCTGAATCACGGCCAGGAGCAACAAGGCCGCCAGGGGTCCGAACATGCTGTTGAATCGGCTAGATGTTCAGCGCGACTTCAGTCGCCGGCTGCCACGGCAGATCGAAGGCCTGCGCGACCGCTTCGCAGGTGAGTTGCCCCCCCAGCGTGTTGGCGGCGGTCGCCAGGGCCTCGTCGGCGAGCACCGCGCTGCGCGGGCCGAACTCGGCAAGCCGCAGCACCCAGGGCAGGGTCGCGTTGGTCAGACCGAAGGTGCTGGTGCGCGGCACGGCGCCAGGCATGTTGGCGACGCAGTAGTGAATGACGTCCTCGACCACGTAGGTCGGGTTGTCGTGCGTCGTCGGCTTACAGGTTTCGATGCAGCCGCCCTGGTCGACCGCGACGTCGACCACCACCGAGCCCTTGGGCATCAGCTTGAGGTCTTCGCGGGTCACCAGCTTGGGAGCGCGCGCGCCCGGAATGAGCACCGCGCCGATCAGCAGGTCGGTGCGTTCGAGCAGCGTCAGGATGGCCGGCCGGGTGCTAAACACCGTGGTCACATTGGCCGGCATGACGTCCTCGAGATAGCGCAGCCGATCCAGGTCCAGGTCGACGATGGTCACGCGCGCGCCCAGGCCCGCGGCCATCCACGCCGCGTTGGTGCCGACCACGCCGCCACCCAGGATGGTGACGTACGCGGGTTCGACGCCCGGCAGGCCGGACAGCAGCACGCCGCGCCCGCCCTGCGGCGCTTCGAGGTAGCGCGCCCCTTCCTGCACCGCCATGCGACCGGCCACCTCCGACATCGGCGTGAGCAGCGGCAGGGTCCGACCGATTTCGAGGGTCTCGTACGCGAAGCAGTGCGCGCCGCTCTCGATCATGCCCTCGGTCAGGTCGCGATCGGCGGCGAAGTGGAAGTAGGTGAAGATCGTCTGGCCGGCGCGCGCCCGGGCGATTTCCTCGGGCTGCGGCTCTTTGACCTTGAGGATCATCTCGGCTTCCGCCCAGACCTCCGCGACATCGTCGATGATGCGCGCGCCGGCGGCGGAGTAATCCGCGTCCTCGAAGCCGGAGCCGACCCCGGCTCCTGCCTGGACGAGAACCTCGTGGCCAGCATCGATCAACGACTGCGCGCCGCCCGGAGTGAGGGCGACACGGGCTTCGAGGGTTTTGATTTCAGTGGGAACGCCGACGATCATGGTGCTACGTGGGAACCTTTGGACGCGCGGCCCTAGGATTTCCGGGCTGCCGTCTGCGCACAGGGCCGGAGATCTTAGCAGCGCCACCCCCATCGCATGAACGCCCGCTTTGTCGACCGACGCGCGGCCATCCTTGACCGGATCGCGGCCGCAGCCTCGCGTGCCGGGCGGGATCCCGCGGAGGTCCGGCTGGTCGCGGTGGCCAAGACCGCCGGTCCTGCCTCCCTCCGCGAGGCCTGGGAGGCGGGCCACCGCCACTTTGCACACAACCGGGTTCAGCCGCTGATGGAGCACCACGAGGTGCTGCCCGAGGCAAACTGGCACCTGATCGGGCCCTTGCAGCGCAATAAGGCGCGCAAGGCGGTGGAGCGGGTCTGCATGATCGAGACGGTCGCCGATCTCAAGCTGGCGAGCAGCCTCAATCGTCTCGCCGCCGAGCTGCGGCCCACCCCGCTGCCGGTGCTGCTGCAGCTCAATCTCCATCCTGCGGATGGCCGGCCGGGCTTTCCGGCAGCCGGGGGCGCGGCGCTCGACGCGCTGGCCGCCTTCGCAGGCCAACTCCAGGGCCTGGAGCATCTGGAACTGCAGGGGCTGATGACCATCGCCGCCGCCGACGCGGATGACCAGGCGCTTCATCGCCACTTTGCCAGGGTCCGCGAGCTCGGCGATCAGCTGGCCAAGATGGAGTTGCTGCCATCCGACCCGGTGCTATCCATGGGCATGAGCGGGGACTTCGAGATCGCCGTCGAGGAAGGCGCTACCCTAGTACGCGTCGGTCGGGCCCTTTTCCCGCCGGCCGATTGAGTCGTGAGTCTGAGAGTCCGCTGGCAGACCGACGAGGACGAAGGTGCGTTTCCGCTGCGCGCCCGTCCTTTGCACCTGGTTTTCTTCGACGGAGCATTCGACGTCGCCCCCCAACTTGCTGAAGGGCAGGACGGGCTGACGCTGGCTCCGCCCGATGCCGAGGGCAAGATTGACGCACAGGGTCACGGCGAGCTGCGCTTCGTCGCAGGTGGCAAACAGTCGGCCCGCGTCCGCCTGCCCGTCGGGGGTCAGGTCGGCTTTGTGCTCGGCGATGAGCAGGGCATGCTGCGCGCCGAAGGCAAGGCCCCGGTCTCGGATCCGCTGGTCGGCGCGGAGCTCGGCGGCCACCGCATTCTTGGCCGTCTCGGCTCGGGTGCGGTCGGCGTGGTCTATCGCGCGCTGCAGATTGACCTCGACCGCGAGGTGGCGCTCAAGCTGCTGGACGCCGAAGTGGCCAAGCGACCGGATGCGGTCGACAGCTTCCGTCGCGAAGCCCAGGCAGCGGGGCGGCTCACCCACCCGCACGTGGTGCAGGTCTACAACGTCGGCGAAGACGGCGGCCGGTACTACTACACGATGGAGCTGGTGCCTGGCGGCGACCTGGAAGATCGGCTCGACGAGATCGGTCCTTTGCCCTGGCAGGAAGCGAGCGCTGCGGTGCGCGACTGCTGCCGCGCCTTGGCCTACGCCGAGGAGAAGGGCCTGGTGCACCGCGACGTCAAGCCCGAGAACCTGATGCTCGCCCCCGGCGGGATCGTCAAGCTCGCCGACCTGGGGCTCGCCGCCACGCGCGGCATGCTCGACACCGAAGCGGCTGGGGGTACCCCCCACTTCATGGCGCCCGAAGCGGTGGGCAAGGGCACGGTCGATCACCGCTCCGACCTCTACTCGGTCGGCTGCACGCTGTATCGGCTGCTCACGCAGGACACGGTCTTTGCCGGTTCCACCGTCAAGGAGATCCTGCTCGCACACCGCGACGAGGAGCCGCCGACCCTGCGCGCGTCCGGGGTCGATGCGCCGCGCGAACTGGACGAGCTGCTCGCCGGGCTGCTCGCCAAGGATCCGGACGAACGCTATCAGCACGCTTCCGAGGTCGTCGAGGATCTCGAGGCCATCCTCGAGCCGCGCGCCGGCAATAAGATGGCGCTGGTCGCCATTCCCCTGCTGGCGGTTCTCGGCGGAATCGGCTGGGTGCTGTTCGGGCCCAAGGCCGAAGAACCCACCGAGCCGGAGCGAGTCGTCGAATACGTCGAACGTGGCGGCGCGGACGAAGCCGAGCTCGAGCGCGAGCGGATTCGCGCGGCCTACTTTGAAGCGCTGGCCAAGCCCGAGGCCGAAGGCGTGCGGCAGGCGGCGCTGCAGCAGTTCCTGCTCGACTATCCCGAGGCCGACCAGGCGGAAGAAGCACAGGCCGAGATCGACCGCCTCCTGGAAGCGGCGGCGACCGAGTCCAGCACGCCGACCGAAGAGGTTGAGACTCCCGAGGAGCGGGCAGCGCGCGAGGCGCTCGCGGCTGAACTGGCCAGCGTCCGCCAGGTCCTGGACGCGCAGCGATTTGGCGACGCGCGCGCGCAGGCGAGTGCTTCAAGCAAGGCCGCCGATCCCGCCATGCTCGCGCTCGGCAGCGAGATCGAATCGCGCGCCGCCGCCGCCTTTGAAGGCTGGGAACAGGAGCACGCGACGGCCCTTCAGGGTCAGGATTGGGCCGGCGCGCGAGCGGTGCGGGCCAGCTTTGAGGCCTCGCTCGGCGAGGCCGCGCCGGCGGCTTGGCTGGCTCGTCTGCAGACGCTGGAAGAGCTCGCCATGCAGGCCAAGGCAGCAGCCGATGCGGCCGCATTCCGCACTCAGCGGGAGTCCTTCCTGGGGCTCGCCGGCGACCCGGTGCGCGAGAAGCTCCGCTCCTTTGAAATCGCTGCCGCCCAGGAAGCCTGGGATGCGGCCGCGCAGTCGATCGAACACCCGGAACTGCAGCAGCTTGCCGCCCTGCGCAGTCAGCTCTTTGCACGCGCCGCGCAGGCGCGCGCCAGCCTCGACGCGCGGGTTGCCAGCGAATCGCTTGAGATCGAGGAGTACAAGGAACAGCGCAAGGCCGACGTCCTGGGCCTGGGGCCGGAAGGGCTGCGCCTGCGCGTGCAGATCAGCGGCGAGCGGGTCGAACGCGTCGATCCCTGGTCGGCCTACCTGTCGCCGAAGCTACTCGCATCCGTTCTGACCGAGCTCGGCCCCGAGTCCGGCAGCGAAGCCGAACTCGCTGCGCTGGCCTACCTGATTGCCTGCGATCGACTGGCGGTCTCGCTGAACGCGCTCGGCTCGTCACCGGACGCAGCAAGCGCGGCGCGCCTGCGTCAGGAAGTGGAAGCCTGGCAGGCGGCGCTGCTCTATCCCGAGCAGCTGCCAGCCGGCGCGCTCGCCAGCCTGCAGCAGGTCATCGATCTCTGCACCGCGCTGGAAGCGGGCGATGACTACCTCGCGCTGAACCGCGCCGAGGATCTGCAGGCGCGCTTCGGCCTGCTCTCCGTCTGGACCACCGGCGGCGAGACCGATTGGGGACTCGAGCCTTGAGTCGGGCCCGGCTGGTCGTCTTGGCCTCCGGCGGCGGGCGGACACTCGAGAACCTTCAGGAACAGATTCTGGCCGGCCGGCTGGATGCCGAGATCGTTCTGGTTGTGCTGTCCAAGTCAGGCCTCGGCGCAGAGCAGCGCGCGACCCGGCTCGGCCTTCCGGTCGTGATCATCGGCAAGGAATCTCATCCGGATCGGTCGGAGCGCGATCAGGCCCTGCTCGCCGCGCTGGATGCGGCGGCGCCGGATCTGGTGCTGATGGCGGGCTGGTTGCAGCTCCTGCCGATTCCTGAGCGTTACGAGGGCAAGGTGCTCAACATTCACCCGTCTCTGCTCCCCGCCTACGGGGGGCGCGGCTTCTACGGGCATCATGTGCACGAAGCCGTCGCGCGAGACCGGCAGCCGATCTCTGGCTGTACCGTGCACTTTGCGACCGAAGCCTATGACGAAGGGCCGATCGTGCTGCAGGAAGCGGTGCTGCTGCCCGCCGACGCCGAACCCGATGCGATCGCCGCGCTGGTCTTCGCTGCCGAATGCCGCGCCTACCCCGATGCGGTGCGCGCAATCCTGGCCGGGGAAGCCCGCTGGGTGGCCGGCCAGGTCTGCTGGAGTGAGACCGCCGCCGACGGCCTCAGTCGCTCGCGCTGAGGATCTCTTCGAACAGCGCGTCGAAGTCGGTCGCGATCGCGTAGGCCTGGGTGCTGGAGCCTTCCGCGCCCACGCTGCCTTCGGCGCTTGGCCACCAGCGGAAAACCGTCGAGCCGCGTTCGGTGACCCGCGCCGAGATCGACAGCACCAGCTGCCGGGCCGAAACCCCGGCAGGACGCTCCGCCTCCTGGACGGATTCCAGGTTGGCGATTTCGACCAGGGTCCGGGTCAGGAGCTTTTGAGCCGGCGAGGGCAGCACTTCCCCATCGCTGCGCGCCCATCCCAGGCTGCCTCGCCGCAGCTCGACCGTTCCTTCGGGGCGCGTCAGACGCAGCGAGGAAATATGCGTGGGGTCGAAGCCGAGCAGACGTCGACTGCGCAGCTCCTGGGCGGGGTAACTGAGGACGGCGAGGTCGTCTTCGTAGGTGGGCAGGAGATAAGCCCGGTCGCGGTCGTAAGCCATGCCCTCGAACAGCCGCAGCACCTGCTCGACCTTGCGATCGCCGTCCACCAGGCTGGTGATCCGCAGCTCGCCACCAGCGCCCTCCAGCTGAGCTCGCAGCTCGTCAGACGATGCGTCGGTCGGCAGCGAGGAAGCGCGCATGCCGATCATGCGATCCAGGCCGCGGCCTCGAATCGGATCGACCAGACCTTGGATCGGTTCGACCAGCTCCCAGTTGCGGCCGGACTTGCGGATCCGGAAGCCCACGCCCTGGGGCGGCGACCAAGCGAGTTCGATCACCTGGCGCGGGAAGCTCAGGATGGAGTGATCGCGCCACTGCGTGGCGGGCCGCGTCAGCATCTCGGCCAGCGCGCGCGGAGCCAGGATGCGCTCGCCGTTGCGGGCCGCGAAGACCTGGGAACCCCCGGCGTGCCGGGCGCCCAGGGCAAGTCGATAAAGCGATCCATCCTCGAGCAGAATCTCGAGATCGACCCGCGGCGCGGCGATGCCTAGTTCCGCGTCGGTACGCGCGGCCCAGGCCGCTTCCATCTCGCGGGCCGGTGTGCGGCTGAGGATCATCAGCAGCTGGCCGATCAGCGCCGGCTCGGCGCGGTCCACCAGCGGATCGGTCAGCTGATAGTGGCCATCTTCGCGCGGCTCGAGGCGGACCACGTCCTGGGTCTCCGCGCGGTGGATCAGGATCTCGCGGATCGACGAGGGATCGGCCGCGAAGAGCACGTCCGGAGTCTCTTCGTCCGAAGACGGGCCCGGCTCCTCCTGGATCTTCGGGGTTTCCGCCTCGGGAAACAAGCTGGGAATCCAGACCGCGATGCCGATCAGGCACAGCGCGAGGACGAAGAGTGCGCGAGGATTCATCGACGACGTCTCCAGTACACGAGGAGTGCAACCAGCAGAGTCAGGCCAGGGATGCCCAAGGTGAGAATGTTGGTGATCCGGACCTGATCCGTGCGTTCCAGCCGCAGCGGCAGGCTGGTGAGCGAGACCAGACCGCTCGGCGCCGCATCCTGGCCGGCCAGCCAGCGCAGCGCGCCGCTCGTGAACTCCTGCACGAAGGGCAGGCGCGGGCCGGTCAGCGAGATCACGCTGCCGAGCACGACCGTGCGGCCGGCGACGCTTGGCTCTTGAGCCTCCCATCGCTCGGCGGCCGCTGCCAGAGGGAAGCTCTGCCGCAGCTCCCCGGGGCCGGGCGCGTAGTCGCGGTCGAGATCCGCCCAGGCATCGCCGGTGGTGAGCATCAGCGGAGTGCGCAGGTAGGCGTTGCTCCCCCCTTCCAGGCGCAGCGGGCGTGCGGCCAGCAGACCTTGCGCGCGGCCCGAATCCGCGAGCACCTGCGTGACCGGATGCTGTCCGCTGAGCTGACCCGAGGCAATGTCGAGGGTGGCGACTGCGCTGGTTCCCGGGGGCGCTCCGGCGCGGGGGCGCGCCTCGCAGACCAGGCCGGAGCCGAACTGCAGTCCGGTCTCGCCGAGCAGTTCATTCCACTGCTGCAGAACCTCGACCGGGGCGGTCGGCCCCAGCGCGAGCAGGACCGGTCGACCGGCGTGGATCCAGTTGCGCGCGGCCTCCAGATCGCTGGCCTGGAAGGGCGCGGTCTGGCCGATCACCACGAGGACGTCAAACTCTTCTTCGCTGGCCGGGCCGGAGACTTCGATGGTGTCGAGGCCTTCAGAGCGAATCAGCTGCACCAGCGGGCGCAGGCCCCGATCGGCGTCCAGGCGCGGCTGTCCGTATCCGCTGACGATGCCCGCCTGCAGTGCTTCCCCCGAGGCCAGGCGCACTGCGGCATCGCCCAGGGCGCTGTCGACGCGCTCTTGGGTAAGCCGCGCGGGGCGGCCATCCGGGGTCGGGTCGGTGGCCAGGAACAGCTCATTGAAGATGAACTTGCGGCGACCGCCGTCCGGGACATCGAGGATGAGGACCTCAAGCGGCTCGCGCTCCAGCTCGTCCTCCCAGCGCGTCCAGTCGACCGGCGAGCTGAATTCTTCCAGCACGACCAGCTCGAGTTTGCCGCGGGCGCGGATCCGGGCGTCCTCCAGCAGAGCGCGCAGACGCGCGAAGGCGCGCGGATAGACCAGATTGCCGTTGATCCGAAGGCGCTGGTCCTCGGGCCGCAGGAAAGCCACCGCGCGCGTGCCCTCCGGCAGATTCGCCAGCGCCTCGGCGGTGCGCTCGGAGACCCCCGCCTGCCCGCCGCTGCTGAGATCCCAGCGCAGGCGCGCTTCCGGGCGCACCAGCACGCTGAGCAGGGTGACGACGACCGCGATCCCGGCGCCAGCCGCGAGCAGCGTGAGCATGCCCAGACGGAAGCGACGCGCGTTCATGGCACCCACCTCCGCGAAACCAGGCGCACCCAAGTCAGGAAGAGGAACAGGCCGGCCAGCAGCGGGAAGTACAGCAGCGCGTAACTGTCGATCAGCCCGACCGTGAAGCCGCGGTCGACCATGTCCGGGATGTTCATCGCGTGGGCGATGCCCTGCAGAGGGTTGCCCTGCTGATCGAACAGCACCGGCAGGAAGAGCAGCAGGAAGTTGAGCGCCGCGCCGCCGGCCGCCGCGAACAGCAGATTGCCTCCCCAGGCCGAGGCCCAAAGGCCGGTCGCGAGAAACAGCAGGCTGATCATCAGCGCGCCGTAGAAGCCGGACAGCACCAGATTCCAGTCGAGGTTCGCGCCGAAGCTGCCGAGGACCACGAACTGCAGCAGGACCCCGGCCCAGAAGACCAGGAAGAACACGCAGGCCGCGAGATACTTGGCGAGGACGACTTCAATGTCCCGAATCGGCGCGGTCAGCAGAGGTTCGAGCGTGCCGAGCCGGTGCTCTTCCGCGAACAGGCGCAAGGTCAGGAGCGGCGGAAAGGCCGGCAGCAGCAGCCAGACCAGCACGCCCGAGCCGAACATGTATTGGGGCAGCACATCGACGTCGGCGCGAATCGGTTCGCTGGCCAGCAGATAGGCGAAGAAGATGCCGTTGAGCAGGAACCAGAAGCCCAGCAGCACGTAGCTGAAGGGCGAGACGCTCAGCGACCAGACCTCGCGGATCAGCAGGGCGCGGAAGGCTCTCATGGCCGGGCCTCCGTGGTCATCGAGCGGAACAGGTCTTCCAGGGTCGGCGTGAGGGTGCGGAACTCGGCGACCTCCACCTCCTGGGCTGCGAGCCAGCGGAACAGCGCCTGCCGGCGCGCGCCGTCGACGGGGCGCAGGCGCAGCTGAATGCCGTCGACCTGCAGGCTGTCCGCTTCGCTCTCGAGCAGGAAACCGCGCAGTGCAGTGAGGAAGGCCTCGTCCACATGACTTGTGCGGAACTGCACGGGAGCCTCGTCGGCCGCACGTTGCTGCAGGCGCGCGAGCTCGCCGTCCGCGCGCGCTTTGCCGTGGTGAATGATCAGCACCCGGTCGGCGATCTCTTCGACCTCCGGGAGAACGTGAGAGCTGAACAGCACGGCCTTGCCCTGGCCAGCCAACTCGCGCAGGAAGTTGCGGAAGTCCTGGCGCTGCACCGGATCGAGGCCGCCGAAGGGTTCGTCCAGCAGCAGCGCCGGCGGATCGGCGAGCAGCGCGTCGGCCAGCCCCACGCGCTGGCGGTAGCCCTTCGAGAGCGCTGCAAAGGGCTGGCGCACGCGATCTTCCAGCCCCAGGGTTTCCACCACCCGGGCGGCACGCTGGCGCGCCTCGCCGCGTTTCAGCCCTTTGAGCCGGGCGCGAAAGCGCAGGTACTCGCCGACCCGCAGCTCGGGCGGCGCAACAAAGTTCTCGGGCAGATAGCCGATCCGCTGGCGGGCCTGGAGCGAGGCATCCTGCAGATCGCAGCCGTCGATCCGGGCGCGCCCCGAGCTGGGCGGCTGAAAGCCGGACAGGATCCGCAGCGTCGTGCTCTTGCCGGCCCCGTTCGGCCCCAGAAAGCCCAGAATCTCACCCGGCTCGACGCCGAAAGTGAGCGCATCGACCGCGGTGAGCGATCCGTAGCGTTTGGTCAGGGCTTCCGCCTCGATCATGGTCCGGGCCTGTTGCAAAAAACGGGCCGCGGACAGGGTAACGCCCCCTTCGGGGTGCTGCCTCGTCCGCGGCCGCGATCCTGGAGAGGATCAGTCCTTCACTTCGTAGTCGGCATCGACCACGTCTTCGCCGCCGGCGCCCCCGCCCTGAGGCGGAGTTTCCGGCGCGGCGCCCGGAGCCTGGGCCGAGGCCGCCGCGTAGAGCTTCTCGCCGAGCTGACTGAGCTGCGTCTGCAGCGCTTCGGTGGCCGAGCTGACCGCGCTCAAATCCTCGCCCTGCAGCGCCTCTTCCAGCGCGGCGATCTTGGCTTCGACGGCCTGCTTGTCGGCGTCCTCGAGCTTGTCCTCGTGCTCGCCCATCAGCTTGCGCGCCTGGTGGATGGTCTGGTCCGCCATGTTGCGGGTGTCGGCCGCTTCCTTGGCGGCTTCATCCTGCTCCTTGAACTTCTCGGCGTCTTCCTTCATGCGCGAGATGTCGTCTTCGGAGAGGCCCGAGTTCTGCTCGATGCGGACCTTCTGCTCCTTGCCGGTGGCCTGATCCTTGGCGCGCACGTTCAGGATGCCGTCCGCGTCAATGTCGAACTCGACCTCGATCTGCGGGACACCGCGCGGCGCGGCCGGGATGCCGTCCAGCTTGAAGGTCGACAGCAGGCGGTTGCCCTCGGCCATCTGACGCTCGCCCTGGTAGACCTTGACGTCCACGGCCGGCTGGCTGTCGCTGGCCGTCGTGAAGGTCTCCTTCTTGGAAGTCGGGATGGTCGTGTTGCGCGGGATCATGACGGTCATGACGCCGCCCATCGTCTCGATGCCCAGCGACAGCGGAGTGACGTCGAGCAGGACCAGATCGCTGTCCAGATCGCCCGACAGCTGACCACCCTGAATGGCCGCGCCCATGGCGACGACCTCGTCCGGGTTAACCGACTTGTTGGCCTCCTTGCCGAAGACCTCCTTGACGACCTCTTGCACCTTCGGGATGCGGGTCGAGCCACCGACCAGAATGACTTCGGCAATCTCCGAGGGCTGCAGGCCAGCATCCTTCAGCGCATTGACGCAGGGGACCTTGGTGCGCTCAAACAGGCTGGTGCACAGCGACTCGAACTTGGCGCGCGAGATCGTCTGCATCAGGTGCTTCGGGCCGCTCTGATCGGCCGTGATGAACGGCAGGTTGATCTGCGTCTCGGTGCCCGAGGAGAGCTCGCACTTGGCCTTCTCGCAGGCCTCCTTGAGGCGCTGGAGCGCCATCGGATCCTTGCGCAGGTCGATGCCGTTCTCGCGCTCGAACTCGCCGGCGACCCAGTCGATCAGCGTCTCGTCGAAGTCGTCACCGCCGAGGTGCGTATCGCCGTTGGTCGAGAGCACCTCGAAGACGCCCTCGCCGATGTCGAGGATCGAAACGTCGAAGGTGCCGCCGCCCAGGTCGAAGACCGCGATCTTGCCGGCCTTGTCCTTGTCCAGGCCATAGGCGAGCGCCGCCGCGGTGGGCTCGTTGATGATCCGCTTGACCTCGAGGCCCGCGATCTTGCCGGCGTCCTTGGTGGCCTGGCGCTGCGAGTCGTTGAAGTAGGCCGGGACGGTGATGACCGCTTCGGTGACCTCGGTGCCGAGGTAGTCCTCGGCGCATTCCTTGAGGTAGCCGAGCACGTAGGAGCTGATCTCCGGTGGGGTGTACGACTTGTCGCGCACCGCGATCTTGACCAGCTCTTTGGGCGCGCCCTCGACCTGGTACGGGACCATCTTCTCTTCCGAGCCGACCTCTTCGTGGCGGCGGCCCATGAAGCGCTTCACGGAGAAGATCGTGTTCTCCGGGTTGGTGACAGCCTGACGCTTCGCCGGTCCGCCGACGAGCCGCTGGCCATTCTCTTGGAAGGCGACCACCGACGGGGTGGTCCGGTTGCCTTCTTTGTTGGGGATTACCTTGGCTTCGCCGCCTTCGAGAACGGCGACGACGCTGTTGGTGGTACCGAGGTCGATTCCGATGATCTTGCCCATGATTCTTGCTCCGCCCGAGGCGGGATTCTCACAGGGCAACTGCCGTGCCAGCGCTTTCCTGCCGATTTGGCAGCGACCGAAGTCCTTTGCTGGCAGGATCTTCTAGAGATCGTATTCCTTGATCTTGCGGTACAGGGTGCGCTCCCCCATGCCCAGCTTCTCGGCGGCCCGCTGGCGGTTTCCTTCGCAGGCTTCGAGGGTCTGGCGGATCAGCTCAGCTTCGACCTCGCGCAGGCTGTGCCCGGCCAGCGGCAGGCGAGCCTCGGACTCGACCGGAGCGGTCGGGGCCGGACTGGGTGCCGCGGGGGCCGGAGTCGCAGGCGATGCGGCCGGCATCGCGGCGGGAGCCGGGGCCACCACTGCCCCGCCCGGAGCCTGCGCCCGGCCCTGGCCGAGCTGCTCGCCGCGCAGGCCCGGTGGCAGATCTTCGAGCCCCAGCTCGCCGTTGCGATCCAGCACCACCATGGTTTCGATCGCGTTGCGCAGCTCACGGACGTTGCCCGGCCAGCTGTGCTGACGGAAGCGTTCGATGACCACTTCCGCCACCGTATCCACCTGCTTGCCGTGCTTTTCGGCGAAGTCCCGGCGGAAGGCATCCGCCAGCAAGGGCAGATCTTCGAGGCGCTCGCGCAACGGCGGCAGTTCGATCGCGACCACCGCCAGGCGGTAGTACAGATCCTGGCGGAAGCGCCCCTCCTGCACCCGCTGCATCAGGTCCAGATTGGTCGCGGCGACGATCCGCACATCCACCTCTTCGGCGTCGTCGGCCCCCACCGGCGTCACCCGGCCTTCTTCCAGCACCCGCAGCAGCTTGGCCTGGGTCGAGAGCGGCATGTCGCCGATCTCATCGAGAAACAGGGTGCCGCCGTGGGCATAGCGGAATTTGCCTTCCTTGGCCGCGTGGGCCCCCGTGAAGGCGCCTTTGACGTGGCCGAACAGCTCGGACTCGATCAGCGTGTCGCTGAGGGCAGCGCAGTTGATCGCGACGAAGCGCCGCTTGGCCCGCGGCGACAGGCGGTGGCAGGCGCGGGCGATCAGTTCCTTGCCGGTGCCGCTCTCGCCCAGCAGCATGACCGTGGCGTCGGTCGGACCGGCCTGGCGCACCATGTCATAAACCCGACGAATCGCCGGCGCGTTGCCGACCAGGCCTTCCAGGCCGAAGCGGCTATCCAGCTCGGCGCGCAGCGCCTGGTTGTCCGCAGCCAGCGCGCGCTTTTCCAGTTCACGCCCCACCCGGGTGCGCAGCTCAGCCGGGTGGACCGGCTTGGTCAGGTAGTCCACGGCGCCCTCGCGCATCGCCGAGACCGCGGTCTCGACCGAGGCGTGGCCGGTGATCAGAAAGATCGACAGGTCCGGCAGCATCCGTCGCGCCTCGCGCAGCAGTTCGAGGCCATCGCGGCCGCCGAGAACTAGGTCCGTCAGGACGACGTCAAATGGCCGCGCCCGAAGTCGATCCAGGGCGGCGTCGGTCGAGTCTGCCAGCTCGACCTCATAGCCTTCGCCTTCGAGGACCGCCTGCAGGGCCTCGGCATGCGGTGCGTCGTCCTCGACCACGAGCAATCGCGGAACTGCGCTCATTGCCGGGATTCTACGGCTGCGGCGTGGGATCCGTGGAGCCGCTCTCGGTGCGCGGCAGCCGCAGCATGACCCGCGTGCCGTGCCCGGGGCTGCTCTGCATCTCGACCTGGCCGCCATGCGCCTCGATCACCCGGCGCACCAGGGCGAGGCCCAGCCCGGAGCCGCCCTTCTTGGTGCTGTAGTAGACCTCGAAGGCGCGGGCCAAGGTGTCGGCGTCCATGCCCGGGCCGTCGTCGACGATCTCGACGATCTCGCCGTGGCCCGCGGCGCTGTCGGGGCGAGTGATGACGGTGATCCGACCATGCCCGCGCTCGCTCATGGCCTGCCGGGCGTTGATCAGCAGGTTCAGGATCACCTGCTTGATGCGCGCCGGGTCGAGCTGGAGCAGCGGCAGATTGGCATCCAGGAAGGTCTCGATCTCGATGCCGCGCGCTTCGGCCTCGGGCCGCAAGAAGGCCACGACCTGTTCGATGAGATCGTTGAGCGAGGTCGCCTCCAGCTCGAGCTCGCCGGTGCGGGCGAAGCGCAGGAAGTCTTCGAGGATGTCGTTCAGTCGCGACACCTCCTTCTCGATCGTGTTCAGCGATCGGACGCTGCGGTGCGCCAGCGGACTCTCTTCCTCTTCCCACTGCTCGCGCAGCAGCGCGAGGTGCATCCCGAGCGTCGAGAGCGGGTTCTTCAGCTCGTGCGCCAGGCCGCCCGCGAGGCGGGACAGCCACTCCGGATCGATCCCGGGCGGGGCGGGGTCGGAACCGCTTGCCACGCGCCTAGAATAGCCGCCCCGATGGCAGGCTCCGCTCCGCTCCGGCCCGACCAACCGACCGAGGTCGCGACTCTGATCGCGCACCTGGGTGCGGGCGGCCTGGCGGTGCTGCCGACGGATACCGTCCCCGGCCTCGCGGCCGAGATCACCCAGCCCGGGGCGGCCGATCGCCTAGCCGAAGCCAAGAGTTCGACGCCGGGCCGCCCCTTCTCGCTGCACCTGCGCAGCGAGCAGGAACTGCGCGCGCTCGTTCCGGCGCCGCCGCCCGGCATGGCGGCCTGGCTGGCCCATCATCTTCCGGGCCCCTGGACGGTCGTCCTCCCGCGCTCCTGGGTGGCGCTGCCGCGCGAATGGGACTGGCCGTGGGAAACGGTCGGCATCCGCCTCCCCGGCGGCGATGCCTGGCGCCAGTGGGGCCACCAGCTGGCTGCCCCGCTGCTGATGACCAGCATCAACCCGGCCGGCGAGCCGCCGCTGGTCGGCGAGGCGCTTCAGAGCTGGTGCGCGGCGCGGCCGCAGGTCGCGCTCGCGGTGGATCCGATGCAGGTCTTCCCCTCGGCCGCCTCGACGGTGGTCGCCTTCGACCCTTATCCGCGGCTGCTGCGCCAGGAGGATTCCGCGGTCGAGCTCGCGCTGCCCGGCAGGCGGGTGCTGTGCGTCTGCACTGGCAACACCTGCCGCTCGCCGCTGGCCGAGGCGCTGCTGCGACGCGAACTGGCCGCGGCCTGGGGCGTCGAAGAAGCCCGTCTCCACGAGCTGGGTTGGGTCGTGCGCTCGGGTGGCACGATGGGTTTCGGCGGCGCGCCGGCCAGCGAAGGTTCGCAGATTGTGGCCGCCGAAGATGGCCTGGATCTCAGTGAGCATCGCAGCGCTTCGCTGGAGGATCGGCTCGAAGAAGGCGTCGATCTGGTGCTGGGAATGACCGAGTCGCACCTCGCCGTGCTGCCGCCCGGCTTGCCGGGAGAACTGCTCGATCCCGAGGGTCGTTCGATCCCCGATCCCTACGGCGCAGCGGTCGAGATTTACCGCCGCACACGCGAGGTCCTGCAGGAATGCGTCGAAGCGCGCGTCCGGGCCTTCAGCGCCTGGCCGGAAAGCGGTCAAAGTTCTGTAACAGGCTCTCGTTAAGCCCAGCAGGCGACCGCTGCTTCGCCGTCTTGGACGGCCAGCAGCCGGGCCCGGAAGTCGGCCGATCCCAGGCGCCGCGCAACTTCCGTAAGTGTTGCCAGATGAAGGACTTTCTCCTTCTTGGGCACGAGCAGAAGAATGACGATCTGGGCGGGTTTTCCGTCCACCGACTGGAACTCAAGACCGGCCGGAATGAGCCCCATCGCAACCTTGAGACAATCCAAATCGTCCAGCGCTGCGTGAGGTACGGCGATACCGTGTTCCATGCCGGTCGAGACCGATTTCTCGCGCTCGACCAGGGCCGCTTTCGCCGCCTCTTCCATGCCTGCATCCAGACTGCCGCTGGCCACCATGCACTCGACCATGCGGTCGATGAGTTCCCACTTGTGGGCAACTTTCGGTGCCAGGAGAACGTCAGCTGCGGTCAGGTGTTCGACGAGGGCCACGGTGTTCAGAAGAGGGTCCTGGGACGGCCAACAGATTACCCTGCGCGCCAGCGCAAATCCTGCAAACTTGGGGCTTTGAGATCGATCCCCGCCAGCCGTAGACTTTCATTTCCAGGGGCCTCGCACCCCGCCCGGAGAGGACTCACGCGCATGCTGCTGACTGTTTCCCTGTGGACCGCCCTGCTTGGGGCGCCCTTGTCCGCGATCGCCCCCATGGCCCCGGCCGCCCCGGCTCCGCTTGCTGCTCAAGAGCCGGGCGATCAGCTCGAGGTGCCGGCAGGCGTCACCGAGGACGATGGCGATTACATCTGGCTCCGTTTCAGCGAGGTCGAGGGGCAGCAGCTCCGCTACGACCAGCTGATCAAGCTCTGCCAGAAGCTGACCGGCAAGAACTTCACGATTGACGGCGAAAACACCGCGGTCAAGACGCGCCTCGAGAACCCGGTCATTCTTTATGGCCCGAAGCGCATCCGCAAGGACGAGTTCTACGCCTTCTTCCAGACCCTGATGAAGATCAACGGGCTGGTCTGCGTGCAGCAGGGTTCGGGGGATCTGTCGGTGATCATGATCACGGCCGACAAGATCTCGGGCACCGCGGTGAATCCCACCGTGACCGCCAACACGATCCTGGTCGAGCCCGATGACACCGCCGAGTTCGCCGATCAGCCGGGCACCTACATCGCCACGGTGGTCAAGCTGAACTACGTCGATCCGGGCGGCATCTCGGTGGCCCTGGGCAAGCTGCTCGGCGCCAACGCGCAGTCCACGGTGCAGGCGCTGACGACCGACAACGCGCTGATGATCCAAGGCTACGGTCCGGTCGTGGCTTCGACGGTGCGCTTCGTGCGCTACCTCGACGTCAAGCCCGAGATCGAAACCGCGGTGTTCAAGAAGGTCAAGCTGAACGAAGCCAGCGCCGAGGAGATGGCCGAGCTGCTCACCGAGCTCGCGGATGAACTGGCCTCGACTTCGGACGGCAACATCCGCAACGTCAACTCGCGCAATCGCAACAACAACCAGGCGGTCAGCAACGACCCGATCGAGACGCGCATCCTCGCCAGCACCCGCGACAACTCGCTGATCATTACCGCAAGCCAGGAGAACCTCGACCGCATCCTCGACCTGATCGCCGAGCTGGATACACGCGTCGATGTGCCGGAATCGAATCTGCACCTCTACGTGCTCAAGCACATCCCGGTGCAGGACCTCGACGAGCCGCTCCAGGACTTCCTGCAGCGCGCGGACGCGGCCGAACAGGAGGCGCAGCAGTCCGGCGGTTCGACCATCAACAGCCGCGAGCAGGACATCGTGGTCGAGATGCAAGAGACCACCAACTCGCTGCTGGTCTCGGCGACCCGCACCAAGTGGGCGGAGCTCAAGCTGCTGCTGGATCGTCTGGATCAGCCGCAGCCGCAGGTGCTGATCGAGACCGCGCTGATCGAGATCTCGGAGAACTTCGGCCGCGACATCGGCTTCGAATGGGCCAACTCGGAGATCCCGGCGGATGGCGTGCTGCGCGGCAGCGTGACCACCAACGCCGGCATCACCTCGCCGGACGCCAACGGAAACCGCACGGTGGACATCTTCCAGTCGGGCATCACTGCCGGCATCCTGGACGGCCAGGGCAACGACGAGTTCGCCATTCCGTTCATTCTGCGGGCAGCCCAGAACTCAGGCGAAGCCAACGTGCTGTCCAAGCCTTCGGTGCTGGTCAGCAACAACAAGCAGGCCGAAGTCACCAGCACGGACCAGGTCCCCTACACGGTGACCACTCAGGGCCAGGTCGGCTTCCAGGAATCGGTCGAGTTCGCTGAAGCCGGCATCACGCTGGGCATCACGCCCTCGATCTCGAGCTCGAACTTCCTGCGCCTGTCGATCTCGCTGACGGTCTCGAGTTTCTCGGGCGATGCGGTGGGCAACCAGCCGCCGCCCTCGACCGAGCGGACCATCGACACCGAAGTGCTGGTGCCGGACGGCGCCACCATGTGGATCGGCGGCATCGTCCGCGATGACGAGCTGAAGAGTCGCCAGGGGATCCCCTTCCTCAGCGACATCCCGATCTTCGGGGTGCTCTTCGGCCAGGATTCGAACAGCAGCTCGAAGACCACGCTGTTCTTCTTCTGCACGCCGAAGATCATCAACGAGTTCGCCGAGCTGCAGGCCGAGTCGGAGGCTGCCAAAGCGGCAGCGGCCGAGACGATCGGTCTGGAACGCCTGCGCGTGATTGATCCCAACTACGGCCGCGAGACGCCCGCCGACATCATCCTCGGCGAGGACGATGGCCGCCTGCTCGACCCGGGCGCGCTCAATGCACCGGTCCTCGTCTCGCCCAGCGGCGAACAGGATCCCACGCAGCCCTCCGCCGTCGAAGAGATTGATCCGCTGACGCTCAGCGAGCCGCGCCGGAGCGATCCGATCCACGCCGAGCCGGCCTCCGCGACCAACCAAGAGCCCACCGAGCCCAAGTGAGCCAGTCCGAGACGCCCACCGCCGCAGCGGCGGCGGACATTATCTCGCTCCTCCATGCCGAAACCGGCATGGAGGAGACCGAGTTGAAGAAGCTGCGCGATCAGGCCGCGGCGACCGGCACCAGTTTCGATCGCATCCTGCTCAACCGCGGGGTCGACGAGGAGAAGGTGCTCAAGGCCTTCGCGACCGACCTCGAACTCGAGTACTGGGAGTCGCTGGAAGGCACGCAGGTGCCGCGCGGCTACGTCGAGATCGTGCCGCTGTCGCTGGCGCGGGCTTACGACATGATCGCGGTCGGCGTCCACGGGCGCCGCCTGCTGGTGGCGACGGCCCACCCGCTCGATCTGCACGCCCAGGACGATCTCGCCTCGCTGCTGCCCGAAGGCGTCGACTTCGTGCTGGCGCCGCGGGGCGAGATTCTCGAGCTGCTGAACCGCGCCTTCCGCCACAAGGCGGACGGAGTCGATCAGGCGCTCGAAGATCTCGAAGACACCGACATCGCCTCGCTTGCGGCGGAGATCGAAGAATCGGAAGACCTGCTGGACGTCGCCAACAAGGCGCCGATCATCAAGCTGGTCAACTCGATCCTGTTCCAGTCGCTCAAGTTGCGGGCCTCGGATGTGCACTTCCAGCCCTACGTCGACCGGCTGCAGGTGCGCTTCCGGATTGACGGCATCCTCTACGCGATGGAGACCATCCCCAAGGCTGCGCAGGACGCCGTGCTGTCCCGTATCAAGGTCATGGGCAAGATGGACATCGCGGAGCGCCGGCTGCCGCAGGACGGTCGTGCGTCGATCCGAATCGGCGACGGCGAGGTCGACGTGCGAATTTCGGTGGTGCCCACCGCCAACGGCGAACGCGCCGTGCTGCGTCTGCTCGACAAGACGGCGGGCGTCTTCGCGCTTGAGGAGATCGGCCTCGACGCCCAGAACCTCAAGACGCTGCGGCACTACATCAGCTACCCGCACGGCATCGTGCTGGTCACGGGGCCAACCGGTTCGGGTAAGACGACCACCCTGTACGGTTCGCTCACCGAGATCTCGACCGGCGAGAAGAACATCCTCACCATCGAGGACCCGGTCGAATACCAGCTCGACGGCATCTCGCAGGTCCAGGTGAACGCCAAGAAGGGGCTCACCTTCGCGGCCGGCCTGCGCTCCTTCCTGCGCCAGGATCCGGACGTGATGATGGTCGGTGAGATCCGCGACCTCGACACCTGCGAGATCGCCATTCGTGCTGCGATCACCGGCCACCTGGTGTTCTCGACCGTCCACACCAACGACGCGCCCTCGACGGTCACGCGTCTGATCGACCTC
Source organism: Planctomycetota bacterium (assembly GCA_002705055.1). Lineage (GTDB taxonomy): Bacteria > Planctomycetota > UBA1135 > UBA1135 > UBA1135. The sequence goes on from PAHY01000013.1 coordinate 27,173, forward strand.
GGGGTCGAGCCCTACCTGGTCTCCTCCTCGCTGGTGCTGGTCATCGCGCAGCGCCTGGTCCGCAAGCTGTGCAACTCCTGCAAGGAGTGGCGCGAGCCGACGACCGCCGAGATCGCCACCCTGCGCGACCTGGGTCTGGACCCGGCCGAGCTCAAGGATGGCAAGATCGCACACTCCCCCGGCTGTGACGACTGCTTCCAGTCGGGCCACCAGGGTCGTACCGCGATCTACGAGCTGCTGCCGATGTCGGAGGATCTCCGTTCGCTGGTCATGCGCCAGGCGCCGGCCAGTGAACTCAAGGCGCAGGCCGTCAAGGAAGGCATGCGCACGCTGCGCATGGACGGCATGTCCAAGGTGGTCGCAGGGCAGACCTCGGCCGAAGAAATCATGCGCGTGACGCAGCTCGACGTCTAACCAAGAGGATTGCGGCGTGCCGGTTTTTGATTGGAAGGGCTACAACGCAAAAGGCAAGACGGTCTCCGGAGTCGTCGATGCCGATTCGCCGCGCGATGCCCGCGTCAAGCTGCGCCGGGACCACATCATGGTCACTCAGGTCAAGCCCGTGAAGGGCTCGGCCGGCGCAGTCGTCAAGAAGAAGGGCAAGGACGAGAAGCCGGCGAAGCGTTCGCTGTTCTCCTCCGAACTCCAGGAGAAGCTGCGTAAGGCGCGCGGTCGCGGAGGCGGCGGCGCCAAGTCGAAGAAGCGACTGGAAGAAGTCGGCACCTTCACTCGACAGCTCTCCACCCTCTCACGCGCGAACATCCCGATCACTGAATCGCTGCGCGCGATCATCGAGCAGACCGAGAATAAGCGGCTCGGCGTGGTCTACCGCGACATCCGCGAGCGCATTTCGCAGGGCTCTTCGACCGCCGATGCCCTCTCGGCGCACCCGGACTACTTCGACGAACTGTACGTCGCGATGGTGCGCTCCGGCGAGGCCGCCGGCAAGCTCGACGAGGTTCTCGAGCGCCTGTCGGTCTTCATGCAGGAGCAGGCGCGGGTCCGCAACAAGGTCGCTGCCGCGCTGGCCTACCCGATCATCATGCTGGTGGTCGGCCTGCTGATCGTCTCGGTGCTGATGGTCGCGGTGGTGCCCAAGATCACCCAGATGATCAAGGGCCGCGGCCAGGAGTTGCCCTGGGCGACCCAGTTCCTTCAGGACCTCGCCGACTTCCTGGTCGGCTGGTGGTGGCTGCTGCTGCTGGCCGTGATCTTCGTGGCCCTGCTGTTCAATCTGTACTACTCCAGCGAGAAGGGCCGGCTCAAAGTCGACACCAAGCTTTTACGCTTCCCCGTCCTGGGCGACATGCTCACGAAACAGGCTTTGTCGCGGTTTTCGCAGACTTTTGCCACCCTGCTGCGCTCGGGCGTGCCGGTGGTTCGTTGCCTGGAAGTGACCAAGACCGTGCTCGGCAACCGTCTTTTGGAGAATACGATTGATGGTGTGCGGGAGAAGATTCTCGAAGGCGCCGACATCGCCTCGCCGATCAAGCAATCGGGCGTCTTCCCCCCGCTGGTCGGCTACATGATCGCCGTCGGGGAACAGTCCGGTGAACTGGATTCGATGATGGTTCAGGTCGGCGACTCGTACCAGGAAGAGGTCGAGATCGCGACCAACCGATTCACCTCGCTGATCGAGCCGGTCATCATTTTGTTTCTCGCCCTGCTGGTGGGTTTCATCGTGATGGCGATTCTGATGCCGATCATGCAAATGTCTCAGTCCTTCGGCTGATCCCAGCCGAACTCAGCTCGCGGCGCCTGCGCCGCTTCCGTCATGAAGAAAATGCTCCGTCGTTCTGCTGGCAAGCGTGCCGGCTTCACCCTGATCGAGATCATGGCAGTCGTCCTGATCATCGGTCTGCTGATCGCCGCTGTGGGCGGTCCGATCGGTCGTGCTCTGTTCAAGGGCACCGAGACTCGCGTCAAGGCCGACATTCGCACGATTGATCAAGCGGTCAGCTTCTACAAGAACGAGCTCCGCAAGTACCCGGACAGCTGGTCCGATCTGACCGACGCCGAGCCGGAGCCTTTCCTGAAGGTGATCCCGCTCGACCCTTGGGGCAACGAGTACTTCTACGAGCCGCCGCAGTCGGGTTCTGATTACGTGATCGGCACCTACGGCGCGGATGGCAGCCCGGGTGGTGAAGGGGAAGACGCCGACATCACCAACCAGACGATCGAGCAGCGCAACTAGCGTTGATCCGGGGCCCCCGCACCCGCCAGGGTGGCTTCACCCTGATCGAGATCATGGCCGTGGTCCTCCTGCTGGGCCTGGCCATGAGCGGGGTTTCGATTGGCCTGGATCGCTTCGTTCCAGGCCAGCAGATCGACAGCGAGGGGCGGCAGTTCCTGTCGCGGATGGACCTGGCACGCAGCTCCGCGATCGCCGCGGGTCGCCCCTACCGCGTGGTCATTCAGCTCGATGATCACGCCTACCGGGTCTTCACCCCTTACGACGAGGAAGGCCGGATCGCGGTCAGCAAGGAAGAGCAGACCGACCTCGGCAAGGAGGTCCTCGAGTCGGGGGTCAACTTCGCCGGCGTGCTGCTGCCCGGCAGCGACGGTCCGACCACCGAAGGCGAAGTCGAGCTCATCTTCCAGCCCACGGGGATCAGCTATGACGTCGTGGTCTACCTCTCGAGCGATGGCGGCGAAGCGTACGACAAGACGGCGTTCGTCGGCGGCCTGACCGGCCGAACCGAGCTCTTGGATGGCCACATCGTTCCGGGGACAGTCCGAGATCAGGATTTCGACTGATGCGGCCTCTCCCACCCACCCGCGGCCCGCGCGCCGGCTTCACCCTGATGGAGGTCATGGTGTCGGTCATGTTGGTGGCGGTGGCGATGACCACGCTGATGCAGCTGCGCCAGGATTCGATCGGCCGAGCTAGCAAGGGTCGGGATATCTCGGTGGCGGCGCGGCTGGCTTCTCAGCTGCTGCATCGGATCGAGGCCGCCCGGATGCTGGATCTGTTCGATGGCATGAACGGAGACTTCTCCGAAGAGGGCTTCCCGGACTTCAGCTACGTGGTCGCCCTCGGTGATGGATCGAACTACGCCGAGGACACCAGCGTCGATTCCAACTCGCCGGAGTGGGCCTGGCGCGAGGCGCTGCGCAAGCGCGAGGACGACCGGATCGATGAAGAAGGCGATGACCAACGCCCGGAGAAGACCCGCGTCGTGATCCGTGTGACCTACACGGCCTTCGACGACGAGGTCGAAGAGTACCGCCTCGAGGCCATGATCGACTCCTGGGCGGTCTATCGCGATTTTGAGCTCTACCGCGATCTGTGGGGCTCCAACAACGAGGATCGGGATCAGATCCAATGATCGTGCGCGCATCTTCTCGCCTTCGTGCCGGCTTCACCCTGATGGAGGTGCTGGTCTCGATGTTCATCAGCGCGCTGATCATGACCGCGATCCTCAACTCGCTGGAAGCGACTCAGAAGGCGGTCGATGCGATCCACAACATCACCGAGACCGAGCGCGCCGGCCCCATGCTGGTGCGGATGTTCCGGCGCGATCTCGAGCGCCTCGCGGTCTACGATTCCGGCGAGTACACCCTGCTCAAGGGCGAGTCGAAGAACCTCAACGGCGTCGACGCCGACCGGATCAACATGATCGTGGTGGGTCGCTCGGTGATCCCGCACTACGACCTGGTGCTCGACCGGCGCACCTACGCGCCGATCAACGAGGTCGGCTACTGGGTGCGCAACCGCGATGGTTCAGCCGACTTTCTTGAGCTTTATCGGCGCGAGGATTTCCTGGTCGATGATGAGTTCGATCGAGATGGCAACTTCTCGATGCTGAACAATCGAATCATCAGCTTCAACCTGCAGTACTACGACGAGCCGGACTACGACCCGGTCCCCGAGGACAATTGGGATTCCACCCTCGAGGCCCAGCTCCCCTACTGCATCGAGCTGTTTCTCGAGCTCGAGATCCAGCCCCGCAAGTCGGCCGAGAGTCGGCAGATCCTGGGCGCCAACCGCGCGCGGCTCGAGTTCGGGGATCTCATGGTGATCCCGGAGTCCACCCGCTTCCTGTTCCGCAATCGCCTCCATCCGGTGGTGCCGGGCGTCACCATGGGCGGCGCTTCAGGGGCCGGCGTGGACAGCGCCGCCAACCCGACCGACAGCGAGCTGCAGGACATCGGCGACTCGTCGGGCGTCAACGTGAACACCAGCACGACGCGCGGCGGCTAGAAGCGGCCCGCGCCTAGCTTTCGCCCAGGTACTCGGCCCCGAAGCGGGCCTGCAGCACTTCCGGAACCCGGACCCGGCCGTCTTCCTGCTGGTGATTCTCGAGCAGCGCGATCAGGACGCGCGGCGAAGCGATCACCGTGTTGTTCAGCGTGTGACAGTGCACCGGCTTTGCCCCGTTCTCCGGGCGGTAGCGCAGCTGCAGTCGGCGCGACTGGAAGTCGTAGAAACGGGAGGCCGAGTGGGTCTCCCCGTAGTTCCCGCGGCTGGGCATCCAGGTCTCGATGTCGAACTTCTGGACCTGTCCCTGGCCGAGATCCCCGGTGCAGACGTTGACGACCCGATACGGGAGCTCGAGCGCGTCCATCAGATCGGTGGCGTGCGCGAGCATGCGCTGATGCTCTTCCGTGGACCAGGCTTCGTCGGCCGGGCCGATCACGACCTGTTCGACCTTCCAGAACTGGTGGACGCGGTAGAGCCCTTTGGTGTCCTTGCCGTAGGTGCCCGCCTCGCGGCGGTAGCAGGGGCTCATCGCGACGCGCCGAATCGGCAGCGCCTCCGCGTCGAGGACTTCACCGGAATGGATCGAGGTCAGCGGCACTTCGGAGGTGCCGACGAGCGCCAGCTGATCGCGCTCGGCCATGTACGCCTGCTCTTCGCCGCCCGGGAAGTAACCGGTGCCCTCCATGCAGGCATAGCTCACCAAGGTCGGGACCGAGACAGGCTCGAAGCCGCGCTCGATCATGTGATCCATGGCGTACTGCAGCACGACCTGCTCGAGTCGGGCCAGCTGCCCCAGCAGCAGGTAGTTGCGCGAACCGGCGATCTTGACGCCGCGCGGGATGTCGAGCACCCCGTGCATCTCGCCCAGCTCGATGTGGCTGCGCGGTTCAAAGCCGAAGTCCGGGACCTCGCCGACGCGCCGCAGCTCGACGTTGTCGGTGTCGTCCTTGCCGTCGGGCACCTCCGAGGACGGCGGCATCGGCAGCAGCAGCGCCAGCGCCTGGTGCTCGGCGCGCAGCGCTGACTCCTCGGCCTCACGCTCCTTGAGCACGGCCTTCATCTGCTTCTGCTCGCCCAGCGCCGCTTCGCGCTCTTCGGGGCTGAGCTTGCCGATCTTCTTCGAAGCGACCTTCAGCTCGGCGCGCATCGATTCGACGACCTGCTGCACCTCGCGCAGCTTCTCGTCGATGCCAAGGAAGGCATCCACGTCGACGGAAATCCGCTTGCGCTCCGCGGCATCGCGGACGGCAGCGGGGTTCTCACGGACCCACTTCAGGTCGAGCATCGGCTCTTTCGGGGGAGATTAGGGACGCAGCGGAGCGAAACGCGAGAGCCTTAGTCCTCGCCGATCCATTCGGATTGAAGCTTACCGAACCACGGGTGCTTTTTCACCGTGAGCCGGACGATGGCTTCGCCGCTCTTAGGCAGCTCGGCGCTCTCCGAGACCGGGAAGTAAGCCGCGTGCCAGTTGCCAGCGACGGCCTCGGGCTCGGCCTGAGTCATCAGGAACTTCTTGCCGCCCTTGACCTCGACCTCGATCTCGTCGAAGGGAGCATAGAGATGCTGCATGTAGGTCTCGCCCGCGACCCCGACGACACGGAAGCTCTCGGGATCGATCCGGACTTCATTCCCTTCGATCACCGGCTCCGCCACGATCGTAAAGGGCTTGCCGAACTCCAGCACGGCCGGATCGCCCTGGTCGACGATGACTGAGAAGGGAATATCCGACGGCGGCTGAATGATGCACTCCTCGCCGTCATCGCCGCGCAGCATGCCCTGCACCACGACGTAGCGGCCGATCGGCACCTCGAAGGGGCTCTTGCCCGAGACGTCGATGTAGAGCCCTTCGTTCTTCTTGGTCTCATGGCGCAAGATCAGGCTGACCAGATCCAGCCCCTTCGGCCCTTTGAACTTGACCTGGAGGGTGCCCAGATTGGGGCCTGCCTCGCGGATGCGCACCATCTCGGCTTTGCCCGGGTGCTCCGGCCATTCGATCTCGTACCAGGTCTTGCCGTCTGAGATCCAGCGCGAGAACGGCAGGGCCTGCTTCATCTTGCCCAGGGTCATCGCGTCGAAGCGGTTGTAGTAGACGTCGGTCGGCATCGCTGCCGAGCCCGCGACCCGAGCCGGGAACCGGCCGAACTGGCCATCCGAATCACAGTCGTAGAGCACCAGATCGCCAAAGGGCGTTTCGCCGGTGCGGATGGCCACCGAGCGATAGAAGATGACTCCGCCCAGCTCCGACATGCCGGTGTTGACCTGCAAGCCCTGGAACTGGTCCTGCTCGGCGCCGCCCGCGACCAGGATCGCGCGCGGCACCACGGCGCCGTCGGCCAGCTTTTGAGTGAACTCGACTAGGGTCGGCTTGCTCTTCAGGGTGAACTCTTCGCTGGGTTCATCCCCGGCATGGATCACGAACTTGTTGCCGCGCAGGCGCTCGACCTGGACGGGGCCGCCCGGGCCGGCGAACATCACGTCGTCGCCGCCATAGGCCGGAGTGATCGGGAAGCGCTCACCCTCGCCTCCGATCGCGATCGTGAGCCAGTGGCGCGAATCGAGATCGGCGATGTCCGACGGGAACTGCATGGAGCCCGGCTTCTTGATCGAGCCCGCTTCAAGCGGCACCTCAATCCACTCCGCGCCCTCGAGGGGTTGAATGGTGAAGGGCGACTCCTTGACCTCGCGCTCTTCCTTCTCGACCTCGATCCCCAGGCGCGCCTGCAGCTCGCCCAGCAGCTTTTCCATGTTCTGGAAGTCGGGGTCGTTGGTGAGATCGAGCTCCTTGCGCAGCTTGAGGTAGTTCTCCGTCGCCTTCAGCGCCTGGAAGTCGTCACCGCCGCCGTCGCGGTAGGCGGTGTTGTAGGCGTAGGCCAGGAACATCTGGCTGATGCCCTGGTAGTACTTGTCGCCAGCCTCCATCAGGTCGAGCAGAATCCCGCCCGCCTCGATGCCTTCGATCATCTTCTGCCAGTCCGCAGGGTCCCGCGAAGAGATGGCCTGGCGGTTGACGTCGTAGAGCTGCGACAGCCGGTAAATCGCGTCCGAGCGCTTGCTGGACAGCTCGGGGCTGAGATCCGTCAGGTACTTGGAGTAGATCTCCGGGAAGTCCGAGCGGAAGACGCGCTTCCACGAGGCAGCGAAGGCCTGGATCCACTCGTCGTCCCACTTGGCGCGCTCGGCCTTGGCCATGTACGCGTCAAAAGCGGCCCGGCGGTACTTCTGCACCGCCCGATCCTGGTTGACGCGGTCGGCCAGCTCGATGGCGCGGTCGAACTGCTTGAGAAAAGCGGCGTCGGCATCCTGTTGCGGTGCCGCGACGACAGCTGCGAAGGCGAGGAGAATCCCCGAAAGCATGCCCCAATTCTAACCGTTCGGAGCGCTTCCCGGGGCGTCCGGGCGGGCCTGCGTCAGCGCTTGCTGCGCTGCTCGAGGAACTTGCGCTCGGCGGGGCTCAGCGAGCCGATGCCCTCGCGGCTGATCTTGGCCAGAATGCGGTCCAGCTCCTGCTCGTCGCGAGCGGCGTTTTGCTGCTTCTGCTCGTCGCGACGCTGGGCGCGGCGCTGCCGCAGGCCGGCAATCAGCGGAAAGCGCTGCCAGCCCCCCGCCGCGGTCCAGCCCACCACCGCGCCGGCCAAATGGACCTCGCTCGAGACGCTGCCGGGCGCGCCGGCGAGGTCGGCGATCAGCCGGAGCAGATCGAAGCTGGTGAGAACCAGGAACAGCGGCAGCAGGCGGACCGAAATGACCAGCAGCGAGACCCGGAGGCCCGGATAGATCGCCGCCATGTACGCAAAGACGCAGGTCACCAGGCCGGAGCCGCCGTAGACCGGGCCAGGGAACTTGCCGCTGAGCAGGTGCAGCAGGCTCATGGCCGCCGCGCCCGCCAGGGCCGCGATCGCGAGCAACTTGACGAAGCGCCGGCCCGGGTTCATCCGCTCGACCTCGGGGGCCAGGTAGAAGAACAGCAGGCAGTTGAACAGCAGGTGCCAGGGCGGAATGCTCGGCTGGTGCAGGAAGGGATAGCTCACCAGCCCGACCAGCGAGAGCAGCTCGCCTCCGAACAGCAGGCTGGGCGAAAAGCCGAGCCAGACCATCGCCTGCACCTTGAGCACCGCCTCGAGCAGGAAGCCGAGTACCCAAAGCGCCGCCCAGCTGATCATCAGGGCGCGAACGATCGGAGTGAGGGTGGTCACCGTCTGAACTCGCTGGCATTCTAGGCGTCGGCGCCTCCCGTTTCTGCGCCCGAATGCATGCAGTCTTCCTCCGCCCAGATCCTCGACGGCAAAGCACTGGCAGCCCGCGTCCGCCAAGAGCTTCGCGACCAGATCGACGCTGGATTGGCCGCGGGCCGGGCCCGACCGGGGCTCGCGACGGTCATCGTCGGCGAGGATCCCGCCAGCCAGGTGTACGTGCGCAACAAGCGCCGAGCCTGCGAGGAGGTGGGCATGGCCAACTTCCACACCGAGCTTCCTGCAGAGGCCGGCCAGGCGGCACTGCTCGACGAAGTGGCACGCCTGAACGCGGACGGGGCCGTGCATGGCATCCTGGTGCAGCTCCCGCTGCCGCGCGGCTTCGACTACGACGAGAACGCGGTGCTCGAGGCCATCGACCCCGCCAAGGACGCCGACGGCTTCCATCCGCTCAATCAGGGCGCGCTGATGCAGGCGCGCCGCGCCCCGGTCCCCTGTACCCCGAAGGGCTGCATGCGGCTCCTCGCCGAGACCGGGGTCGAGACCAGCGGCAAGAAGGCCGTGGTCGTCGGGCGCAGCAACATCGTCGGCAAGCCGGTCGCTCTGCTCCTGCTGCAGCAGAACTGCACGGTCACGATCTGCCACTCACGGACCGCCGATCTCGAAGCCGAAGTCCGCGCGGCCGACATCGTCGTCGCAGCAGTGGGCGTCGCCGAGCTGGTCCGCGGCTCCTGGATCAAGCCGGGCGCAGTGGTCCTCGATGTCGGCATCAACCGCAATGAGGCCGGCAAGCTGGTCGGCGACGTCGAGTTTGCGGCCGCCGCCGAGCGCGCCGGCTGGATCACGCCGGTTCCGGGAGGAGTCGGGCCGATGACAATCGCGATGCTGCTGGCGAACACGCTGGAAGCCGCCTGGCCCGACGCCTGATCGCTTACTGCACGGGCGCTTCCGGCGGCGGAGCCATCATGCCCTCTGCGGGCACGACACTCATGTCGGTGTACCGGTGCAGGCTCGATTGCGAGGCCGGCAGGTAGCCGAACAGCTGGAAGGTGATGTAGATCGACAGCCCGCCAAAGGCCAGGATCCACATGCCCTTCTCGCCGCGCCATCCCGCGACGTAACGCAGGTGCAGGTAGATGACGTAGAAAAGCCAGGAGATCAGCGCGCTGACCTCTTTCGAGTCCCAGCCCCAATACAACGCCCAGGCTTCCTGCGCCCAGAGGCCGCCCTGGATCAGGCCGGCCGTTAGGAAGGGGAAACCGACCACGAAGATCAGCCAGGTGAAGCGATCGCTGCCCTGCTCCCAGCGGTCGAACCAGGCCAGATGAGATCCCACACGCTTGGAAAGCGCTGCGATCACCCCGGTCACGAGCAGCAGTCCGGGGCCGAGGCCCAGCCCCATGGGGCCGAATGGCGCGGAGATCAGCGCGAAGCTGGGCACGCCCCACTTAGTGAGCGAGCTCATCGGGTGGTTCTGGCCGTCAAGCACGCCGCGCCAGAACTTGAAGCAGAACAGAAGCCAGGCCGCCGCCGTCGCGATGAACAGCGTGAAGTAGCCGAACATGTACGCGGTGATGTGGGTGCTGAACCAGTACGACTGCAGCGCCGGCGGCAGGGCGCGGCCGGTCGGGTCGAGCTTCAGCACGCTGACCAGGGTCAGCCAGGCACCCAGGAAGATCACCGCCAGGAAGAGGTCGCTGAAGCCGCGGGCCGCGCCGCGGGTGCGCTGGAGGCCGAGCACGAAGTACAGCACCAGGCAGGACAGGAAGCCCGCCGTGGTCCCCAGCGGGATGACCTCGTACATGGTCTGCGCCGGCCAGTGCATGACCTCGAAGAAGCGCGCCGTCTGCGCCGTGAGGTTGAGCACGAAGCAGAGACCTGCCAGCCAGGGCAGCAGCCGCGAGAACAGCAGCAGCATGCCCGGTTCACGGGGTTCCCCTGCTGAGCTGACCGAAATCTGGGCGCCTTCCGGAGTGGTGGCGACACCGCTGTTGCGGCGCGCGAGGCGGGGCAGCAGGAACCAGCCCACCGAGGTGAGGAAAGCCACCAAGGTCGACGCCATTGCGGCGAACTTGGTCATTTCCAGGAGGCGGCGGTACTCGAAGAAGTTCTCCATGGACCGATCAGAGGGTACGGTGACGGCGGGTGATCAGCGGCTTGATCAGGAAGACCACGGCCGTCCCGAACATCACCAGATAGTACCCGGTGAGAACCCAGGGAATGCCCGGGTCGTAGACAACCCCGATCCCCGAATAGGTCGGGTCGCGCGGGTCGTGGTTGGTTTGGAAGAAGCGATAGCCCTTGTAGTGGAAGTAGTCGTTGACCCGAATGGTGCTGTCGGAGACGGGCGTCCAGTTTGCCCCGCTCGCGTCCTCTTCCAGAATCTGCAGACGCGACTGCCACTCGATCGGCAGGCCCTCGGTCTGCTCGCGGAACACCAAGACCAGGTCGCGGGTCACCCCATCCGCGCCGGTGTAGCTGATCGCGTGCTGGCGTCGCCCCTCTCGGGTGCGCAGCCAGACCTCGTCGGTCTCCGGACCTTCCGGGCCAGGAGTGGTGATCGCGAGATGCACCGCAGCCGGCGAGTTGTCGAAGAAGTCGACGCCCGCCTTGGGCAGGTACTCTGGCGCAACGCTCGCGTTCGGGAGCGCCTGCAGCAGTTCAATCTGCTCGGCCGGGCCGCCCGAGAAGCCCGTGCCGTCCTCGCCCAGGCGGAAGCGTTCTCCTTCCTTCGCCTCCTGGAGCGAGTCCGGGTCGCCGACGGTGCCCCACCACAGGCCGCCGCTCGCCGACATCATCAGCAGGTAGCGCGCGCGGGCCGGCGCACGCCACTCATCCCAGAGGAAGCCGTAGCGCAGCTGCTCGAACTTGACCGGCAGGCTGTTGCCGGTGTCGGCGGCGAGCACCCAACGATCCTCGACCTCCCCACTGGGCGCCGTGATGCGCAGGCGGACCGCCGGATTGCGCGGCTCCAGAAACTCGACCTCACGATCGAGCGGTGCCGGGACGATCTCGCTTGCGTTGACCTCCTGCACGCGCAGGAAGGGCTGCGCGTCGACGACCTCGACGGTGTAGACACCATCGGCGAGCTCTTCCTCGAAGATGACGCCGGGTACCACGTCGTGATACTTATGGGCGTTGTCAGCCGTGTCGCGCTGCAGGATGCCCCAGCGCTCGGACGGCATCTCGGCGAGCAGCGCCTGGGCCTGGGCCTCATCCTCGACGGCGGCGAGCAGCACCCGGCTGCCCGATTCACCGTGCACGAAAGGCACCTGCAGCGCCGCAGCCAAAGCCGCCTCGCGGATGGCGTGGCCATGCGAATCGATCAGCGCCAGCCGCGCCATCGGGTGGGCGGTATCGCCGGGCTCGGCAGGCCGCAGGCGCTGGTCGAGCACCGACTGCTCGATCTTCTCCAAGACCTCGATCCGCAGCTGCGGGTCGCCCATCGAACCATCCTCTTCGAGGACCCGGTCGTAGCGCAGGACCTTGCCGGTCCACAGCCGCTCTTCCGGCTGACGATCGAGCGCGAACTCAAAGTTCTGCCGGCCCAGCTCGTCGACGGTGAGGTAGTTGAGCGACAGGACGTCGTGGTGGTCCGCACGGAAGCCGGTGAGCCGCACGGCGAAGGGCGGCTCGTTTCGCCCGGTGGAGTCGCCATGGAAGGTGCGGGTCTCGCCTGCCCAGGTCTTCCACAGATCGGAAGTCCGGCCGACGTTCAGCTCGAGGATGCCGCGCTGCTCGTGCATCCGGCTCCAGAGCCCGCCGACGCAGACCATCATCACGCCGATGTGCGTGACCACAAAGCCCCAGCGCCCCGGCTTGAAGTTGCGCTTCCAGCCACCCCGGAAGGTGTTGACCAGCACCCCGCCGAACAGGATCGCCCAGTACATCGCGAACCAGTCCGACTTGTAAGCCCGGATCAGATCCAGGCGATCCGACCAGACGAACAGGGTCCACCAGAAGTCATCGAACTTCTGCTCCACCGCCTCGATGCGGCGGTCGCGGCCCTGCGTGAGCAGGCCGGTTTCGCTCTGCGAGGCGAGCGCGATCGAGAAGTCCTTGCCGAAGCGCGCCTCCAGCTCCGGGAGGCGTTCGACCAGCGGCTCCAGCCGCTGCTCGATTGCGTCGCGGTCGATCGACAGCTCCTCGTCGAGTCCGAACAGACCATCGAGACCCAGGCCTTCCGCGAAGCGGTAGGCGAAGAAAGCCTGCGCGTTGCGGAAGCCCGCGCCGCGGCCGGACAGGCTGGCGTAGGTGTCGTAGGCGTAGAACTCGTCGGCGGTCCAGGGGCGATCCGCCCCCTCTTCCGCCCACTGGGCAAGCGATGCGACCGCGCCCTCGGGGATCGGGAAGTCCGCGTCTTCCTGGAAGAATAGTACCCCGACGATCGAACCCAGGCCGATCAGCATCAGGTTGGTCACCCCCACGCGGACCGAGCGGAAGAACTCGAAGATCCACCAGGGACGGAAGGCCAGCGTCGCGAACACGGGCAGGATCGCGAAGAACAGACCGACCGCCATGCCGACGCGCGCGCCGCCTTCGGCCTCTGGCAGGTGGCGGGCGAGCCAGCCCACGATCGGCGCCCAGGCCGAGAGCGCGAGCAGAATCAGCGCGGCACGCCGAAAGGTCCAGAACTCACGCGCCGCCTTCTGTTGCGGAGAAAGTGCCATGTCTAGCGAGTGCGGCTACCCAGGAAACGAGTCAGATCAATCAGCTGCTGCCGCGGGCCGGCCTCGGGCAGCGCCTCGAGGGCCTGACAGCTCTGCTCGAGCGTCTCGGCAATCTCGGCCCGACTGCGCGCGACGGCGTCCTCCAGGGCCTCGGCGAAGGGGCCGTCGAACAGCACCTCGCGCGGCGCGCCGGTGCCAAACTGCGCGCGCAGCGCCTCGCGCTGCTCTTCATCGAGTGCATCGCGCAGCCGGATGAGCGGCAAGGTCATCTTGCCGTTCGCCCAGTCGGTTCCCAGCGACTTGCGGGCGCGGTCCTCGTCGCCGACCAGATCGAGCAGATCATCCTGCATCTGGAAGGCGCGTCCTGCGAGCAGGCCGTGGCGCGCGCAACGCTCGCGCAGCTCCAGGTCGGCGCCGGCATAGGCCGCGCCGAGGCGGCCGGCGGCCTCGAACAGCGCGGCGGTCTTGCCATCGATTTGGTCGAGGTACTCGGCTTCGTCGAGGTCAAAATCCCCCGCGCTGAGGTTCTGGCGGATCTCCCCCCGGCAGACGCGCGCCGTGGCACGCGCCAGTTCGCGCGAACAGAGGTTGTCCGAGAGCTCGGTCGCCTGCAGGAATGCCTGGGCGTAAATCCAGTCGCCCAGGAGCACGCTCGAATGCGCATCCCAGCGCCGGTGGACGCAATCCATGCCGCGCCGCTCGGCGGCGCCATCCAGCAGGTCATCGTGCACCAGCGTGGCGGCGTGGATCATCTCGACCACGCCGGCGACCACCGTGTGCTCGGGGCGAATGCCGCCGCAGCCCTGCGCCACCAGCATGACCTGCGCGGCGCGCACCTGTTTGCCGCGGAATCCCCGCACATGCTCGATCAGAGGAGCCAGCCGCGGGTGGTCGGGCTGGTACCGTTCGTCGAGCCACGCGTTAACGCGGTCGAGGTCCGAGCTGATCGTATCGAGCAGCAGAGTGAGCGAGGGGGCCTGGGCGCTACGGGTCACGGGAGTTTCCCTTCCTTGGACCAAGCCAGGAGCTGTTCCCAGTCCTGTTCTCGGTTCAGGTTGAAGCAAGGGTGAATTGTAGCCCTGCCTGCGCGGGGACTCGTCACGGAGACCGTGACTTCCGGGGCCAATTCGACCCCGCTCCATCCCCTCTCCAGAAGCGCGTGCATCGAGCGTTTCCCCTCATCAAGCAGCGCAGAAAGCGGGAGCAGATGCCGGGTGGCGTAGAGTGCGCACAAGGGCTGCGGCCTGCCTTGTGCATCCAGGGCGCAGACCGGAGGGGTTTGCGGGTCGGCGCGGAGGCGCGGGAGCTGCTCCAGGAGGGCCTGCAGGTGGCGGGTCTGGATCAAGGGCAGGTCGGCTGCCAGCAGCAAGACTGCGTCGAGCCCCTGCGCCTCGGCGTGGCGCAGCGCGCTCGCCAGCGCCGCGGCGGGCCCCCGCCCCGGATCCTGCAGCCAGTCCCAGCCGTCGGGAAGGGCGCCGGGCTCCGGCGCAGCGGGCGCGAGCCATGCGTGATGCGCGCATTCCAGGCCGAGGAACTGCTCGGCCGCGCGTCGCGCCAAGCTGCGGGGATCGCCCGGGAGCTGCAGCTGAAGCTTGTTGCCGGGGAATCGAGACGAGCTGCCGCCGGCGAGCAGCGCAGCCGCACAGCCTCGCACCGGGCTAGGAGGCGTCCTTCTCGCCGTCCTTCAGCTCCTTCTTGGGAGCGTCACCGTCTTCCTCGCCTTCGCCCTCTTTCAGGCCCCGCTTGAACTCGTGAATGCCCGAGCCCAGGCCACGCATGAGGCCCGGCAGCTTCGCGCCACCGAACAGCAGCAGTGCGATGAGGCCGATCCACATCCATTCCATGCCACCCGGCATGGCGCAGGAGGGCAGGCCAAGAAGCAGGACAAACGCGAGGAGCAGGCGAAGGCCAGGGGTCGTCATGACAGTTCCCAAAGGGGCGCAATAGCTTACGCGCGCGGCCCGGAAGGCGCGAGTCGGGCGCGCAGGGTGTCACGGATGTCCGGCCGGCGCAGGATCTCGAGCTCCCAGCCCAGGCCCTCGAGCGCGTCCCGCACCACCCGCGCGCAGGTGAAGCTGGTCAGGACCGATCCCGGGTGGGCCCGCGCCGTGAGCGCCTCGAGCAGGCCCGGGTGCCACTCGTCTTCGTGCCGCCCTGGCGAGAACAGGTCGAGGAAGATCCAGTCGTAGGACTCCGCCCCGAGCGGCCGGCGCAGGCTCTGCTCGAAGCAGGCCGGTGCGGCCTCGTGGACGAGCAGCACGCGCCCGTCCACCCAGCCCAGCGGGAAGACATCGGCGCCGCCGCCCCACCACGGCGCGCACCCTTCATAGACTTTCGGGCAGCTCGGCCAGGGCTCGAGGCGCTGGGGAAAGGCCTCGCAGCCGTCGATCTCGACTCGGCTGGGCTGGACGCCGCGCCGCAGCAGCTCGCGCAAGGCGGTTGCCGAGGCGAGGCCGCGGCCAAAGCCCACCTCGATCCAGCGCAGCGGACGGCCGCTCTGGGGCGGCAGGCTCTCCCACGCGGGAAGCACCGAGACCTGAAGCGCTTCGCGCAGCGGGTCGCGGACATCATGTGCCCATTCCCCGCTGCGCGGATGGCGATAGGACAGGGCGGCCCCGTCCAGTTCTTCCAAGCCTAGAGGCCGCGCTCAGCGCGGAGCTTGACCAGGGTGCTGCCCAGATCGGACGGAGTCGGTGCGATCACCGCGCCCGCCTTCTCGAGAGCTTCCATCTTCGACTCGGCGGTGCCTGCACCGCCGGAGATGATCGCGCCCGCGTGACCCATGCGCTTGCCCGGAGGGGCCGTGCGGCCGGCGATGAAGCTGACGACCGGCTTGGTCACGTTCGACTGGATGAACTCGGCGGCCTCTTCCTCGGCCGAACCGCCGATCTCGCCGATCATGATGATCGAGTCGGTGGCGTCGTCCTCCTGGAAGGCGTCGAGCACGTCGATGAAGTTGGTGCCCGGGATCGGGTCGCCGCCGATGCCCACGCAGGTGGTCTGGCCGAGGCCTTCCTGGGTGCACTGCCAGGCCGCCTCGTAAGTGAGGGTGCCCGAGCGGCTGACGATGCCGACCGACCCCGGCTTGTGGATGTGCGCCGGCATGATGCCGATCTTGCAGCCGTTGGCTTCGGCCGGGGTGATCACGCCGGGGCAGTTCGGGCCGACCAGGCGCGACTTCGAGCCCTTCATGGCCGCCTTGACGCGGGACATGTCGAGCACCGGGATGCCCTCGGTGATGCAGACGATCAGCTCGACTTCGGCCTCGACGGCCTCGAGGATCGAATCGGCCGCGAAGGCAGCCGGCACATAGATGACCGAGGCCTGCGCGCCGGTCGCCTGGACCGCGTCCATCACGGTGTCAAAGACCGGCAGGCCGAGGTGCTCGGAGCCGCCCTTGCCCGGGGTGACGCCGCCGACCATCTGCGTGCCGTAGGCCATGGCCTGCTCGCAGTGGAAGGTGCCCGTCTTGCCGGTGAAGCCCTGGCAGATGACCTTGGTGTTCTCGTCGATGAAAATAGCCATGGTTCTGTCTCCTTAGGCGTGGGCTGCGACCGCTTCGCAGATGAGCTTGGCGCCTTCGTCGAGCGAGGTCGCCGGGGTGATGGCCATGCCGCTCTCGGCGAGCAGCTTGCGACCCTCTTCGACGTTGGTGCCTTCCAGGCGCACCACCAGCGGCACCTGGACGCCGACGTCCTTGGCCGCGTTGATCACGCCGCGTGCGATCACATCGCACTTCATGATGCCGCCGAAAATGTTGACCAGGATGCCCTGGACGTTCGGATCCGACAGGATGATGCGCAGGGCCTGGTTGATCGCCTCTTCGCTCGCGCCGCCCCCCACGTCGAGGAAGTTGGCCGGCTCGCTGCCGTGCAGCTTGATGGTGTCCATGGTCGCCATGGCCAAGCCGGCGCCGTTCACCATGCAGCCGATGTTGCCGTCGAGCGCGATGTAGTTGAGGCCGTACTTGGAGGCCTCCACTTCCTTGGGATCTTCCTCGTGCTCATCCCGCATCGCGGCGATGTCCGGGTGACGGAACAGCGCGTTGCTGTCGAGGTTGACCTTGGCGTCGAGGGCGACGATCTCGCCCTGTTCGGTGACCACCAGCGGGTTGATCTCGGCGATCTCGCAGTCGAGCTCGAGGTAGGCCTGGGACAGCCCCATCAGGAAGGGCACCGCCTGCTTGACCTGGGCGCCATCGAGCCCCAGGAAGAAGGCCGCGCGACGCGCCTGGAAGGGCTGCAGGCCCATCTCCGGGCAGATCGGGATCTTGAGCAGGGCCTCCGGGCGCTCCTCGGCGATCGTCTCGATCTCGACGCCGCCCTCGGCGGAGACCATCAGGACCGGCTGGCCCTTCTGGCGGTCGAGCGCGATGCCGACGTAGAACTCCTTGGCGAGATCCAGCGCTTCGCAGACGGCGATCTTGCGCACCTTCTGGCCTTCCGGGCCGGTCTGGTGCGTGATCAGCTGCATGCCCATCATGGCCTCGGCGGCCTCGATGGCGGCTTCCTTGGAGGTGACGAACTTGACGCCCCCGCCCTTGCCGCGGCCACCCGCGTGGATCTGCGCCTTGATCACGGCGGCCTCGCCGCCCCAGTGATCAAATGCCTTGCCGACTTCGGCGGCGATGTCGGCGCCCTCGTTGACGACGAGCGCGCGCTGCACGCGCACGCCGTAGCGCTCGAGAATCTCCTTGCCCTGGTACTCGTGGATCTTCATCTGCTCAGCTCCGGGATCTCGCCCGGCCGGTCGTGCTCACGGGCGTGGCCCGAGATAGAAGACGACCGCTCCCACCAGATCCTTCACGGTTTTCGGGCGGGAGCGGTCGAGGGGAGAACGTGCCCGGATTAAGGGGCGACGAACTTGCCGCGCTTGCGGCGCTTGCGACGGATGATGTTGCGACCGCCGGCGGTCTTCGAGCGGCTACGGAAGCCGTACTTGCGACGCTTACGGTTCGACTTCCGGATCTTGGTCTTGCGGCCCTTCACTGTGATTTCCTCTTGGCTGGTGCCCCTAGACTGATGAACGCAGATCTTGGAGGCGAATGACTCTCATGGTGTTCGTCCCCCCGGCCACCGAGAAGGTGCCGGCGAGCGAGACCAGGAGATCCTTGTCCCGCAACCACCGGCGCTCGACCAGGACGTCTGCTGCCAGACGGTGGAGCTCCAGGACCGTCCGCGGTTCGCGGATGAGGCCAGGGAGCACCCCCCAGATGAGGGCCATGCGGTGGTAGGCGGATTCTCGCGCTGTCAGACAGATCAACGGCCTGCTGGCGCGAAAAGAGGCGACGAGTCTAGCAGTGCGGCCACTCTCGGTAAAGGCCAGGATCAGCTTGGCCTTGGCGAGGTGGGCGGCGAAGACCGCCGAGTTGGCCACGGCCATCCCGACCCCCGCCTGATCGCGGCCCCGGCGCTCGACGTTGGGCCGGAGGCGCCAGTGGGCCTTGAACATCTCCTCCTCGGTCTGGTCGATGATGTCGTGCATCACCTGGCAGGTCTGGACGGGATATTCCCCCACGGCGGTCTCGCCGGACAGCATCACCGCGTCGACCGCGTCCATGACCGCGTTGGCCACGTCCGAGACCTCGGCCCGGGTGGGCTGCGGGCTGCTGATCATCGACTCGAGCATCTGCGTCGCGACGATGACTGGGGTCGCCTTGGCGAGGCAGGCCTGGGCGATCCGGGCCTGGAGCATGGGCACCTTGGCGTGCCCCACCTCGACCGCCAGATCGCCGCGGGCCACCATGACGGCATCGGTGGCCTCGATGATCTCGTCGAGATTCTCAATCGCGCTGGGGTGCTCGATCTTGGCGCAGATCGGCATGTTCGAGCCGCGCCGGTGCAGCGCCCGCTGCAGGGTCTCGACATCCTTGGCGGTGCGCACGAAGGACAGCGCGATCCAGTCGGCGTCGTGCTCGACCGCGAAGTCGATGTCTTCCTTGTCCTTGGCCGAGAGCGCCGGTGCGGACACCGCGCTATCGGGCAGGTTGACGCCTTGGTGCGAGACGAGGTGGGTCGCGCGCTTGACCTTGCAGATCAGGGTCTTGCCCTCGATCGCTTTCACCTTGAGTTCGGCTCGACCGTCGCGAATGAGGATGCGGTGGCCGACCTGGAGGTCGGTCAGCAGGCGCGGATAGTCGATCGCGAGCGCCCCCGAGCGCGGGCACTTCTTGGCGTTGACCACCTCGATCGTCTCTCCCACGACCAGCTTGCGCTGCTCGGGAAGCTCGCCCAGGCGAATCCGCGGGCCGCGCAGATCGACGAAGATCGAAACCGGCCGGTTGAGCTCCTTGCGGACCTTCTTGACCATGCGCACCCACTTGGCGCGGGTGGCATTGTCGCCGTGGCTCATGTTGAAGCGGAAGGCATCGACCCCCGCCACGATCATGCGTTTGATGCGGTCCTCGCGCGCGCTGGCCGGGCCGAGCGTGGCGAGGATCTTCGTGCGGGCGAGGGTCTTCTCGAGCATGGCGAGCGCGAAGGCCTAGAGCAGGCCCTTCTCGCGCAGCGTCTCGATGTCGGCGCGGATCGCTTCGGCCGAGGCGTTGAGCTTGGCCATGCCGCCGTCCTCGATTTCGAGTTCGACGATGCGCTCGACACCGTTCTTGCCGAGCACGCAGGGCACGCCCATGTACAGTCCGGACAGACCGTACTGACCATCGAGATAAGCCGCGCAGGGCAGCAGGCGGTGCTCATCGCGCAGGATCGACTTGGCCATGGCCACCGCGGCGGCCGAAGGCGCGTAGTAAGCCGAACCGGTCTTGAGCAGGTTGACGATCTCGGCGCCCCCGTGCTGGGTGCGGTGGTTGAGAGCGTCGATCTCGTCGGTGGGAATCAGGTTGGGGATCGAGACCCCGTCCACCGTCGAGAACTGCGGCATGGGCACCATCGAGTCGCCGTGGCCACCCAGCACCATGCAGCGCACGTCGCGCACCCCGCCGCCGAGGTTGTCGGCGATGAACCAGGCCATCCGCGCCGAGTCGAGCACGCCGGCCATGCCCACCACGCGGTTGCGCTCGAAGCCGAGCCGCTCGGCCATGAGGTAGACCATGGTGTCGAGCGGGTTGGAGACGACGATCACGCGCGCCTCCGGCGAGCCGGCCTTCACGTAGTCGCCGACCGCGTTGATGATCTTGCCGTTGACCTCGAGCAGATCGCTGCGGTCCATGCCCGGCTTGCGCGGCATGCCGGCGGTCATGATCACCAGATCCGAGCCGGCGGTGTCGGCCGGGTCGTTGGTGCCGACGACGCGGGCGGCGTAGCCCTCGACGGCGGCAGCCTGGTTGAGGTCGAGCGCGATGCCCTGGGGGCGCCCTTCGAGGATGTCGATCAGGACGATCTCTTGTGCGATCTCCTGCTCGGCCAACCGCTGGGCGCAGGTCATGCCGACAAAGCCGGCTCCTACGACGGTGACACGGGTCATGGTCTGTTCAGCGCCTCCGGGACGGAGACGGGCGCAGATTCTAGGCCCGAGTCAGGCTTCCAGAAAGGACTTTCCGTTGGTGTTCCACCAGGTCGTCCAGGCGTCGTAGGCCTGCTTGCGCTTGGCCTCGGTGCCGTTGTGGTCGTAGCGGAAGTTCTGACCAGTAATCAGCCGTAGGCTCTGGACCGCCGCCTGGCGGACAAAGCCGATCTCATCCATCAGCGCCTCGACCAGGTGCGGGACCGAGGGCTTCGAACGCCAGTCCCCCAGGGTCTTCGCCGCGTAGAAACGGTTGAACTCGTAAGGGTCGGTCAGCATCGGAATCAGATGCGGGACCAGCCGGGCGTCTTCCTGGGTCGACAGCTTCTCGAGCGCGTCCAGCCGCTCGTCCTGGTCGCTGGAGCGCAGCTGACGGACCAGTCCGGCGATCGCGGGCGGGAACTCTTCGGCGCTGCCCTCGCCGCTGCCGGCAGCCGGGCCGCGGGCGGCCAGATCGCGCTGCGTGGCCTCGAGGGTGTCGAGGCGGTCGCGCAGCGCCGAAGCCACCCCGCGCTGTTCGGCCAGACGCTCGGTGGCGAGCGTGAGTTCGGCCTCGGACTTACCGAGGCGACGGCCCAGGGCGTCGATCTCGAGGGCGAGCTGGCCCAGCTGCTCGGTTTCCTCCTGCAGGCTGCGCAGCCGCCCGTCCATGGTCTCTTCCACCGAGCTCAGGCGGTCGCCCAGTTCGTCGATCTGAGCCGCGGTCAGTCCGGATTCACGATCGATGGCGGTGAGCACCTCCTGGATCTTGTCCTCGACGGTGCCGGCGTACATCTTGGCCTGCACTTCGAGGGTATCCGCCGTGTCTTCCCGCAGCCGCTGGCGCGCCTGATCGCCGTCCCACCAGACGTAGCCGGCTCCACCCAACGCGATCACCGCGAGGAAGAAGGCCACCAGGCCGCCGCCCCCGCCGCTGCTCCGGCCGCCCTCGACGACGCCGAGCAGGCCCATGCAATCCGGGCAGACGGACCGCTCTCCCTGCACCACGGCATTTCCGGAGTCGACTTCGGCCTGAGGGACAGAGACGCCACAGACGGTGCAGAAGTGAAGCTCAGCCATATCCGCAGCATAGCGGGACAGGTCGCCCGGGTCACAGCCCCCGAACGGGCTGAGCGCCGCGAAATCACGAGGATCAACGCCGACTGAGCGTGCGAAGCTCCGGAATCGGCGCATCCGGGCCGAAGGGAAGCGCGTCTGAGGCCCGCTGCTCTGGGCTCAAAAGGCCTGCTTCCACCAACTCCTCAGCGGACAGCCAGTCCGTCGAGCCGTCGCCGCGCAGGAGCCAGATCTGCCCACGTGGCGTGATCCGCGCGCTGGCGGCCAGGACGAGATCGCGTGATGGATGCGCGAGCTGATCCCGCAGCGACGGATCCCCGAAGTCATCGAAGGCCGCGAATCCCAGGACCGCAGCTTCGGTCCTCGCTCGCTCGAGATCCCGCTCGGCCGCTTCCTTCGAGCGATCCGGCCATTCGTGACCAGGGAAGAAACGCAGAGGCGAAAGACTTCCCTGCCTGGCCCGATCGGCATCCCAGAGCGCCAGCAGGAAGTCCTCGCCGTTGCCCGGCGGCCACTGCTGCTCGTGCTCATTCCGATACATCATCAGTTGGGAATAGAGCTCACGCAGCTGGATCCGCTCAACCGGCTTGGGCGGCCCACAGCCCTCCGGACGGTCGACGAAAAGGGCGACCGCCCCGGTGGAGCCAATCAGGAAAACCAGGCCCAGAGCCAGCCGCAACCAATCAGTCATTCGACACGGTGCGAAGCTGCGGGATCGGCGAGCTCGGCCCGACCGGAACGATGCCCGCGTCGATGTCGTCCTGATGAAGCAAGCCCTGCTCCAGCAGCTGGTCGATCTGCAGCGCATGCACCGCACCATCGGCGGTCATGTAGACGATCGCGTTGCGATGCGCGAAGGTCGCGTTCGCCAGGATGGTGACCTCATGCGGGTGCGTCATCATCCGCGCGCGCAAGCTGGGATCGTGCCGAGTATCCAGCGCCGCGTAGTTGATCATGCCGGGCATCAGACTGCTGCGGTCGGAGAGGTACTCCACCACCGACTGCTCATGCGGATCAAGTCCAAGCAGGGCCAGGTACTCGGTCGCGTTCTCGCTGGCCGAGAAGAAGCGCTCGGCCTCTTCCTGGGTCCGCCGCACGGTCCCCTCCCACCAAAGCTCCAGCAGGAAAGCCTGACCGTTTCCACGAGGCCAGCGCTGATCGTTGGCGTTCAGGTGCATCATGAAGTGCACGTAGTGCTGCCGCATTTGCGCCTTCTCCGCCGCCACCGTCGATTCGGCGATCGCTTCATGAACCGATTGCCTGGAGTCGACGAAGACCAGCGTTCCGACCAGGGTCAGCAGCCCGAGAACGACCAGCTGCGAACCAAAGCCCAGCGCCAGGAGCAGGGCGAGAGCCAGGACCCAAAGCAGAGCCCCGGTCCCGACGGCCACCGATTCGGCGGGCGCGGGCTCCTGCCCCAGGGCCAGGCCCGTCAAGCCGAGGGCGACGGCCACGATCAGCAGGAGGAGACGCAGGGTGCGAGGGCTCACGAACCCAGCCTAGCAGGCCAAACCGGCCCCCCGACCTGCGCGGTCAGCTGCTCTAAACCCGCATTTCCACGGCCGGCGTCGCCTCGTGGAGCCAACCGCCGCCCAGCAGCCGGTCGCCGCGATACACCGCCAGCCCCTGACCCGGGGTGACGCTCTCGGCCGGGCGGGCGAACTCGATGCGGACCCGCTGCTTGCCCAGGCCCTCGACGCGCGCCGGCACCCCGCCGGGCGAGCTGCGGTACTGCACCGTGACCTCGTCCCAGACCTCGCCCTCGGCAAGCGAGCAGCCAAAGCCACGAAATTCCGCGACCGTCGCGACCGCGCAGCCGGTCGCCGCGCGCGGGCCGACGATCACATCGCCGGTGTCCGGCCGAATATCGACCACGTACATCGGCTCGGTGGCGGCGAAGCCCAGCCCGCGCCGCTGGCCCCGGGTGAATCCCATGTAGCCCTCGTGCCGGGCCCGCTCCTTGCCGTCGAGGTCAACGATGCGGCCGGGCTTACCGAGCCCGCCGCGCTTGCGCAGCACATCGCGGTAGTCGCCGCTGGGGACGAAGCAGATCTCCTGGCTGTCTGGCTTACCGAAGACCGGCAGCCCGGCTTCTTCCGCGATCCGGCGCGTCTCGGACTTCTGAAGCCCGCCGACCGGCAGCAGCGTGCGCGCCAGAATAGAGGGCGCCACCGGGAACAGCACGTAGGACTGATCCTTGTGGGCGTCGGCGCCGCGCAGCAGCTCGGGGCCCTGTTCGCCTTGGCGGATCTGAGCGTAGTGGCCGGTCGCGATCCACTGCGCGCCGATGGCATCGGCGAAGTCCGCCAGCGCGCCGAATTTGATGTCGCGGTTGCAGACCGCGCAGGGGTTAGGGGTGCGGCCGGCCGCGTACTCGTCGTGGAAGTAGTTCTGCACGGAAGCGAACTCCTCGTGCATATCGACGGCGTGGTACGGAATGCCGAGTTGGTCGGCAACCAGCGCGGCATCCCGGGCGTCTTCGGCCGAGCAGCAGCCCTGCTTGGTCGAGCAGGATCCAGCCGGCCGGCTGATCCCGTTGCGCAGGAAGCAGCCGACCACCTCGTAGCCCTGCTGCGCGAGCAGCAGAGCGGCGACGCTGGAGTCGACTCCGCCCGAAAGGGCGACCAGAACGCGTTCGGAGCTCATCGGATGCGCACCGCGGACCAGGGCGGCGCTAGACTGACTCGCCATTTTCGCACGAACCTCCGTTCGTGCCAACGGAATCAACAGACCTGTGATTGAGTTCCTCCAGCAAGGCGGCGATTCCTTCGCCCCGCCCTCCACCCTCGGCGACGCCCCGAGCCTGAACGCCACCACCGAACAGTCGGGAGGCGCGGCCGGCGGAGCCAACGGGGGCGCGCAGCCCTCGCCGTACGGCGGCATGTGGATGCTCGGCCTGATGTTCCTGGTGATCTGGATGTTCCTGATCCGCCCGGAGCGCAAGCGTCAGCGCGAGGCGCAGCAGATGCGCGACTCGATCAAGAAAGGCGACGCGGTCGTGACCGCGGGCGGCATCCACGGCAAGGTCGCCGCCATGGACGAAGCGACGCTCACCCTGGAGGTCGCGGACAAGGTGCGGATCAAATTCAACCGTAACGCTGTGGCCGCGGTCTCGTCTTCCGAGAAGAAGGCCGAAGCCAAGGAAGAGAGCAAGGAGTAGTCCTCGCTCCTGGGTGGCGGCCTGGTGTCGCGCCCATGAGTTCCTCCGATCCCCGTCACGTCCTCGGCCAGCGCGCCGAGGACTTTGTCCATCAAGCGCTGTGTGCGGCGGGCTGGCAGTGCTGGGCGCGCAACACGCGTGCGCTGCACGCCGAGGTGGACTGGCTCGGCCTGCCTCCTGCCGGCGATGTTCTGGTCGCCATCGAGGTCAAGGCGCGCCACGAGCTGGATCCCGGCCACCCCGGCGACTGGCTGCGCTGGCGTCAGCGACGGCGGCTCGCGCGCACGCTGGAGGCTCTGGCGCTGCGCTGCAATTGGCCGGGGCCGGCGCGGCTGGATCTGGTCACGGTCACGGTCGTGGCTGGCCAGCCAGTCGCCTGGGAGCATTGGCCAGACGTGCTCGACGGGAGCGGCCCCTAGTCCGTCTTCTGCCGCGCCTTCAGCATCAGCTGGCTCACGACCTCGCCCGGGATCGGCTGAATGCTCTGTTCGGCCAGCAGGCTCCGGGCCAGCTCTGCCAGCTGCGCTTCGCTGCGAGAGTGCCAACGCGCCAGCGCCGGCCAGCCGGCGGCGCGCGCGTGCATGACCAGCTCGCGCATCAGGCGGCGATACGGGCGGAAATAGGGCTGGCCGGGGTCTTGGGCGGTCTCGATCGTCTGCGCCAGCAGCAGCTTGGCGCGCGGGCCCGCCGCCAGCGCACGGAGCTGCGCGCGATACTCCCAGTCGGCCAGGACCCAGCCATCCTGAAACCACGACCCGACCGCGCGCTGCAGCTGGCCCCACCAGGCCGGGTTCTGGCCGCTCGCAATCGGCAGGACATCGGGGAGATGGCCCAGCTCATGCAGCAGGAGCGCCTCCCACTCGGCCTGTTCGGCGGTTGCGGCTTCCTCGGCAAGCAGCTGCGCCCGTAGACGCAGGCCCAGGTCGAGGCTCTCCGGCAGCGCCCCCGGAAGGTCCGGAACATCGACTCCGGACCAGGGATCCGTTGCGACTCCGGCGGGAAGCTCCCAGCTACTCAGGCGCTGCGCACGACGTTCCCAGGCGCGGGCCGTCCGGGCATTCAGATCGCGGCGGACGAAGAAGCCGCGGAAGACCGCCCCGCCGCTGACCCAGCCGGCCTCGCCGCGCGCGTCCGCGGCGCTCACGATCTCGACGGCCTGCTCGAGGCCCGGCCAGTCCAGCGACCAGCGTTCGACCCCGCGCAGTTCCACCGCGCGCGCTCCCTGGAGCCAGCTCCAGCCCACCAGGACCAGCCGCTGATGCCGATGCAGCAAGGCGCTGAGCTCGCCGGCGTCGAGTTCAGGGCGCAGCAGCAACCCGGCGCCGAAAGGAAGGCGATACATCGGGCTGTTGCCCCAGACGGCAGGGAGTCCAAGGTGCAGCGCCCAGCCATCCATCCGCGCGAGAAGCTCCGGCAGGCCGATCTGCGGCGCATAGGCGAGCTGCGCGTGCATCCGCTCCAGCAGTAGGTCCAGCGCCTGCTGCTCCTCCGCCGAGCCAGGTGCGACCGGGCTCGCGGCGGGTGGCTGACTGCGCAACGCGCGATCCGCGGCCGCGACGCGGATGATCGCCTCGGCGCCGGCCCGCCGAGCCATCTGCTCCAGTTCGCTGAGCGCTGCCGGGGATCCGTGGTCGAGCGCCGCGTCGAGGAGCCCCCGCCACGGGCGCGCTTCGCCTTGGGCTTCGCGCAGCCGCGCTTCGATCAGGCTGCGGAAATCGGCCGCGTCCGGCCAGGGCGGAGCCTCGCGCAGGTGCACCGCCGCCGCCTGCAGTTCGCCGTTCTGCAGGCAGGCCCCCGCCGCGCCGAGCCGGATCCAGGCATGCCGCGGATGGGCCTGCGCCAGCTCTTCGAAACGATGCAGGAGCCGCACCGGGTCCTCCAGGAGCCGCGCGTGCAGATAGGCCCGATCCGGGTCGAAGGGGGCTTCGGCGAGCCGTGCCGCGGCCTCCTTCAGCAGTCCCGCCCGTTGTCCGAGGAGCAGCAGCTCGGCCTGGTGGTAACGCTCCCCTTCAATCGAACCGGTGGCTTCCCAGCGCGCCTCCCAGGCCAGCTGACGGCTCGCGGCGGTGTCGCCGCGCCAGATGGCGGCCCAGAGCGCCTGGGGGTGAAAATCTGCCGGCGGGGTTGGCCCGGCGGCGAGAGTCTGGCAGGCAGCGGTCAGGAAGGCGAGGCCGAGCGCGACGGCCAGCCACCGTGCTTGTGCCCAGACCGCCTCGCAGCTTCTCACCGCGCGTTCTCCCCCTCGCTCGGGGCGACCAGGAAAGCGCGGCGCAGCTCCGCCCCCCAGCCGCGTTCTTCGGGCATCGTCAGCTGCAGCGCCATCTGCGGACTGGCAAACGAGGGGCCCGCGCAGGCGGCCCGACCGCCGCCGAGCAGGATCGGAGCCTCGTAGCGCACCACGGCATCGACCAGGCCGGCCGCCAGCAGGCTGCCATGCAAGCGCGCCCCGCCTTCGACCAGCAGACGCCGGACACCGGACTGCTCGCGCAGCGCCTGCAGCACCGCCGCAAGGTCCAGGCCCTGCTGGCCGCGCGCGACCCGCAGGATCGGGTCCTGATGCTGCATCAGCGCAGCCGCGGGCTCTTGCTCGGGGTCGAGAACCCAAAGCCGGGCGGCTTCGCCCGCGAAGATCCGGGCATCCGCGTGCACGGCATCCCCGCCGCCCACAAGGACGCGCAGCGGCTGCCGCGTCGGGGCGGCCTGCCTGAGCCGCGGCGGGCCGTCCTGCGGTCGCGCATCCAGACTGGGGTTGTCCGCACGCAGGGTGCCGGCGCCGGCCGCGACGGCATCCGAGCAGGCGCGCAGCGCGTGGACTTCGGCGCGCGCGTCCGGCCCGGTGATCCACTGGCTCGTTCCGTCGTCGGCGGCGAGCTTGCCATCCAGGCTGGCAGCCCACTTCAGCAGCACCCACGGCCGCTCCGGGTGCTGCAGGCCGCGCAGAAAGGCCGGATTGAGCGCGGCGAAGCGCGCCGAGGCTTCGGAGGCCTCGGCCTGCACCACTTCGACCCCGGCCTCTTCGAGCACCCGCAGACCCGCGCCCTGATGGCGGGGATCGGGATCGGTCGCCGCGCAGACGACTCGCCGCACCCCGGCGTCCAGCAGCGCCTGCGTGCAGGGAGGCCGCTTCTTCCCGGTCGCCGAACAGGGCTCAAGCGTGACCACCACTTCGTCAACCACGCCGGGCCGGGCGCGGTTCTGCTCCTCGTCCCAGGCCCCGGCGTCGCGCAGCGCGGCCTCTTCGGCATGCGAGCCGCCGTAAACCGCGTGGTGCCCGTAGCCGATCACATGACCCTGCGCGAGCGCCAAGGCCCCGACGCGCGGGTTGGGGGCGGTCAGCAGCCAGCTCGCGCGCGCGGCCTCGTGCCAGGCCTTCTCGAGCAGGGCCTGATCGCGCGCCATCAGACTTGGAACTCGGAAGGCGCCGGAGTGGCCGCGTCGTGCGCGGAAGCGGCCGGAGCCGCAGCGGCCGCAGCAGGCGGAATCGACGCCACGCGGGTCAGCTCCTTGCCCTGGCGCGGCGCCCCGAGCGCGCGACCGATCAGGCTGCGCCCGTCGTGCTCGACCAGCTCGATCTCCAGCTGCATGCCGGCGTCATAGCCGTCCTGGTCCGGGACCACCACCGGGTGCCCGGTGTGGGTCCTTCCCGCCCAATGGCCCGGGTGACGCTTGGCGCCCTGCTCGAGCATGGTGCGGGTGCGCTTCCCGACCTCGTGCGGCGATTTTGCGTAGGCGAGTTTGCGCTGCAGCGCTAGCAAACGGTTGTTGCGCTCTTTCTTGACCTCGGTCGGGACGTTGTCCTCGATCTCGTAGGCGCGCGTACCCGGACGCGGCGAGTACTGGAAGACGTAGCTCTGCAGAAAGCCGATCTCGCGCAGCATCCGCTCGCTCTCGAGGTAGTCCTCGTCGGTCTCGCCGGGGAAGCCGACGATCCAGTCCGAGATCAGCTCGAGGTCCGGCATGCGCTCGCGCAGCAGATCGACGCGCTTGCGATACAGCGAGGTGTTGTAGCCACGCTTCATGGCCTTCAGCACCCGGTCGCTGCCGGCCTGCAGCGGAATGGGCAGAAAGCGCATGAACTGGGGCGAGCGGGCCATCGCATCGGCCAGTTCGGCGTCCACGTAGCTGGGGTGCAGCGTGATCATGCGCAAGCGCAGCAGCTCGTCGATCGGCGCCAGCTCGTCGAGCAGGCGGGCCAGGCTGGGGCGCTCATCTGAGGGCAGATCGCGGCCGTAGCTGTCAACCGTCTGGCCGAGCAGGTGCACCTCGGTCACGCCCTGATCGACCAGGCGCTTGACCTCGTCGACGATCTCGACCAGGGGGCGGCTCTCGACCCGGCCGCGCACGCTGGGCACGATGCAGTAGGTGCAGTTCAGATCACAGCCGCGCATGACCGCGACGTGCGCCGACCAGTGCGCCGGACGACCAGACAGGTCGCGCACCGGAGCGTCGACCGCGGAATGCGCTTCGCCCAGCTCGCAGACCCGTTCCTCGCCGCCGAGGACTCGATCGATGAAGCTGTCGAGCTGCGGGAAGTGACGCGATCCACAGACGATGTCGACGTGCGGTTCGCGGTCAAACAGCTCCTTGCCTTCGCGATCGGCCATGCAGCCGATCACCCCGATGACCAGATCGGGGCGCTCGCGCTTGGCCCGGCGCAGCTCCCCCAGCAGACCGTGGACCCGCTCTTCTGCCCCTTCTCGGACCGAACAGGTGTGAAACAGCACCACATCCGCCTGATCCGGGTCGGCGCTTTCCTGGTAGCCGCGCCCCAGCAGCGAAGCTCGCATCAGCTCGCCGTCGTAGAAGTTCATCTGACAGCCAAAGACACGCAGGTGGAAACTGCGTGCATCGCTGCGGCTCTGAGGGAGGGTGGCGGACATGGTCCAGCGCGCATGATAGCCGACGCAACAAGAAAGCCGGCTGCCCCCGCGCGAGGGACAGCCGGCTGCGTCGAGCTTGCGCCTAGTCGTTGGTGACCGTCTGCAGCTCGAGAATCGGCGAGCCCTGGCCCACCGGGACGTAGCCCGCGTCGATGTCTTCCTGGGTGAGCACACCCTCGTCGAGCAGGTTTTGGATGTTCAGCTCGTGGACCTCGCCGTCGGACGTCATGTAGACGATCGAGTTGCGGTGCGCGAAGGTCGCGTTGGCCACGATCGTCACCGTCGACGGCGCGTTGTTGAGCTTCCGGCGTAATGTCGGGTCGCCCTGCGGGTCGAAGGCAGCGTAGTTAATGTGGCCTGGCTGAATCGAATCCCAGTCGGTGAGGTACTCCAGCACCGACATCTCATTGGGATCCATGCCCAGGGTGGCGAGGTACTCGGTGGAGTTCTCACCGGCGGAGAAGAATCGCTTGGCGTTCTTATCCGAGCGCTCGACCGTGCCGTCCTTCCACAGCTGCAGGATGAACTTCTGCCCGGTCCCGGTCGGCCAGCTCTGGTTGTTGCTGTTCTTGTACATCTGCAACCAGGTGTAAAGCTCGCGCATGTTGGCCTTCTCAGACGTCACGCTCGCCTGCCCCATCGCATCCATGATGTTCGGGACCAGGAAGGCGGCCAGCAGCCCGATGATGCCGATGACGACCATCATTTCGAGCAGCGTGAAGCCGGCACGCAGCGCGTGCGTGGCGGGGTGGAGAGCGTGACGGGTGGAGACCTTCATCTGAGCTTAGGTGCCTTGGCTGTAATCGGTAGCGTACGCGATCTGCTCGGCGGTGAGCTCGTCGATTTGGATACCCATCGACTCGAGCTTGATGCCCGCGATCTCCTGGTCGAGCTCCTCGGGCAGCTCGTGGACGCCCTTGCCCAGCGATTTGCCCTTCTCGGCCAGCATCATCATGGCCTGGAATTGGTTGGCGAAGCTCATGTCCATGACCTCCGAGGGGTGGCCCTCGGCGGCCGCGAGGTTGACCAGGCGACCATCCGCCAGCACGTAGATGCGGCGGCCGTCCTGCAGCGTGTACTCCACGCAGTTATCCCGCATCTGGCGGGTGGATACAGTGATGCTCTTGAGATCTTCGATGTTGATCTCGCAGTCGTAGTGGCCTGTGTTGCACACCACGGCGCCGTCCTTCATCGACTCGAAGTGACGCTTGACCAGGACGTCCTTCATCCCGGTCGCGGTGATAAAGACATCGCCTTGGGCGGCGGCTTCGTCCATGGTGAGCACGCGGATGCCCTCCAGGGTGGCCTTCAAGGCGGCGGTCGGCTTGATCTCGGTGGCGATCACGTTGGCGCCCATGCCCTTGGCCCGCATCGCGCAGCCCTTGCCGCAGTGGCCGTAACCGGCGACGACCAGGTTCTTGCCGGCGAGCAGCACCGAGGTGGCGCGCAGGATGCCGTCGAGGGTCGACTGGCCGGTGCCGTAGACGTTGTCGAAGTCCCACTTGGTCTCGGCGTCGTTGACGGCGATGACCGGGTACTCGAGCTTGCCGTCTTCGGCCATGGCGCGCAGACGGTGCACGCCGGTGGTGGTCTCTTCCGAGCCGCCGATGATGCCGTCGAACAGATCCGGGTGCGCGCTGTGCACGCGGAAGATCAGGTCGGCGCCGTCATCGAGCGTGAGGGTCGGCTTCTGATCCAGAGTGCGGTCGATCGACCAGTAGAAGTCCTCGGTGCTCTGGCCGTACCAGGCGTAGATGCCGATCCCCTCTTCTGCGAGCGCCGCCGCGACCGCGTCGTGGGTCGACAGCGGGTTGCAGCCACTCCAGGCCACCTGAGCGCCCGCAGCCTTCAGGGTGCGGATCAGAACGGCGGTTTCCTTGGTGACGTGCAGGCAGCCGGTGATGCGCTGTCCGGCGAGCGGCTTGGTCTTCTCGAACTTCTCGCGCAGCTTCATCAGCACAGGCATGCGGCTTTCTGCCCAGTCGATGAGCAGTCGGCCCTCAGCGGCCAGCGAGAGATCGGCGACTTTGTAGTTCGTGTCGGTTGCGGTAGTCATCTTGCGAAGGGGATCAGGCGTGAGCGCCGACCGAGCGCAGGCTCTGCAGCTCTTCGACGAGGTCGAGGCCTTCCCACGGGAAGGCGGAGCGGCCGAAGTGGCCGTGACAGGCGGTCTGGCGGTAGGTCCAGCCGTCGTCGTTCTTGTAGCCCGTCGGCGTGGCCAACCCAAGGCGGCCGATGATCCAGTCCGGGGTGAGCGGGTCGTGTCCGCTGAAGGCCTGGAGGTGGCGCAGGTGCGCAACGATCTGCTCGTCGCTGAGGCCCTGGCCGGTGCCGAAGGTGTCGACCCGGATCGAAACCGGGTGCGCGACGCCGATGGCATAGGCGAGCTGCACCTCGCAGCGGTCGGCCCAGCCGGCGGCGACCACGTTCTTGGCCAGCCAGCGCGCGGCGTAGGCAGCCGAGCGGTCGACCTTGGTGGCGTCCTTGCCCGAGAAAGCGCCGCCGCCGTGGCGGGCATAACCGCCGTAGGTGTCGACGATGATCTTGCGACCCGTCAGCCCGGCGTCGCCGTGCGGTCCACCAATCACGAACTTGCCGGTCGGATTGATGTGGATCTGCGTCTCGTTGTTGAGGTACTCCGCGGGCAGGACCTCGCGGATGATCTTCTCTTCGACCTCGCTGCGGATCACGTCGATCGACATGTCCTCGGTCTGGGTCGAGAGCACGACGGTGGAGATCGCCACCGGCTTGTCGCCGTCGTACCGGAAGGTGACCTGCGACTTGGCGTCCGGGCGGAGCCAGGCCAGTTCACCGCTTTGCCGCAGCTCGGCCTGACGTTCGACCAGGCGATGCGCCCAGTGGATCGGCGCCGGCATCAGCTCGTCGGTTTCACGGCAGGCGTAGCCGAACATCATGCCCTGGTCGCCCGCGCCCGTTTCTTGGCCAGCGCTGTCGGCCGCGGCGTCGACGCCCTGGGCGATGTCGCTGGACTGCTCGTGGATCAGCACATGCACGCCGCAGCCATCGGCCTCGAAGCCCATGCCCGAGTGGGTGTAGCCGATCTCGCGCAGGACCTCGCGCACCTCGCGCTGCACATCGACGTAGGTCTCGGTGCGGATCTCACCGCCCACGACCACCGTGCCGGTGGTGACAAAGGTCTCGCACGCGACGCGCGAGTTCGGGTCCTCGCGCAGGCAGGCGTCGAGGATGGTGTCGCTGACCTGGTCGGCCACCTTGTCCGGGTGGCCCATCGAGACGGACTCGGAGGTGAAGAGTTTGCGTTCCATGGAGGGGGATCAGAACAGGCTGGCTGCTTGGAGGGCTTCGAAAGTGGTCTCGGTTGCCCCGCGACGCTCATCGAGCGCGGTGCGGCCTGCAATACCAGCTTCTTGTGCAGCGCTTGGATTCTGGAGCCAGTCCCAAGCGAATTCTAGCAAAACCTGCACATCCTTCGCACGTCGTAGGCCACCCGAGCCCTCCAGCAAATCCACTTCTTCGCGGAAATTGTCCCGATGCGGCCCGATCACGACCGGGCGACCGAAGGCGGCAGGCTCGAGCACGTTCTGCCCGCCGTGCTCGATCAGAGAGCCGCCGAGGAAGGCGAGATCCACCGCAGCGTAGATCGATTCCAGTTCGCCAAAGGTATCCACCAACAGGATGCTGGCCGGAGGGAGCGGGGTCGATGCATCGAGCTCGCTGCGCAGCAGAATCGGGACGCCCAGCTCGGCTTTGCGCATCGCGTCCAGCAGCTGCGGAGCGCGGCGCGGATGGCGCGGCACGACGAGCGTGCGCAGCTGCTGGAGCATGCCTCGCTGCGCCGCCGCTTCGAGTACCAGCAGTTCTTCGGGCTCGTGCGTGGAAGCCAGCACCCAGCTTGGCGCGTCAGCAAGCCAGTTCGACCAAGGGACTTGCGCCTCGCCGCCCCCCCGCGGCAGGCTGTCAAACTTGAGGTTGCCGGTGACGACGACGCTTTCGCTTGGCACCTGCAGGCCGCGGAATCGCTCGGCGTAGCGCTCGTTCTGAACGCAGTACAGCGCGATGCGATCGAACTGCGGAAGCAGGCGCTGCACCTTGCGATAGCCTTCCAGCGAGCGCTCGGTGATGCGCCCGTTGACGATCGCGACCGGGATATCCCGCCGCGAGCAGGCGCGCAGAAAGTTGGGCCAGATCTCGAGCTCGGCCAGGATCACTGCGCTGGGGCCGACCCGCCGCAGAAAGCGCCGCACCGCGCCCGCGTAGTCGAGCGGGAAGGGCACGACCTCGAGGTCCGGGAAGGCTTGGCGCGCCGTGTCGAGGCCCGACGGCGTCGAAGCCGAAATCGTCAGCACATGCTCGGGGAGCTGCGCGCGCAGATGACGCACCAGGGGCCGCAGCGCCTTGACCTCCCCCACGCTGACGCCATGGAGCAGCACGCGCTTTTCATGCGCGGGCAGCGGCGGCACGAAGCCGAGCCGCCCCGGAAGCCCCTGGCGAAAGTCCTTCTGGAGCAGCAGGCGCAGCAGCGCCCACGGCGCCAGCAGCACCGTTCCGACCGCCAGCAGCAGCTGGTAGACGAAGTAGACGCCGCGACGCCGTTCGCTCATAGGCGCCTGCCCAAGAGGGCTAGGCCTTGCCGTGGCACTGCTTGAACTTCTTGCCGGAGCCGCACGGGCAGGGTTCGTTGCGCCCCACCTTGGCATAGGCGTCGCCCTGAGAATCGGTCGCGGTCGAGGTGGTGGCCGCCGCCTGTTCGGCGGCTTCCGCCTCCTTGGCCGCAGCCTCTTCCTGCGCCTGACGATCCTTCATGCGCTGGGTCTCGCGCTGCGCAGCGTTCTGCGGCGGCGTGTAACCGACCGCGACCCGCTGCTTCGGACGTTGCTGCGGACGCTGCTGCGCCGCCCCACCCGCGGCGGCCACCGGGCCCCCGGTCGCCGAGAAGTTGGGGTGGCTGGCCCGCGCACCGGCGTAGTTCCGCTCGAGCGCTTCGTCGTCTCGCGCCTTGAGCTGCATCCGCAGGATGTAGCCCGTGACCTCGTCCGCCACGGAGAACAGCAGCTCCTGGAAGCGCTCGAGGCCCTCCCGTTTGTATTCGGTCTTCGGGTCGACCTGCGCGTAGCCGCGCAGACCGATGCCGGCGCGCAGAGCATCCATCGTGTAGAGGTGCTCCTTCCACTTGCTGTCGATGGCGTTGAGCATCAGGAAGCGCTCGAGTTCGCGCATCAGCTCGGCGCCGAACTCTTCCTCGCGCTTGGCGTAGAGCTCGCGCACTTCGCCCATCAGCAGCTCGTACATGCCTTCGTCCCCCGCTTCCTGGAGCTGTTCCAGGGTGAGCTCCGAAGCCCATTTGCGCTGCGCCCAGACCTGAATCGCCTCGAAGTCGGTCGGAATGTCCCGGCCATCGCCGCGATAGGTCTCGAGGGTGGCCCCGAGCACCTCGTCGAACATCGCGAAGATGCGCTCGTCGAGCCCTTCGGCGTTGAGCGCCTCCTGACGATGCTCGTAGATGAGGTGACGCTGCTTGTCCATCACCTCGTCGTATTCGAGCAGGTTCTTGCGGATCTCGAAGTGGTAGTTCTCGACCTTCTTCTGCGCCTTGCGGATGGCGTTGGAGACCATGCGCGACTCGACCGGCTCGCCCGAACCCATGCCGGCGCGCGACAGGAAGTTCTTGACCCAGTCCTTGTAGAAGCGCCGCATCAGCGGGTCGTCGAGCGACAGGAAGAAGCGGGTGCGTCCCGGGTCGCCCTGACGACCGGAGCGGCCGCGCAGCTGGTTATCAATCCGGCGCGACTCGTGCCGTTCGGTGCCCAGCACATAGAGGCCGCCGGCCCCCAGCACTTCCTGCTTCTCGGCCTTGCAGGCCTGCTCCAGCTCGGCGCGGACGGCTTCGACCTCGGCCTCCTGGGTCTCCGGATCGATCTTCCGCCGCTGCAGCTCTTCGCGGAGAAGCCCTTCGACGTTGCCGCCGAGCACGATGTCGGTGCCGCGGCCGGCCATGTTGGTGGCCACCGTGACCGCGCCCTTGCGGCCTGCCTGGGCGACGATGTCGGCCTCGCGCTCGTGCTGCTTGGCGTTCAGCACCTCGTGGCGAATGCCGCGCCGGTTGAGCGCGTTCGAGATCTTCTCGGAGTTCTCGATGCTCGTCGTGCCGACCAGCACCGGCTGGCCGTTGTCGCGCACCTCTTCGATCTCATCGACGATCGCCTTCCACTTGTCTCCTTCCTCGAGGTAGATGACATCGGCCTCGTCCTTGCGGGCGATCGGCTTGTTGGTGGGAATCGCCACCACGTCGAGGTCGTAGATGTTGGCGAACTCGCCGGCTTCGGTCAGGGCGGTACCCGTCATGCCGGCCAGCTTGTTGAACATCCGGAAGTAGTTCTGGAAGGTAATGGTCGCCAGCGTCTGGTTCTCCGCCTTCGGGCGCAGACCTTCCTTGGCTTCCACCGCCTGGTGCAGACCATCGCCCCAGCGGCGACCGTCCATCAGACGGCCGGTGAACTCGTCGACGATCACGACCCGGCCGTCCTTGACGACGTAGTCGGTGTCGAGTTGGTACAGATGCAGCGCGCGCAGGCACTGCTCGAGAATGTGCGGCCACTCCATGTGCGCCGCGCTCGAGTAGAAGTCGTCGATGCTGAGCAGCTTCTGCGCTTCGACGATGCCGTCCTCGGTCAGGATCGCCTGCTTCTCCTTCTCCTTCAGCTCGACGTGCTCGTCGGGCTTCAGCTTGCGGGCCGCAGCCATGCCGACGCGGTACTTCTCGGCGTCGCCCTGCGCCGGGCCCGAGATGATCAGCGGCGTCCGCGCCTCGTCGATCAGGATCGAGTCGACTTCGTCGATGATCGCGTAGGACAGCACCTTCTGCACCTGGTCATCCAGGCGCGACTTCATGTTGTCACGCAGGTAATCGAAGCCAAACTCGTTGTTGGTGCCGTAGACGATGTCCGAGGCGTAGATCGGATGGCGCTCCTGCGGCGACATATTCGACTGAATCGCGCCGACCTGCAGCCCCAGGTACTCGTAGACCGGTTGCATCCACTCGGCGTCACGCCGCGCCAGGTAGTCGTTCACGGTCACGACGAAGACCGTGTTCTCGAGCGCGTTCAGGTAAGCCGGCAGGGTCGCCACCAGGGTCTTGCCCTCGCCGGTCGCCATCTCGGCGATGCCCGAGTTGTGCAGCACCATGCCGCCGACGAGCTGCACGTCGTAATGACGCAGCCCCAAGGTGCGCACCGCGGCCTCGCGGACCATCGCGAAGGCCTGCGGCAGGATCTCGTCCAACTTGCGGCCGGCCTTGACCTCCTCCTTCCAGCTGGCGGTCTGCGCCGCCATGTCCTCCTGGCTGAGCCCCTTGGCCCACTCCTCGTGCGAGTTAATCTGCGGGATTCGTGCAGCCATCTTCTTGACCACACGAGCGTTGCGCGAACCAAAAACCTTCTTCAGCGCACGGCCGAGGCCGTGACCCAAGGAGGTCATGTTGTCGCCAATCTTGTCGAAATCGACCATGTTGCGTTCTGGTGTTCGGCCGGCTTGCGGCGAACCGTCAGGAGGTGCGCGAGGCAGCGCCCGCACAGGATACGGGCGTGGGCCACTCGAGACTGCCCCGCAGCGAGTCGAGCGTGAAATCGTTTTCGGCCAGAATGGCCCTCAGTTCCGTCGCCATCCGGGAAATCGCATCCGGGCGACGGAAGGAAGCGGTGCCGACCTGGACCGCCGTGGCCCCGGCCACGATGAAATCGAGGACGTCATCCGCGCTGCTGGCGCCGCCCGAGGCGATGATCGGCAGCTTTGAGGCCCGGAAGCAGTCCCAGACCATGCGCAGCGCGACCGGGCGCACCGCCGGCCCGGACATGCCGCCGAAGCCGTTGCCTAGCCGCGGCTTGCGGGTACGCCAGTCCACCAGCAGCCCCAGCACGGTGTTGCAGACGACCAGGCCGTCGGCGCCGGCCGCTTCCGCCGCCTGGGCCAGCGGCGCGATCGCCGCCACGTTGGGCGACAGCTTGACCCACAGAGGCTTGGCGGTCTGCTTGCGGCAGAGCTCGACCACCTCCATCAATGCGTCCGGGTCGGTGGAGAACTGGGTCCCGCCCTTGACGTTGGGGCAGGACAGGTTGAGCTCGATCGCGGCCACGCCCTGCATGGCGTCGAAGGCCGCGGTCATGACCCCGTACTCTTCGAGATCATGTCCCCCGGCGTTGGCCACCACTGGCACCGGGCAGACCGCCAGCTGCGGCGCGACGTGTTCGCGCCAGTAAGCGAGCCCCTTGTTCTCGAGGCCGATTGAGTTCATGACCCCGCCCGGCCATTCGCACATCCGCGGGTTGGGATTGCCCTCGCGTGCTTCCGGCGTGACGGTCTTCAGCACCAGCGCGCCGAGATCCCCCGGCTGCAGAAAAGAAAGCGCCGCCGGATCGTGGCCGAAGGTGCCCGAGGCCGTCAGTAGCGGGCTTTCCAGCTCGAGCTTGCCGATGCGGGTGGCCAGAACGTTCATGCCGCCGACTCCTGGCCCTGCCGGCCTTCGGATTCGCTGCCCGGCCACTCGACCCGGCCGAGACCGGTGAGCAGCAGCAGGAAACCGACCGTGATGCAGGAGTCCGCGAAGTTGAAGATCGGCCAGGGATCGAACAGCCAGATCTGCTCCGGGATCCAGCTGGGCGCCGGCCCCAGGTCGAAGCGAACGAAGTCGCGCACGTGACCGTTGGGATCCGCCCAGCCCGTGAACGCGCTGAGGTTGTCGTAGAGGTTGCCGACCGCGCCCGCGGTGAGCAGGCCCAGCGTGAACACCCCGCGCCGATTGCGCAGCGCCTGCTTGGCGGCCAACCAGATCAGCAGCCCGACCGCGAAGACGCGGATCACCGTGAGGATGGTCGTGGCGCCCTGGGCGATGCCAAAGACCCCGCCCGGGTTGAGCAGGCGCTGGAAGCCCAGCCAGCTGCCGGCGACCCAGCGGATCTCGCGTTCGTCCAGGCTGGCGAAGGCCCAGGACTTGGTCACCAGATCGATCACGACCAGCACGAGCA
Source organism: Planctomycetota bacterium (assembly GCA_002705055.1). GTDB lineage: Bacteria > Planctomycetota > UBA1135 > UBA1135 > UBA1135. The sequence continues at coordinate 65,793 of PAHY01000013.1, forward strand.
CCATGCCCCAGAACATCGGGCTACGGAAGCCGGTGCGTTCTGGCTGGGCGCTGCTCTTGCCTGTCATCCTCAGTCTATTTCCAGCTGTCCGAGTTCGTATTGACGCTGGTGCTCGAGGCAGAAGCGTGCATAGGGGCGCACTTCCAGGCGACCCAGAGGGATGGCCTCGTTGCAGTACAAGCAGAGACCGAACTCGCCGGCATCGATCCGAGCCAGCGCGTCGTGGACCTCTTGCAGGATCTCGTTCTCGTTTTCGATCAAGCCGAGCTGGAACTCGCGGACACCGCCCCCGGAGCCGAAATCGTCCCCGTCTTCAGGGCCGCTATCGGCGTCGGCGCGCAGCACCGCCTCCTCCATGTTCTCGAGCTTGACGCCGAGATGCTGAAGGTACTGAAGCAGTAGCTTCTTGAACTGATTGACCTGAGACTTCGGGAGCTTGGCCACGGGATTTTGGGCTCGGGGATGCCGAGACGGTCCAGTAGTCTACTTGGCGTGGAAAGCGGTGGTCAATCGCTGCCGGCAGGCTTGCGCGTCGCGCTGAGCGAATATCTCGGGGCGCTCCGGGCGGAGTCCGGCCTCGCCGCCAACACCCTGGCGGCCTACCGCCGGGATCTCGAGGGGGCCGCGGCCCGGCTCCACGCGGCCGGAGTCGAGGATTGGGAGACCGTCCAGCCCGAGGACCTCGCCCAGCTGCTCGCCGACCGCCGCGCCGAGGGCCTGGCCCCGGCCAGCCAGATGCGGCTCCTGTCCGCTCTGCGCGGCTTCTACCGCTTCCTCCTGGCCGAACGACGCGGCCCCGAGCGCGACCCCACCCGGCTCGCCGGCAAGGTCCACCTCTGGCGACGGCTGCCGGAGGTGCTCGCCCCCGAGGAATGCCGGGCGCTGCTCGACGCGCCGCCTGCGGAGGGCTGGAAGGGGCTGCGTGACCGCGCGCTGCTGGCGCTGCTCTACGGCGGCGGCCTGCGGGTCAGCGAGGCCTGCGGGCTGCGGCTCGGCGATCTCTCGCTGGAGCTGGACCCCGCCATCCTGCGGGTGCTCGGCAAGGGCGGCAAGGAGCGGCTGGTCCCCTGCGGCGGAGAAGCGCTGAACCGCCTGCGGACCTGGCTCGACGAGGGGCGCGCTTCGCGTCAGCCGGAAGGGCCTTGGGTGCTGCTCACGCGCAGCGGCCGTCCGCTGGACCGCAGCCGGGCCTGGGGCCTCGTGCGCGATTGGGCGAGAGAAGCCGGCATCACCCGGCGGGTCCACCCCCACACGCTGCGCCACTCCTGCGCCACCCACCTCCTGCTTGGCGGGGGTGATTTGCGCGCGGTCCAGGAGTTTCTCGGCCACGCCGATCTGCGCACCACCGAGCGCTACACCCACGTCGAAGTCGCCGAGCTGCAGGCGCTGCACAAGCTGCACCACCCGCGCGGCTGAGCCGCTTCAGGGCAGCACTTCGAAGAGGTGCGCCTGCAGGCTGTCGATCAGGTCGGCGGTCATGCCCGGCAAGGCCAGCAGTTCCTCGCGATCGCCGTCGCGCAGCCGGCGCAGGTCGCCCTCACACCAGTCGAGCAGCGCCGAGCGCCGCGCCGGACCGATCCCCGGCACCTGCTCGAGCACGAGACGCAGGTTCTCACGGCGACGGCGGTGATGGGTGATCGCAAAGCGGTGGGCCTCATCGCGAATCCGCTCGAAGAACAGGCGCTCCGGGGTGCGGGGTTCGAGAATCACCGGCTCGCTGCGGCCAGGCAGGAACAGGCGCTCCTCAGCGGCGACCGGCCCGCGCCCTTTGCGCGCCTTGGCCAGCGCGATGAGCGGCGGGGCGGCGACGCCTTCCTCCTGCGCCGCCGCGAGCCCGGCCGAGAGCTGACCCTTGCCTCCATCCAGCACGATCAGATCGGCGAGACCATCGTCCCCGCGCCGACGCAGCACGCGCTGCACGATCTCATGCATCGCGGCGAAGTCATCATTGCCCTCGCCGCTGCCGACGATGTAACGGCGATACGAGGCACGGTCCGGCTTGCCTTCGACGAAGCGGACCTTGCTGGCGACGCGCTCCTTGCCCTGCAGGTGACTGACGTCGATGCAGTCGACCACCGCCGGGCTGGGCAGGTGCACCCGTTCGGCGATGCGCGCCGCCACGGTAGGCCACGGCGCGCGCCCCACCTCGCCCTGCCGGGCGCGCGCATTGCTCTCGGCCAGTCGGACCAGCGCGCGCTTCTCCCCGCGGGCAGGCGCATGCAGCCCCACCGCGCGTCCGGCGCGTTCCCGCAGCCAGCCACGGATCGCCTCGCGCTCCTCCGGCAGCGCCGGAACCAGGATCTCGGGCGGAACCTCCTGACCGCCGCGGTAGAGCGCCGGCAGCAGCTCGCTGACCATCTCGGCCGGCGCTTCGACCACCGGCACCCGACCGTGCCGCGTGCCCACCCAGTCGCCGTCGCGGTACTCGAGCAGCGCGAAGTGGCCGCGCTCATCAATCCCGAGCACGTCGAAGTCGCGGTCGGCATCCAACCGCACGCGCTGCGGCGCGGCCAGCGCCTGCAGGGCGCGCATCCGGTCGCGGGCACGCAGCGCGATCTCGTACTCGAGGTTCTCGCTGGCCGCGTGCATGCGCTCCTCCTCCGCACGCAGGCGCTCCTGGACCCGCCCCGACAGCACCTCGCGCGCCCCATCCAGCGCGTCGCGGTAATCGTCTTCGCTGACTCGCCCGACGCAGGGGGCGCTACACAGCCCGACCTCGTGCTTCAGGCAGGGTCGACGCCGGTTGGCGAGGGTGTGGTCGCTGCAGTCACGCAGACCAAAGGCCTTCTGCAGCAGACGCTTGGCGCGCCGCGCCGCCCCCGAGTTCGGGTACGGCCCGAAGAACTCACCGCTGCCCCGCCGCCGACGGCGCGCCAGCCCGAGACGCGGCCACGGGTGCCGGGTATCGAGGTGCACCAGCAGGAAGGACTTGTCATCCTTCAGCAGCACGTTGAGCGGCGGCTGATGCAGCTTGACCAGCCGATCCTCCAGCAGCACCGCCTCCATCTCGGTGTCGGTCACCCGAAACTCAGCGCGGTCGGCCTGCTGCAGCAGCTCGGCGAAGCGCATGCGGCCGTCCGCGCCGTCGCGGCGGTAGACCTGCACCCGATTGCGCAGGTTCTTGGCCTTGCCCACGTAGAGAACCTCACCGTGGACGTCGTAGAACAAATAGCAGCCGGGCCGCGAAGGCGCGCGTCGCAGCGCTTCCTGGAAGGCGGTCTGGTGCGCGTCGCTCATGACTCCACTTCCAGCAGCCAGGCCTCGATCCGGCGCATCTCATCGCGCAGTTTGACCGCGTTCTCGAAGTCCAGCTCGCCGGCGGCCTGCAGCATCTCCTTCTCCAGCGCCGCTCGCCGCTTCTCCATCGTGGCGCGGTCGGGCGCCTCCAGAGGCTCGCCTTCCGCCTTCGACTCCTCGCCGGCCAGGATGCCCGCCAGCGAGTCGCTGATCCGCTTGCGAATCGTGCGCGGCACGATGCCGTGCTCTTCGTTGTGCGCGATCTGAATCGCGCGGCGCCGCTCTGATTCCTCGATGGTCCGCGTGATCGAATCGGTCTGGCGATCCGCGTACAGCACGACCCGCCCTTCGGCGTTGCGCGCCGCGCGGCCGATGGTCTGAATCAGCGAGGTCGTCGAGCGCAGGAAGCCTTCCTGGTCCGCGTCCAGCACCAGCACCAGCGCGACCTCCGGGAGGTCCAGGCCTTCGCGCAACAGGTTGATGCCGACCAGCACATCGAAGACTCCGAGGCGCAGGTCCCGCAGCAGCTCGGAGCGCTCGAGCGTGTCGATATCGGAGTGCAGATAGCGCGCACGAAGCCCGGACTCCTGGAAGAACTCGGTCAGGTCTTCGGCGCTGCGCTTGGTCAGAGTCGTGACCAGCACGCGATCACCCCGCGCGATCGTGGCCTTGGCTTCCTGGAGCGCGTCCTCGACCTGCGCCCCGGCGGGCTTCACCTCGACCTCCGGGTCGACGAGGCCGGTCGGCCGCACCACCTGCTCGACGATCTGCTCGCGCGCAAGACTGCGTTCGCGGTAGCCCGGCGTCGCCGAGACGTAGAGCGTCCGACCCAGCATGCCCTCAAACTCGGGTTCGGCCAAGGGACGGTTGTCCACCGCGCTGGGCAGACGGAAGCCGTACTGCACCAGCGACTCCTTGCGCGCGCGGTCGCCCCGCACCATCGAATAGCACTGCGGCAAGGTGACGTGACTCTCATCGAGCACGCACAGGAAATCGCGCGGGAAGTAGTTGAGCAGCGTGAAGGGCGGCTGCCCTGCGGCGCGCCCTTCCAGGTGCCGCGAGTAGTTCTCGATCCCGCTGCAGAAGCCGAGCTCCTCCAGGTCTTCCAGGTCCGACAGAGTCCGCCGTTCAAGTCGCTCCGCTTCGAGCTCCTGGCCCGCTTGCCGCATCGCGCGCACCCGCGTTTCCATCTCGGCGCGGATGGTCTTCATCGCGGCCGGCAGCCGGTCCTCGGGCTGCACATAGTGGCCAACCGGGTACACCGTGACCTGCGCCGGCTCATCGAGGATCTCGCCGGTGAGTGGATCCAGCACCAGGATCTCTTCGATCTGCTCCCGCCCCAGCTCGATCCGCCAGACCCGGTCTCGCTCATGAATCGGCCAGATTTCCACCCCCGCGCCCCGGACCCGAAAGGAGCCCGGGCGGAAGTCGGCCTCGGCGCGGCTGTGCTGAGTGCGCACCAGGGCACGCAGCAGTTCCTCGCGCCGCAGCTGCGCGCCGGCGACCAGCGTGGTGGAGAGCGCCTGGTAAGTCCCCGGATCGCCGAGGCCGTAGATGCACGACACACTGGCGACCACGATCACGTCGCGACGCGCCAGCAGCGAGGCCGTGGTCGCATTGCGCATCCGATCAATCTGCTCGTTGATGCGCGCGTCCTTCTCGATGTAGGTATCCGAAGAAGGAATGTAGGCTTCGGGCTGGTAGTAGTCGTAATAGGAGACGAAGTACTCGACGGCGTTCTCGGGGAACAGCTCGCGCATCTCCTGGTACAGCTGCGCCGCGAGGGTCTTGTTGGGCGCGATGATCAGCGTCGGCACCTGCAGCCGCTGAACCACGTGCGCCAGCGTGAAGGTCTTGCCCGAGCCGGTGACGCCCAGCAGGATGCGGCGCGCCTCGGGCGCACTCAGGCCCGCGACGAGCTGTTCGATCGCGGCGGGCTGATCACCGCGCGGTTCGAATTCGCTGACGAGCTGGAAGTTCCGGGACACTGCGCCCTCCTGCGAAGAAGTTTTCTATTCTAGGAGCCCCCGGCGCGGCTCTCGAACCCCCACCGCCGTGCCCACGTTCCCGAAGAGACCCTCATGAGCGAACGCATCGGTACCTGCCAGGACTGTGGCCAGAAATACGGCGACATCCCCGCTACGCTGACCGCAACCAAGATCCGCTGCAAGGTGTGCAGCGGCACGGTTGTGATCCCGCCGCTGGAAGCAGCGGCCCCTGCGCCTGCTCCTGCCGAGCCTCCCGCGGCGGCAGCCGGCGGCTTGGCTGCCAAGCCGGTGGGCGACGCTCCCGCGAAGAAGGTCGAGCGCCCCAGCGCGGCGGCGCCGGTCGACCGCGAGGTCGCGCGTCCGGCCAAGAAGCCGGCCGAGGCGCCCAAGAAGGCTGAGGCACCCAAGAAGCCGGAAGCGCCCAAGAAGGCTGCCCCGGCCAAGCCCGTCTTCGCGCCGAAGAAGAAGGCGGCGCCGGCCAAGCCGGTGAAGCCCGTTAAGCCGGTGGCGAAGAAGCCCGCGGCTCCGGTGAAGCCGGTGGCGAAGAAGCCGGCAGCGCCGGTGAAGCCCGTGGCCAAGAAGCCCGCCGCACCGGCCGCGCCGCCTGCCGCCAAGAAGCCGGCGGCCGCTGCCCCGGATGCCGAGGCCGCCAAGAAGGCGCGCGCCGCCGAGATCATCGCCGCGGCCAAGGCCAAGCGGGCCGCCAGCGAGGCCAAGAAGCCCGCCGCAGCCGCGCCGGCCGCCGCCGAGAAGAAACCCAGCGGTGCCGAGCTGCTGGCGCAGCTCAAGGCCAAGCGCGAAGGAGGCGACGCCAAGCCGGCCGGAGGCAGCAAGCCGCCGCAACCCGCCACGCGCAAAAAGGCCGCGGCCTCCGGCGCGGGCACCCGGAAGAAAGCCGGCAGCAGCAAGCGCGCTGCCTCGCGCCGCGGCGCTGACGAGGAAGAAGGTGGCCGGCGCGGCCGCCGTCCGGCGAAGAAGGAAGGCGCCCCGATGGGCCTGCTGATCGTCAGTGTGATTGGCCTCGCTGCGCTCGGCGGCGGCTACTTCTGGTGGCAGAGCCAGCAGGGCGAGGAGGACCCCTCCAACACCGAGGTCTCGGCACCGGAGAACACCGCCGGGGGCACGCCCGCCGCGCCGGCTGGGGACGACGCGCCCCCGCCGACCCTGCCGCTGACTTCGCTCCCCGAGGGCGACGGCAACGCGGCTCCTTCCGCAGCGGAAGGCGGCAACGAGACTCCGGCGACCCCGCCGGCCGACGGCGATTCCAACGCCGCCAACGCCCAGGACCCGGGCGCGGACGCGGCCGACCCTGCCGATTCCGGCGAGAGCGCGCCGACTCCGCCCCCTTCCACTCCGGCAGCGCCGGGCGCGGACTTCATCGTGCCGGGACCGGGCGAAGGGGTGCAGACCCGCGGCATCACCGACCCGGCGGTCCTCGACCTGAAGGCAGTGCCGCTGCTGGCGAAGTTCAAGGAGACCTCCGACGAAGAGTTCGCAGATCTGACTGAAGACCTGGAGCTCTATCTGGAAGACAGCGGGGCGCAGTCCAACCGCGCCGGCAACCGGCTGGTCGATGCCGGGCGGGCCGCCTTCCCGATCATCATCAACGCGATGATGCAGCTCGATTACGCCACCCAGGAAGGCAACTACACCGGCGGCACGCTGAACCAGTTGCTCTACCGCGCCGGCAACGAGAACAAGAACTATTCCTGGAAGACGACGCAGCTGTTTGAGCTGGGCTCGACGGAGTTCAACGACGCCGCGCTCTGGAACAAGAAGGTCGTGGGTTCGCTGCAGCGCCTGTGGGTCGAGCAGCTGGCCGAGAACGACGAAGCCTGGGAACGCTACGTCACCAAGTCTCCGCCGAAGGAAGACGGCGGCGAATAAGCCGCGACGCGCCTTTTCAAGACGACTCCGGGGCTAAGCCTCGGGGTCGTCTTCCATTTCCTCGACCTTGACCCCGGCTTCCGCCAGGTAATCGACCGCCGCCTGGATCGAGGCCGCCTCGCCTTCCAGCTCGAGCGAAAGGATGGCCATCTCCTCGGTGACGCTCGCGCCCCGAATGTTCGGGACGACCTGAAAACGGTTGCCCAAGGTGAACAGGAGTGGCTCCTTGATCAGAGCCTGCGGAAAGGTGCAGAAGATCTTGCGCTTCATGTCCAGGCCCCTCAAGGCCGGACCTCAGCATAGCGTTTCGCGAGGTGCAGGCTCCAGTCGGCCCGAGGCTGGACACCCCTCCCAGGGCGGACTATCATTCCCGGTCCGGGATGGCGGCGTGGCCAAGTGGTAAGGCAAGGGATTGCAAATCCCTCATCCCCAGTTCGATTCTGGGCGCCGCCTCCAACCCGGTTTAGGCCTGCTCCCGGTCCCGCCCCGGTTGAGCGCGCCACTCGGCCGCGGCGAGCACCAGCCAGGCCAGGATGTGCGCCATCCCGCCCTGCGGGGCGATGCCCAGGTTTGGCTTCCCGAGCGCGCCGAGATAGACCTCGCCGCAGAAGACCAGCAGTCCGAACAGAAACAGAGCGCCTGCGATCAGGTGCAGGCGATTGCCCGCGCGTTGCATCCGCCAGCCGGTCAGCAGCAGCGCGATCCCCAGCAGGTAATGCTGATCCAAGCCGCGACCGAAGGACTCATAGGCCTCGGCTTCGAGACTGGTCTTCAGCCCGTGGGCGTACCAGGCGTCGAGGCCGACCGCGACGGCGAGCGAGAATCCGGCGAAGACGCAGAGAAAGCGGGCGAAGGCTTGCATGGGAGCCGAGGATCGCGAGGCCTAGAATGAAGCCGACGGACGGGGGAGTAGCCCAATCGGCAGAGGCAGAGGACTTAAAATCCTTCCAGTACGGGTTCGAGTCCCGTCTCCCCTACCACCGGCCCCCGCCGCGCCAGCGACGGGGGCCGCATGCGACTTAGGAACGCAGCAGTTCGAGGAAGGTGCGGGTGCCCACGCCGGAGCCGCCGCCCTTCGCCAGGTAGGGACGCGCCGGAGCCTTCCAGGCGGTCGCCGCGATGTCGAGGTGGACCCAATCGCGGTCGCCGATGAAGAAGCTCAGGAAGCAGCCACCGGCGACGGTGCCGGCACCCTGGCCCGGGTTGTAGATGTTCTGCAGATCCGCGTACTGGCCGCGGGTCAGATCCCGGTAGGCCTCGGTGTACGGCAGCTGCCAGTAAGACTCACCAGCCCGCTCACCCACCTGAATCAGCTCCTTGGCCAGCTTGTCATTGTTCGAGATGACCGCGGAGTTGAGGTGGCCCAGGGCATGAATCGCAGCGCCGGTCAGCGTGGCGATGTCGTAGATGCGATCCGGCTTGACCTTCTTGTCGACGTAGGCGAGGCAGTCGGCCAGCACCAGGCGGCCTTCGGCGTCGGTGTTCAGCACCTCGATGGTCAGGCCGTTCATCGCGGTGACGATGTCGCCCGGACGCTGCGCGTTCGAGCCCGGCATGTTCTCGACGCAGCCGAGAATGCCGTGCACTTCGTAATCGCACTCGGCGCCCTTGGCCAGCCCTTCAAAGGCCCCCAGCACGGCCGCGGCGCCCGACATGTCGAACTTCATGTCCTCCATGCCCGCGCTCGGCTTCAGGCTGATGCCGCCGGTGTCGAAAGTCAGGCCCTTGCCGACCAGCGCGACCTTGCCTTTCGACTTGCGGCCGGGCTTGTAGACCATGTGAACCAGCTGCGGCTCGTTGGCCGAACCCTGCGCCACGCCCAGCAGCGAGCCGGCACCCAGCTCCTGCAGCTGACGGCGCCCCAGCACCTTGACGGTGAGCTTGGCGTTGCCGCGGCAGACCTTGCGGGCGCGGGCGGCGAACTCCTTTGGCGTGAGGATGTTGGCCGGGAGGTTCTGCAGCTCGCGGGCGAACAGGTTGGCCTCGGCCACGATGCTGCCCTGCTTGGCCGCCTTGCGGTTCTCGGTGTTCACCTCTGCGCCGGCGATCGTGACCTTCTTGACCTTGGCTTGCTTGCGCTCGGCCTTGAGGATCGCGTGGTCATACCCGGCCATCCCCGCGCCCTCGGCAGCGGCCTGGACCATGGCAGCGGTCTGCTTGGCACGCGAGAGGTCGATGGTCACGCCGGTGCAGCCCAGCTCTTCGGCAGCGAGGCGCGCCTGCGCTGCTCCGGCCCGGACGCCCTCGGCGTCGAGCTTGCCTTTGGCCGCGACGCGCACCAGGCACCAGCGCAGTCCGCGGTCACCCCGGACGATCAGGCTGGAGCCCACCTTGTCGCCGAAGTCCGCCTTCCAGCTGGCGGCCGCGGGAGCGGCGTCGGGCAGAACGGCCCGGGCGCCTTCCGGCACCAGCAGAGCCACGAGTTCGGTACGGCTTGCAGCCGCGTCTTCTTTCAGTACGGTTCGCATCGAATCGATTTCATCGCGGCATGACGCGGCCGCGGCGCGGCGACTTACATGCCGCTGTACACCGGACCGCCGCCTTCCGGCACGACCCAGTTGATGACTTGGTAGGGATCTGCGATGTCGCAGGTCTTGCAGTGCACGCAGTTACTGGCGTTGATCACCAGGCCGGGTGCGTCGCCCTCGTTTTCGGCCTTCCATTCGTAGACCGCAGCCGGGCAGAAGTGCTGACAGGGGTTGCCGTATTCCTCGGTGCAGCGACTGGTGCAGATGTCCGGATCGGTCACCACGAGGTGACAGGGCTGATCCTCTTCGTGCGTCGTGCCCGAGTAATAGACATCGGTTAGCTTGTCGAAAGTGAGCTTGCCGTCGAACTCGGGGCGTGGCTCCTTGATGGTGCTGCCCGTCTTCTGGTAACGATCGTGGTCGCTCTGCAAGCTGAGCTTGCCGGGCAGGCGTCCGCCCAGCAGCGTATCCAGGCCGCCGCGCACGAAGCCGTAGCCGAAGCCCTTCTGGAAGGCCTGACGGAAGTTGCGGACCTTGTGCAGCTCCTGGTATGCCCAGGAGTTCTCGAACAGGCCGTCCACCCGACTCAGCTCGGCCCCCGAGGTGGATTCCTTGGCCAGCGCGTCGGCCGCGGCTTCGGCAGCCAGCATGCCCGACTTGATCGACAGGTGCAGCCCCTTCAGGCGTTGCGTATTCATGAAGCCCGCGCTGTCGCCGACGAGCAGGAAGCCATCGCCCCAGAGCCGCGGCAGCGAGTAGAGCCCGCCTTCGGGAATGGTCTTGGCCCCGTACTTCACGAGTTCGCCGCCTTCCAGCAGCTTGCGCATGTGCGGGTGCGTCTTCCACTCCTGCATCTTGGCGTGGTAGTCGAAGCTGGGATCGCCGTGATCCATGCCGACCACGAAGCCGATCGAGAGCAGGTTGCCCGGCAGGCCATAGACCCAGCCACCACCGTAGGCCGTCTTGCCCAGCGGCCAGCCGCCGGTGTGATACACGTGCCCGGTCAGGTCTTCCTTGACCTTCCAGATCTCCTTGACGCCGACGCTCCAGATCTGCGGGTTCTTGCCCTCACGCAGGTTCTTCTCGGCGATCAACTGCTTGGTGCAGGATCCGCGCGTGCCTTCCGCGAAGACCGTGAGCTCAGCCTTGATGTCGTAACCCGGCTCAAAGTTGCCCTTCTGTTCGCCTTCCTTGGAGCGACCCTTGTCAACCGTGCGCACGCCGATGACCTCGCCCTTGTCGCCATACAGAACCTGGTCGGCGCTGAAGCCGGCGTAAACCTCGACGCCCTCGGCTTCGGCCTTCTCGGCCAGCCAAGGAATCATCTTGCTAGCGTGAATGATCCAGTTGCCGTGGTTCTTGAAAGGCGGCGGGCAGAGCGCGCCCTTGAAGGTGCGCTTGTTCTTCTTGGAAAACCACCACAGCGCGTCTTCGGTGACCTTGGCCTCGATCGGGAAGCCCTCGGTCTCGGCGTGCGGGAAGAGCTCGAGGATGCCGCGCGGGTCCATGACGGCGCCGCTCAGGGTGTGGTGCCCCAGCTCTTCGGCCTTGTCGAGGACCAGGATGGCTTTCTCCATCCCCTTCTCCTTGCACTGGCGCGCCAGCTGAATGGCAAAGGCCAGACCCGCCGGCCCGGCGCCGACCACGAGCACGTCCACTTCGAGGGTTTCCCGCTCCATGACCCCGAATGATAGCCCTGCGCTAGGCGCGGACGAAGGGGTTCGATCTTGCTTCCTGCCCCACCGTGGTGGTCGGTCCGTGGCCGCAGTGAATCTTGGTCTCGGCGGGTAGCGTGTAGACCTGCTCCTTGATCGAGCGCTCGAGCTCGGGCCAGGATCCACGCGGGAAATCGGTGCGGCCCACCGAGCCCTGGAAGATCACGTCGCCGGCGATCAGCGTGCCGCTCTCCGGCTCGTAGAAAACGACGTGACCGGGCGTGTGACCGGGACAGTGGCGCACCTCCAGCCGCAGCGCGCCGATCTCGACGATCTGGCCGTGGACGAGTTCGCCGTCCGGTTCGGGTACCTCGATCGCAGGAAAGCCATAGGCCGCCGCCTGCTGCGGCAGGGCGAGCCGCCAGAAGTCATCCTCGAAGGGAAACAGGAAGGGAACGCCCAGCTCCGCCTGCAGCGCGGCCGTCCCGCCGATGTGATCGAGGTGGCCATGGGTGGCCAGGATCAGCTTCACTTCGACCTGATGTTCGGCGATCGCAGCCAGCACCGGGCCGGCGTCGCCGCAGTCGCAGACCGCGGCCTGGCGCGTCTCGGTGCAGATCAGCAGCGTGCAGTTCTGCTGAAAGGGAGTGACGGGAATCTCGACGACTTGAAGCATTTCAGGAACCCCGGCCGATCCACACCCCGCCCGCCTGGTCGAACTCCTTCTTCCAGATCGGGACGCGCGCCTTGAGCTCGTCCATCAGCATGGTGCAGGCCGCCAAAGCGGCGGCGCGGTGCGCGGATGCGATCGCGACGTGAACCGAGCAGCCGCCGACCGGCACGACGCCCACGCTGTGTTCGATCGCCACGCGCAGAATCTCGTGCCGCGCGCGGATCTCGGCTGCGATCTTGCGCAGTTCGGCCTCGACCATCGGAGAATAGGCCTCGTACTCGAGCCGTTCCACCTCGAGTCCGCGCGCGGTGCCGCGTACGGTGCCGCGAAACTCGACCACGCAACCGGCGTCCGGGCCAGCGACGCGCGCCCGCAGCGCATCTCCCTGAAGCGGACCGTCCCGGAGCGCAAACCAGACGAGCGGATCGGAGTCCGTCATGCTTATCCCCCTGAAACCGGAGGGATCAGCGCAACCTCTTCGTCGCCGCGCAAGCGATGCTGTGCGTCCACGTACTGCTGATCGACCGCCACCCGCACGCCCGCCCAGTCCAGCTGGGGGAACTGCTTGCGGATCTCAGCCCAAAGCTCGGCGACCGACTGCGGCGCCGGATCCAGCTCGAGCTGTCGCCGGCCGCACGCTTCCGCCAGCCCGGCGAACAGCAGAACGCGCATGGGACGTCGCGCCTAGAACGGGACGTCGTCCGGGAAGGACGCACCGCCGCCGCCGCCGCCGCTGGGTGCGGGGCCGCCGCCCCCGCCGAAGTCGCTCGGCCCCGGGAACTCGGGCGCTGCCGCCGGCTGCATGGGTGCGCCACCGCCCTGGCCATCGCCGCGGCCGCCCGCAAACTCCCAGTTGTCGACGATGATCTCGACCTTGGAACGGTTCTGGCCGCTTTCGCGATCCTGCCAGCGACTTTGGCGCAGCTTGCCCTCGATCAGGACGCTGCTGCCTTTGCGCATGAAGCGGCTGAAGGCCTCGCCGCGCTTGCCGAAGACGACGGCGTCGAAAAAGCTGGGCTCCTCCTTCCAACCGCCCTGGCCATCCGGCATCCGCTCGTTGACGGCGATGCCGGCTCGCACCACGTAGGTGCCGTTTTGGGCCTGCCGGACCTCGGGGTCGCGGGTCAAATTGCCCATCAGAATCACTCGGTTGAAGGAAGCCATGAACGCGTGCCGGGGTTCTACTGGACAAACCAGCCCCGACGGGGCCATTCTAAACACAGGATTCCGGCTTCCCAAGCCCTCTCTCCTCCCCCTCCACCTCCGCAACCGATTTGACCAACCTCGAGCAAGAACGTCGCGCGCATCCGCGCGTCGCCGCGCCGGACCTGCCACTCAAGCTGGCCGGCGGCGGAGCGCCTCTGCGCGTGCGAGACATTTCCCAATCTGGCGTCGCCTTCTTCGCCGACAGCCCGGTCGCTCTGATGACCCGGGTCAAGTTTGAGATCGAACTCCCCTCGGCCCAGGGCGAATCCGCCTCGGTGGCCGGCGAGGGTGCCGTGGTGCGCTGCGAGCGGCTCTCCCCTGCTTTGGGCCACTACGAGGTGGCGGTGTTCTTCCAGCACCTCGAAGGCAACAGCCTGCGCGACCTGAAGAACTACCTCGAGCAGGTGCTCGACTAGGCCGCCGGAAGTTCCAGCACGAGGCAGCGCCAGACGCCTCCCAGGTCGCGGCGTCGGTCGCGTTCGCGCCAGCCTGCGTCCAGGGCCCGCTGCGCCACGCCATCGATGCGCGCGCGCCCGAGCTCCAGGATCAGGAAGCCGCCGGGCCGGAGCACGCGCTCGGCATCCTGCAGGATCCGCTCGTAGGGTGCATAGGGTTGGCCCGGAGGGGTGAACAGGGCCTGCGCCGGCTCGTGCTCGAGTACCCCGGGGCCCAACTCCTCGCCGGGTTCGATGTACGGCGGGTTGCAGAGGATCAGATCGACGCTCGCGTGGTCGAGCGCGCTGCCCCAGTCGCTCTCCACTTGGCGGACGCGCGCGGCGAGTCCAAGCAGCTCCGCGTTCTCCCTCGCCACCGCGAGCGCATCCGCCGAAGCATCCACGGCGAGCCCCTGCCAGCCCGGGCGCTCGTGCAGAAAGCTCAGCAGCAGCGCGCCAGAGCCGACGCCCCAATCCGCGACCGTCCCCTGCGCGGCGAGCTCCAGATCGAGCGCGGCTTCGATCAGCACCTCGCTGTCCGGCCGTGGGATCAGCACCCGTGGGTCAACCCGGAACTCGAGCCCCCAAAAACCGCGGCTTCCCTCGAGATAGGCCACCGGCTCGCCCGCGGCGCGGCGCTGCAGGAAGGCCGCAAAGCGCTCGGCGAGAGGCGGCTCAAGCGGCTCCTCCCGCTTCCAGAGCGACGATCGCTCGACCCCGAGGACATGAGCCGCCAGCATCTCAGCCTCGAGCCGCGGCTCTTCGCTGCCCGCTGCCTGGAGAAAGGAAGCAGCCGCCCGCAGCTCCTCGGCGAGGGACTGCGGGCGGCGTGCAGAGTCGGCCACGGAGGCCTACTTCTTCTTGTCCGCCGACTTCGGGGCGCCGCCCTTCTTCTTGGCGCGCGCCGCCTTGCGGGCTTCCACCTCTTGCGCGCGACGCTCCTTGACCATCTGCTGCGCTTCCTTGGCGCCAGCAAAGACCAGGTACAGGGCGTAGCAGGACGCGAAGAAGACGAGCATCGGCCCGCCGCCATAGGCGAGGAAGCTCTGCTCAAAGAACTCCGACGAGGGATAGGCGTCGTGCAGCCACTGCGTCTGATCCGTGGGGCCCATGCCGGTCAGAATCAGACCGCCGATGCCCATGAAAAAGACTTCCACCGGAGCAAGGAACAGCAGCATGCCGAGCTTGCCCACCACGAGCGGCTTCTGCCACAGCTGCCACATGGCCACCCAGGAGGCCCAGACCATCAGCATCGCGAACAGCAGCGTGACCAGACCCATCATCGAGTCCACGCCGGTGGACTGATCGGTCCAGTTCATCTGCAGGCCGAAGAAGACCATCAGATAGGCCATCAGCGAGCGGCTGAATTGCCGGTCCAGCTGCAGCGGAGCACCCGCGGGCGGCAGCTTGGCGTCTTTCTTCTTGGCCACGGTGCGCGGCATCAGGAAGCCGAGCAGGCCGCCGATGATGGTCATCAGCGCACCCGAGACGCCCATGACTCCGCCCGATTCGTGCCAGCCCAGCGCGCTCATTTCGCCCGAAAGGGCGACGCGCAGGACGCCGTAGACCAACAGAGCCAGCGGCAGCGCAGGCGGCACCGTGGCGCCGGTGCGCTGCACGGCCAGGAAGCCGCCGCGGACCAGGAACCAGACCGTGACCGACAGCAGCAGGCCGTGAATCAGGTTGCCGCCGGTGTCCGCCCAGGGGCCGAGCAGGCCGGCGACCGCGATGACCAGACCCATGGATCCCCAGGCATTCGCGCTGCGAATCGGGCCGAAGGGCGGGTCGAAAGGAGAAGCGCCAGGCGCGGGGGCAACACCGGCAGGTCCACCTGCGGGCGCCGCCGCGGGGGCAGCGGGAGCCGGGGTCGGAGCCTCTTCGATGACTTCGAAGTCGTCACCGAGGGAGAGGACCGGCTTTTCTTGGTTCTCGGTCATGGTTCGGGGGGGAACTAGAGGGCGGCGAGCATTTCTTCCCGCTTGGCCTTCTGGAGGGCGGCCAAGATACCGTCGAGCTTGCCTTCTAGGACCTGCTCGAGGCTGAAGTTCTCGCCGAGACGATGGTCGGTGACCCGGTTCTGAGGCCAGTTGTAGGTACGGACCCGCTGGCTTCGGTCGCCGGAGCCGACCTGCGATTTACGCAGGTCGGAGCGCTCGGAATCACGCTTTTCCCGCTCGATTTCGTACAAACGGGCCCGCAACAGCTTGAGCGCGAGCTCCTTGTTGCGGATCTGGGACTTCTCGACCTGGCACTTCACCGCGATCCCGGTCGGCTTGTGGATCACGCGCACCGCCGAGGCCACCTTGTTGACGTTCTGACCACCCGGACCGCCGGCGCGCATCGCCGTCCATTCCAGATCGTCATCCCGGATCTCGATGTCGACGTCCTCGGCCTCGGGCATCACCGCCACGGTGGCCGCCGAGGTGTGGATGCGGCCCTGCGTCTCGGTGGCCGGCACCCGCTGGACGCGGTGCCCACCCGACTCAAAGCGCATCAGGCGGAAGCAGTCATCGCCGGTGAGCTTGAAGGACACTTCCTTGAAGCCTCCCATCTCGCTTTCTGAAGAATCGATGACCTCGAGTTTCCAGCCGTGCGTGTCGGCGTAGCGCTGGTAGATACGCATCAGGTCGCCGGCAAAGATGGCGGCTTCATCCCCGCCCGCGCCCGCGCGGATCTCGACGATGGCCGGACGATCGGCGTCTTCGTCATCTTCGAGCACGCGGTCAAGGATGTCGGCTTCGAGCTCTTGATAGCGCAGCTCGAGGGCAGGCAGTTCTTCCTGCGCCAGCTCCGCCATTTCTGGGTCGTCGCCGGCAGCGAGCTCTTGCGCCTCGACCAGGGCCTCGTGCGTGGAGAGGAACTGGCCCCACGGCTCGAGCACTTTCTGCAGCGAGCCGAGCTCCTGCAGAATGCGCGGGTAATCCGGCTTGCCGGCGCGCTCTGGGTCCGCCGCGGCCTCTTCGAGTTCGGCGCGTCGCTCTTCAAAGACGCGGACGCGTCCGCGCAGGATCTCGACGAGGTCCATAGACACAAAGCGGGCCCGCTACCGAAGCAGCGGGCCCGTGTCGAGCTACTTGCGACCGTAGCGCTTGTTGAAGCGATCGACGCGACCCGAGGCGTCGACGAAGGTCTGCTTGCCCGTGTAGAACGGGTGAGAGGCCGAGCTGATCTCGATGTTGTAGACCGGGTACTCGTTGCCGTCTTCCCAGGTCACGGTTTCTTCCGTGCGGACGGTCGAGCGGGTCAGAAAGGAGAAGCCCGCGTTGCGGTCGCGGAAGACCACAGGACGGTACTGCTCGGGGTGGATGCCTTCTTTCATCGTTCTACGAGGGCGGGCGGAAGCGCCGGACCGAAGATTCTACCCGTTCGAAGGATCCGAACAAGCCCCCGCCGCGGCCAGGAGTTCTCCGACCAGCCCGAGCGGCAGGCCGACCACCGTGTCGTAGTCACCGCGCACCAGCTCGCACCAGGCACCGGCCGTGCCCTGAATGGCGTAGCTGCCGGCTTTGTCTGTCCATTCCTCGCCGGCCAGGTATTCCTGCAGCCCGTCCTCGGGAATGGAGCCGAAGCGCACCTCAGCGACTGCCGCCTGGGCGTGCTCCTCGCCCTGCGCATCCAGCACGCAGACGCCGGTCCAGACCTCGTGCGCACGGTCGGCGAGCAGACGCAGCATCCGCTCAGCGTCGGCGCGGTCGGAAGGCTTCGGCAGCACCTGCCCGGCGCACCAGACCAGGGTGTCCGAAGCCAGCAACACCCTGCCGGGGCGCTGGGCCTGCCCGGCCCGGGCCTTGTGACGGGCATGATCGAGTACCCGGCCCTCCGGAGTGGCCGCGGACGAGGGGCCGTCCTCGCCCGGATCCACCGCCTCGAAGGCATAGCCGGCCTGACGCAGCAGCGCGTGCCGCCGGGGCGAAGTGCTGGCCAGGACGAAGGAGGCCACGACCGCTGATTAGCGGGTCGCGGCCTTCTTGGTGGCCTTCTTCTTCGCCGCCTTCTTCTTGGTGGCCTTCTTGGCTGCCGGCTTCTTGGCGGCGGCCTTCTTCGTGGCCTTCTTTTTGGCGGCCTTCTTCTTGGTCGCCTTCTTCGCCGCGGGCTTGGCTTCGGGCTCGGGCTCCGGCTTGCCGGCAGCCTTGGCGAGCGCCGGGCTCAGCGGCAGCCCCAGCTCGGCGGCGGCCGTGGCGAAGCCCTTCAGCGAGCGACTCTTGCGCTCATTCCAGAGCGCGGTGAGCGCCTGGGCGGCGCGGCTCTGCGGGTTGCGCGGATCGGCGCCCAGCTCGGCTAGCAGGCGCAGCTTGACGAAGTTCGCGTAGAGATCGTCGCCCTCGAACAGCGGCTCGAGCAGCTCGCGGACCTCGGCCTCTTTGGGGTTGGACTTCACCAGCCCCAGCCGGCCCAGCACCCGCTTGAGATCCTTGTCCATGGGCAGCGGCTCATCGCGCTCCCAGGCGTCGAGATCGAGCACGGCTGCCGCGTGCAGTGGCGCCATCGTCAGCTGGTTGAGCATCCGCGCGCGCCGTTCCGAGGTCGCGTCGTAGAGCCAATCCAGCTCGAGGTGATTCTGCAGGCCGAAGACGCGCCGCAGGTATTCCTGGGTGCACTCGGTGCGATTCTCGGCGTCGGCCACGCGGCCTGCCTTGAGCGCATCACGGATCTCGTAGTGACGCGCGACCCGGATCTCGCTCCAGTTGCCGTAGCGCGCCTTGAGGGTGCGCACGGCCTTTTCGGCCACAGCCAGCGGCGACTCACCCTGCAAACAGAGGCAGAGGAGGCGTTCGAGGGCATTCATGCCCTCGGGGCGTGGGCCGAGATCGAAGAGATCCGCGTCGAGCCGGTCGAGGCAAGCACGCAGATCGGCCACCTGGCGGGAGGCTGCCATCAGGGCCGATCCCGCTTACTGAGCAGCCTTTTTCTTGGCGCGACGCTTCTCAGCGCGCGACCGAACGGTGATTCCGCGATCCTTCAGGAAGGATGCGACGGTCTCGGTGGGCTGGGCGCCCTGGCTGATCCAGTAGCGAGCGCGCTCTTCGTTGATTTCGAAGTGCTTGCCCTTCTCGGGGTTGACCGGGTCGTAAAAGCCCAGTTCTTCGATGGCACGACCATCGCGGCGCGTGTGCTGATCCATCACGCAAATGCGGTAGAAGGGACGATTCCGACGCCCCATCCGCTTGAGTCGAATTCCGACTGCCATGTTCTTGTCTTGGTTTCGTTAACGAAGGCCCGGGAAACCCGGCATGTTCGGCAGACGGCCCTGGCGCTCG
Source organism: Planctomycetota bacterium (assembly GCA_002705055.1). Classification (GTDB taxonomy): domain Bacteria; phylum Planctomycetota; class UBA1135; order UBA1135; family UBA1135. The sequence continues at coordinate 84,599 of PAHY01000013.1, forward strand.
AGATTCTTCAGCATGCGCTTCTTGTTGCGCCCGCCGGTCATCATCTTGCCCATGGATTTCATCTGCTTCTGCATTTGTTGGAAGGACTTATAGAGGCGGTTGACGTCTGCCACCTCGACTCCCGCACCGCGAGCGATGCGCTTCCGCCGGCTGCCGTCGAGGACCTCCGGATGGAGCCTTTCTTGGGGGGTCATGGACAGGACGATCGCCTCGATGCGACGAATTTCACCCTCGTCCACTTGCTCCAAAAGGCCGGACATCTTACCCGCTCCTGGCAACATGCCCAACAACTTCTTCATGGAGCCCATCTTGCGGAGCATCTTGAACTGATTCAGCAGGTCCTCCATCGTGAGGCGGCCCTGCATCATCCGCATGTAGTCCTCGGTGGCCTGCTTCTCGTCGACGGCCTCCTGGGCCTTCTCGACCAGGCCGACCACGTCGCCCATGTCCAGGATCCGGCTGGCCAGGCGGTCGGCCTGGAACTCCTCGAGGTCCGCCGGGGTCTCGCCGGTGCCCAGGAAGGCGATCGGGCGGCCGGTGACCTCGCGGACCGACAGGGCCGCGCCGCCGCGCGAATCGCCGTCGATCTTAGTCAGAATGACCCCGTAGAGCTCGAGCTGCTCCGAGAAGGTCCGGGCCGATTCGACCGCGTCCTGGCCCGTCATCGAGTCCAACACCAGATAGGTGCCGTCCGGCTTGACCGACTTGGAGACCGCCTGGATCTCGTTCATGAGCTCGTCGTCGATGTGCAGACGACCTGCGGAGTCGACGATCAGGGCGTCGTAGCCGCCCTCCTTGGCCTTTTTGAGCGCCCGCTTGGCGACCGAGACCGGATCCACTCCCTTCTCGCCCGGGGTTTCGGCGTGGACGTCGATCTCGAGCTGCTTGCCCAGCGTGACCAGCTGATCCACCGCGCCGGGGCGCTGGAGGTCGCAGGCGGCCAGCAGGACCTTGCGGTTCTGGCGCTTGCGCATCCAGAGGCCCAGCTTGGCGGCCGTGGTCGTCTTGCCGGCGCCCTGCAGGCCGGCCAGCAGCAGGACCATGGGGTGGCCCGGGTTCTTCGGCAGCGAGGTCTGGTCCGAGCCCATCAGCTCGACCAGCTCGGCGTGGAAGGCGGCGACCGCCTGCTGCGCGCCGTTGACCCCGGTGAGCTTGTCCGAGCCCTCGAGCTTCTCGGCGACCCGCTTCGTGAACTGCTTGGCGACCTGGAAGTGGACGTCGGCCTCGAGCAGGGCCCGGCGCACATCGCGCAGCCCTTCCTCGATCTCGGCGGCGGACAGCGTGCGCTGGCCCCGGAATCGATCCAGGACGGTCGTGAAGGACTTCGTGAGGTTCTCGAGCATGGGCCGAAATGGCGGATCGGAGATTGTACGGCTCAGACGCCGGAATCGTCCACCTCGCGGTAGACGGCGCCGCCAAGTTCTCCGAGCTTGTGCTCGAGGCGCTCATAGCCGCGGTCCAGGTGGTAGACGCGGCGCACCACCGTGTCGCCCGCGGCGACTAGGCCGGCGATGACCAGCGCCGCCGAGGCGCGCAGGTCGCTGGCTAGCACCGGGGCCCCGGACAGCTGCGCCGGCCCCATGACCAGGGCGGTGCCCCCCTCGCGGCGGATGTGCGCGCCGAGGCGATTGAGCTCGGCGACGTGCATGAAGCGGTCCGGATAGACCGTGTCGGTGACCATCGCCAGCCCCTCGGCCTGCGTGCAAAAGGCCATCCACTGGGCCTGCAGATCGGTGGGAAAGCCAGGGTAGGGCCGGCAGCTGACGTCGAGCGCGCGGGGGCGCGTGGTCCAGGGAAGGACGCGCAGGTGGTCCTCGCCCGCCTCGAAGGGCACCCCGGACTGGGTGAACAGATCAAGGAGGACGGTGAGCTCTTCAGGAGCGCAGCCTTCGACGGTGACGTCGCCGCAGGTGGCCGCCCCCGCCAGCAGCAGCGTGCCGACTTCGATGCGATCGGCCGGGACCCAGGCATCGACGCCCTGTAGCGAGTCCACCCCGTCAATGACGATCCGCGGCCCCCCGGCCCCGTAGACCCGGGCCCCGCAGGCGTTGAGGAAGTCGGCGAGAGCGAGGATCTCGGGCTCTTGCGCGGCGGCGTCGAGCACGGTCGTGCCCTGCGCGAGGACCGCGGCGAGCATGACGTTGGCGGTGCCTAGGACCGTGCTCCCCCAGCGGGAGGCGAGGTAGACCTGCCCACCGCGCAGCCCTCCGGGGGGCGCCTCGGCGACCACGGTGCCGTGCTCGATCCGGATTTCGGCCCCGAGCGCGGCCAGCCCCTTGAGATGCAGATCGATCGGCCGCACGCCGATCACGCAGCCGCCCGGCAGCGAAACCCGGGCTTTCCCGCGGCGCGCCAGCAGCGGGCCCAGCACCGCCACCGAGGCGCGCATCTTGCGCACGACCTCGTAGGGTGCCTCGGTCGGGCCTTCCGCCGGACAGGCGAGCTCCCAGACGCCCGGCTCTGGCTCGCTGGCATCGGTGCCGAGATCGACCAGCAGATCGCGCATCGACAGCAGGTCGCGCAGTTGGGGCACGCCGTGCAGCCGCGAGCGGCCCTCCGGAAGCAGCATGGCCGCCAACAGGGGCAATGCGGCATTCTTCGAGCCCGCCGCGCGCACCGTGCCCTGCAGTGCTTTGCCGCCTTCAATCCGGAAGCAGTCCATGCCTGAGTGCAGTTTGACGTCGAGGCGGCGCGGACTCTACAATGACGGACCGGTTTTTCCGGCTGAACGCTGGCTCATCATGACCGAAGCTGTCGCGACCCCGCCGACTTCCCCGGCTGCTTTCTTCGCCGCTCCCCCGGCCTCCCCGAGTGCTCTGCTTGCTGCGCGCCACGCGGTGCTGGGCGACCCACTGAATGCGGACAAGTTCCGCGCAGCGGTCGTCGAAGCCCGTCAGGCAAACAACGCAAGTCTTGCCGCTCTGGGCTCCTGGGTCACCGGCGAGTACGACAAGGCTCTGCAGTTCGTCCAAGGCGACGACGAGGTAGCAGCCTTCCTCCGCGGCTCTTCGCTGCTTGAACTTGGGCGCGCCGCCGAGGCCGCCGAGGCGCTCCAGGGCAACCACACCTCGGGCGACGAGGTGTTGGCCGCCACCGCGCTCGAAGCGCTGGTCGCGACCCGCGACGAGGACAGCTTCCAGAGCGCGCTCGCCAAGGCCAAGCTCAATAGCAACGACCAGCTCTACTTTGCAGCGGTCGGCAAGGAGCTCGAAGGCGACTACCGCGGCGCCGTCGAGGCCTACCGCGCCGTGCTCGCCGAGGACGAGGGCCACATCGGCGCTCGCTTCCGGCTCGCTTACCGTCTCGACCTGATGGGCGAAGACGAAGAGGCGATCGCCGAGTACGAAGTGCTGCTGCAGGCACGCCCCATCCCGAGCGCTGCGCTGATCAACCTCGGCGTCCTTTACGAAGATCGCAATGACTTCGAGAAGGCCTGCGGCTGCTTCGGTGCGGTCCTCCGCCGCGACCCGTCCAACCCGCGCGCGCGTCTTTACTTCAAGGACGCTCACGAGAGCCTCGACATGTACTACGACGAGGATCTCGAGCGCAAGGAGGACAAGCTCATGCAGATCCTCCGCACCCCGATCAGCGACTTCGAGCTGTCGGTCCGCGCCCGGAACTGCCTGGCCAACATGGACATTCGCACGCTGGGCGATCTGGTTTCGCGCAGCGAGCCGGAACTCCTCGAGTTCAAGAACTTCGGCGAGACCTCGCTCAACGAGATCAAGCGCGTGCTGTCCCAGAAGGGTCTGCGCCTCGGTCTGCGTCGCGAAGACGGCAGCTTCATCGTGCCCGACGAGTTTGAAGGCGGCGGCGAAGGCGCCGAGCTGGATCTCGAGTGGCTCGGCGAAATCACCGACGAGCAGCGCGAAGCGCTGGATCTGCAGATCAGCTCGCTCAGCCTCTCGGTGCGTTGCCACCGCGCGCTGGTCGAACGGCTCAACCTGCAGCGCGTCGGCGACATCCTGCGCTACACCGAGGAAGATCTGCTGGCGATGCCGAACTTCGGCATCACCTCGCTGAACGAGTTGCAGAACAAGCTCGAAGAGTTCGGCCTGCGCCTGCGCAAGGCCAAGGAACTGCGTCAGTAGAGGCAAGGCCCGCGCATGTATGAGTTCCTGCGCGGCAAGATCGTCGAACTGGGAGACGGCTGGCTGGTGCTCGACACCGGCCCGGTGGGTTACCACCTGCTCGTCTCCCGGCAGACGGCGACGGCCTGTGCCATCGCCAACGAAGCTCAGCTGCTGACGCACTACCACGTCACCGAGTCCAGTCAGGCGCTGTTTGGCTTTGCCAGCCCTGCCGAACGGGCACTGTTCCGCCGCCTGCTGCAAGTGAACGGGGTCGGCCCCAGTTCCGCCCTGGGGCTGCTTTCGGCGATGCCGCCCGATCAGCTGGCGCGGACGATTCTCGACGAGGATCTGAAGGCGCTGACCTCGATCAAGGGCGTCGGCAAGAAGACCGCCGAGCGGCTGGTCATCGAGCTGCGTGATCACCTGGGCGAGCTGGCTGCCCCGCAGGCCGGCCTCCCCGGCGGCGGGGTGAGCGCCTCCGGCGGCGACGAGCTGGCGCAGGTCCTGATGGGGCTCGGTTCGGCGCCGCGCGAGGCCCAGAAGCTGGCCGCGGCCGCGCGCGAGGCTCTGGGGCCGCAGGCGGACTTCCAGGAACTGCTGCGCCACGCGCTGCACGCGGTCGCGATCGACTAGAGTTGCGGGCGCCCCGCTGGGGCTGCCATGTCCACTCCGCGCATCGAACACGACACTCTGGGGCCGGTTGAGGTCCCCCACGACGCCCTGTATGGAGCGCAGACTGCGCGCGCCGTGGCCAACTTTCCGCTCAGCGGCCGGCCGCTGCCGTGGGAGCTGATTCGGGCCCTGGTCGAGATCAAGGCGGCGGCCGCGCGGGCGCACGGGGAAGCCGGGCGGATTCCAACCGCGGTCGCCGCGGCCATCGAGGCTGCCGCAGAGGAAGTCCTGCAGGGTGACTGGACCGACCAGTTCCCGGTCGACATCTTTCAGACCGGCAGCGGGACCTCCAGCAATATGAACGTCAACGAGGTGCTGGCGCGGCGCGCGAGTCAGCTGCTGGAGCCGGCCGGTGAGACGCGCCAGGTTCACCCGAATGACCAGGTCAATCTGGGGCAGTCCAGCAATGACGTCTTCCCCTCGGCCATGCACCTGGCCAGCCTGCGGGCGCTGAGGAATCAGCTTCTTCCTGCCCTGCGCGCGCTCGCGACCCGCTGCCACGCCTTCGCGGATACGCACTTTGATCAGGTCAAGAATGGGCGGACCCATCTGATGGACGCGATGCCGATTCGCTTCGGGCAGGAGTTCCGCGGCTATGCCCAGCAGTGTGAGCGCGGCGCCGCGCGCCTGGAGGCCTGCGCCCCGGAGCTGGCGGAGCTCGCGCTGGGCGGCACCGCGGTCGGCACCGGGGTGAACGCCCCGGAAGGCTTCGCCGAGGCGGTGTGCAGGGATCTGGCCGACCGCACCGGCTTGCCGCTGCAGCCCAGCCCGCAGCCCTTTCAGGCGCAGAGCAGCCTCGACGCGCTCACCCATTTCAGCGGCGCGCTGCGCGGCGTGGCCAGCAGTCTGTACAAGATCGCCAACGACTTGCGCTGGATGGCATCAGGCCCGCTCTCCGGTCTCCACGAGCTGGAGATTCCCGCGGTTCAACCGGGCAGCTCGATCATGCCCGCCAAAGTCAATCCGGTGATCTGCGAGTCGGTGCTGATGGCCTGCGTGCAGATCTTCGGCCACGACCACACGGTGGGCTTCGCGAACAGTCAGGGCCAGTTCGAGCTCAACACCATGCTGCCGCTGGTCGGCTGCAACGTGTTGGAGAGCTGCCGGCTTCTGAGCGCCGCCTGCCTCAGCCTCAACGAACGCTGCCTGGCCGGCGCCCGGCCCACGGACTCAAGCGCCGCCCGGGTCGCGCAGAACCCCATCCTGGTCACCGCGCTCGTTCCGAAGATCGGCTACGAGGCCGCCGCGGCGCTGGCCAAGGAGGCCGCCCGGACCGGACGCTCGCTGCGCGAACTGGCCGCGGAGCACACCGAGCTTCAGCCCGACGAGATCGACACCCTGCTTGACCCAGCCCGCCTCTGCGGCGAGCGGGGTGCGCCCTCGCCGCGCGACTCCTCGACCCAGGCTTAGTCCGCCGCCCAAGCGCCGCTCGCGCTGCCGAGGTGCGGGTAGATCGGTCGCCGCTCGCAGAGATCCGCCACTTCCGCGCGGACCTCGGCCTGCAACTCTGCGTCTTCCGGGGCGCGCAGCAGTCGATCCATCCAGCCCGCCACCGCGACCATGTCTTCGGTGCTGAAGCCGCGCGTGGTCACCGCCGGGGTGCCGATGCGGATCCCTGAGGTGAGCATCGGCTTCTCGGGGTCGAAGGGGATCAGGTTCTTGTTGACCGTGATCCCGCCGGCGTGCAGGGCGTCCTCCGCGACCGCGCCGGTGATCCCCGGGCCTTCCGGACCGCGCAGATCGACCAGCATCAGGTGGTTGTCGGTGCCGCCCGAGACCAGGCGATAACCCCGCTGCTGCAGCGCCTCGGCCAGCGCCTGGGCGTTGGCGACCACCGCCCGCTGGTAGGCACGGAACTCCGGCTGCAGCGCCTCGTGGAAGGCCACCGCTTTGGCCGCGACCACGTGCATCAGCGGGCCGCCCTGCATGCCTGGGAAGACGGCCGAGTTGATCTGCTTGATCCACTCCTGCTTGCAGACGATCGCGCCGCCGCGCGGGCCGCGTAGCGTCTTGTGCGTCGTGAAGGTGACCACATCCGCGTGCGGGACCGGCGAAGGGTGGACCCCGCCCGCGACCAGGCCAGCGATGTGAGCCATGTCGACGAAGAAGATCGCCCCCACTTCGGCGGCGATGCCCGCGAGCCGTTCAAAATCGAGCTGCCGCGGGTAGGCGCTGGCCCCCGCCATCAGGATCTTCGGCCGTACCGCGCGCGCCTTTTCCGCAACGCTGTCATAGTCGATGCGTTCTTCCTCGGGGCTGACCCCGTAGTGATGGAACTCGTAGACCATGCCCGAGAGGTTCTTCGGATGCCCGTGCGACAGGTGTCCGCCATGGTTCAGGTCCATCGCCAGAATCTTGTCGCCCGGCTCGGCCAGCGCCAGCAGCACGGCCTGGTTGGCCTGCGATCCGCTCGAAGGCTGCACGTTCGCGCGCTCGGCGCCGAGCAGCTGGCAGAGACGTTCCTTGGCCAGGTTCTCGGCCTCGTCGACGTGCTCGCAGCCGCCGTAGTAGCGACGCCCCGGGTAGCCCTCGGCGTACTTGTTGGTCAGCACCGAACCCACCGTCTCCAGCACGGCCGCGCTGGTGTGGTTTTCGCTGGCGATCAACTCGATCTGGTCCTCCTGGCGGCGCAACTCGGCCACCAGAATCGCGTGCAGCTGCGGATCGACCGCAGCGGTGAGGGGGTACGGCGCGCTCATCGTCGGTTCCGGGCTCGGCGGGAGGAAACCGCCTCGCGCTCGTAGGATACGCCTCTCGGCAGATGCATTCAGCCCTCCGCCTTCCGACTCTCTGCGCCCTGCTCTGGTGCGGCGCTCTGCCGGCCTGTGGCGATTCCGCCGCTTCGGCGGAGGAGCAGCTTGAGCTGTCCCCGCTCCAGGCGGAGCAGGAGCGGATCGTGCTGGATCCTGTCCCCTTCGGCGAGTCCGGCCAGGGCCTGTTCACGCTGCGTAATGAGAGCGATCAGGACCAGATCGTCCAGCGGATCGGCCCGGCGAGCTGCAGCTGCACCTCGCTGCGCCTGCTCTTTCCCGAGCGCGCAGGCGCGGCCCCGCTCGAGCTGACGGGCCGCGACCAGGACATCGAGATTCGCGCTGGCGAGACGGTCCAGGTCGAGGTCACGTTTGACACCGCCCGGCTGCGGCGCCCGGTCTCGCGCCGGACCGATGGCTTCGCGGTCATGGTCCGCGGGCAGCCCGGCAGCATGCTCGAGTACGCGGTCGACGTCTGGACTCCGTTCTGGGTCGAGCCGTGGGCGGTCGAGCTGGGCCGCGTGGGCGTGCGCGAGCAGGCCTCAGGTTTCGCGACGGTGAAGGCGCATGATGAAGACGGCGAGTTCGAGTTGATCGTGCCCGAAACCGTCGAGGGTTGGCGGATCGAAACGCGCGCCGTCGAGACCGGCAGCGCGGACTTCGCGATCGAGTTCTTCGCTCCGGAAGAGCTGCCGCTCGGCCCCTTCGACGTCCGCGTGCCGGTGCGCGCCAATCTCCCGGACTCGCCGACGCTGACGGTCTCGGTCCGCGGCATTGCGGTCCCTGACCTGGACTGGTCGCCGCAGCGGCTCAGCCTTCTGCCCGATGCCAACGGCCAGGCTTCGGCTACGGTCAACCTGGTCAGCCGTGCGACCGAGCGGCCGCTCGGCCTGCGCGCCGTCATCTTTGAAGGCCTCCCCGAGGACTACGCCGATGCGCTGCAAGCCACGAGCCGAACGGTCAAACCGGAGCAGGCTTTCGCGATCGACATCACGATGCAGCGCCCGCCCGCGACCCGTCTCGAAGGGCGGCTCGTTCTCGTCACCGACGATCCCGACCAGCCGCGGATCGACCTCCCTCTCGTGGTGCGCCCGCGCCCCTGAGTCTCCAATGCAGTCTCCCCGCTTCCTCCTCGCTCTCGCTTCCCTGCTTGGAATCGCCGCCTGCGGCGGCTCCGAGAACGGCACGGATTCTGCCCCGCGCTACAACGTAGTGCTGATCAGCATGGATTCGGTGCGCCAGGATCGCGTCGGGCCGTACGGGCATCGCCCGGAGTTCGCCCCCGAGATCGCCGTCACCCCGCATCTCGACGCGCTGGCTAGCGAAGGCGTGGTGTTTGATCAGGCTTGGGCCACCAGCTCGTGGACCCTGCCTTCGCACATGACCATGATGACCGGGCTAAGCGACGCCGCGCACGGCGTGGTCCACGATTACGTACGCATGGACCCGCAGCGCACCACGCTCGCCGAGCACTTCAGCGCCGCCGGCTACACCACGGCGGGCTTCTTCAGCGGGCCCTACCTCGATCCGAAGTACGGCTTCGGCGAGGGCTTCGACTTCTATCAGTCGGGGATGATGCCTGAAGACGAACGCGAGGGCTGGATTCGCGACCGGATCGCCGAACTGGAAGCCGACCGCCGTGCGCAGGGGCTGCCGCCGGGCAATCCGCAGCAGGACTTCACCAATATGCGCGACCGTCTTTCGCACGAGGACATCACCTCGCCGCGCATCAACGAGTTCGGGCTGAACTTCCTCGAAGCGCACGCGGATCAGCCTTTCTTCCTGTTCCTGCACTACTTCGACGCCCACTACGACCACATCCCGGAGAAGATGGAGCCGGGTCTGGGCAAGCGCTTCGACCCGGAGTATCAGGGCGACTTCTCCCCCGACCGCTGGTACTTCAATCCGCAAGTCCGCGGCTTCGCCAACGGCCGCCCGCAGCGCGTGATCGGCGATCGCGACCTGCGCCACATTCTGGCCTGGTACGACGCCGAGATTCACTGGGTGGATCGGCACATCGGCCAGGTGCTCAGCAAGCTGGACGAGCTGGGCCTGGCCGAGAACACCATCGTCGCGGTCGTCTCCGACCACGGGGATGAGTTTTTCGAGCACGGCAATATCGGCCACCGCACCACGCTGTTCCCCGAGGTGCTCAAGGTGCCCTGGGTCATGAAGGTGCCCGGCGAGGCGCGCGCCGGAGCCCGCATTCCTGAAGTGGTGCGGCTCTACGACCTGGGCCCCACGCTGGTCGACTACGCGCTGGGCGATTCGCTGCCGGGCGCCGAAGGCACTTCGGTGCGCCCTTTCGTCGATCAGGCCGCGGGGACCGCGCCGTTTGAGGCGCTTGGTCATCTCACCAATCTGCAGCCGGCCGGTGCCGGCCTGTTCCGTGCCCAGACTCAGGAGGTCTGGCGCGATGGCCGCTATTCGCTGCACCGCATGCTGACTTCGCAGCCGTTCAGCAACGGCTCGCAGGACAAGGTGCAGTTCTCGCAGACGCTGTTCCCGGGTGGCGTCCCCTACTTTGCCTTTGATCGGCAAGAGGACCCGCTCGAGCAGAACCCGCTGCCGCCCTCGCACCCCGAGTTCAAGAAGGCAGTCGAACGCTTCCAGCTGGCGGTGACCGCGCATCAGCAGCACCATCAGAGTCTGGTCGAGTCGCCGCTCGAGGCGATCTACCCGAAGGCGATGACCGAGGAAGAGCGCCAGACTTTGATCGATCTCGGCTACATGGACGCATCCACCGGCCTGCCGGACGCGCAGCTGCGGATTCCGCGCTTCGCGCCGTACCCGACGCCGCGTCAGATCAAGTAGCGATGGCGCGTCGGTTCGGAGGCCTGCTCGCGGTCCTGCTGTTCGCCGCCTGTGGACAGCAAGCGAACGAACCGTCGGGCGAGCGCAGCCGACCGAAGAACCTGCTGCTGATCTCGATCGACTCGCTGCGCGCTGATCACGTCGGAGCCTACGGTTACGTACCGCCGTTTCAGCCGGACAAGCAGATCACGCCGCATCTGGACGCGCTGGCCCGGCGCGGGGTGCGTTTTGACTCCTGCTGGTCCAGCACTTCCTGGACTCTGCCCGCGCACGTCTCGCTGTTCACCGGGCTGGATGACCCCACCCACGGCGTGATCGATGAGGGCTTTCGGATTGATCCGCAGCACCGCACGCTGGCCGAGCATCTGACGGCTGCGGGCTATCGCTGCCGTGGGGTCTACAGCGGACCCTTTCTGGATGCCCGCTTTGGATTTGATCGCGGCTTTGAGGCCTGGCGCTCGGCACGCATCTCGGAAACCGAACTGGTCGCCGAGGTCGAGGCCTGGAAGCAGCGCCGCGTCGCGGCCGGGGCGCCCGAGCCGAGCAGCGAGGAGGTCACGGCCCTGCGCCGCCAGGCCGCCAACTGGGATGTGACCGGCCACCGCCTGAACGAGCAGGCGCTGCGCGACCTCGAGGATCTCGCCGCGAGCGAGCGGCCGTGGATGCTCTTTCTGCACTACTACGATCCGCACTATGACTATCTGCCGGGCAAGGCAGACCCGATGCTGGAGTCGTGGTTTGACCCCGAGTATCAGGGAGCCTACGACGGGGTGCGCTGGTACTTCAGCCGGGCAGTGCGTGACTTCGAGCCGCCGTTTCGGCGCCGCATCCCCGAACGCGATCTGCTGCACGTCGAAGCGCTCTACGACGGCGAGATTCACTTCGTTGATCGGCAGATCGGCACCATTCTGACTCGGCTGGAGCGCCTGGGGCTGCGTGACGACACCGTGGTCGCGGTGGTCAGTGACCACGGCGATGAGTTCTTTGATCACGGCAGCATCGGCCATCGTCATCAGCTGCACCGCGAACTGACGCAGGCCGTGTTCCTGCTCGCCGGCCCGCAGCAGGCCTTGGGTGGGCAGGCGGTGACGGCGCCGGTCAGCTTTGTGGACATCGCGCCCACGCTGCTGGCTGCCACCGGCGCGCCGGCCTGGACCCAGCCCTTGGGCGGCAATCGGCTGCCTGGCGCGGCGAGCTCGGCCTCGGGCGCCTTCAGCCACCTGTTCGCCAACGTGCCGCCGCATGGCGCCCGCCATTTCGAGGCCTGGCGCGATGCGCGCTTCACCGTGATCCGCCCGCTGGCCGAGCCGGCGCCGGCGGCCGAGGCTCTGCGCCTGGTCCCGGTTCAGTGGCCTGACCAGACGCCGGCGTACTACGTCTTCGATCGCGCGACGGATCCGGACGAACTGCGTCCGATTCCCCCTCAGCATGAGGCCTATCGTGCTGCGGTCGAAGCGATGCGGGTCGACTTCCTGGCCCGACGCGCCCAGGCCGCGCGGATTCCGGTCAGCGCCCTCTCAGCCCGGCTCGCCGACCGCGCCGCCGCGACCGAGCTGGCCATGCTGGAAGAGCTCGGCTACGCCGGCGGGCAGGCCCCGACCGCGCGACCGTTGGCCCCGCTGCCCGAGCCGAAGCTGGCCTGGTAAGGCGGGCGCGCAGGCGCTCGCCTAACCGCGGCGCACGCGGGCAAACTTGCGCTTACCAACCTGAATGAGGATGCCTTCGCCCTCGGTCGGCAGGCTGAGCTCTCGCCCCAGATCCTTCTCGACCTCCCCGTCGATGCGAACCCCGCCCTGCTGGATCATGCGACGGGCCTCGCTGGTCGACGGGCAGAGCCCGGCACCTTTCAGCAGCTGCGGCAGGGCCAGGGTGTCCTGCTCGAGGCCCACCTCGGGGATGTCATCCGGCAGCTGCTTATGCTTGAACTGATTGGTGAATGCCGTGGCCGCGGCATCGGCGACCTCAGCGCCCTGCAGACCGGCGACCACTTCCCAGGCGAGGCGCCCTTTGGCCTCGCGCGGATGCCCGGCGAGGATCGCGTCGATCTCGGCGTCCTCGAGCCCGGTCGCGAGGCGGAACCAGTCGGCCATCGGCTCGTCGCCCAGGCTCATGACCTTGCCGTAGACATCCGCCGGCTCGCCGTTCAGCGGCACGTGGTTGCCGTAGGTCTTCGACATCTTGCGGCCGTCCGTTCCGAGCAGCAGCGGGGTCGTGAGACAGATCTGCGGACGCTGCCCTTCGCGCTCCTGCAGCAGCCGGCCCATGTGCAGATTGAACAGCTGGTCATTGCCTCCCAGCTCGACGTCGGCTTCGAGCATCACCGAATCCCAGCCCTGCATGAGCGGGTACATCATCTCGTGCAGGTGGATCGGCAGGTTCTGATCCATGCGCTTGCGGAAATCGTCGCGCTCGAGCAGACGGGCGACCGTCCCCCGACCGAGCAGACGCAGCGCGTCGAAGAAGTCCATCTCGCCGAACCACTCGCTGTTGCGCCGCAGCTCGCAGCGCGCCGGATCGAGGTCGAGGATCTGCCCGATCTGATCGAGGTAGGTCGCGGCGTTGTGCTCGACCTCCTCCTGCGTCAGCGGCGGGCGCTGATCGTTGCGGCCGGTCGGGTCGCCGAGCCGCGCCGTGGCGTCGCCGAGCAGCAGGATGGGCAAGTGCCCCAAGTCCTGAAACAGCCGCAGCAGACGAATCGGGACCGCGTGGCCCAGGTGTACATCGGTGAAAGTCGGGTCGATGCCGAACTTCACGCGCAGGCGCTCGCCCTTCTCGGCGGAGATCTCGAGACGCTTGCGCAGCTCGTCCTCGGTGACGAGGTCCGAGCACAGGCGCTTGATCTGCGCCAGAGCTTGATCCGGGGTGGCTTGGCTCACGACCCACCCATTTTGCGATCCTCCCACCATTCCTTCCAGAGGATGGGGTTCTCCTGGAAGTCACGGCCGGTCAGAAAGCGCAGCGCCGCCATCATCGTGTCGAGACGGCGGAGGTTCGGCGCCTGATCAAAGCGATCGATCAGGAACTGAATCGCCTCGTCGCGGCGCGCCCGCGGGACCATCGCTGCGGCGACGAGCACGTGGCGGTCGACCTCGGCGTTGGGGATCGCGATCAGCCGCTCGAGCGAGCCGAAGGGGTCCTCGGCCAGCGGCTCCCAGTTGCCCGGCACCACCAGGAAGCTGGCCGGCGAAAGCCGCACCTTGCTGACCGGCAGCTCTTCGCCGTCGATGCGGATGCCGTCCACGCGAATGGTGGCCGCGAGCCGCACCCGCCACACGGCCGAGGCCTCGCCGGGCGCCCCAAGCGGCAAAGGCAGCCGGCTCTCGATCTGCTCGCCGATCTGAAACTCGAGCAGACGATCCAGGGCCGCCACTTGACGATGCCGCAGCACCTCGGCGGCGGCGAAGGGCAGCCAGCGCTCGATCCGCCAGTCGAACTCGACGATGTAGCCCTGGAGCGGCTCGATCATCTCGAAGGGCCGGCCGAAGGGATTGGGCAGCAGCAGGCGCGCGTCCAACGCGCTGCCGAACTCCTGCGGCCGCTCCGGCTGCTCGATCCGCCACGAGCCCTCCAGCTGCTCGCGCAGCAGGCGTGCCCGCAGGATACGCATGCCGACCTCGGTGGAAGCATCGAATGGATCCTCCACGCTGGGCTGCGGCGTGGCTGCCACCGGGGCTCCGCTGCAGCTCCCCAACAGGCTTCCGCCGAAGCCCGTCAAAAGGAGCAGCCCCCGAGCCATCAGGCCCGGGGGCTGCGGATTGCGCGGTGTGCGCAGACTCATGCAGACAGCCTACTCGGCATCCGCCGGCTTGTCAGCCTCGGGCTCTTCCGCCGGGGCTTCCTCTGCCGGAGCGTCCGCCTCGGCTTCGGCCTTGGCTTCTGCGGCGATCGCAGCGGCCTCAGGCGGAGCTTCGGTGGTGTCTTCGTCTTTGGCTGCCTTCTTGGCTGCCTTCTTGGCCTTGGCCTCTTCGGCCTTGGCACGCACCTCGTCGTTCTCTTCGAAATCGGCGTGGATGAAGGACAGACCAATGCGCTCTTCGCCGCAGTCGACGCGGACCACGCGCACCTCAACCTTGAGACCCGGCAGGCAGAAGGACTCGGGGTCGTTCTGCGCTTCGTGCGGGATGGTCGAGTAGTGCATGAAGGCCTCGAGATCCTCTTCGAGCTGCACGAAGCAACCCGCCGAGATGGTCTTCGAGATGGTGCCAGCCAGCATGTCGCCCACGTGGTAGTTCGCCGGGATGTAATCCTCCCAGGGGTTCTTCGTGAGCTGCTTCATGCCGAGCGAGATGCGCTGCTTCTCGCGATCGACTGCCAGGACCACGCACTGGATGCGGTCGCCCTTGCGCACGATCTCCGACGGGTGCTGGATCTTGCGGGTCCAGTGGAAGTCGGTGTTGTGCAGCAGGCCGTCGATGCCCTCTTCGATCTCGACGAAGGCGCCGTAGGAAGCCAGGTTCTTGACGGTGGCCTCGATGACGGTGCCGGGCACGTAGGCGTCGGCGATCTCGTCCCACGGGTTGCCCTCGACCTCGCGGATCGACAGCGACATCTCCTTCTTCTCGTGATCGATCTCCTTGACGAAGACGTCCACTTCCTGGCCGCGCTCGAACTCGTTCTCCGGGTTCGGGTTTTGGCGGGTCCAGGAGATCTCGGTGACGTGTACCAGACCTTCGACGCCCGGCTCGAGCTCGACGAACAGGCCGTAAGGCATGATGTTCGCGACGCGACCTTTGTGGACCGAGCTGATCGGGAAGCGCTCCTCGATCTTCTCCCACGGATCCTGCGACAGAGCCTTGAGCGACAGCGCGACGCGGTTGCGATCGCGGTCGATCTTCATGACCACGACTTCCAGCTTATCGCCAATCTTGACCATCTCGCGCGGGTGCTTGATGCGCCCGTAGGTCATGTCGGTGATGTGCAGCAGGCCGTCCATGCCGCCCAGGTCGACGAAGGCGCCGAAGTCGGCGATGTTCTTGACCTCGCCGGTACGGACCTGACCCTCTTCGATCTCGGCCAGCAGGCTGGCGCGCTTCTCGGCGCGCTCCTCTTCCAGGAGCTGACGACGCGAGACGACGATGTTCTTGCGCTCGAGGTCGATCTTGACGATCTTCGCGCGCACGTTGGCGCCGATGAAATCGGCCGGCTCGGGCGTGCGGCGCAGGTCGATCTGCGAGGCGGGCATGAAGACCATGACGCCGTCGACGTCGATCAGCAGGCCACCCTTGATCTTCTTCTTGACCGGACCTTCGATGATGTTGTCGACCTCGTAGACGCCGACGACCTTGGCCCAGGCGCGCTCGCGGTCGGCCTCCTTCTTGGAGACAGCGGGCACGTTGGTGGCCCGATCGTCGCCCCGGTAGTAGACCTCGAACTCGTCACCGACTTCGGGCATACCGTCTTCGAACTCGTCGAAGGGAATGGGAGCTTCGGCCTTGCCGCCGATGTCGACCATGACCCGGTTGCGGGTGTAGTCGATGTTCAGGACCTTGGCGGGGACGATCTGTTCCCGCTCGACGTCGCCGGTGGAATCACCGATGGCCGAAGAGACGTCTACCTCACCACCGAGGGCGGCGGCGAGTTCTTGTTCGAGGGTCGCTTCGTCGATGTCGAAGCGCCGGATGAGTTCTTTGGATGCCATGAAGGCTGTTGGAATGGTGCCGGTGAAGGTCGGGCTAGGAAGCCGCGCAGTCGCTGCCGTAAGTGGCCTGCGTCCATGCAAGAAGGCGCCGGATCGCCTCTTCGACGGAAAGGTTGTCGTTTTGCAGCACCTGATCACCGGGGTGAATCTGAGGTGCGGCCTCACCGCGGGCGGCGTCGCGGGCATCGCGTTGAGCGAGTGCCTGATGCGCCTGGTCCAGCGTGGTGTCCAAGCCGGCGGCCTGCTGCTGCGCAAAGCGCCGGGCAGCGCGCACGTCGAGCGAGACTTCGACGAAGATCTTGAGCGCGGCATCCGGGAAGATGACGGCGCCCGCATCGCGGCCATCGGCCACGACGCCGTGCACTTGCGGCTGCTCGCGAAGCTGCTGCATCCGCGCAGTCAGCGCGGCGCGCACCTGCGGGTGATCGGCGACTTCGGAAACCGAAGCGTCGATCGCTGGGGTGCGCAGCTCTTGCCCCGGGCGGTGATCATCGACGAGGACGTCGCCGCTGGGAGTGCTGGACAGGGTGAGACGAGAAAGAACATCGAGGACCTGACCGGAGTCGGTCGGATCCGCGCCCTCACGCAGGGTGGCCCAGGTCAGCGCGCGGTACCACGCGCCGCTGTCCAAGTAGGCCCAGCCGAGTGCCTCGGCCAGCTTGCGGGCCAGGGTGCTCTTGCCAGATCCCGAGAGGCCGTCCAGGGTGACGACGGGCCGAACCCCGGAATTCCTTGGATGGGACTCCTCGGACATGAGGGCCCAAGATTGTATTCGCACCGGCCCCAGGGTCAAGCCGGGGAGCCTGTCCAGGCGGCCTGCCCAGGCTCCCACGCCGGCAGGACTTGCAGCCGTTGGCCGGCCCCCAGATCGTGCTCCGCCGGGGCGTGCAGGTGGCCGATCACGGCGTGCTGCGCCCCGACCGCTTCCAGGGCGCTCCGGGCGGCGTCGAGCTCGAGCGCGAGGACGTTGAGCGGCTTGCGGGCGACCGCCTCCTGGCTGTGGGATCGCATGCGCCGGCCCATCCAGGTACGGACCGGGGCCGGCAGGGCGCGCAGCAGCCCGCGGACGCTGGGCCGGCGCAGGGTGCGGCGCAGGCGCTGATACGGCGCGTCGTTCAGGCAGTACTCGTCGCCGTGGCTGAACAGGACCTTCCCGGCGCCGTTCGGGGGCTCCCAGAGGACGCGATCGGCGATCTCCATGCCGACCGTCGGAGCCTGGGCGGGACGCAGCAGCACGTCCCGGTTGCCGCGCAGCAGGATGCTGCGCTGTCCGGCCTGCCGCCGCGCCTGCAGCGCGGCGCGCAGCGGC
>PAHY01000014.1 GCA_002705055.1 Planctomycetota bacterium
CCCTGCGCCCCGAGGCGTACAACCCGCCGGTCTACTTCCGTCCGCCGATCCCGCCGACCAACGAGAACCCGATCGTCCCGGCCGAGCGCCAGGCGCCGATGACCCGTGCCGGCGCGCTGCTGGCGCTGCGCGAAAGCGCGGTCGGTTCGCAGTGGGGCGCCGAAGACCTGCACTCGCGGGCGATGGCGCGCTTCCTGCGCGATAAGGGCACTCTGCGCGTCGCCGCCGATGCCGACGGCGAAATCCGCGGCGCTCTTGAGCTCGCGGATGCCTGGGACACCCCGATCGTGATCGACGGTGGCTCGGAAGCGGACGGCCTGATCGAAGCGCTCGCGGGCCAGCGTGCCAGCGTGGTCTTCCATCCGCCGATCTTCACCAGCCTCCCGGATCTCGGTCCGGATTGGGAGCCGCCGGCTCCGGATGCGCTGCGCAAGCTCGCCGACGCCGGCGTCTCGGTCGCGCTCAGCCCCTCGGCCTACGGCCGCTGGACCTGGCTGCTCGAGTCGGCCGCGGCGGGCATGGCCTTCGGCCTCGACGAAGCCGAAGCGCTGAACGGGGTCACCAAGACTGCAGCCGAAGTGCTGGGTGTCGCCGAC
Source organism: Planctomycetota bacterium (assembly GCA_002705055.1). Classification (GTDB taxonomy): domain Bacteria; phylum Planctomycetota; class UBA1135; order UBA1135; family UBA1135. Next base: position 597 of record PAHY01000014.1, read on the forward strand.
CGCGTCGGCAGCCTGGTGCCGGGTCGCGATGCTGACTTCATCGTGGTGCACGGGGCTCCGCTCGACGCGGCGGCCAGCGTGAGCCAGGTCTACATCGAAGGCAGCAAGGTCTGGGATCGCGCATCCCGCGCCGAAGAGGCCGAGCTGGCAGCAAGCAACGCCGTGGTGTTGCGTGCCGGAACGCTGTGGACGGGCAACGGTGCGCCGATGACCGGCGGCGTCGAAGTGCTGCTCAAGGACGGCAAGATCGTCGCCGCGGGCCGCACGGTGCCGCACCCGAGCGGTGCGCGCGTCGTCGACGCGGGCGCCGATGCGCACCTCACTCCGGGTTTCATCGACGCGCGCAGCACCCAGGGTGTGGGCCGCAGCTGGGACCCGCGCGCCGAAATGGGGCTGCTGGCCGCCGGCTCGCGCGATGACGCGTCCTGGCAGCCGCTGGCTCGCGCTGGCATCACCACCGCCGTCATTGGGCCGACGAGCATCAGCTCGAGCGGCGTGATGGCGACCGCTGTCAAGACCGCCGCGGACTCGGCCGAGGCTGCCTACCTCGCCGACCGTCGCGTCGTCCTTCTGGACGGCCGCAGCAATAGTGTCAGCGGGCTCGATTCCCTGGTCGCGAACCAGCTGCGTGGTGGCAAGTCCTACTTTGACAAGTGGGAGAAGTACCGCGCCGATCGCGCCAAGTGGGAGCAGGAGGAGGCCAAGAAGAAGGCCGACGAACGCGAAGCTTCGGAAGCCGAGCTGCGCAAGCGGCTCGCCACCGGTGCTCAGGTCAAGAAGGCCGATCAGTCCGACGAGGACGAAGGCGACAAGCCGGCCGAGACCGTCGAAGAAGAGGTCAAGGAAGTCGACCCGCTCAACGGCCTCTGGGAAGGCACCATCGAAGCCGAACAGCTCCCCGAGCCGATCGACTTCCAGGCGCGCCTGTTCCACGAGGGCACCAAGCTCACGGGCATCTTCTCGACGCCGATGGCGCCGGGCGAAGAGGCCGAGCTGGAAGGCACCTGGAACCCGGACACCAAGACGGCCAGCTTCGAGATCGAAGAAGAAGGCATCACCATCTCGGTCACCGGCGTCATCGACGCGCCGGATCACATGATGGTGACCGTCGAGGTCATGGGCTTTGGCTCCACCGAGTTCGAAATGAACCGGATCGAGGTGGACAGCGGTCCGGCCAAGATCACCCGCAAGCGCGTCAAGAAGGACGACGGCCCGCAGCCGCCGCGCCTCGACGCGCGCTACGAAGGCATGCGCGCGCTCTACGAGGGCCGCGCGGTCGCGCTGGTTTACGTCAACAGCGCCGACGAGATCCGCGCCGCAGTGAAGGCCTTCCAGGCTGCCAAGCTGCCGATGCAGATCGTCGGAGGCGAAGAGGCGCACGAGGTCGCCGACCTGCTGCGCCAGGCCGGCATCGGCGTGGTGGCACCCAGCGAACTGGTGCAGCGCGAGAACGGCATGGATGTGGTGCCGGCAGCCAAGCTCAATGAAGCAGGGATTGCCTTCGCCTTCCAGTCCAACGCGAATGGCCGCCGCGCGGCCATGCTGCCGCAGGCGCTCGCCATGGCGGCGCGTTACGGCTTGGGTGCCGAGCAGGCGCTCCACGGTCTCACCGCCGGTGCCGCCGATCTGCTGGGCATCGCGCACCGCGTCGGCCGGATTCAGCCCGGTCTCGACGGGGACGTCGTCGTGCACAGCGGCATGCCTTTCGATCTGCGCACGCGGATCACCCACGTCTTCGTCAACGGTCAAGAGGTCCCGACGGAATGATTTCGCTCCTCCTCACTCTGGTTCCGCTCTTCGCTCCGGCGCAGGAGCAGGAGCCGATGACCGTCCTGAAGGCGGCCAAGGTGTTCACCGCGGCCGAGCAGGACATGATCAACAACGGCGCCGTCGTGCTGCAGGGTCAGACGATCATCGCGGTCGGTCGGGCAGTCGACATCCTCGCGGATGAAAGCTACGCCGACGCCCAGGTGATCGACCTGGGCCGCAACTGGCTGTGCCCGGGTGCGGTCGAGGCCCACAACCACGTGGCCGGTTCGCTGCGCGACCTGAACGACAACGTCTACCTGACCAACCCTGGTCAGCAGACGCACGAGGTTTTGGAGCCGGAGAACCCCTACCTGCTCGATTCGGTCGCGGGTGGTATCACCAGCGCGCTGTTCATTCCGGGTTCGGGCTCGAACATGGGTGGCTTCGGCATGCTCGTGAAAACCGCCGGTGAGACCGTCGAAGAGATGGTCGTGCGCGCGCCCGGTTCGCTGAAGGTCGCGCAGGCCGGTAACCCCGAGCGCTACGGCTTCGGGGTGGGGCGCGCGATGATGAACTGGAACACCCGCGACACCCTCGAGAAGGGCATCCAGTGGGTGCACGACTACCGCGCCGGCAAAGCGCCCTTCAACCCGATGTACGAGAACTTCCAGGGGCTGGTCGACAAGACCGTCCCGGTCTCGGTGCACACGCAGATCTATCAGGTCGTCATGCAGACGATCCTGATGCAGAAGCGCGATCTCGGCCTGGACGCTTTCGTCGACCACGGCACCTTTGACGGCTTCAAGACGGGTTCACTTGCGGTCCAGTACGACGTGCCGGTCATGAACGGCCCGCGTCAGTTCTGGTTTGACCGCAGCTCGGCCAAGATCATCGGCAACGCGGCCGGCTGGTACGAGCAGGTGCCCAACGGCCTGCTGCTCGGCTACAACACCGACGCTCCGGTCATCCCGCAGGAAGAACTGCCTTACCAGGCGGCGATGGGGGTGCGCCTGGGCGCGGGCGACAGCCGTGATGGCCTGCTGGGCATCACTCGTCACCCTGCGATCGCGCTGAAGATGGACGACATCGCCGGCTCGATCCGCCCTGGCCTCGAGGCCGACCTGGTGCTCTGGACGGGCAACCCTGTCGATCCGCGCTCGCACGTGCTCAAGACCTGGGTGCGCGGCGAGCTGGTCTATGACGCCCAGGACGGCCGCCGCTTCTAGACCGATGCTGCTGGCCACGCTCGCCCTCGCTTTGCCGTTTGCCCAGGAAGCTCCTGTGCAAGCCGGCAAGGTGATCGATGTCGGCGTCGCGATGCCGATGACCTCGCGCGAGGTCATCCATAACGCGCGCCTCATCGTGAAAGGGGGGCAGATCGTGGCGGTGGGCAAGCAGAGCGAGCTCGAGATCCCTGCGGGCTACGAGCACCACGTCTTCCCGCGCAGCTGGGCCTTCCCCGGCGGCGTCGATCTGCACAACCATTCGCAGACCGGCAGCTGGGAGGACATCAACGACATGGTGAACCCCAACAACCCGGAGCTCCGGGTCCTCGACACCGTGCGCCCCTGGAACCTGCAGTACCAGGACGCCTGCGCCGGGGGAGTCACCACCGTCAACGCCATCCCTGGCTCGGGCACGAACATGTCCGGCGCCGGCGTGCTGGTCAAGCTGCGCCCCGCCGAGGACAACGGCGACGCGATCCTTCGTCATCCCGGCTCGGTCAAGGTGGCTCAGGGGTACAACCCAGAGCGCTCCAGCGACCTGGGCGGTGCCCGAATGGGCATGTGGTGGATGCTGCGCTGGTGGCTTGACCGCGCCCGTGTGGTGGCCGAGGCCGACACCCTCGACGAGAACCCGGAGGTCGCGCACATCGCCGCGATCGTCCAGGGCAAGCACCCGTACCTGGTGCACACCGCGGGTGGCCGCGACACCTACGGCACCGTGCGCATGTTCCAGCTGGAAGCGCAGGTCCCGGTGGTGGTCAGCCACGCCAGCTTCAACGGCTACATGACGGCACCGGCTCTGGCCGAGATCGGCGCCGCTCTCAACGTGGGGCCACGCAACATCGACTTCAGCTTCAACGGCAAGGCGCAGGTGCGCGGGCTCGTCGAGGCCTACGAGTCGGGTGGCAACACCGACATCTCGGTGCAGACGGACGCTCCGGTCGTCCCCGCCGAGGAGTATCTTTACCAGGCGACGCTGGCCGAACGCTTCGGCGCGACCACCTGGACCTGCCTCGAGTCGATCAACGTGATCCCGGCTCGGCAGATCATGGCCGACCACCGTGTCGGTACCCTCCAGCCCGGTCTCGATGCCGACATCGTCATCAAAGCCGGACAACCCCTTGATCCCCGCTCGCCGGTCCAACTCGTGTTGGTGGACGGCGAGATCGTCTACGACATTCGTCAAGGACAGCGCTACTGATCCATGTTCGCAGCCTTCCTGCTTTCCGCGCTCCCGCTCGTCGCCCCTCAGGGGGATGAGCCGACCGGGCAGGCGACCGTCTACCGCCTCGACCACATCGAGACCCTCACTGGCGACGCGCTCCAAAATGCGAGCATCGTCGTTCGCGATGGCGTCATCGAGCGGATCGGTCAGTCGGTGATTGTCCCCGACCATGCCCGCGTCATCGACCTGCGCGGCACCGGCTCGGTCGCCATGCCGCCCTTCGTGCTGGGCCAGGCACAGGGCCTGCTTCCCAGCGACTCCCGCGGCACCGGTGGCTACGGCCGCTACGTCGCAGCGGGTGTCCATCGCGCCGACGAAGACGTCATGGAAGACCTCCGCGAGGCGGGGGTGCTGCTGGTTGGCCTCGTTCCTCCGGGATCGGGCATCCCTGGCCGCACCTCGGTGATCCGCAGCGACGCTTCCGAGCTCGCCGAGGACACGCTCGTCCACGATCTGCACCTGGTCATGACCTTGGACATGAGCAAGTCTTCCAAGGATCTGCTCCGCAAGGCTTTTGAGAGCGCCGAAGAGGCGATCGAGAAAGAGGAGAAGGCGCGCGCGGATTGGCAGAAGGCCCGCAAGGAATGGGAAGAGAAGCAGAAGGCCGCCGCCGAGGAAGCCAAGAAGCAGAAGGAAGGCGAGGGCAAGGGCGGGAAGGCCGCCGATGAGCCCAAGAAGGGCGAGGACAAGGAGCCGCCCAAGGAGTTTCAGGCTCCGCGGATCGACCCCAACATCCAGCCGGTCGTCGATCTGATTCGCAAGGAGCGGGTCGTCCAGGTCTGGATTGATTCGCCGGGCGAGTGGCTGCACTGGCTCGACGTGGTCGGGGATCGTGAGTTTGCCTGGGAGCTGGTGCTGGATCACGGCAACTCCACCAACCTGCACGAGGTCGCTGACGCCATCGCGGCAGCCGGCGTGCGGGTCTACGCGCCTGCGCGCATTCCGAACCTGCCCTCAACCCAACTGCGCACCAATCTGGTGGCCGAGCTGCTGGCGGCAGGCGTGGAGAAGCTCGTCCTGCTGCCCACCTCGACGCGCTCCTCGCGGGCGCTCGAATCCTGGCGTGTCGGACTGGGCGACCTGGTGCGCGAGGGCCTCGATCGCAACGCTGCGCTGCGCGGCGTTTCGGTGGAGCCCGCCCAGGCCATGGGCCAGGAAGAGCTCGTGGCCCCGCTCGAGGCCGGCGGTCCGGCCACGTTTGTGATCCTCGAAGGGGATCCCCTCGATCCGCTGGCACGGGTCAGCCACCTCGTCGCGGCCGGTGAAGTCATCTACGACCGGGCCAAGGAGGAGGAGAACTAGGCATGTCGATTCTCTCGCGTTCGCTACTGCTGGCCCTGCTCTCTGGGGCCTTCACTCTGCCCGCCTGGGCGGCGGCCCCGATTCAGGAGCCCCCGGTCGAGGAAGAGGTCGTGGAAGAGCCGGTTCTCGAGGAAGAGGAACTGGTCGAGGAGGAAGTCACCGAGGAGGTGGTGGAAGAGGAGCCCGCTGAGGATCCAAATAGCCCCTATCTCGCGGTGATCGGCGGCGATGTCTACACGGTCACGCGCGGCGTGATCCTGAACGGCACCGTGCTGTGCAAGGATGGCCGCATCCTCAAGGTGGGGCAGGACGTCGCGGTCCCCGAAGGAGCGCGCACCATCCAAGCACACGGGATGCGGGTCTATCCCGGTCTGGTCGCGGTCGAGTCCCGCGGCATCATCCCGGGCCGTGGCACCGACAGCGTCGATAGCTTCGACCCGTTCGCGCTCTACGTGGATCTGGCCCTGGCCGGCGGTCTGACCACCGTGCAGTCCCGTGGCACGATCGGCAAGCTCACCCGCGGCACCCTCGAGGGTCACCTCCTGGGCACGACTTCCTGGGTCGATGTCAGCTACTCCAGCTTCTCGCCCAGCAGCCGCCGTTCGACCCGCGACAGCTTCGAGCAGGCGCGCGAGTACCTGCGCAAGCTGCGCAGCTTCGAACTGGATAAGCAGCTCGGCAAGAAGGATCTGAAAGAGCCCGAGACGAAGGGCGTCCCGATGAACCACGTCGCCCTACTGAAGGGCGAGCGGATGGCTCGCTTCCGGGCCGATACCGCCAGCGATCTGCTGGCCGTCTGCGAGCTGCTCGAAGAGTTCCCGATGCGTGCCGTGATTCAAGGCGGCCGCGAGGCCTGGACGCTTGCTCCGCGCATCGGCCGCACGGGCGCTTCGATGGTGCTCACGCCGCGCGCCAAGGACTGGGCGGATCCCGAGCTGAACCGGCCTTCGGGCTGGAGCATCGAGAATGCGCGCATCCTGTGGGATTCCGGCGTCGAGTTTGCGATTCTGCCGGGTCAGGCGGGCATCAGCCTGGGCGGCCTGGCGGGTCGCGACCTGCTGCCCCTGCCGATGGAAGTGGCCTTCGCAATTCGCGGTGGGCTCCACCAAGATGCGGCCCTGCGTTCGATCACCCTCGATGCCGCGCGCATTCTGGGTGTGGCCGATCGCATCGGTTCGATCGAAGTGGGCAAGGACGCCGATCTGATCATCACCGACGGCGACCTGTTCGATTACCGCACCTTCGTGCAGTGGGCGGTCGTCAATGGTCGGCTCGCTTACGACAAGCAGAAGGCGAGCTACTTCGCGCACATCCGCCCACGCGAGGAAGACGAGGCTCCGAACCCGGTCGAGGCGCTGCTTGAGGACATCACGGACGGTGTTCAGGACGAGGTCATGGAAGAAGAGCCGGTCGAAGTCGACGCTCCCGAGGCCGACGGCGGTCGTTGATCTTCGCTTCTCGATCGCTTTCTAGAGCGCGCGCCGATGCATCGGCGCGCGCTCTTCGCGTTGCTGCGAAAACCCCTAGCGCGACTTGCAGGATGACGGCAGAATCCTGCTCCCGGTTGGCTGTTGAAGCAGCACCTCCCCCCGGTTCCGACTCATTCGAACGCGTGGCCAACCCCAGTCTCGAAGAGGGCAAGCGCGCCCCGGCATTTACCTTGCCTTCTACGGAAGGAGGCAGTTTCCGGCTCACCGAGCACCGTGGCCGCTGGGTCGTGGCGTACTTTTACCCCAAGGATCTCACTCCGGGCTGCACGACGGAAGCCGAGAACTTCCGCGATGCGCTGGCGAGTTTTGAAGATCTCGGGGCCCTGGTGGTCGGGATCAGCCCCGATCCGCTCGAACGGCACGAGCGCTTCGTCGAGAAGCACGATCTGAACTTTCCGCTGCTCGTCGATCGCGACGCCAAGGTGGCGAGCAAGTACGGGGTGTGGCGGACCAAGAAGAACTATGGCCGGGAGTATCTCGGCATCGTCCGCAGCACCTTCCTGATCGATCCTTCCGGCAAGGTCGCGCGGCTGTGGGACAACATCCGCGTCAAAGGGCACGTCGAGAAAGTGCTCGCTGCTCTCGAAGAGGAACTCGAGGCCTGATGCCTGAGTCGGGCCTGCGTCGATGGATCCGCGTGGTCGGCGGCACCCTGTCGGCGTCGCAAGGCCGCAATCTCTCCAGCCGCGAGGCCGAGGAGGTCTTCGCCGCACTCCTGGATGGTGAGGGCAGCGATGGGCAGGTCGGCGCGTTGTTCAGTCTGATTCGCGCCCGCGGCGCGGCGGCCGATGAACTGGTCGGCTTCGCGCGGGCGGCCCGGGCTCGACTCGAGTTTCCCAGCCTGCCGGCGCACTCGGTCGTGGTGGCCACGACTCGGCTCGGCAAGCTGCAGAGTCCGCCCATCGGGCTGGCCTCGGCTGCGGCAGCGGCGGCCTCGGGGGCCAAGGTCCTGGTCCAGGCCAGCGGCCGCGTCGAGGGCGGCGGACCGACGCTGGGCGATCTCTGGCAGGATCTGGTCGGGGAGCGCTGCTCGTCGGTGGGCACGGCGGAGGCCGAGCTGCGGCAACGCGGGCTCGCCTGCTGGTGTCCCACGCGCAGCGACGCAGGCTGGGAGCGCCTGTTGCGCGTCGAAGAGGAGGTCGGCCTGCGCTCGGTGCCGGACCAGGTCAGCAAGCTGCTGGCTCCCAGTCAGGCGGCGGTCTTGGTGCCGTCGATGGCGGGGCCGGTTCTGGGGCTCGCCGGCGACGCGCTGGCCTCGCTCGGCCACCAGCGCTGCATCATCCTGCAGGGGGTGGAAGGCTCGATCGATCCTTCGGTCGCGGAGCGAAGCCGGGGCATGCTACTTGAGGACGGCATGAAGCTGCCGCTGCGGCTGCAGCCGGATGATCTCGCTCTCAGCTGGCCCCACGAGCCGCATCAGACCCATGAGGACCGGCTCGAATCCGCCCGGCAGGCCACGGCCCGGGCGCTCATGGGGATCGCGCCCGAGTTCCACGTCGCCCAGCTTGGGGCGGCCATTTTGCTGCGTTTGAGCGGGCTTTTCCCCGATTTTGCCTCGGCTTCGGTCGCCGCCCGGGATGCAATCGAGAGTGGCAGGGCTTCCGCCTTGCTTTATGATGTTCCCCGAGCGTGACATCCCTGCCCACCACGCTCCCCGTGCGCCCTGGCACGGAAATTGCATTCTTCACGGCATGAGAACCCTCCCGCTCATTCTGGCTCTGGCCGGACTGCTCGCAGGCAACTGGGCCTGCTCGAGCGGCCCGTCTGCGTCAGACGCCAAATCGCAAGAGCTTGCCTCTGAGGACGGGCTCGGATTCGAGCACATCGAGAGCGAGGATGTACACCGCTTGCTGCGGCTCACCGACGAGCTGTACAGCGGAGCAGAGCCCAAGACCGAGGAAGCCTACGCCGAGCTGGCGCGACTGGGTGTCAAGACGATCGTCAACGTCGATGGCGCCACTCCCAAGCTCGAGATGGCTCAGAAGTACGGGCTGGATTACATCCACATCCCGATCGGCTACGACGGCATCACCGCCGAGCAGTCCGCTGCCATGGTGCGCGTCATGCGCGAGCGCGAAGGGCCGTTCTACTTCCACTGCCACCACGGCAAGCACCGCGGTCCGGCTGCTGCCGCCATCGCGCTGATGGAGTCGACCGGCTGTTCGGTGGAGGATGGCATCAACGTGCTGGTCGAGGCCGGCACCAGCGAAGGCTACCCGGGACTGTGGCGCGATGTGCGCGCCTTCCAGTCGCCCGCCGCGGGCACGCAGCTGCCCGAGCTGGTGGCAATCGCCGAAGTGAGCGACTTCGAAGCCGCCATGGCCAAGCTCGACCGCACTTGGGATGAGATGAAGCTCATCCAGAAGGCCGGTTTCCTGAGCTCGGCGGATCACCCGGATCTCGATCCGCACAACGTCGCGCGCATTTTGCGCGAGTCGATCGAGTCCTCCTCGCATCTGACCGAGCCCAGCCTCGCCGGGGAGGAGCTCTATCAGGAAGAGATGCGCAAAGCTCTCGAGGGCGCGATCGCGCTCGAGAAGGCGCTCGACGAGGATCGCATCGCCGACGCCCAGGAGCCCTTCGATGTCGTGCGCCGCTCCTGCAAGGCCTGCCACGTCGAGTTCCGCGACGACTAGGCATTCACCCTGCCTCAGAAGATCCACAGGCCCGGCATTCCGAAGAATGCCGGGCCTGCTTCATGGAGGACGACAGGAATATCAGTAGCTCAGGAATGGACGTCCATTCCGGTCGCGGGTGGGCAGGTCGGGCACGACGCGCTGATCACCCGGGACGTACAGCCAGCCGGCGGAGCCGTTCGGCTTGGGCTCGGCAAAAGCCGCGCTGTTGATGCGAATCGACGACCGCTCGTTGAGCGGATTGACAGGCATCTCGACGAGGTACTTGTCGAGTAGAACAGCCTGAAGCTGCTCAGCATTGCCAGGTACCAGCTCCCCCGATTCCACCAGCTGACGGACCGCAACCCGCACCTGACGCAGATGGTCCTGCAGGACCCGCTCCGCGCTCTCTTCCTCGGAGCTGCCGGAGCTCGGCAACGCGACCAGGAGAGCGACCACGGCCATGCCGAAGACGGCGGCAAGGCTCTCAAAGAGGGGGAGGGGCTTGTCAGACATGATGGAGGACTCCGGAGTCGTATCGTCGAAGGAGGCGGGGGCACTTGAATGAGACTGGGCCCCTTAAGTGGGCTCAATCTTCCTAAGTCACTGTAATTAAATCTCTTAGGCTTAGGTTCTCAAGATGCCGCGCGCTAGTGAGAGAATGTGTGTAAAGTCATGCACAAAAGATACTTGCGCAGATCTGAGCCCAATGAAGGGGGTCAGGCTCGGGTTGAGCACTGCCGCCCGCCCGGGTAGTCTCCGAGCCCGGTTCGCCGCCGCTGCCCTTGGTGCCAGCGCGTCGCGCGGACCTCGTCCCCGGGTAAGCCGGGAAGAACATCATGCAGCTCATCATCGCCGAGAAACCGAGCGTGGCCGGAGATCTGGCCCGCGTCCTCCCTGGGAAGTTTGAAAAGCACGAGGGCTACTGGGAGGGCCCCGAGCACCTGATCACTTGGGCGATCGGTCACCTGCTCGAGCTGAAGGAGCCCGAGGACTATTCGCCAGAGCTCTCGGCCTGGCTGCTGGACTCGCTGCCCATCCTGCCCGGGCGGCCTTCCGGGGCCTCGGGCGCTGTCCTGGCGCCGTTCCAGCGCAAGGCGCGCAGCGGCATGACCAAGCAGCTGCGGCTGATCCGCAAGCTCGCCGAGCGACCGCAGGTGCAGAGCATCGTCAACGCCTGCGATGCCGCCCGGGAGGGCGAGCTGATCTTCCGCGAGATCGAGGAGTACATCGGAGTCGACAAGCCGGTCTACCGGCTGTGGCTGCAGTCGATGACTGACAGCGCCATCCGCTCCGCTTTCGATGAGATGAAGCCCGAGGGCGAGTACGCGGGGCTCAGCGCTGCGGCCTACTGCCGTGCCGAGGCCGACTGGCTGATCGGCATGAACGCCACCCGCGGCATCACCAAGCGCCTGAAGGGGCGCCGCGAGAGCGGGGTCTGGTCGGCTGGCCGCGTGCAGACTCCCACGCTGGCGCTGCTGGTCCACCGCGAACTCAAGGTGCTGGCCCACGTGCCGGTGCCGTTCTGGCGACTCAAGGCGCAGTTCGAGGCCAACGGCCACCAGTACACCGCCCAGTACCGGCGCACGCGCACCGGCAAGGACGACGAGAAGGTCTGGAACGAAGAGGCCGCGCGCGCGCTGCGTGACGCCTGCGAAGGCCGTTCGGTCGTCGTCACCGAGAAGGTCAGCGAGAGCAAGCGCAACCCGCCGATGCTCTATCAGCTGACCTCGCTGCAGAAGGAGGCCAACTCGCGCTACGGCATGTCGGCGCGCCGCACCCTGCAGGCAGCGCAGCGCCTCTACGAGGGTCACAAGGTCCTCACCTATCCGCGTACCGACAGCAACGCGCTGCCGCAGGACTACCGCCAGAAGGTCGACGAGCTGATCGGCGCCCTGGCCGGCGGGGCGGTCGACAGCGGCGCGTTCTCCGAGGGGCAGCGGGCCGAAGCCATCGCCGAAGCCGCGCGCAAGCTGCAGCAGGACGGGCTGAAGAACACCGGCCGGCACTTTGACGATGCCCGGGTCGGCGATCACTTCGCGATCATCCCCACCGGTAACTGGCCCTCGACTCCGCTCGGCGGCGACGATGCCAAGATCTTCGAGCTGGTGCTGCGCCGTTTCCTGGCAGCCTTCCTCGGCCCCAGCACCTGGCAGAAGGTGGTGCGCGAGTCGGTCATTCAGGTAGCCGACGCAACCGGGCTGCCCGAAGAGGTCCGCGGCGAGCCGACCTTTTTCACCGAGTCGAACCGCATGGTGGTGCCGGGCTGGCAGCTGGTGGACAAGCGTCCCTCGCCATCGGAGCTGCTGGGCGACCTCGGGGTCGAACCCGGCGAGCCGGCGCAGGCGAAGGTCGAGGACCTCGAACTGGAAGCGGACCAGACCCGGCCTCCGAAGCGCTACACCGAAGCCAGCCTGCTGAAGGCCATGGAGACGGCCACCGACCTGGATCTCGATGCCTTCGAGGAGGTCAATGACGAAGAGGATCTCGCCAGCCTGCGCCAGAGCGGCCTGGGCACGCCAGCCACGCGCGCGGACACGATCGAATCGCTGATCGCCAAGAACTACGTGCTGCGCAGCGGCAAGACGCTGCGCGCCGCGGCCAAGGGCATCACGCTGATCGACTTCCTGGAGCGCCTGCGGATCAACAACCTCGCCAAGGCCGAGCTGACCGCCGACATGGAGGCGCAGCTCCACCTGGTGGAGGAGGGCAAGCAGGATCCGGACAGCTACATGGAGCAGGTGGTCACCGGAGTGCGCGACCTGGCTGAGAAGATCCGCGACTTCTCCTACGAGGATCTCTACGCCGAGGAGCCCCCGGTGGGCAAGTGTCCGCGCGATGCCGAGCCGGTCATGGAAGGGCTCAAGGGTTATCGCTGCTCAAAGGAAGCCGAAGGCGACACCTTTGAAGTCGCGATCAAGGGGATGGGCAAGGAGGCCGCGGTGCCGCTTGCCGATCTCTGCGAACGCCTGGCTTCGGCGGCGAGCAAGCTCGACGGCGTGGCCGAAGTGGAAGCTCTGCCGAAGCGCACCAACGGGGTGGTCCGCGTGCGGCGCACCGAGTCTGGCCCGGTCGGCGTTTTCCTGAAGCAGCTCTCCGAGATGGTGCACGCCGAGATGCCGGCGAACAGCGCCAAGGAATGGGCGGTGAAGACCGTCGACGCCGAGGAATGCGGCTTCACTGTCTGGAAGGAGTTCCGCGGCCGCTACCTGAACCGCCCAGTGGTCGAGAAGCTGCTCGAGACCCGCGACACGGGCGCGCTTGACGGCTTCGTCAGCATGCGCGGCGAGACTTACGCCGGCCGCGTGCGGCTCAATGACGAGCTGAAGCTCGAGTTCGAGCCGGTGAAGGATTACCGCGGCGGCGACGATGACGGCGCGGTCGCTCCCGAGCTGGTCTCGTACCAGGTCGATGCATCGCCCTACGTCGGCTGCCCGAAGTGCGGCGAAGGCCAGATCATCGAGACGCCGACGCACTTCGAGTGCCGGGTCGAGGGCTCGGAAAAGGGCTGCGGGCTGAAGATGCCCCGCACGGTCTGCAAGCGCGAGATGTCGCGCGAGGACCTGCGGCCTTACTTCGCGGAGGAGCCGGGCCACACCAACTGGATCGAGGACTTCATCTCGCGCAAGGGGCGGGCTTTCACCGCGCGCCTGACGCGCAAGCCGAATGGCCGCCACGGCTTCGAGTTCAAGCCGCGCGAAGGCGGGCCTGCTCGCAAGAAGAAGGCTACGAAGAAGAAGGCGGCCAAGAAGACCGCCAAGAAGGCGAGCAAGAAGAAGGCCGCGAAGAAGAAGGCGTCGAAGTCTTCCTAGAGCACGTCGCGGCGTTTTGCGGCGCGCGCAGCGAGCAGGAAGAACACCACCGAGGCGATTACCAGGACCAGCAGCGAAGTCAGCACGCTGGGCGGATCCGGGTCGGGGACGAACATGCCGGTGAAGGTGTTCTCGACCCCGCACCAGTCCTTGGCCAGGCCCAGCAGGTAGCGGTGGGGGGAGGTCGTGCGCATCGCCCCGGGCAGGCCGCCGAAGACGACACCCCAGCCGATCAGCACCACGACACTCCAGATGATCGCGCGGCGCGACCAGACGCCGAAGAAGGTGCAGACGGCGCCGTAGGCAATTCCGCCCAGGCTGAGCACGGCCGCGAGCCCGCCGATGCGCCCCAGCCAGGCGCCCAGATCGAGCGCCGGGTCGACCGGCATCAGGATGAGGCCGGGGACCAGCGCGGCCAGGATGAGGACTGGGATCATCGCTAGGCAGGAGCCGAGATAAATGCCCAGCAGCGGAGCCCAGCGCGGCGCCGGTCGGGTGTACAGGTAGCCGATCGCGCCGTTGTCGTAGAGCTCGCCCAGAAGCGGCAGCACCGAGAACATCGCCACGAAGGGCACGACGAAGTAGATCGCCATCGGCACGATGTACTCGCCATAGAGCTCGAAAGGCTCGGCGCCGACCGTGGCGGCGACCGCGGCGACCAGGCAGGGGACGGCGGCGACGGCCAGCGAGGGCAGCATGCGCAGGCCGATCAGGCGGCGGCGCACCGCGTAGTTGCGCAGCGCGCGGATGGCGGAGCGGCTGGCCGAAGCTGGGTTGGACGTGTTCATGCGGTCTCCCCGACCAGCAGGTCGAACACGGATTCCAGATTCTGATCTTCGACGTCCATGTGGTGAATGCTGCCGGCGGTTCCGAGTTCGACGAGGCGATCCAGCAGCCGGTTGAGGTCACGGGTCTCGAGCGCCAGCCGACCATCGGCTTCAAAGGACAGGCCGGTCACCAGGCTTTCGGCCAGCACCTGCGCAGCGAGCTGCGGCAGGGCTTCGCCTTCGAGAATCAGCCGGCGCGGCTTGCGATCCACCAGTTCGCGGATCTCGTCGAGCCGGCCCTCGGCCAGCAGGCGGCCGTGGTGGAGCAGCACCAGGTGGTCGGTCACGGCCTCGACTTCGTGCAGGACGTGGGAGGCCAGCACCACCGTGCGGCCTTCGGCGCCGTAACGCCGCACCAGGTCGAGGGTCTGCCGACGGCTGACCGGATCCATGCCGTTCAGCGGCTCATCGAGCAGCAGCAGCTGCGGGTCAAAGAGCAGCGCCTGCGCCACCTTGACCCGTTGGCGCATGCCCTTCGACATGCCGTCGAGGCGCTTCTCGCGCGCCTCCAGCATGCCGACCTGATCCAGCGCCTCATCGGCGCGGCGCTCGGATTCGGTGCGCGAGTCGCCACCCAGGCTGGCGATCAGCGCCAGGAAGTCGACGGCGCGTTCGGTTTCGAGGTGGATGTCGTCGCCCGGCGCGTGGCCGATCCGCGCAAACACACCCTGCTTGCCGGGCTCGACGCGCTGACCGAACAGCTCGACGCTGCCGCGACTGGGCCGGATCAGGCCGGTGAGCAGTCGCATGAAGGTGCTCTTGCCCGAACCGTTCGGCCCGAGCAGACCGACGACTCCGGCGTCCACTTCCAGGTCCAGCCCGGACAGGCCCTGGACCTCGCCGTACCAGCGCGACAAGCCGCGGCAGCGGATGACCGGAGCGTCGCTCATCCGACCACCCCCCGGCGCGCCAGCGTGCGCCAAAGGACGAGGGTCGAGGCCAGAATCACACCGGTCATGATGCCCAGCACCAGCGACGGACTGGCCGTGCCGGGCGGCAGGCGCTCTGCCGTGCCCATGCAGACGGCGGAGAACACGTAGATGCAGTGCAGCGGGTTGACGGCCATCCAGTCGTAGTTGTCGGTCAGTCCGACCAGCGTGCCGCCGAGCGGCGCGCTGAACAGGAAGACCGCGACGAAGGTGAGGTTGGTCCAGATGCCGCTGCGCGTCACCGAGGTGATCGCCTGCATCAGCAGCGCCAGCATGATGGCCGTGGTCAGCAGCGCGGCGCCCATGCCTAGAGGCACCGCAGCGACCTCGGCGAAGTGCCCATCGGGGCCGATCGCGACATCGAAGGTCCAGATCCACATCACCGGGACGAAGGTCACCAGCATCAGGAAGGCGACGAAGGCCATGGTCCGGCCCACCAGATAGGTGAGCGGGGTGATCGACCGCGAGAAGTAGGACTCGAAGGCATTGCTGCGCAGGTCGGCGGCGACCAGGTCGTAGCCGAAGACCAGCGACAGCGGCAGCAGCACCGGGTAGACGAACATCCGCAGCAGGCCCAGGTAGGCGTGCGAGTCGATGACGACTTCCTCGTTGCCGGGCTGGAAGGCGCCGCCGAACTGCTGCACCAGGTCTCGCCAGTTGGGGATGACCTGGTAGGCGAAGTAGATCATCGCCGTAAAGCTGAGCGCCATCATCATCGAGGCGAAGGTGATCCGGCGGACCCACTTCGACGACCAGCCGCGACGCAGCGTGGCGGTGAACAGCGGCCACCAGACCGGAGCTTTGCGGCGCGGGCCGGTGAAGCGCTCGTACTCGGCAGCGCGGAAGGCCATCTCAGTCGGCCTCCCCGGTGAGCGCTTCGAGGAAGGCGTCCTCCAGGCTGCGCGCCGCGGCCTGAACCGCGAGCAGCCGGACCCCGGAGGACGAAGCCAGCGCGAAGACCTCTTCGCTGGTGACGTCCGCGGTTTCGCCTCGGCTGAGCACGAACTCGGTGTCGCTGCGGCCGGTGCCCAGTTCGAAGCCCGCGTCTTCGGCGGCGGCCAGGAAGGTGGGGACGGCGGCGCGTTCCACCCGGACGCGCTTGGCGCCCCGGGCCGCGGCAGTGAGAGTCTCCATGCGCTCGCTCTTCTTCAGCTCGCCCTGGTCGAGCACCCAGACCTGGTCGCACAGCTTCTCGACATCCGGCAGCAGGTGGCTGGCAAGAATCAGATGGATGCCATGCTCGTGGCAGACCCGCTCGATCAGCTCGAGCATGCGGTTGCGCCCGCGCGGATCCAGGCCGTTGGTGGGCTCGTCCAGGAACAGCAGATCCGGATCGTGCACCAGCGCGGCGGCCAGCTTGAAGCGCTGCCGCATGCCGGTGGAGAAGGTGTGGACCTCGCGGTAGCGCTCTTCACCGAGGCCGACGAAGTGCAGCACGTCGTGCGCCCGCAGCATGGCGTCGTCCGGGAAGAAGCCGCAGATCTCGGCGAGGTGGGCGAGGCCGCGGACCGCCGACATGCCGCCGACCCAGGTGTCCCGCTCGGGCATGTAGCCGACCCGCCGGCGCAGGGCGGCCGGATCCTTGTCGGTGGCCTGTCCGAACAGCCGCACCGTGCCGGATGCCGGGGTGACCAGGCCCAGGATGGAGCGCAGCATCGAGGACTTGCCGGCGCCGTTAGGGCCCAACAGGCCGAGCGCACCCCCTTGGAACTGCGCACGCACCCCTTTCAGGGCAGTGAAGTTGCCGTAGCGAACGACCAGGTCGTCCAGCTCGAGGACCGGAGGGGCCATGCAGGGAGACTACTTGCGGGGAGGGGTCGGTCCAAGCCGACCCGGCGGGCTTGCAGATGCTTTCGGAAAACCCGGCCCCGCATTGCTTCATTTTTCCTTCACAGAGCTCGGGATTGCCCCGAATCGGGCGGGCACGGAAGATGGGCGGCCCCGCGAGCGATTCCGTGACGCCCCGCAAGAAGAAGCCCTCGAAGTCGAAGAAGCAGCCGCCCGCGCCGGCCCGCCGCACCCGCTGGTCGGACCCCAAGCTCTACTTCAACCGCGAACTCAGCCTGCTTGAGTTCCAGCGCCGCGTGCTGGCTCAGGCCGGGCTGCCGGGCACGCCGCTGCTAGAGCGGCTGCGCTTTCTGACGATCACCAGCTCCAATCTCGACGAGTTCTTTGAGATTCGGGTCGCGGGTCTGAAGCAGCAGATCGAGTTCGGGCTGTTCCAGCCTGGCATCGATGGCCGCGGGCCGGTCGAGGCGCTCGAGGACATCTCGAAGGTCGCCCACGAGCTCGTCGACGAACAGTACCGGGTGCTCAATGACGAGGTGCTGCCCGCGCTCGAACGGGCCGGCATTCGGCTGCTGCGCCGCAGCGACTGGTCTGAGCGACAGGCGCGCTGGGTCGAGCGCTACTTCGAGACCGAGGTCCTGCCGGTGCTGACGCCGGTCGCGCTGGATCCGGCGCACCCCTTCCCGGTGGTGCAGAACAAAGGCCTCAACTTCATCGTCGATGTGGAGGGCAGTGATCCCTTCGGTCGCGATGTCGGACGGGCGGTGGTGCCGGTGCCGCGGTCGCTGCCGCGCGTGATCCCGTTCCCGCGCGACCTGGCGCGGCGCTACGACGGCTTCACGCTGCTGTCCTCGGTGATCCACGCGAACATCGAGAAGGTCTTCCCCGGCCTGCAGGTCAAGGGCTGCTACCAGTTCCGGGTGACGCGCAACTCCGACCTCGAGGTCGACGAGGAGGAAGTCGACAACCTGCTCAAGGCGCTGCGTTCGGAGATTCGCCGGCGGCGGTTCTCGCACCCGGTGCGGCTGGAGGTCGCCGATAACTGCCCGGACGAGATCTCGCGCTTTCTGCTGCAACGCTTCCGGCTGGGACCGGAAGACCTCTATCAGGTGCACGGCCCGGTCAACCTCAACCGCATCGTGGCCATGTTCTCGATGGTTAAGCGGGCCGAGCTCAAGTTCCCGACCTTCGTGCCCGGGCTGCCCCGGCGCCTGCAGGACGCCGAGGACATCTTCGAGGTTGTCCGCCGCCGCCCCGTCCTGCTGCATCATCCGTACCAGAGCTTCCGGCCGGTCATTGAGTGGCTGTCCCAGGCCGCGCGCGATCCGAAGGTGCTCGCGATCAAGATGACTCTGTATCGGACCGGCGCCGACTCGGAGGTGGTCGATGCGCTGGTGCGCGCGGCGCGCGCCGGCAAGGAGGTCACCGTCGTGGTCGAGATCCGCGCTCGCTTCGACGAGGAGGCGAACATCCGGCTGGCGGGCCGCCTGCAGGATGCCGGAGCCAACGTCGTCTACGGAGTGGTGGGGCATAAGACCCACGCCAAGGCGGTGCTGATCGTGCGCCGCGAGGGCCGCAATCTGCGCCGCTACGTCCACGTCGGCACCGGCAACTATCACCCGGGGACGGCGCAGGCTTACACCGACATCGGCCTGATGAGCGCCGATCGCGAGCTGGCCGAGGACGTGCACCATATGTTCATGCAGCTCACCGGTTTGGGGCGTCCGCCGGCGATGAACAAGCTGCTGCTGGCACCGGTCGAGCTCTACCCCAGCCTGCTCAAGATGATCGAGGAGGAGGCGGAGGCGGCGGCCCGTGGAGAGAAGGCGCAGATCGTCGCCAAGATGAACAGCTTGGCCGATCCGGGCATGATTCAGGCTTTGTACAAGGCTTCGCAGGCCGGGGTGCAGATCGACCTGATCGTCCGTGGCATCTGCCGCCTGCGGCCGGGCGTGCCAGGGGTCTCGGAGAACATTCGGGTGCGTTCGATTCTTGGCCGCTTCCTGGAGCACCCGCGCGTCTATTACTTCCACGCCGGCGGCGAAAAGCGGCTGTTCGGGTCGAGCGCCGACTGGATGGAGCGCAACCTGCACAACCGGATCGAGACTTGCTTCCCCATCGCGCTCGAGCAGCATCGCAAGCGAGTCTGGCGCGAGGTGCTGAAGGCGGCGCTGGACGACAACTCGACTGCCTGGGAGCTGCAGGCGGATGGCAGCTATGTGCAGATCGAACCGCCCGCCGGCAAGCGCCGCAAGAGTGCGCAGGCGGAAGCGCTGAAGATGCTGGCCGGGCAGTAAAGGCAGCGCGCGGCTCGGGCGGCGCGGCTGCGGCTAGGCGTCTTCGCGCAGCTCGAGGTGGAGCGGGTGGTCGCGCCAGGCGCGCGCCTCGGCGAGCAGGTTGTCCTCGGTGAGCGGAAACTCTTCGCGCCAGCCCGCCGGCCCGTGCAGCACCAGAGTGTGCTCATCGGCAGTGAAGTCGAAGCCTGGCTGGTCGTCCTCGTGGCGGCCGCGATGGAGCCGGACCGCGACGCGCAGCGGCATCAGCAGCCGGAGGAAGCGCCGCCGCATGCCGGGAGCGAGGTTGCTGCCGACATCGCGCGGGATCCGGCGCCGCTGCAGCCGGATCAGCTCGCCGAGCAGGCGCGTCTCATCGCGCGAGAATCCGGGCGGGTCGCTGTGCTCGATCAGGTAGGCGCCGTGGCGGTGGAACCCCGTATGCGAGATGACCAGCCCGATCTCGTGGAGCTCGGCGGCCCATTGCAGGAAGGGGCGGTCCCGAGATTTCGAAAGGCGCCAGGGCTTGCGGACCGCCTCGAACACCGCCTGGGCAGTCTTCGCCACGCGGGCCGCCTGGGCTTCCTCGACGTAGAAGCGCTTGGCGAGGTGGGTCACTGAATCGGCGCGCACATCGCGATCGCTGAGGCGTCCCAGCAGGTCGACCAGCAGACCTTCGCGCAGCGCCGCGTCCGAAACGGGCAGGCGCTCGACCGCGATCTCTTCGAGAACCGCCTGGGCGATCGCGAGGCCGCCTGGCAAGACGCCGCGGCGGTGTTCCTTCAGGCCTTCGACCTCGACCTCGTCCATGTTGGAGAAGTCGAGCAGGGTGTCGCGCAGCCGCTGCAGGCCGCTGGCGGTGATGCCTCCGGTGCCCCAGTCATTGGCTTCGAGGATCTTGGCGAGCGCCAGAAACGTGCCCGAAGTCCCGAAGGCGCGCTCCCAACCCTGCTTGGCGAGCGTGCCGCGAATCGGCTTGATCTGGTTGCGCGCACGCAGGACCGCCCGGGTGAAGTTGCGCTTCTTCAGCTCGCCGTCGGGAAAGAAGCGCAGGCTGTACGAGGAGCTGCCCATCGACAGGCTCTCCGCGACCTTCGGCTCGGCGCCGTCGCCCGAGACCAGCTCGGTGCTGCCGCCGCCGATGTCGACCACCAGCATGCTGCCGCCTGCGCCGCCCTGCGTCTCACGGACGCCGAGGTAGATCAGGCGCGCCTCCTCCTCGCCGGAGACGACCTCGATGCGGCAGCCCAGCGCGTGCTCGGCCCGCTCGTGGAAGTCGGGATGCTTGCGCAGGTCGCGGAAGGCCTTGGTGCCGACCGCGCGGATGCGGCGATGGGGGACGCCGCGGAGCCGCTCGTGGAAGCGCTCGAGGCAGCGCAGGGCCCGCTCCGCGACCTCCTCGTCGAGCTGGCCCCGGCGCTGAATGCCCGCGCCCAGACCGACCCGCTCCTTGATGCGATCGACCACTTGAATCCGGCCCTGGGACTCCTGGGCGACCACGAGGTGGAAGGAGTTGGAGCCCAGGTCGACGGCGCCGACCCGTGCGACTTCGGTCATGAGGCTCATCCTGCCAGCGCGGGCTCAAGAAAGGAATGGGGACCCGCCGATGAACCCTTGGAGATCCTGTCTTGGAGACTTCCTCCGCCTCGCCTCGTCAGGTCTTCGGCCTGCTCGAAACCACCGTGATCGTGATCGTCATCGGGATCACGGCGCTGTTCGCGATTCCGCGCGTGGAAGCACGCACGGAGGCGCCGGTGGTGCGCAAGGCGCTGCAGTACGCCGAGTGGATCGCGGCCCATCAGACGACCCGGATGCGCAAGGGGGAAGGCTACAGCGAGCACCTCGCCGCGTTCCATGATGCCCAGGGTGCGCTGCGCCCGGTGCCTGAAGAGTTCACGCTCACCGAGCTGAAGGCCGACGGTCGTCGCTACTGGGAGCTGGTGCTGACCCGCCGCGAGCACAGCAGCTCGTTCGGCGCGTACACCATCGTCTTCGACTCGCAGGGGCTGAACACCTACATCAGCACGGTGCCGCGGGCGCTCCTGCCCGAGCGCTATCTGCACCCGGCGGAACTCTAGAGCTCGACGGTGCGCCCTTCGCGCGCGGCGCGGTAAGCCGCCGCGAGCACCTGCATGACCGCGACGCCCAGCGAGCCATCCGCCAGCGCGGGGCGGCCAGCCTGCAGATCGGCCACGAAGGCCTGGCACATGCCCAGCTGGCCGCTCGACCAGTCCTCGTCCGGGATCGGGGTGTTCCAGCCGGCGTGGGTGTCGACCTTCTCCATGATGTACTCCTGGTCGAAGCCGGCGGCATCGGGCGAGTAGCTGCGCAGCAGGTCGTTCGGCGACAGGTTGCACTGGAACTGCGCGTTGGAGCTGCTGAGCTCGAGCCGCGACTGCATGCCACCCAGGCAGTTGTCCGAGCCGTACACGATGCCGCGGCTGCCATCCTCAAAGTGCAGCACGGCCATGCCCCAGTTCTCGACGTCCTGCCAGCCGGTGGCGATGCGGGTATTGGTTTCAGTCAGCCCGCGCGTGCGGCTGAGGTCGGCGGTGGTCGCGGTCACCGCCGCGACGCGGGTGGGGGCGCCGTTGAGCCGGCGGCCTTCTTCCTCCTTCAGCTGCAGCATGGCACCGATCGGATGTGAGCCGAGGCGCAGCAGCGCGCCGCCGCCGGCGGTGGCCCAGGCCTTGGCATAAGCGGCGTGCGAACCACTGTGGCCTTCCCAGCCGCGCATCTCCAGCAGGACGCCACCCGAGGCTGCGTGCAGCGCGGCGGCGCGGCGGATCGACGGGGCGTAGATCCAGTTTTCGGCATACATCAGCTGCACGCCGGCCGCGGCGCAGGCATCGACCATGGCCTGAGCGTCCGGCGTGGGGTCGCCGGGTGCTTCGGCGGTGCTCCCCGGAAAGCCGACCAGCGGCTTGGTGCAGATGACGTGCTTGCCCGCGGCCGCGGCCTGTTCCGCCAGCGGGCGGTGCAAGGGGTTGGGGACGCACAGATCGACGACGTCGATGTCCGCGCGCGCGAGCAGCGCATCGACCGAGTCCATCGCCTGCAGTTCGTCGGCGGCGACGAGCTGGCGGGCGTGCGCGTCGGCCGCGAACTGCGCCGCGGTCTCCGCGCGCGAGGCGGCGACGGCCGTTAGCACCGCGCCGCGGGTGCGGGTGTAGTTGCGCAGGCGCGTCTGGGCCAGAAAGCCCGCGCCGATCAAACCGATGTGAATCTGCGTCATATCAGGAAGCCGAAGTCGTGGTCATGTCACTGAACCACTGGAACAGCTTAGGTCCGAGCACGATGACGACGAAGACCAGCATGACCAGCGTGCCCAGCACCATCGCAGCGAGCACCGCCTGGCCGCGCCGGCCGGTCGGCATGTCGGCGCCGAGGTAGGCGCGCGAACGCTGCAGCTTGATGAAGCCGACGTAGGCGATCGGCAGCAAAGCGGTCGTCAACATGGCGGTCGGGATGGCGATGTAGAACGCCATGTCGGACCAGAAGAAGGCGCCGAGGTAGCCGGGGGTGGGCACCAGCAGCGCCAGGCGGTAGCCGCGCGAGCCGAACTTGAGACCGGCCATCTCGGAGATGGCGAAGGCGGCGCTCACCATGTGCATCGTGATCGTGGTCATCACCATGCCGAGCAGGCCGAACAGGAAGATGCCCGTTCCCAGGCCTTCGCCCAGCGTGCTGCTGAGCACTTTGGCCGCCTGCACCGGCGAGAAGCCCTTGCCGACGAACTGATCGGTGCCGTAGATCGTGTTGGCCGTCGCGATGATCATCAGACCAGTCGCCAGGATGTACGGCACGAACATGCCGCCGAACAGATCGAAGCGCGCCAGCCGGCGGTGTTCGCGGCCCCAGCCCCGCGCGAGCAGGGTGTAGGGGTAGAGGAAGACCATGTTGATCGCGACCGCGGCGCCCAGGCCGGCGACGATGGTCTCGAGCGCCGAGGTCGTCGCGCCCACCGAGTCGACGGCGTCGGCCGGCACGCGGAAGGGAATGATGCCCTTCGCGAGCGCGCCCCAATCCACGCCGGTGCGAGCCACGGTGAAGGCGAAGCACAGCACGATCAGCCAGACCAGGATCTTGAGCAGCCGGTCAAACCAGAGCATCCCTCGCGAGCCGGATGCGAACAGCTGCGAACTGAGCAGCGCCCAGGCGAGCACGATGCCGCCGCCGATCCCCTTGCTCATGGTAATGTCCGCCTGGCTGGCGATCTCGGTGACGAGCACCGATGCCAGCGCGTATTGCGAGAAGTGCCAGATGATCGAAGCGAGCATCGCGCCGATCGCCCAGCCATAGGCAAACTTGACGCCGGCATAACTGCGCATCGCTTCGAAGGGGCGCATGCCCGTCGACAGCGTCTGATGCGCGATCGCCATCATCATCACCATGCCGATCAGCATGGCGGTGGGGGCGACCCAAAGCAGCTGATAGCCGAAGGCCGCGCCGGCGAACAGCGAGGCCGAGGCAGAACCGCCGCCGAGCGTCAGCGCGCTCTGCAGGTAGCCGGGGCCGCCTTTGCGCAGATAGCCGGCCCAGCGGGCCAGCCGCGGCTTGGCGTCGTTTTCCGCCAGCCACGCGCGTTCTTCCGCCAGCGCTGCCGGGTCCGGCGGCGAGACCATCGGCAGGCCGCGGGTATCGAAGCCGTCGGGCGGGGCCGCGCCGGAGGAATCGGGGGGAGCTTGCTCGGCCACGTCGCTAGTCTAGACAGCGCGAGCAAGCTCGCCCCGCCATGAATTCTGTTCTTGCTACTGCGTGGCCGCGTGCCGGTCTGCTTGGAAACCCAAGCGATCTGTATGAGGGGCGTGGCATCGGATTCACCTTTGCGGATTTTTCGGCGCAGGTCGAGTGTCGCCCCTCGAACGTGCCCTCGCGCGGCGACATCGTCGGGATCGAGTACGGCGGCGGTCTGTATAGCCCGCTCGCGCAGCCGCCCGAACCGGACATCCTGCAGGCGGCCCGGGTCATGCTGCGCGAGCTGGGGGTTTCGGACGAGACCCAGGGCAAGTTCGCGCTCTCGATGCAGTGCGATATTCCGCAGCAGCTCGGCCTCTCCGGTTCCAGCGCGATCATCATTGCGGCGCTGCGAGCCGTCTGCGGCTATCTGCACCTCGACTGTCCGCCCGCGCAGATGGCCGAGCTGGCGCTGCGTGCCGAAACGGAAGTCATGGGCATCGCCGCCGGGCCGATGGATCGGATGGTGCAGTCCTTTGAAGGTCTGGTGGCCATGGACTTCGCGAGCGGCGAGGTCGAGCGGCTCGACACGGCGCTGATGCCCCCGGTCGCGATCCTGATGGATCGCAAGCCGGGTCAGGAGAGCGGCTCCGTTCATGCGCCCGTGCGTCAGCGCTGGGAAGAAGGCGACCCGGAAGTGCGTGCCGTCATGGCAGAGTTCCGGCCGTTGGTTGAGCAGGGGCTGGCTTATCTGAAGGCAGGAGACATCGCTGGACTGCGAGCCTGCGTGGATCGCAACTTTGATCTGCGGGCGCAGGTCTTCCCGATCGGCAAGCGCGACCGCCGCGCGATCGAGCGCGCGCGCAGCCTGGGCGTGGCCGCGAAGTTCTGCGGTTCGGGCGGCGCGATCCTGGCGGTGCACGAAGACGAGGCGCTGCTCGACGAACTTTGTCTTCAGGTGGTGGGCGATGGCTTTGAAGGCATCCGCCCCCAGATCACGGAGGTCGTGGCATGAAGCTCTGTCTGCTCGCGGCCGGTTTCGCCAAGCGGATGTATCCGCTCACGCGCGACCGCGCCAAACCGCTGCTTGAGGTGGGCGGCGCGCCCATGCTGACCCGGCTGCTCGAGCAGGCGCGGGGGACCGGTGCGATCGATCACACCGCGGCCATCCTGGCCTCCCGCTTCGCTAACGAGTTTGAGGCCTGGAACGCAGCGCTCGACGAGCCCGTCGAGTTGCTGCCCAACGGCGCCACGGTCGACAGCGAGGCGCGCGGCGCGGTCGCCGACCTGGCCATGCTCCTGGAGCAGTGCTTCCCGGACGGATCGGAGGACGGCTACCTCGTGCTGGCGGGGGACAATCTGCTGCGCTTCGACCTGGCCGAGCCGCTCGCGATGTTCCGCGAGCGCCCGAGCGCTCCCTTGCTGCTCGTGCGCAGCGTGCCGGTGCCGATTCCGCCCGGGAAGTACTCTGAGGTCGTGGTCGATCCCGCGAGCTGCGAGGTCACTTCCTTCCGCGAGAAGCCGACCGACCCGGAGTCTCCGTGGTCGGCCATCGGCGTCTACTTCCTGCCGCCGGACCTCCCCGAGCTGCTCGACGCCTACCTCGCCGCCGGCGGCGAGGCCGACGCACCGGGGCACTTCTTGGTCTGGCTGACGAAGGTGCGGCGCTGCTACGCCTGGGGCGTGCCGGACGAGGGCTGGTTCGACGTCGGCAGCCTGGAAGGCCTCGAGGAAGCGCGCGCGCTTGCTGCGGCCTGGCAGTCTCGTGCGTGAGCAGCTGCTCGCCGATCTGAACGTCTAGTTCGTTCGCGTGCGCGCCCAGCGCGGCATCAAGCCCGGCCCCAGCGGGTAGTGCACACCGGTTTCGAGGCGCACCAGGTGGATGGTCCGCTTCCAGTCGGCCTCGATCACGCACAGCGCAACCCAGCCGGCGTGGACGCGGAACTCTTCGACCTTGCGTTGGCCGAGGAAGGCGAAGGCGCCGCTCGCCTCGGCCAGTCCGGCTGGCGCAGGGGGAGTCTGCTGGGTGACAGCGCCCAGCCGCTTCTCGCTGCGGTCGCGCAGATCGATCTGCCAGCGCCCCGGCGTCATCCTGCCGGGGGTGCCGCCGCCGACCCGGCCGAGGTCGAGCTCGAGCGTCGTATCGTCGATCCAGCGCAGACCGGTGGGCATGGTCTGACCGAGGTCTGACGCATCGAGCAGCGGGACGACCGACCCATCTTCATGATCGACCAGGACGAGCTGGCTGGAACTTGCGACCGCATGCAGGCTGCTGTCCGGCGCGGCGGCGTGGTAGCGGCCAGATGCTTCCCAGCGCGACAAGCCGTCGTCGCGGCTGACGGTGTGCAGCGGCGTCCCGACGTTCGGCGCCGAGCGCGCGCGAAGGACTGGCGCGTTGAAGGCCCAGCCGCCGTCGGCGAGCGCGACCAGTTCAGTTGGGTCGTGCGCGTCAAAGGAATAGAGCAGCGGCTGCGCCAAGCGTGCGGGGCTGGCGTCACCCGGGCGCAGCTCGAACAGGCTGCGGCTGACCAGCGGGTAGTCCTCGTTCTCGCGCAGCCAGGCCAAGGCGGCAGGGAGTTCAGGGATCAGCGGGCGCTCGCACTCCGCGCGCACCCAGGGGTCGAGCGCCTTGAGCCAGGCCAGCTTGCCCGCGCTGCTGATGTGCAGCGCGTCGCCCGCCATGCGATCGTTCGGCAGCCCCTGATCGTCCAGGAACAGCCCGCGCAGGTCGAGGTAACGCACCTGCGGGTGGCCGCCCAGCAGCGCCGATTCCGTGTCGGCGCCGACCCCACGAACCAGCTCGTGGACCCGATCGACCTTGCGCCGCAGCGCGCTGTCGGCGGTGCGCCCGGCGGGGAAGGGGCCGCAGACCAGAATGGTGGCGTGCGGCTGCGTGCGGACCAGATCCTCGACCACCGCGTGGATGCCGGCGGCGGTGTCTTCCGGCGAGTGCTGGGCCGCATTCAGATTGTTGATGCCGATTTGCAGCACGATCACCCGCGGGCTCCACCAGCGCAGCGCGCCCTGGCGGATCCGATAGCGCAGGTGTTCGGTGCGGTCGCCGCTCAGGCCCAGGCTGACCGCGCTCTGGGCCGCGATGGCCATCGCCCGGTTGCCATCCCCGGTCAGCCCTTGAGTGATCGAGTCGCCAAAGAAGACCACCTGCGGCGAAGGGATGGTCGAGAACGGCAGCTCGCGCAGCCGCTCGAAGGCCTCCCACCAGACCCCATTCCAACCGGCGCCCGCGCGGTATTCGGCGGACGGCACCGGGTTGATGCTGGGGCGCGGATCGAAGGCCAGGCCAAGGTGGGGGGCGAGGCTGCGCTGCACGTGGGCGGCGATCGCCTCCTGGCCGAAGGGGTTCGGGTGCACCCCGTCGGTGGTCTGTCCGCGGCGCAGCACGCCTTCGAGCGAGAGATACTCCACGCCCGCGGTCGCCTCTGCGAAGGCGCGGGTCCGTTGCTGCAGCACGGCGATCCGCGGCGCGCGCGCCTCCAGGTTCTGACGTCGCGCCTCGCTGAGCCCGGCCTGATCCGGGAACATCGGCGGCGGCCCCATCAGCCAGACCGTGGCCTGGGGGCGGGCGCGTCGCGCTTCGTTCACCAGGGTCTGCAGGTCGTCTTCCCAGGCATTCGCCTTGGCCCAGTTGCCGCGGCCCTCCTGGACCGTGTCATGGGTGCCGAGCAGGACCACGAGGTGATCAAAGCCCGACTCCATCGCCCGTTGGTAGGCCTCGGTCTGGTGAATCGGGCGGTCGCCCTGGCGCAGCAGCGTGGCGCCGCCGACGCCGCAGTTCAGGACCCGGTGCTGCTCCCACTGCACTTCGGCATTCAGCCGCGCCGAGAGCTGTTCGGGGAAGCCGAGGCGCCGCGGATGCGCAAGCGTGGCCCCGGCGGTGATCGAGTCGCCGAGGCAGGCGATCCGCCAGATCCGCTGCGCGGGCGCGGCTTCGGCGGCGGGGGCAGCGTCAAAATCCTGCCACACCGGTGCTGAGCCGGGGCTCAACAGGGTGCTGGCGGCAAGCAGGGCCGGGAGAAGCATGCCCCAACATAGCCCGCGCTAGCATGGGAGCATGTCTTCCCGCTTTGCCATTCTCGTCGCGGTCGCCGCGCTGGTCGCTTCGCCGCTCCTCTCCACGGCCTGGCAGGAGGCCGAGGCCAACAATCCGCAGCTGGTTCCGATGTACGACTATGGCACGGTCTACGTGTCTCGCGTGGATCGCGGGGATGGGATCCACGTCACCTTCGGTCTCGAGCTAGGCCCGAACCAGTCTTGGCACTTCCGCGTGCAAGGGCGCATCGCCCGCCTGGTCGCGGCGGCTCACGAAACGACCTGGGAGCCCGAGCTTCTGAGCGCCGATGGCGACGCCTTCGCCAACGCGATGCTCAATGATCTGAAGGAGCACCCGGAGCTGCTCACCAACATCGCCGTCGGTCTGCACGAGCTCGGCAGTTATGGCTGGGAGGTCTTTCAGGTCGACAACCACAGCTATCTGTCGACCGGCACGCGCAGCGTCTACCACGTGCGCCGCATGGAGATGCGGCCGCCGCTC
Source organism: Planctomycetota bacterium (assembly GCA_002705055.1). Taxonomy (GTDB): domain Bacteria; phylum Planctomycetota; class UBA1135; order UBA1135; family UBA1135. Next base: position 29,062 of record PAHY01000014.1, read on the forward strand.
GAAAGCACCTCGCAGCGCTAGCGCACCGCGAGTTCCTGGCCGGCGTTGACGTTCGAGCCGGGGATCGGGTCGAGGCCGAGCAGGCCCAGGGCCAGGTTGCCGGCGTCGAGGTTGCGCACCGGCGGCGGCCAGGCCTCCAAGCCGGGAGCCTGGAAGGACGGATCCTGGCGGCCGTTCGGGTTGAGGGCATAGAGATCGCCGCGCGCCTGGCCGTCGCTGGTCCAGACGACGAAGGGGATCATGTAGTTGACCCACTGCAGCCCCTGGCCGTGGTGGTTGAGGTAAGGCACGCCGCCGCCGTGATCGGCCGTGAGCACGATCGCGGTGCTGGCAGCCAGCTCGGGCTGCGCATCGATCACCGCCAGCAGCTCGCCCAGCTTGGCGTCCACCGCGGCGAGCGTCTGCAGGTAGGGGCTGTCCTTGGTCATGTTCCAGCCGTCGGCGTGGCCCCGCGTGTCCATATCGTGGATGTGGACGAAGATCAGATCGCGCTGATCCTTGTGCTCGACCAGATAGCTGTGCAGCTGCTCGAGCACCGGCTCGGTCTCCTTGTGCTGCATCACGAAGGGCGCGATGGCCGGATCGTTCTCGTCGTCGTTCCAGGTCCAGTCGAAGAGCCGGAACTTCTTCTTGGTCGCGAACACGGCCGCGCCGACGCCGGCCTGCTTCGCCTGACGGAAGGCGTTGTCGACCTCGGCGCCCAGGTGCTCCTCGACGTGGTCGCCCTCCTTCGGGTCATTGGAGCTCCAGCCGTGCCCGCTGGGGCCCTTCGAGGTCCTGCTGGTCACCATGCCGATGTGGTTCGGCATCGTGACGGTGAAGTCCGGGTCGGTCCGGGCGTTGAGGGTGTGCGCGCCCTCCAGCAGCCGCTGGAAGTGGGGGATGAGTTCGGGCTTGATGGCCGTCAGCGCGTCGCTGCGTAGGCCATCGATCGAGATGATCAGGACGTCCTGGTACCGCGGCAGGTCGGCTTTGCCCACTTGGACCTCGGCGTGCTGGTCGGATGCATCCGGACCGCAGGCGCTCAGGGCCAGAAGTGGGGGCAGGAGGGCGGCGAGCAGGTGGCGGCTGGCCATGGGCGGGATTGTCGCCGCAATCCGCCCCGGGATAAATGGATTTTGCGCGAAGCCGACACGCGGCTGCTGACGGATTCCTTCCAAGAAGCTGCTTGCGCTTTGCGAGCGCCTCGCTATTGTTATTGCGACGCAGTATCACTAAAGCTGTGTGTTCAGGATGATCTCTCTCCCGCTCCTCGCCACCCTCCTCGCTGCTTGCCCGACTGAAACCCCCTCCCACGCGCCGGAGCAGGACCGCGCGGCGATTCGGGCCATGGCGGGGGACTATCAGGTCCAGTTTCGCTTCGAGGAAACCGCTGCCTGCGTCGAGGGCTACCAGCTCCGGCCGGTCTACCTCGCCGACGCCACCGAGTCCGTGCGCGTGATCGAGGATCGGGGCGACTTCATTAGCCTGCAGCACATCCTGGTGCTCGACGGGGGCTTCCATGGCCCGCCGAAGATCATCAAGCACTGGCGCCAGGACTGGACCTGGCAGGACACCGAGCTGCTTGAGTTTCGTGGCCGCGAGCGCTTCGTGCACCGCAAGCTGACCCCGGCGCAGGTCGCCGGAACCTGGACCCAAGCGGTCTACCAGACCAGCGATCAGCCGCGCTATGAGTCGTACGGGCGCTGGTCCCATATCGGCACGACTTCAAGCTGGGTATCCGAAGAGACCTGGCGCCCGCTGCCGCGCCGCGAAGCGACCAAGCGCGATGATTACCAAGTGGTCCTGTGCCGCAACATCCATACGATCACCGCGCAGGGCTGGATCCACGAGCAGGAGAACCGCAAACTCGTCCTGGACGATGCGGGGAGGCCGCAGCGGGTGCTGGTGCTGGAGCACGGCATCAACACCTACGTGCACACGGACTCCGAGGCCGCCTTGGTCGATTTCTCGGAGGCCGATCGCTACTGGGCGGCAACCGCCGAGTACTGGGCTGAAGTGCGGAAGGCCTGGCGGGACGAGATCCAGGCAGCCCCGGCGATGCAGCTTGCGGCGCGCGTGGATGGGGTCTGGCTGGCGCGCAGCATCTTGAAACACGCCGACGAGCTCTACCGCCCGGAGTCGGGCGAGCTGGACGAGACGGTGACGGCCCAGCCGGCGTCGGCCGAGGCCAACTCAACTCCGATTGACCGCGCCCGTGCGGAGATCGCGCGGGCGGTCCAGCCGGTTCGCGACTAAGGCAGCCGCGTCGTCACGAACTGGCAGCGCAGCGCGCCATTCCGGAGCTCGCGCGCCTTCCATTCCTGCAGGCCGAGGGCGTGCGCGAGGCGCTTGTCGCCTAGTAGCAGCGCAAGCGAGTAGCCCGAGCATCGCTCGCGCAGCATGCGGCCGAAGGCGCGGTGGAGCTCCTCGACCTCCTCGGTATCGCCGACCCGCACGCCGTAGGGGAGGTTGCTGAGAACCAGCGCCCCCCAGCCCTCGCGCCACGGAAACTCAAGCGCGTCCCCGGCCTCGGCATGCAGGCAGCGTTCGAGCTGGTCCGCGGTCGGCGCGCCCGCGACTTCGAGCTGGGCGAGCGCCTCAAAGTTGCGACGCAGGCCACGCAGGTGACCCGCTTCCAGATCGCGCGCGTGCAGGCGCAGCTTGCTCGGCCAGCGCATGCGCGCGGCGATCGACTCGTGCAGCTTGCGATAGGGGGCAGGCCTGTGGTTGGGCCAGCGCTCGAAGCCGAAGCTGCGGAACAGGCCGGGCGCGATGTCGGCAGCGAGCAGCGCGGCCTCGACCAGCAGCGTGCCGGAGCCGGCGAAGGGATCGACTACCGGGGCGCGGCGGTTCCAGTCGGCTTCCAGCACCATCGCCGCGGCCAGGCATTCGCCGAGCGGTGCGACCCCCTGATAGTCGCGCCAGCCGCGCTTGTGCAGCGAGTCGCCCGAGGTGTCCACGGAGATCGTGGCGCGATCCTTGGAGAGGTGGACGTGCACGCGCAGGTCGGCGTCTTCCTTGGCGACGCTGGGTCGACGCCGCGTCGCCTTGCGAAACCAGTCGGCGATCGCGTCCTTGGTGCGCTGCGCGACAAACTGCGAATGCGTCAGCGTCGAATCGCGAACCTGTGCGTCGACGAAGAAGCTGCCATCCGGCTCGACGTAGGGCGACCAGTCGATCGCTCGGGCCTGCTTGTAGAGCTCGTCATCATTGTCACAGGGAAAGCGCGCCAGCCGCTGCAGCACCCGCACCGCGGTGCGCAGCTCGAGGTTGGCGCGCCAGGCATCCTCGACCGTTCCCGTGAAGCGGACGCCGCCGACCTGCTGCTCGGCGCGCGGCAGCTTCAGCGCCTTGACCTCGCCGAACAGAATCGGCTCCAGCCCCGGCGCGCACGGAATGAAGTACTCGTGTCGCAAGGGGGAGAGGATAGCGGCCGGCTAGTCCGCCTGCGGCGCTTCTCGCACGATGCGATAGATCCGGGCGCCCTCACTGCTTGCGAGCGCGAGGTGTTCGAGGTCCGGAGAAACGACCCAGGGAAATCCCACCACGATCTCGAGTGAGCGGCGCGCTGAGAGTGTCGCGGCATCCCAAAGCTCAAGCTGGGCCAGAGGGGTCATGGGGTGCACGGCGAGAAGGGTCGCGTCGTCAAGGAAGATCAACTCGGGGGCAACCGCGGGCCGCGGCTCCGAGCGGAGGATCTCGAGAGTTCTCAAGTCGAGCTCGATGATGCGTGGCGAATAGCTGGCTCGATCGGCGTAGTACGGCGAGATCGACGCGATCAATCTCTCCCCGTTCGGGCTGAGCAGAAGGGAACGAGGCCGCCCTTCCAGCTGCTGCCAGCTTCGCTGCTGAACCAGATTTCCTTCCAGATCGAATACGACGATCCCACCCGATTCGCCATGAGCGCCACCGATCCACGCGCACATCAGACGGTTTGGGTTCTCAAGCCAGATCACGTCCTGGACCGGGCGGACAAAGAGCTCCTCCAGCACATTCCAGGAGTGGGGCGGCTGAGTCGCGAGCAGCAGGCCACCTTCTGGCCGGAACACCTCGTCGTTCTCGACGACCCGGAGGCCCGACAGACCGTCGTGGATCAGCAGCTGCTGGCCATCGGAAGACAGATGCAGGGCTCCGCAACGCACGTGCTGATAGCGTCCCAGCTTGCTCCGTTCTTCGCCGTTCTTGTCAACGACGGAGATCCCATCATCTCCGGCAAGCAGGAAAGGCCCCAGCGCGGGATGCCCGGTCGCGATGGTCCCCGAGCTCTTCCAGAGCTGGGCGTCGACGGATCCGCCGGCCTGCTGGAGTTGTTCCAGGGAAGCGCTCCCTACGTCCCGATAGGTGCTGAGCGCAATGGATGATCCATCCGACGACCAGGAGAGACCAGTAGGAGCTTCCTCCGCTCGGACCGTGCCCAGATACTCCAGGTCGATGGCTCTGCCTAAGGCGAGCGCCGGTTTGTTTCCTTCGGGCGCGTGGCAGGAGATCATGCCCACGAGCAGGGCGCAGCAGACGAGCCGGGTCATTTCCGGGTGAGGTGATACAGCAAGATCTGACCGTCCACGCTCACCGCCAGCTTGCGGCGGTCGGGAGATAGGGCGAGGCTCGCGGCGGAGGGGGCGTCGAGTTCGGCGAGCAATTCGAGCGTCTCGGCGTCCCAGATTTCCAGGCGCGCGCCTTCATGCCGCGGCGCGGCGAGCAGGGTTTCCTCGTCGAGGAAGAAGAGCGCGTGCGCGGTGGCCGGGTCGCGCAGGACGCGGCGGGTGGCGAGGGTCTCGGGGTCGAGCTCGTGGATGGCGAGGCCCAGCGAACCGGCGCCGACCAGCGCGGGCATGAACGCGATCAGCAGCCGCGAGCCATCGGGGCTGAGCGCCATCGCCTGGGGCGTCGCGCCCTCGCGCCACACGGCACGCCGCGTCAGGCTCGTGCCCTGCGCATCAAACAGCTCGATCGCGCCGGTCTCGCCGTGGACCCCGCCGATCGAAATCGTGGTCAGGCGCGAGCCATCGGCGGACCAGGCGCCGCGCACCCAGTTTTCGCTGCGCAGCGAGCTCAACTCGCGGGCGGGGAGATCGGCATCGACTTCGAGCAGCGCGCTGCCGCGCAGGCGGAGCGGATAGATCCCTCCCGCGGCAAAGACCCGGCTGCCGTCCGGCGAGGGCAGCACGATGCCTTGGCTGCCGCCGGGCGGCATGCCCTCGATCCGCCGCACCAGCTCGAGATCGCGGCCGCGCAGCACAGCCAGGCCGTCGGCGTCGCGGACCAGGAAGGTGTCGCCGCCGAAGCCGGGGCCCAGATCCATGGCGCGGTCCAGCGTGCGCAGGCCCGATTCACCTTGCTGCCAGAAGCCGGTCCAGGACTGCGTTTGCACGCCCAAGGTCGTGCCCTGGACCGACCAGCAGAGCCGCGCCCCTTGCGCGGCCCCGGACTCGATCGATCCCGCTGCGACGAGACGCCAGGGCGTCGCCGCCGCATCATCCTGCGCCGCAGGCTGAGGCGCGGCGCAAGCCGAGGCGAGGAGCGCGAGGCCGAGGAGGGGACGCCAACTGGGCATCCCGTTATTCTCGCTGGTCCCGCATCGGGTGCCATGCTGATTGCTCTCGCTTCTCTCTGCTTTCCGCTCGCGTCAGCGCCGTGGGCCGCGCTTTCTGTTCCGATTCAGGAACCGGAACCAAGCGCGCGGCCGGAGATCAGCGGGATCTACCCGCACCTGGCGATGTTCAACCAGGAGAACGAATGCGGGACCGGCGCGGTCGTGCCTTGGGCGGGGAGCCTGTGGGTGATCACCTACGCGCCGCACAAGCCGCGCGGATCCAGCGACAAGCTGTACCAGCTCACGCCGGCGCTGGAGCAGATCGTCCGAGAAGAGAGCGTCGGCGGGACGCCGGCGAATCGCATGATTCACCCGGAGTCGCAGCAGCTCTTCATCGGGCCCTACGTGATCGACGCCGCAGGCAAGGTGCGAGTGATTCCGTACAGCGAAATGCTGGGGCGGCCCACCGGCACGGCGCGCCATCTGACCGACCCAGCCGGCAAGGTCTACACGGCGACGATGGAGGAAGGTCTGTACGAGATCGACGTCGAGACGCTCGAAGTCACCGAGCTGTTCGCCGACACCCAAAGCGAAGGCGGCGGCCTGCTCGCGAACCTGCCGGGCTATCACGGCAAGGGGCTCTATTCTGGGCAGGGTCGGCTGATCTACTCGAACAACGGCGAGTACGGAAACGCGGCGATGACCGATCCGACGACGCCCAGCGGCGTGCTGGCGCAGTGGAAGGGCATCGACCCGGAAACCGGCCAGCTGAAGCCCTGGGAGCTGGTGCGGCGCAATCAGTTCACCGAGGTGACCGGGCCAGGCGGCATCCTCGGCTCCGATCCCGCGGCCCCGGTCTGGGCGCTGGGCTGGGACAACAAGTCGGTGCTGCTTCAGGTGCTCGATCAGGGGGAATGGCGCAGCTACCGGCTGCCGAAGGGCAGTCATGCCTATGACGGCGCGCACGGCTGGAACACCGAATGGCCGCGCATCCGCGAGATCGGCACCGGCGCGGCGCTGCTGGCGACGATGCACGGCACCTTCTGGTCCTTCCCGCGCGGCTTCGCGCACGGGCAGACCGCCGGCATCCGGCCGCACGCCAACTACCTGAAGATCGTCGGCGACTTCGCTCGCTGGGGCGAGTGGATCGTGTTCGGCTGCGACGACGCGGCGAAGAGCGAGTTTCTCAACAAGCGGCGCGCCAAGGGTGAGATCGCGGGGCCGGGAGAGTCGCAGTCGAATCTGTGGTTCGTGAAGCCGGATCAGCTGGGCAGCCTGGGGCCGGCGCTGGGCCGGGGCGCGGTCTGGCTGCGCGAGGCGGTGCCGGCGGGCGCGGCCTCGGACCCCTTCCTGGCGGCGGGCTATGCGCACCGGGGGCTGCATCTGCGTGCGCGCGCCGCCGAGCCGGTGCAAGTTGTGCTCGAGTACGACGCCGAGGGAGCGGGGAGCTGGGAGCAGGCTCAGAGCTGGGAGGTGCAACCCGATCAGGCGCTGTGGATCGATCTCGCGCCGTGGCAAGCCGAGTGGTTCCGGCTGCGCGCGCTCGATGCCGCCGACGAGCTGACCGCGGTCTTCGCGTACCGCGCCGAAGACGCGCGCTCGACCGAGCGCGACCCGATCTTCGCCGGCCTGGCTGCGGCGGGCGAGTGGCAACGGCAAGACGGGGCAGCTGCAGGCGGCGTCTTGCATGCGCGCGGCGGCGGCTTCCGCACCCTGCGCATGATCGCCGGTGCGGCCACCGAAGGCATCGATCCCGCGGTCTACGATCTGGATGCCGCGCTCAAGATGACGCGCAAAGAGGACCCGGATGGCCTGCGCTGGACCTCGCGCGCGGTGGCGATCCCCAGCGACACGGGGGTGGGGGTCGACCAAGCCTCTGCTTACTACATCGATGATGCCGGCAAGCGCTGGCGCTTCCCGGTCGGCTCGCGCAAGCTCGAGCAGCACCACAGCTGGGCGCGGGTCGCGCGCGAGGTCTGCACCGAGCGGGATCTGTTTCACGCCGCCGGCACCTTCTTCGAGCTGCCCGCCGAGAACGCCGGCGGCTTCGCCAAGGTGCGGCCGATCGCTACGCACGACCGCGCGATCGTCGACTACGCCTCGTACCGCGGGCTGCTGGTGATGGCCGGGGTCTCCGGCGACGCGCTGGCCCGCCAGGATCCCGGCAGCCGCGCCGACCATCTGGTGCGCTCCGACGACGGCCAGACCGGCCTGTGGGTGGGCGCCGTCGACGACCTGTGGAAACTGGGCAAGCCCCGCGGCCTCGGCGGACCCTGGATGGCAACTGCGGTCCGCGCCGCCGCGTGGAGTGATCCCTATCTGATGACGGGCTATGACGAGAAGGCCTGGATGCTGGTCGTCGATCAGGACACCGTGATCGAACTCGAGGTCGACGTGACCGGCGCCGGCGACTGGCTGCCCTATGCCCGCCTGCAGGCCCAGGGCGGAGAGCCGCTGCAGGGCAGCTTCCCGCCGGCCTTCTCGGCCGCCTGGCTGCGCGCCCGCGCGCAGGACGACTGCACGGCCACCCTGCGGTTGCGTTACGACTAGCCGATCACGGCGTGGACCAGCTGCGAGCTGATGCTCTGCCCACCCGCCGGCCCGCGCCGGACCACCGCCTGCAGATCCAGGCTGCGACCGGCCGCGCCCGCCGGAATGCGGATGTTTAGCCGCGCTTCGCCATTGGCAGCCGCGCGGACGATCCCCAGCAGCTGCACGGGGGCGAGCAGGTCTAGGCAGAGGCCGCCGAGCCGCGGCGGGCAGGGGCCAGCGCCGGTTCCGGCGAAGCTGACCAGAAAGCCCACGGCCTCGCCGGGGAGGGCGTTCAGCACGTGGAGCTCGGCCTGAGCACCGGCGACCACATCGCGCGCGCCCAGCTGCAGCTTGCCGGTGTCGGAGATGCGCGTCACCGAACTGGTCAGCGCCAGTACGCGCTCGTAGGCATCCAGGCGCAGACCGCCGGCCAGGATGGTGCCGCCTCCGGTGCCCTGGTAGTGGTGCTCCCAAAGGCGGTTGCCGTCGCGATCCCACTTCACGACCAGCCCGTGCATCCAGGATGAGGTGGTGTTGTCGCAGATCTTGCCGCCGGCGTAGACCGCGTCATCGGCGCCGACGGCGATCGCCTCGGCCCACTCGTCGTTGGTCTCAAAGCCGTTGACGTAGTCCTCCCAGACCAGCTGCCCCTGGCGGTCAATGCAGACCGTCGACCAGTCGGTGTAGCCGCCGAGCCCGTCGGCCTGACCGCAGACGATGGCGCGGTCCTGGCTGTCGACCACCAGCCGCCGGTAGTTGCTCCAGATCGGAAAACCCGGGCGGTTGTGCTCGAAGACCCACTCGAGCTGCCCCGTCGGCCCGAAGCACAGCACTCCGCCGTGGCTGACCGTCATGCCGCAGACGTAGATCGCGCCATCCGAAGTCATGCCCATCCCGTTCGCCGGGATGTTGCAGGGGTAGTAGGTGTTGTGCCAGAGCTCATTGCCCTGCGCGTCGTAGCTGACCGCGAGCACGGTGCTGCCGCCCGCGCCCCCGCCGATCCCCACGCGCCCGTCCGGGTGCACCTGCATGCCGGTGGGGCGCTCGGTGCCGCCAACGTCGAGGCGCTTTGCCCAGCGCAGCTGCCCCTGCGGGTCGAGCGAGATCGTGAGCAGGTCGCGGTTGAAGGTCGCGCCGTTGTAGGAGTGGCCGGAAACGTAGACGTTGTCCTGGGCGTCGATGCCGATCTTGAAGGCCTCATCCGCGAGGCCCTCGCGGTAAAGGTGCACCCACTGCTTATTGCCGGCGGCGTCCCACTTGACCGTCAGGTACTCGCCGGTGTCTTCGGAGTAGCCCGTCACGATGACGTTGTCCTCCGAGTCGACCACGCACTGGTGGGCGCGTTCGTGGTTGTTGCTGGCGCCCACGTCGTGGCGGCGCGTCCAGAGCACCGAACCATCCGGGGCGAGCCGGCTGACGTTGTAGCCGAGGTCGATCGAGTAGACGAAGCCCTGGGAGTCGCCGACGACCCAATTCTGCGGCGGTCCGACATCCGTTCGCCAGTCATCGGCCGTCTGCGCGGCGAGAGGTGCGGCAAGGACGGGGGCGAGAGCGGTCAGGGGAAGGCGCATGGCATCGGTGGGGCGGGGCGGTGGCGCTCTCTGTGGCGTATCGGGGCGGGGGGATCCCTCATGAAGCAGGGATTACTTTGTTCGCTTCCTCCCTAGACTAGGTTTCATGCTTCGCTGCGCCACCTTTCTATGCGCCTGGCTTGGATTCTCGCTAGCTACCGCGCAGGAGCCCGACCCCGCGCAGGACGCGCGCGTGCGCATCCTCCTGCTGGGGGACTCGATCTCGATGGGGTATCACAACACCGTCGCGGAGATGCTGGGCGATGCCTACCACGTGGTGCGGCCGACCCGCCCGAACGGCAAGAACTTCGAGAACTGCGAGGGCACGACCAAGGGCGTGCAGGAGCTGGAGCGCTGGCTGGCGCTGGAGGGCGGCAACTGGGACGTCATCCACTTCAACTTCGGCCTGCATGATCTGAAGCGGGTCCACCCCGAGACGCGCAGGAACTCGACCGACCCCAGTCACCCGCGGCAGGCGGAGCTGGACACGTACATCGAGCAGCTCACGCGCATCGTCGATCGTCTGCAGCAGGAAAATGCGCGGCTGATCTTCGCGACGACGACGCCGGTGCCCGAGGGCGTCCGGCCCTACCGGGAGAACACGGACGTCGTGAAGTACAACTTCGCCGCTTTCGAGCTGATGTGGGTCCGAGGCATCGAGATGAATGATCTGTACTCCAAGGTCTTGCTGTCGCTCGATGAATACCAGCGACCGAAGGATGTGCACTTCACGCCGGAGGGCTCGGCCTTCTTGGGACGCTGCGTGGTCCAGTCAGTTCTTGGCAAGAATGCATTGCTTTTGAACGCGCATGCAGAGGAAGAACCATGGAAGCTCAATCGTGAGTCGTTCATTCGCAAGCTTGAAAATGCCCTGGAGAACGGGATGCCGACCGAAGGGAATGAAGGAATCGAAGATCGGGAGAGGCGGCAGATTGCGATTGATCGTCAGGCTGCGATGACTCGTCGCTTGCTGAAACAAGCGCTTGCTCCGGCATGGGGCCGGATTGGAGAGCGCGGCGAGGGGGATCTTGTCGCCATGGCGGGAGCGGCCGAAAAGGTGCGTACGCTGCAGCGCGAGGGTTACTCGATCGAGCATCTGCTCATCGATTCGCGGCCGGGCATGCGGATCCCTGCGCACCTCTATCTGCCCGACCCCGAGAAGTTCCCGCCGCCCTGGGCGGGCGTGCTGGTGCCCTGCGGGCACACTTACGAAGGGAAGAGCGCGCACGATTACCAGCGGGGGGGCATGCATCTGGCGCGCCACGGGATGGCGGCGCTGGTCTACGACCCGCTGGATCAGGGCGAGCGGATTCAGGCGCCGAAGGACGACGACTCGCGGCAACAGCACTGGGGCACGACCTCCCACAACATCGTCGGCGGCCAGTCGCGTCTGCTGGGGTGGAGCCAGGGCGGACTCGAAGCCTGGGACGGCATGCGCTGCGTCGATTACCTCGCGGGTCGCCCCGATATCGATGCGGAACGCCTTGGCATCTGCGGGCAGAGCGGAGGCGGCACCCAGACGGCGCAGCTCTTCGCGATCGACGAGCGGCTGAAGGCGGCGGCGCCGGCCTGCTACATCACCAGCCTGGGCGCGCTGGCGCGCACGATCGGCCCGCAGGACGACGAGCAGAACCTCGATGGTCAGGCTCGCCATCAGCTCGATCACGGCTCCTACCTGCTGGCGCGCACTCCGGCGCCGTTCCTGATCTGCGCGGCGCAGGACGACTTCTTCTCGATCGAGGGGACGCGCGAGACCTTCCGGCGCGTCCGCGCGGTCTATGAAGCGTACGGCGCGGCGGATCATGCCCAGCTCGTCGTGGCCGAAGGCGGTCACCAGTGGGGCGAGGTCCTGGTCAGCGCCACCGTCGCGTTTCTGGCCAAGCACCTGGACGATCGCGAGATCGAGGTGGAGTGGTCGAACGAGGTGCCGATGAGCCCCGAGGAGGCTCGCGTCACGCCGCGTGGCCAGGTCGTCTGGATGGAAGGTGAGCGCACGATCTACGACTTCATTCGCGAGCACGCGCAGCAGCTCAAGCTGGGGCGGGATGAGCGAAGCGGGAGGTCGGCCTTCGTCCCAGAACTGATGGATGGACCGATGTATGAATGGGAGTGGTCGCAGGTCCGGCGCGGCAGCTCTTCGCTTCGCTTGGTGCGCCGTTTTGCGGAGATGGGCGCGACGCGCACGACCTCCCTGTGGATGGATGACGCCGCCCTGGTGCTGATGCACGGCGAGGATCGCCGCGACGAGAATGAAGAGTCGGACCCCGCTCCGGCCTGGATGCTGATTGGGGCCGGCGCGTCGACGGCGGCGCGGCCCGCGGCAGCGCCCGGCACCGTCTACTTTGTCGACCCGGTTTGCTCCGGCGATCTCACGCCGACCGACCGCGCCTGGTACGGCAGTTTCGGCCCCGCGGGGACGGACGGCGCCTACGGCGTCCTGCTCGGGCGGTCTTTGCTGGGACGCCAGGTGGCGCAGATCCTTGCCTTCGCGGCGCAA
>PAHY01000015.1 GCA_002705055.1 Planctomycetota bacterium
ACCAGTATTCTTGGCCTTGATTCAGTCTATTTAAATAATCTTGGATGTAGACAATCGAATCTCGACAATAGCCCCATATAGCGCTACTTTTAAGCTCGCTCTCTAAATTTTTGATTGTGTATGATTTGGGTAATTCCGTGAGTTGTGGTTGCCACTGCCCAGTGTCTGCCTTACGAGGAATAGCTTCAAGGACGTCTTTACTATCTTCATGAGAATATCTTAGCTCAGAAGGAAGCCTGCTGCCAGAAAATGTTTTTAGAAATAAACGACGCAAATTATTAATGATAACCACATCACGGTCTTTGTAATATTTCTCGCTGTCTAATAACCTATCAATAACATAATAAACGCGATTTACCTTAGCGCCTGCTTCTAAAATACTTCCTAAAAATGTTGGCATGCTTGAACTTCCTCAATACAAATTAATCCTGGATGCTATTATAATTGATTGAAATTTGAACTGCAATTGAAAAATGTTTGCACCTTTGCACAATTGACCGGAAAGCACCTAAATAATAAGCCTGAATACAATCCGGCATTTTAATTAGAGATCTTGATCACAACCACTCAAATCATGCTATTACCATAATCTAGCCTTAACTACAGGAACCCCTGTCTTAATAATAAGGCTGTGACTGCGTTCAAGGCGCATAATCTCATCGGCGCGCATTAATGGCGTTGCTTGAAATTGTGTGGATGTTGATGAGTTATATCCATGCTGCTGGGTGGCATGAGAATAGCAATTAACTCGTGTTGTTTTGGTGCCTAGGAGTTTGCTGATATACTCTGCATCTTGCTCATCATCAGGAGCGAAGGCGATTTTTGTTTTAATGTTAGTAAAAGCTTTTGCCTCATCACGTGAGTATTGCTCGTAAGTTTGGGCAATATATTGCAGCATAAGCACGCAACGCACCCGATATTCACGTAGTAATTTAAGTGAGCGGCGCAGGCGCTCTATTCTGCCAAGAGATGAGAACTCATCAATTAAGCATAGTAATGGATAAGGTTCATTTTTTGGATGGGGTATTTTTTGAATCATTGCAGATATTAATTGCTGCCAGAACAAGTTTAATAGCGGCGATAAGCGCTCCATATCATCATCCGTGAAGCCTATGTAAATCGTCATTTTCTCCCGGCGTAAATTGCGAATATCAAAATCTGTTGCAGACGTTGCCGCATCAATTAAAGAGTCTTCAAATAACTCCAGGTAGCCAGTTAGCGTTTCTAAAATTGAACTACGAGTTTTTTCATGGTTATTGAGATAGGAATTAGCGTTGTTTAGGCATGCTTCATCTAAATCAGCACGGCTTTCGATTGCCTCTGCCAACCAGTTATCAAAAGATGGTTTTTTAAGGAGGCGATTTATTTCTCCAAGAGTTGTTGGAACATCATTAGTGTCTAGTAGATATAACACCATGGCTTTAAATAACTTGCGTGCTGCTTGCTGCCAGATGGGGTCTGATTTTTTGCTATCTGGGATTAGGATGTGGGCTATTTTTTGGATGTCGGTGATGCGCAGCCTTTTATCTTCAGATATTAATGATAATGGATTGTAGCGATGGGTGTTACCCTCGGGACTTGTTGGATTCCAGCAAAAACATTTATGGCCGAGTACCGTTTCGCGATATTGTGCGGTTTTCTTAAAAATAGTTAATTTCACATCATTGCATACCACGGAGTATGGGTATTGCATTAAATTAGGGATGGCAATGCTGCGTGTTTTACCGCTACCAGAAGGTGCAAACACCAACACATGTTCAAAGCCATTTGACCAAAGCGGTGCGCCGTATTTTTTGCCAATTAGAATCGCGCCTTCACATTTTTTTAAAAAACCTGCTTTTAATACTTCAAAGGCAGTGGCAAAGTGAGCGTTACCTAAGGCGTTGTTGCTATTAAATTTATCTTTGCAAAAGATGATTAGCATAAAAATAGGTGCACTCAAGCCAATTATTGTTGCTTGCACCAGCTTAGGGTACAGCTCTGGTGATTTAGTGATGATAATAAACTGCGTGATTGAGTTAATGCTAATGCCTTGCCATATATTTAAAATAGTAAGTGCGGTTGCGAGCGTTATTACTATCACGCCGATAATGAGGCTTAAGATAAAGCTGTAAATGCGGTGTTGACCGCCTAGAAAGTAGCCATAAACGACTGCTGAGAGCAGAAAGGCACAGATAACTCCTAAAGTAGTTTCAATTGGATGCGATTCACTGAGAGTAATTAACGTCCACGGCATAATGTTTAATTTAGTTGGTATAAGTGCCGCACTTAATAAGCCAGCTCCTTCGCAAAAAAGAACACTCAAAACTATAGTTATCAAAAAACGCATGCAGTTGCATCCTTGTAATAGCAGGAAATAAGCTCACGCCGACCTTTTGCCTTGCCAACTTGCACGATGATATCAACAACTTCCTTAAGCTCACGCAAAATATCCTCATCACGCATTGCTGGCACATTATTGAGTTTATAAAGCTGAGTCATGCGCATAAACGCAAGCTTAGGATTTTTAGCATGAATGGTGGTCATAACACCGGAATGGCCTGTAGTGCAGCTGCTGATAAAATCAAGAATTTCAGCACCGCGCACTTCACCTACTATTATTTTGTCAGGGCGCAAACGCAGCGAGCATTGCACTAGTTGCTGCATGCTTATGTTAGCCTTGCCTTGGCTGCCGTGACTTGCTATTAGCGAGACATGATTTTCATGTGGGATGCTTATTTCCCTGGTGTCTTCAATGCTGATAATGCGTTTATCTTGAGGTATTTCTTGAATTAACGCGTTTAAGAAGGTGGTTTTTCCTGAAGAGGTATCACCTGATAGCACAATGTTTTTTTGTGATTTTATTGCTTGACGTAAAAACTCTGACCAATTTTTATCAACATATAACTTGGCAAGAATAGCGCTATTGTCACTATCATCCTCTAAGGAAACAGGCTTGCCATTATTGAAAAAATTACTCTGCTCATAATCTAAAAGCTGCATAGACTTTATTGATTTACGCCTAATGGCAAGGGTGTAATGACTTGCCACAGGCGGTATAACCAACTGCACCCTAGTGCCATCATAAAGATTAGCAGCAAGCATAGGATGAGCATCATCTAATACTTGCTGGGATTCTTTGGCAATAAAGTTAAACAAGCGCTTAAGATATAAAGGGGTAAGTTCAGCTATGCTAAATTTGGCAATGGCTCCTTCTTTTTCGATAAAAACCTCTCCTGGGCGATTAACCATAATTTCTGAGACCTTGTCGTCATCAAGCCAAGGTGCGAAAACAGATAGCATGCCTTTTACACCAGGCGCCACATAATGATTAGCCATGCTGCAGCACCTTAAAAAAATCAATGTCACGGGCAACAAAAACGTTAATGGGACTTCCTTGATGCATTTTAAGAGTTGGCGGAATGTTTAAATTGCGCTGCATGGAATCGCGCGCTGAACTTTGTAAGCTTTGCACTAGGCTCATGCGATAAAGACTTGCTGAGTTAAAGTTATCTTGGCCGTTAATGCCAGCATTGGCGGTATACGCTCCTAAAATCGAAAACAATAAGCTTGCTCCAAAGCGCTCAACAAAATAATGGTCGATTGCTGATGCCTCACTGCCAGAACGACCTAGGTTATCTGTTGATGGGCTATTAATAGTGGCGATTATCCCATTAGGTAGCTGCACTCTATTCCAGGTGATTAAAATGCGTGTTTGCGTTTGTGCACCAACGGCGGTGTATTGTCCAACTAATTGCGAGCCTTTGGGGATTAAAAGACTAGCGCCATTTAGTGAGTAGATATCACGGGTGGTTATTGCGCGCACCATGCCAGGTAATTGTGAGTTAATGGCGGTTTCTAGGGTGGCGGCAATCACTTCACCTGCGGCAATAGTGTATGCAGGGTGAGTTATCGCCTCGGCTTGAACTTTACCAATGCTATTATCATTAGATGCTTCATTGCTTGAAGGCTCAACGTTAAGCATATTAGTTGGCGCGTTAATCCGCTCTTTAATAGCCATTAACTTGGCAGTAACTATTTCTGGCACTTCAGTTTTTACTTCTTCGCGCGCAATCGGCTTTGCTTCTGGCTCTTTGGCAATTGAGTCAAGATGAGCTAGGTTTTGCTCGAGCACAGCATCACGAGCTTTAAAGCTATCTTTGTTATTAGCAATAGCCTTTACTTCCTTTTGACTTAAAAAATTAAAGGTAATTAACACTACAATAAGTGCTAAAGCGCCTTGCGCCACCGGAGTCTTAAACCATTGAATGCGCTCACGCGTTTTTACTTTTATCATCTTCTGCCAGGGGTTAGTCATACTTTTTCCTTAATAAAGGCTATAGTGCGCTGGTTAAAAAGGCTCGCTGCTTGGTTGTTTAAGCGCAGCGTAAATTGCGGGGCTGTTTGGTGAATTACTAAGGTGTTTTTTTGCCTTGAGATATTAACTATGGATTCACTCCCATCTTTGGCTTCAACGGCAAAAACAGCAGGCACTGGCTGATTAGGGTAAAGCTCAATATAGGTAAACACCCCATCATCAAATACTTTTTTAGGCTTTAGTAAATTAGTGCCGTTATAAGTGTATTCGGTATGTAATTGCTTTGGATTTTTAAGTAGCGAAGGTGTGTTTTTAGAATTATTCGGATAAACAAATTTCAAGGCATAAGTAGGATTAGCATTGGCACTACTTATAAGATGAAAATAATAAGTATGCTTATTTGTTGTTACCGTCATATTGGTATTGCTTTCCATATTGGTAGGTTTTAGAAAAAGCATATTGGGTAAGCTTTTTTGATGGGTTAGCACCCAGCTTTGGCTATCGCCACCTTGGGCATCCAGTACTTCTTCACCAGCGCCAAAGACAATCTGGGTGGTGGTAAGCAAAGTACCGATGATAGGCACCACCTCATTTTCTTGAAATTTAACCTGCATGATTTGCCCGCTAGCTATGGCGGCCTGGCTTAGTATGAGCAAAATAAAAAGAGATATCTTTTGCATGTCTAGCCTCTTAAGCATTGCGCTCAGCACGCGTATAGCGCACTACCTCAAAGCCTGCAAAATTTTGCCAGCGCTCGCTCAGTAATTTTGATGGGGCGATGTAGCGCCAAGAAATAAGTGCGGTATATTGCTGTGATTGTTCACGTAGACTTTGCTTGTCAGTATCTTTAAGTGAGAACACCACTTCTGCTAAATTGGCATGGTCTTGTTTGCCCTTGCGCTCTTTTTGGTTATCAAGCTCGTCATCTAAAAAGTTAATGCTATAGACATGCACTCTTCTGGTGATTTTGTTACCTAGTTTGCGCACGGGTGAGCTAGCATTATGGGTTGATTGCTCTTGTGTGTATTGATTGGCAACCGCGTTATCAGATAAAAGCCTAACTAGCTCAAATTGCGGTTTATAGCTTGAGATATCAAAAGCCTCACGATTTTGGATATAGCGCACAATATCGCTTTCAACCTGGGCGCGGTTTTTGGGACTTGCATCAACTTTTTCGCTATCAACTGTAGTAATGCCGTTGTCATAATGATGCACAACTAAAGTCTGCACGCTTTTTAACGGCATCATGATAATTAGTGCTAAAGTAAGCAAAATAGAAAGACTGGCACTTAACAAAAACGCAACCTTATAGCGCTCACGTGATGCGCTAACTAATCCATATTTATCATCAGCCCAGCTACAGGCTTCATGAAAATAATTGGCAGCTTTAAAAATATTCATCATTAACGTCCTCGTTGTAATTGACTGCGGATATTAGAAAATGTTTGCTGGCTCATAGGAGTAATGCTTTTAGATAGGTGCGATATTGCCTGCATGCTTTTAATGCCTTTCATGGGCGTGCTAATCATGCCTGCACCAAGGCCGGCGATAGCACCACCCACCGCACCCCAGCCACTAGAGCCTTGCGCGCCGCCAATTTGTTTAGCAATTGGAATAATGCCGGTGAGTAGCAAAATACAAAGAAGACTTGCGATAATTAATGGCACGATTGAATAAAGAGTAATGCCGACAGCTCTATCGATAAAATAACCACCAACTACCCAGTGCATTAGATACATGCATAAGCTTGAAGCCACACCCAATAAAATTAGCGCAAGCGCAAAGCCTTTAAGTTGGGTGAGCCAGCCAGCAAATTGTGCTTTTGCTTGTGGGAATAAATAACAGCTTATAAAAAATGGACCAACGGCTAAGAGCATTGCGAGATAAAGCTTAACCACGATAATTTCAATGCAAGCAAGAGATACCACAATACTGCCGCCGATAATAAAGCTAAGGCCGATGATGAAGGGGATTAAATCGGTTAATCCGCCTTTAGCCATAGCCCAGCCACCAACTTTAACGGCTTCTATAAGCACGGTTTGCAATGCTGCTTTTAGCCCTGCGCCCGTTTTGGTTAGTAGCGGGATTTCAAATAAATTGCCATTGATAAGCACACTTGATAGCTCATCAGCGCCCTTAAAAAATAAGGCAATAAAATAATCATTAAAATTAGCCCAGCCAAAGGCAAAGGTATAAACAGCACCTATGCTAAAAAGAGTTTCATTGAATGTTTTGATGCTCATTTCAATAATGCCTGTTAGCATGCCATAGCCTAGTAAGACAATAAGCAAAGTGCAGGCAAGAGCAACTGGTAGCTCTAAATAGCGTGCCAATGCGTGATAGCCGTTACTGATAAAGCTCTCAGTCACCAAATCAATCTTGCTCATTAGGCTTAAAATGAAGGTGCTATAGCTTGGGGGTTCAATCATTTGTTATTCGCTTAGATAGGCATAGTGTTGGATGCGCTCGCGCAAGTCTTTAAATAGCGCTTTGTCGGTGATATCCGCGATACTCACCCTAATTTTCTCGCGCTCTAGCTCTTGTTGCATGGACTGGTAAAGCTTGCTGCAATCTTTATTACTTATATTGCCAAGCATGCATTCTTGGTAATTAAAAGCTGCTGATTGCAGGAGAAAATTTAGTGCGGCGGAACCTTGGCTTGATGCTTGCACTAATGCACGTGCGGCATCATCAGCAGGCATTTTTGTGAGAGGATTATCGCTTATGCAGCCAGTTAAGATGGTGGCGATTAGGCTTAGAGTAATTACTTTTATCTTCATAGTTGACTCTCCTTTTTATTAACCGGAATAACTTGGCAGTGTTTACCGAAATTTGGGCATGGGGATTTAAGTGCATCTGCTGCACAGCTTGTCAAACCCATGCCAGTCATAAGAATCATTAAAATACGCACATACATCTCCTAATAATCATCATTAAACGCCAAATACTGACTTTTATTCTTCGCATCACGCAGGCTTAGCGCTTGTGCTTCAGCTAACTGTTGGTTGACAATGCTTTGCGCTTTTAGATTTTGCGTTTGTAAGTAGGCAATCTCTGCAAGTAAACGTGAGTTTAAATCAACAGCGGCCTTGGTATTGTCAGCTTTTTCTATCTCAAGGCTTAAGGTGTGAATACGCTTTAGGCTTTTATTAATGTCATCTAGCGCGTATTCGCTTTGCACTGCTGATGCTTTGTTAATAGCTGCCGCTCTTTTGTAATCATGCACGGCACTACCTGCAAGCCCATTTGCTAAATCGGTACTTGGATGGCTTTTTTGGTAGGCATCTAATAGTGACTTGTATTTGGCATCAGTAGTCACACCGTTTAAGGCATCAGACCAGCTATCAGGTGACCATTGTTGGTCTTTTAAGATATTTTCAAGACGCCCAAAACCATAATGCCCGCTATTAGCATGGGATAAGTTTTCCATGCTTTTAATTTGGGTATCAGCTTTCGCGAGCATGCTTTGGGTGGCATTAAGCTGCTCTTGTGCCTTATTGTAGGAGCGCTGTAGAACTTCTAACTGCTTATAAAGAGCGGATACTTGCTCTATTGATTGGTTGATAAGTGCCGCATCTTCAACGCCAAGTAAATCAGCATAACCAGTAGGGCTTAGCAGTGATAATAATGTTAAAGTTATCGCTTTATATTTCATGAGCCACTCACCTGCATAAATATTGGTAACCAGTCTTGTGGATTATTGCCTACCTCTTTAATGCAAGAATCTAAGAGCGCATTTGATTTTTGATTGGCTGAAAAAATGCGGATAAATTCAGGCATCATTGCCAGATTAAGTTTGGCGATATGCGATTCTGTATCATGCTTATATAAAAAAAGGCGGGTATCTGGGCTAGTATTTTTAATAAAACTAAATTCAGCATCATTAAGCCCTAGCTTGTCTTGATAGATTTTTGCGCTAGCTTTGGGGTTCGGGAATAAAATCATTGAAGCGAGATTATCTAAAAGCTCCGCATTAATTTGACTATCGACAATAGTTTGTGGCGATTGCGTCATGCCAATTATGTGGCCGTATTCTTTACGAATAGAGGGCAAGCGCGCGGCAAGCCAGCTTTGCCAAAAAGGCGCGCGTAGTACTTGCCACATCTCATCAATAACAATGGAGGTGACATCACCATTAAGGCTTAGTGCAATACGCTCAATGATGTACATGAAAATTGGCGTGGCAATAGATACAGGCAGCTTATCTAATACATAAGTAATATCAAAACCAATACGCGCACAATCTAGGTTAATAGCATCTACATCGTTATCAAAAACCCAAGCATATTGTCCTGCAGGTTTATCATCAGTTGCGCGCAGCCAACGATTAAGTTGTGATATCCGTGCAAAATCAAGCGGCAGAAAACGTGCGATATTAGCTAATACGCGCTCTTTTGGTGCGAGTGTTTCATAGCAATAATCAATGGCATCATCACAAATCTCAGCGATATCTGCAGGCAATGCGCTCTCATCCGCATCAAGCAATAATGCACGAAACCAGTTTTTAATAAAATCACGATTGGCCTTAGTATCTGGCAGGGTTAATGGGTTCATAGCGCAATCTTGGCTTTCAGGAGAAACGCTAACATAGCGCCCACCCATGGCCTTGAGATAAATGCGCAGACCTTGATTGCGGTCTAAAAATATTGCCCGATGCTTAGGAAAGCGTGCCATTTGCGCATCAAGAAAACTAATTAAGGTCGTTTTCCCGCTATCATTACCACCGACTACTAGCGTATGGCCACGCGAGGGATTGGTTTTTGAGCCTTTAACGTGATAGTTAAAATAAAGTGGTGTATGCAATGATGTATCAAGCACACTCACCGCGCTATTTAAGAAATTCTGTTGATGATGGCCATTATCAATATTGTGTAGCGGGCAAAAATCAGCAAAATTTTCTGAAGTTAAAAGTGCGCCACGACAAATATAGCGGCCATTTCCTGGGATTTGGGCAAAAAATACTGGGGTTTGCGCAAGTGTTTCGCGTACTACGTTAAGGCCGCTTACAGCATAAGCCTTTGTTGTATCGTTGATTAATCCATTCAGCTCATCAGTACTATCAGCAAGCAGCATTATGCTATTGTGATGTACGCCACAAGAAAGACGCTGCCCTGCAATTAAATCAGTAAGTGATGCTAGCTCATCTATTTGGCTTGCGGCTAAGTCATTCGCATTTATTTTAATAGCTTGCGTGCGCCCCACGATTTTTAAGGCAACATCTGATTCTATTGGGGCATAGGTTTGGGTTAGGATAAATTCGCCGCTGATATCCAACAGTGGGTCAAGGCTTACATTGGCAGTATTAGCACTATATTGTTTAAGCGATAGTATTGCCCCAAAGCGTGAGTCATTCTCGCTATTGCCTTGAAATTGGATATGCGCGCCAAAAAATATTTGAGTGTTGCATAGTGATGCGCCTAAATGACCATTGGGGTATTTGACAATTGTTTCAGGTAAGGTTTTGATATTGTTGCTGGTAGGTAAAAGACTGTTGCTATTAATCCCAATATTTCTGCCACCATTAGGGATGAGTGCTAAAAATTCTAAAAGCTCTCTTTCTTTTAAGATTGTGGTATTAAATTTGTTAAGTAGCGCACATAACTCATGGGTTTTTTCTGTAATACGGGCAATTGCAATGCCTCTTGATTCTTCCCGTGTTTGCTTAACCTTTGCATCTGATAGTTTGCGTGCAAGGCGAATGGCTTTATCAAGTATGCGCTCACGCCCTTGATGTTTGGCTTCATTTTTATAAATAAGTGTGAGATAAATTTCATTTACAAATAGATTTTTCTTACCAACATTTTG
>PAHY01000016.1 GCA_002705055.1 Planctomycetota bacterium
TATAGCCTGAAGAACACCGCCCGGGACTCGATCCTGACCGCGCTGCTGACCTTCGGCGAGGGCTACCACAACTTCCACCACCGCTTCCAGTCGGACTACCGCAACGGCATCCGCTGGTACCACTTCGACCCCAGCAAGTGGACGATCTGGAGCCTCAGCCGGGTCGGCCTGGTCAGCGATCTGAAGCGCGCCTCCAAGGACGCCATTCAGCGCGCCAAGGACAGCGTGCAGCGTGAGAAGAAGGAGAAGAAGCTGGCGCGGCGCAAGCTCGCGACCAAGTAGCGCAGCTCCAGCGCGCGCCTGCGCGCTCCACACCCTGCCCCACAGAGCTCTGGTACTCTGTGGGGCATGCTGCGTTCTGCCGCTTCTCGATTCCTCGTCGGGCTCCTGATCTTCTCGGTCCTGTCCGGATCGGCCTGTACCGCCAAGAAGTGGCCCGGTCTGCGCAAGCCGCGCAACCCCGAGAACCAGGAGCAGGGCCAGCCGGGTACCGGCCCCGAGACGCAGGAAGAATCGGGCTCGGAAGGCGCGACCGGTGAAGGCGCCTCGGAGTCGCCCTCCCAGCCTGCCCCGCCGCCGCCGGCCCCGCCCAGCGGAGAGTCGGTCACCCTGTTCGCCGAGAGCGCGAGCGTCGACTTCGAGTTCCGCCCGGAGCCCCAGGCCGCCGCCGCCAACGTGGCCTCCGTCGAGCGCTCGGCACCGGCCGGTAAGCACCCGCGGCTCTACTTCGACGCCACCGAGCTGGCCGCGCTGCAAAGCCGCGCCCAAGGCGGAAGTCGGCAGATCGCGGAACGGATCTTTGCCTACGGGGACAAGGTCTCGGGCAGCCGCAACAGCCTGCCCGCCGCCGAGATGGCCGCGTTGCCAAAGGGCGGCGGCACCTGGCGCAAAGAAGGCGACCGCCTGCTGGGGGTCGCCGCGGCCTATGCGCTGCAGACCGACGCGAAGAAGAAGGACGCTTACGCGACCTGGGCCAAGGAGGCCATGCGACGGATCGCCAGCTGGTCGGAGTGGGGCCCCAACCACGAGTACGCCGTCGGCCTGGACGGCGCGCACATCCTGTTCGGCTTCTCGGTCGCCTTCGACCTGCTGCACAGCGAGTTCAACCCTGCCGAGCGCGAGAACTTCGCCCGCCGCATCAAGCAGCAGGCTGATCTCTTCTACAAAGAGACGCAGGCGCGCAAGCCCGAGTTCTGGACGACGAGCTACACCAACAACCACAACTACATCAACCACAACGCGCTGCTCAACGCGGCGCTGGCCGTCGAGGATGTCTACCCGCGCGAGGCCAAGCAGTGGATCGATCAGTGCGTCCGCAACACCGAGCTGGTCATGGAGATTCGCTCGGCGATCGGCGACGGATCGACCAACGAAGGCGTGATGTACGGCACCTACGGCTCGCACGCGCTGTTCGCCACGCTGGAGCTGCTGCACGAGCACAAGCTGGCTGATCACTTCGGCAACCGCTGGCTGACGCAGCACTTCAACTTCCTGCTGCACGGTTCGCTGCCGGGCTTCCAGCGCGTCGTCAGCTATGCCGACGGCCACGGCACCTACGGCCACGGCCCGCGCCACCTGCTGTACTTCCTCGATCGCGTGATGCGCGATGGCCGCCCCACCTGGGTGGCGCAGCGCATCGACGATGCGCTCGGGCGCCAGCAGCCCTACGGCAAGCCCGAAGGCAGCAACCTGCTGTTCGAGTTCCTGTGGCACGATCCGAACATCGAGCCGCGCCCGATCACGCGCGGCACCTCGCCGGGCTTCCACTACTTTGAAGACTGGGGCGTCGTGACCTTCCGCCGCGGCTGGTCGCAGAACGACACCTTCTTCAGCTTCAAGTCGGGCGATCCCGCTGGCGAAGCGGTGTGGCGGATGATGCTGGGCGGCGACGCGCGCGTGGCCGCGACCAATGTCTCGCACAGCCATCCCGACGCAGGCAGCTTCACCTTCTACCCGAAGGGCCAAGACTTCCTCGCCGGGCCGCTCTATCCGAAGCCGAAGCGCACGGCTCTGAGCAACACCTATACCTTCACTCCGTCCTTCGCGATGGCGCCGCCGGTGCCCGAGGCAGGCATCGCGCGCCTGTGGGAGCCGAAGCAAATTCGCCAGATCGGCCGCCTCGACGAGATCGGCCAGCTTGGTGAATGGAGCCAGTGGATGGGCCCGATCAAGCCTTTGGTGAAGGCCGCGCCGAACGCCGACATCGTCGCCGCGGTCAAGGCGGGCGATGCCATCTTCGTCAGCGGCGAGTTTGGCGACGCTTACCCCAAGCAGGTCAAGAAGCGCGGCGGCGGCTCCGGGCCGCTCGGCGTGCAGCGTGTCTATCGCAGCGCGCTGCTGCTGCCCGAGGATCTGCTGGTGGTGGTGGATCACCTCGAGACCCGCGGCCAGGTGGGAACGCACGCCTACTTCCGCGGCATCTCCAGCCCGAATCACCCGATGGAGTGGAAGGCAAGCGGCAACGTGGCGCGCCTGAGCGGCTCCGGGTCACGCGGCCACGAGGTCGAGCTGTACTACCCCAAGGGGCTGAAGATCGAAACCGGCCGCGAGCTGATGAGCTACGAGGACGCGAAGGGCGATAACCGCCGCTCGGTCAAGAACTGGAACGAGATCGCGCACTCGAGCGTCTACGCCCGCTTTACCAACCCGGAACAGTCGGGCGCGCAGGATTACGTCTACCTGGTGCGGCCGGACGGCACGCAAGGGCGCGTCACCGATGTGCAGGCGGGGGATGCCCGCGGCCTGGTCTTGACGATCGAGACCGCGAACCGGGTCTACACCGTTCGAATCGCCACCGATCTGCGCGCGCAGCAGCGCCAGGCATTCCTTGGTTTCGACGGCCACGTGCGCGTCGACTACCAGGGCAAGTAACTCAGCCCGCCCGACGTCCGCCGCGGCGCTTGCCCCGCTCTTCGTCCCGGAAGAGGCTGGGCATCGCCGGGAGCCGGCGCAGGTCCTCGGCCTGGGCAAGTCGCGTCTCGACTGCCCAGCGATCGGCGCGGCCCTGACGCTCGAACTGGACGACCACGGCCTGCCATTCGCCGGCCGCCGTGCGATGGCGTGAGATGCAGGAGTAGCTGCTGAACGGCGGCGTCCCGGTCTCGAGCAGATGGCCTGCGCGGGCCATGGCTTCGGTGAGCACATCCATGCGAATCTCGCGATCCGCTTCCGAGGCTGCCATGCCGAGCGCGTCCTGGGTCGAGCGGTATGCCGTCGCCCACAGGGCAAAGCCCATGATGCCAAGCAGAGCGGCGAGCAGCAGAGCGTGACCGGAGTCACGGCGTTTTGGTGCGGATCGCCTCATCGGCTCCACACCACCTCGAGGCTGCGCGTTTCCTTGCCGTGCCGCGCGTCGAGCTGCACGCGCGCGCCGCTGCGCGTCGGCACCACTTCCATGCCAAAGAGCTGGGCGACCGCGAAGCTCTCGCCGGTGTGCCGATCCTTGCGCACCAGCGCGCCGTCGGCCAGCGAGTACTCCACGCCCGGGTCGCGGCGTGGCGTGCCCAGGCCGTAACGCGCCAGGGCTTCCGGCTCACGCTCCAGCTGCAGAGCGCCGCCTTCGATTCGGCGGACGCGTTCGGCTCCGCCGAGGTCCTGGCGCAGATAGGCCAGCGCGATCCGCAGCTCGACCAGGCCGGTCGCCTCCTGGCGCAGCTCCGCCGTGCTGTGACCGATCGGCCGCCAGGCCTGCGCGATCAGCACCGTGATCATCGCCATCAGCGTGGTCACGACGATCAGCTCGACCAGCGTGTGACCGCTCTGGCGAGTCGCGGCGCGGCGGCGAGGCAGCTGCTTCACGGCCGCCCCTCCAGCAGATTGCGCTCGAAGACCACCCTCATGCGGCCCGGCTCGACTCCCCGCCACCAATCGACGATCTCGACCTCGTAGAGGCCAACCGAACGCCGCGGCGTGATGCCGACCGTCGGCTGACCGATCTGAGCGGGCATCCCCAGGGCACGGGCCAGCGGATCCGGGTGCGGGTGCAGCTCGACCACCTCCTTCAGCTCGAGCTGCTCGCGGGCCACCGCGAGCTGCTTGTCCTGACCGTGCAGTAGGCGCAGCAGCCCCGCGATCGTCAGGTTGATCACCAGGATCGCGACGACGCACTCGAGCAGAGTGAAGCCTGCGTTGCGGGCGGAGCTAGGGCTGCAGGACCTCTCCATCGCTCTTCCTCAGTTCGCCGCGCAGCTGACCCTGCGCATCCAGAATGAGTTCGCCCTGCCAGGCCTGGCTGCCTTCGCGTCGCGCCACCAGCCGCGGGCGCCCCAGGGCATCGCGTTTGACCAGAAAGCGGAAGCCCTCGACCTCGCCCGGAAGGTTGCCGGGGATCACGACGGCGCGCTGCAGTTCGCGCACCGAGTCGGCGAAGCGGCCGGTTTCGAGGCGGTACACGCGCTGCGCGCGCCACAGCGACTCGAGCTCGGCGGCACCGCGCTGCACGCGCGCGGACTCGTGCGCGTCTGCGAAGGATGGCACGGCCGCCATCGACATCATTGCGACGATCACCAGGACGAGCAGCAGCTCAAACAGCGAAAAGCCCGCGCGCGTCCGGCGCCGCGGGTGGAGGCGGCGCACCCGGATCAACTTCCGGCTCCTCCGCTTCCGCCGAGCGCGGACAGGACCTGCAGGGCGACGCCGGACGGGCGCTCGGCGCTCCCGCCCTCTCCAGAGCGCTGAATCAACGCTTCAAGAACCGGCGCGAGCTCAGCGGCGTCTGCGCCGAGGCGCAGCGCCTCGAGGTAGGTGTCCATCGCCAGCTGATGCTGACCGGCGCGCATCCGCAGATGACCCAGGATGAGCAGCGCATCAGCGCGGCCCGGGTCCAGACGCAAAGCCGAACGCAGCGCTTCCAGCGAAGCGCGATCGCCATCCTGCAGCAGATGCGCGCGCGCCAGGTCGACCCAGGCGCTGACGTCATCCGGGAAGGCGTTGAGATAGCGGTCGAGCCAGAACACGGCTTCCTCCGCTTCATCAACGATCAGCGCCGAGCGCGCCAGCGCGAGCTCGACATAAGGCGGGACCTCGGTCTCGCTGACTTCGCGAATGGTGCGCAGCGCTTCCAGGTGCTGGCCGGAGAGCGATTGCGCGAAGGCCAGGCGCACGCGCAGCGGGCCGACCTGCGGATCGTGATCCAGCGCGACGGAATACCACTCAGCAGCGAGCTCGTAGTCGCCACCGGCGAGGTAGGCCTCGCCGAGCGCTTCCTGCAGCTCGCGCACATTTGGCAGCACGGCCAGCTTGCGCTCGAGCAGAGCGGCGGCGTTCGCGGGCAGGCCGAGCACCAGCTCGATCCGCGCCAGCAGCAGCACCGCGGAGACGGATTCCGGCGCCTTTTCCAGCGCCCGCCCATAGGCGACGCGCGCCATTTCCCAGCGCGCGCGAGCCTCGGCGAGGGTGCCGATCACGATGTCGACCTCGGCTTCGTCCGGGAAGGCCTCGGCGAGCAGGGTGAGCATCTCCCCGGCTTCCAGGAACTGACCCTTCGCGATCAGCGTCCGCGCCATCACCAGCTGCCCGTGCGCATTGCTCGACAGTCCGGCGGCAATCTCCTGAATCCGCGCGCTCGCCATGCCGACGTCGCCGGCGTTCAGCGCGCGCTCCGCCTGATCGATCATCAGCTGAGTCCGCGTTTCCTGATGCTCGGTGGTCACAAAATCCTCCGGCAACTGCTGCACGCTGCCACAGGCGGGCACCAGCGCGGCGACCACGAGCAGACAGGACAGGCGAGAGGAGCGGACCAGCATGGAGAGACTCCGAGGACTTATCGGTTGGACAGCACGCCAGCCTTGAGCTCGTCCAGCAGGCGCGCATCGACCGAGCGGGCGGCGAACTCGGGCACCAGACCCCGGGCGATCCGGGACTGCAGCTCCTTGTCCTTGGGCTCGGCGGCGCGGCCGTGGCGCGCAACCTCAAGAAGGGAGAGCGCGCAGCCGTACTCGGCCTCCAGGACCAGGGCGCGGGCGGTGCGGGCGTACAGCTCGTTGATGACCG
Organism: Planctomycetota bacterium; assembly: GCA_002705055.1. GTDB lineage: Bacteria > Planctomycetota > UBA1135 > UBA1135 > UBA1135. Next base: position 5,992 of record PAHY01000016.1, read on the forward strand.
CGCGGTCGCCCCCGCGGCGCTCGTGCGGATGGCGCTCGTTGAGGCCCACCGCCTTGGCTTCGGCTTCCAGGTCGATGATCCGGGGCGTGATCAGGAAGATCAGCTCCTCGCGGACCACCTGCTCGTCCTTCGAACGGAAGGCCGCGCCGACGCCCGGCACATCGCCGAGACCGGGCACCTTGCCGTTGGTGGCGATCTTCTTCTCGCGGAACAGACCGCCGATCACCAGCGTCTGGCCATCGCGCACCGCGACGTTCGAAGTCAGGTTGGCGGTCTCTTCCTCGGGCAGGCCGTTGGCATTAATGCCACCGTCCGAATCCTCCGGCTGAATCTCCATCCGCACCAGCCCATGATCCATGATGAACGGACGCACCTTGAAGGTCGAACCGGTCTCGAGGAACTCGACCTCTTCGCTTTCGGTGCCGTTCTGGTTCGTCGACAGCGTCTTGAAGCCGTCACGGTTGTTCAGCTTGATGTTGCCGAACTGCTTGTTCAGCACGAACACGCTGGTGTTGGCGTGAATCGAGACCGAGGTCTTTTCGCTGAGCGCCCGCACGAAAGCGGACAGGCCGTTGGTGATGAAGCCGAACTGCGAACCCCGCGTCGCCAGCGTGCTGGCGATGTTCGACGAGAAGCGGCCCAGCCCGTCCGACAGCTGCGCCGCGCTGAACACGTTGTTGTTCAGGCTGTGGCCATCACCGCTGGTGGCGCCATACTCCTCGTAGTTGACCCCGCCCAGCGCGTCGAAGTTGATGCCCAGCTGCTCGGTCGCACCCAGCGTCGCCGAGATCACCATGACTTCGACCATGACCTGCTTGGGCGTGCGGTCGATCCGGTCCAGGATCCGCTGCACGTTGTCCAGGTTCTCCGGGAAGTCGCGGACGACCAGCACGCCATCATTGGCGTAAGCATCGCCGCCGGTCACGCCCTCGCCGGCTTCCAGGCCGGTGACCGCTTCCTTGGAAGCCGTCACGTTCGCCTCGGTGCCTTCGCTCAGCGCCGGCTTGATCAGCTCGGCGGCCTCGCCGGCGGGCAGGTGCCGCACCGTGAAGACCCGCATCTCTTTGGCGCGATTCGAGATCTGGATGTAACTGCCGTGATCCTTGGCCACCAGCCCGGTCGCGCGGCAGATCAGCTCGATCGCCTCTTCGGGCTCCACCGAGTAGAGGTCGCCGCCCCAGGTCGCAGTCACGTCCTTGTCGACCAGGATGTTGCGACGCAGCGCCACGCGCAGCTCACGAAACACATCGCTGACCGGCTTCTCCTTGACCAGGAAGTTCATGCCCCGACCATTCGCCGCTCCGGCGAGCGGGCGGTCGTTGGGGTCGTAGCCGCCGCCGGGCAGATCGAGCGCGAGCAGCCGATCCACTTTCGAGGCATCGGCCACCGGGTCGCCCGGGCGTGGCTGGTAGACGGCGGCGCCGTTGGGGCGCACGCGCGAGGAACGCTCCGTCTCCTGCGCGAGCAGCGGCTGCGCGGTCAGAGCGAAAGCAAGAATGGGTAGCAGGATCTGGCGCATCATCAGGTGGCCATTTCAAAGAGTGGGAGGTAGAGCGCGGTCAGGATCAGCGCGATCGCGACACCCATGCAGACGATCAGCACCGTCTCGATGTTGCCGGCGATTCGCGTGACGACCGTCTCGACCTTGCGGGTGTAGAACTGGCCGACTTCCGCCATCACGTCGGGAAGCTGGCCGGTTCGCTCGCCGATGCGAATCATGTTGGCGAGGAAGGCGGTGAACACACCGGTCGACTCGAGGCCGTCCGCCAGGTTGCCGCCTCGGCCCACGTGCTGGGCCGTGCGCTTCATCGCCGCGCGGTAGACCGGGTTCTCCTTGTAGATGCCCTTCATCGCGTCGAGCGAGTCGAGCACCGGGACGCCCGCGCGCAGCAGGGCGCTGATGTTCTGGGCGAAGGTCCGCATCGAGGACTGCACGATCAGATCGCCGAACAGCGGCATCGAGACGCACAGCTTCGACCAGACGATGTGGCCGTTCTCGGTCTTCTTCCAGCGCTTGAAGCCGAACACCGCGACGGCGATGCCGCCGGCGATCGAAGTCCAGTTCGCGCGCAGGAAGTCTGAGATCGCCATGACCTTGATGGTGATCGCCGGCAGCTCCTTGTCCATCTCCTCGAACATCGAGGCGAAGGTCGGCACGACGAAGATCAGCATCACCGCGACCGCGCCCATCGAGACGCACATCACGATGATCGGGTACATCAGGGCGCTCACGACTTTGGCGCGGAACTGCTGCGCCTCGTCGATCTGCGCCGCCAGTCGCACCAGCACGTCGCCGAGCTTGCCGGAGATCTCGCCGGACTTGACCAGCTGCACCCACTCGGCCTTAAAGTGCTCCGGGTAGGTGTCGAGCGCTTCCGAGAAGCTGGAGCCGCCCGCGACCTTGTCGGAGATGTCCGAAATGATCCGGCCCAGGCCGCGTGACTCGGTCTGCTCCGAGGCGATCACCAGCGCGTCGTAGAGCGGCGTGCCGGCGGTGAACAGCGTGTTCAGCTGGCGGAAGAAGGCCAGCTTGTCCGGAAGCTGGATCTTCTCGTGCTTCGAAATCGAGACCCGCGGCCGAATGAAGCCGTTCAGGACGATCTCGGGATTCTCGACAGCCTGCATCGCTTAGTCCTTGAGCCCATCCCGGATGTAATCCGAGACCTCATGCAGGCTGGTGATCCCTTCGCGCAGCTTCTTCAGCGCGCTGTCGGGGATGAGGTCGATGCCGCGCTCGCGGACGACGTGTTCGAGTTTCTTCTCCGACTCGGCTTTGCAGATCATCTCCTGCAGTTCCTCGTCGACCGGCACCACTTCATAGATGCCGACGCGGCCCTTGTAGCCTCCCCCGTTGCACTTGGGGCAGTCCGGGGCGTCGCCCGGGCCGTAAACGATCTCGCCCGCTTCCATGCCGTGGCGCGCCGCGACGTCATCGGGCAGCTCGACCTGGACCTTGCACTCGGTGCAAAGTCGACGAACGAGACGCTGTGCCTCGATCAGGCGCAGCGCGGGGCCGAGCAGGAAAGGCTCGATGCCCATGTCCGTGAGGCGCGTCACCACCTGCAGCGCCGAGTTGGTGTGCAGCGTGCTCAGCACCAAGTGGCCGGTCAGCGCCGCGCGCATGCAGATGCCCGCGGTTTCGGCGTCACGCACCTCACCCACCATGATCACGTCCGGGTCCTGGCGCAGGAAGGCGCGCAGCGCGCCGGCGAAGGTCATGCCCGCGCTGGCGCGGATCGGCACCTGGTTCAGGCCGTGGAACTTGAATTCGACCGGATCCTCGACGGTGACGATGTTCTTGTCCGGCGTGTTGGTCAGGTTCAGCGCGCAGTACAGCGTCGTCGACTTACCCGAGCCCGTCGGGCCGGTGACGAACATCAGTCCGTGGTGCGCGTTCGCTGCCTCGATGAAGTCCGCGGCCTGGCGATCGCTGAAGCCCAGGAACTCCATGTTGTCCGGGATGCCATCCTTGTCGAGGATACGCAGCACCATCTTCTCGCCGTAGCAGGTCGGCACGGTCGAGGCGCGCAGGTCCACGCGGGACTTGCCGTCGCGCATCATGATGCCGCCGTCCTGCGGGACCCGCTTCTCGGCGATGTCCATCTTCGACAGGATCTTGAGCCGCGAGATCATCTGCGGGAACAGATGCTTCGGCGGCGTCTCAAACTCGCTCAGCTTGCCGTCAATGCGGAAGCGAATCCGCACATCGTTCTCGTAGGGTTCGAGGTGAAGGTCACTCGCGCCGCGGCGCACGCCTTCGGCCAGGACGTGGTTGACGAGGCGCAGCACCTGCGACTCGGGTCCGGGCGGCAGTGGGCGGCGCAGGTCGACGTCGACGACGTCGTCGTACTCCTCCAGATCCCCGCCTTCTGATCCGCCAAAGTCGCCGCCGCCGAAGTCCGACTCCAAGCCACCACCCAGGCCGCTGTCCAAGCCGCCGCCCAGTCCGGCATCGAGGCCGGCTCCCAGACCGCCGCCGAGACCATCCATCAGTCCGCCGGCTGCCGGCGGCACCGTCTCTTCGACTTCATGCCCGGTCGTTTGTTCCGCGGCCGGTGCGTCGGCTGCGAGATTCGCCAGGCCGGCGAGATCGGCGAGAGGGCCGGCATCGGGCGGCGTGGCGACGCCGGCGGCCAGCGCGGTCTCGATGCGCTGACGAAGCGTACGCGTGCCGGGGTGCAGCACGATCGCCTTGCCGCTCGCAAGGCGCGCCTCTTCCCCCAGTTGGGGATCCGCGGCATCGGCCGTGACGAGATGCAGAGCGCCGTCGCGCTCGGCCAAAGGCTGCACCCCGCGCTCGACGCACCAGCTCGGATCCAGACCGGCGCGATCCGCCACCGCTCCCAGCACGATCTCCAGCTCGCCCCATTCAGTCGAACTGCCATCCGGTCGCCGCTCCACGACGATCTCGCCGCCCATCAGCTGCTCTTCGAGCTCGAACCACGAACGACCGAGCGAGGTCGCGAGGCACTGCGCGATGGCCGACTCGGCCACCTTGCCGGACTTCAGCAGGCGGTCTTCGACTTCGACGGATCCGGCGTCCGCCGGGATCGCCAGCGCTGCGAGGTCCTCCGCGCCGAGCAGGCCGGCTGCCAGGACCTGGCGCGCGAGGAAGGAGTTCGGTTCCGATGTCATGGGAGGAGAGGGAATTCCCCCGTCCTCTTCGGCCGAATTCGCCCTAGGGCTGTTGCACGGGCGGCCCTTCCGCGGCCCCCTCGAGCGTCTCCTCGGGCAGATCCGCGATCAGCTTCGCCTTGGTGCGGAGCAAGCTCAGCCGAGGGAAGTCGTACAAGTGCATGGTGTAGTCCTTCTCGAGATAACGGACCGTCACCTCGGGTCCGGCGATCCGTCGCACCTCGACCAGCACCCCATCCGCGACCCCCATCCGCGCGCCCTCTTCGTAGTGGCGCCCGTTGATGAAGGCCAGGCTCTGCTGGGAAGGCCGCGCGATCACCGACTGCAGCTCGAGCATCGGCGCCTCGCCGGCATCTTCGACCGCCTCGCCGACCGGCCCGCGGTCCTCGATCACTTCATTGCCGCGGTCGCGCGCATCCATGCGCTCGGCCATGCGGAAGGGGTCAAAGTCGAGCGCCAGCTCCTCGCCCGGGGCGCGATGCGAGAGCGAATCCGCCGGTACGCTCGGCAGCACATCGGGGATGTCCAGCAGGCCGGCGACGTCCTCGGGATCCTGGCCGCGACTCCAACCGGAGTACGCCAGCAGGACCGCCACGACGATCAGCACGTGGGTCTTCAGCTTCTCGAGCATCAGGCCCCGCCTCCGTACATCCGAGCGCGCTTCTGCGCCGTCGTCTCGCCGACGAAGCAGCGCACCGTCGCGCGCAACGAGAGCGTGTTGTTCTGGGGCCGGATCGCGAACTCATCGATGCGCAGATAGCGGTCGCCGCGTTCGAGCAGGTCCATCAGCTCAACCAGCTGCTCGAAGCTACCGGTCACCATCAGCTCCCGAATGTAGAAGGTGTAGTCCATGATGGACTCCGACTTCCGTTCGGTGCTGGCCAGCATCTTGGCACCCGACTCGCCGATCGCCGCCTTGATGTAGTTATCCCAATCGGTGGGATTCTTCTCGGCGACCATGCGCTCTTCAAAGGAGCCCGTCTGCCCTTCCAGCTCGCGAATCTCCTCGACCCAGGTCGCGAGCTTCGACAGAGACTCGCGGTCCTCGCGTGCTTGCACCAGGCGCTTTTCCAGCGGCCCGAGCAGCGCGAACCAGCCGACCACCAGCAGGATGCCGGCGACGAAGCCGCGGTAGCCTTCGTCGGTCGCCGTCCACTTCAGGACGTTGCCCTTCAGCTTGACGAGGTCTTCTTTGACTCCCATGGCTAGTGCCCCATGCCGGGCGAGCGCGCCTCGATGGTGAACAGGAAACGTTCTTCGCCGTTCTCTTCCTGCGTGGAGATGCTGGAGTTGCCGATGTTCGGGAACACCGACGAGATCGTCTTGCTCGCCTTCAGCGCGCTGACGATCTGTTCGCGTTCGTCGCCGAGGTAGCCGTCGTAGCTAGGCAGGAACATGCCCAGCTTGAGTCGCCGCATCGACTGCAGATCGGGCACCCCGCTTTCGCCGCCGTCTTCATCCTCATCGTCGCCGACGAGCGTGGGCACGAACTTGTACGGGTACATGCCTTCGAGGTCGGTCAGCCAGCAGCCGTCCGGGGTCGCTGCGCCGATCTCAAGCAGCAGCTGGCCCCAGTAGACGCGCTGCACCAGGAACGCTTCGGCCACGCCGACTTCGATTCCCATCGCGTCGCGCAGATCGACGATGTCTTCGCGCGTGATCTCGCGCTCAACCATCAGCTCTTCGATCGAAGCTTCCATCGCGGCGACTTCGTCGAGCACCGAGCTTCCTTTGCTCCACAGGTGCGCCGCCCCGACCAGCAGCGCGGCTGCAGCCGGCAGCGCGTGCTTCAGCGGGAAGGAAGGGCGCTCGCCTTCCACGGCCAGGACGGATCCCAACTCGAGCGGCGCCTGGCGCCCACGGCGCGAAGCGCCGCACAGCATCGCAGCCAGCGCCGCGCGCTTCACCGGCACTTCCGGCGCGTGCACGACCGGCACATTCAAGCTGGCGCAGCAGGGCTGCACCACCGGCAGGTCGGCTTCGTTGCAGTGCAATATCACACCGCTGAGTTCGCCCAGCTGCAGCTCGGTCTGGGCCGCCGCCGCCAGGCGCTGCAGCACCGAGCTGAGCGCCGCCACTTTGGCCTCGCCCTGCGTCGGCACCGTCTGGCGCGCCACCGGAACACCACGGAAACACAGCAGCGCCACGCTCTCCGGCTCGTCGACCAGCACGCGGATCTCGACCTTCCACTTGCGCGGCGTCTTCTTCTTTTTGCGCGCCAGCGCGTCGACCACGTGGGTGGTCGAGAGGAAGTGAATGTTGTGGCGGCCGATCGGCTTCAGCCCGTCCAGGACCGAAAGGCCGATGCGACGCGGGAAGAACAGCAGGCTCTTCAGCTTGATCTTGTTCGTCCCGGCCTTGTTCTCACGCGAAGAGACGCCGCCCGGCAGGCGCCCGGCAAGGCGGTCCGCCAGCTGCCCCTGCGCCTGGATCTGATTGCCGTCATCGGCGCGAGCCGTCGACAGGAAATCCAGCGTCGGATCGAGGCCGATCGCGACGTTGCGCCCGAGCTCCCCGCGCTCGAGCAGCTGCTGCAGCGTGGCAGCGAGCTTGCCGTCTTCGACCGGATACTCCTTCACGGAGCTCAGGTTCTGCAAGCCGTCTTCCAGCTTGCCAGCGAAGACGTGCACCGAACGCTGACCGACCAAGATGCCACTGGCCTTGGGGCCAGTCACCTTGGGAGCGGCATCACCCTTCTGCTTGCGCAGCGCGGCGAGCTTCTCTTTGACGGCGTCGAGTGCGGACATGAAGTGGAATCGGGGGCTTCCATGCAAGTCGGGCCCGCGGTCAGGTTGACCGAGGGCCCGAGCTCATCTGTTCCCAGAAGGGTCTTACTTGACCGGGATCAGTTCCTCGGCGAGCGAGCTGCGGCTGCGCACGAAGCCGTCCTGGTCCCAGGTCACGGTGTAGTTACCGAAGCCCGAGGAAGCACCCGAACGGGTGAGGCGCAGTTCCCACTGGGTCTGCCAGTCGTAGCTGGTGAAGGTACCGACCGAGAAGTGGTTCGGGGTCGGCAGCTTGACGTCGAGCTGCGAGATGTTCTGGGCGTACTCACCAGTGCGGGCGTTGTGACGCTCCTGACCAGCTTCAACCTGGGCCAGGTAGTTGAACGCTTCGGCGGCCTTGGCGCGCTCGACGGCGGTCTGGTAACGCGGCACCGCCATCATGGCGAGCACACCGAGGATGACAACGACGATGGTCAGCTCGACGAGCGAGAAGCCAGCCTGGCCGTTGTTCCGGAGGGACTTGAAGGTTTTCATTCGATTGGTTTGACGGGTGTCAGTTGGAGGGTATTCCCGATACGCATCGTGTCGGGGCGAAACAGTTATCGGGATGACAGTGTTTCGCCTTGAGTCTCCAGGAGGATTTTTCGGTGATACCCCCTGGGAAGGAGGGAATCCGGGATCGTGCTGGGCCCGATCAGGAAGCCATCCTGAGACCAGACAATGGTGTAGCGACCAAAGCCGTTCGTGGCGCCTTCACGGCGCAGGACGATCCGATAGCCGGTCTCCCAGTTCCCCGAGTCATGCGAGGACAGACGAAAACCGAGCGGCAGCGAGCCTTCGAGATCGAGGGCGCGCAGCGTGCGCGCGTACATCCCGTTCTCGATCGAGTAGCGCTCCTGAGAAGCCTGCAGCTGAGCCAGCGTGGAGAACGCCTGCGTCGCGCGCGCGCGCTCGATCGCAAACTGATAGCGCGGCAGCGCAGCCACGACCAGCACGCCGATGATCGTGACCACGACGGCGAGCTCCACCATCGTGAAGCCGCCAGCGCGGGTCGCTCGGGATCGGAGGGTCTGCATGGGCGGGGCGACGCAAGAGACGTCTCTTCCCTATCGACCAGCCGGTTCGGCCGACTTCACCGGAACGCAAAACCCGCGAGTGTGTTGGGCACACCCGCGGGCGGAAAATCACACGGACAGATAGATCTACATCACCGGCAGCAGATCGTTCTTGATCGAGCTGCGACCGCGAGTGAAACCGTCCTGGTTCCAGGTCACGGTGTAGTTGCCGAAGCCGGACGAAGCGCCCTGACGGGTCAGACGCAGTTCCCACTGAGTCTGCCAGTTGTAGGAGCTGAAGTTGCCGACGCTGAAGTGCTGCGGCGAGCTCATCTTGATATCGAGCTGGCCCATGTTCTTCGCGTACTCGCCGGTGCGGGCGTTGTGGCGCTCCTGCGCGCCCTCGATTTGAGACAGATAGGTGAAGGCTTCCGCAGCCTTCGCACGCTCGACGGCGGTCTGGTAGCGAGGCACGGCCATCATCGAGAGAACGCCCAGAATGACGACCACGATCGTCAGTTCGACGAGCGAGAAACCAGCCGATCCTTGAGCGGGGGTTTGCTTGTAAGTTTTCATCAGTAGTTCAAACAGAAAGAAGGAGGCTCCCGCCCAATGTGGGGCTGGCGGGGAGAGCGGTCATCCCGCTCCGTCGCCTTTCGACGAAGGCGACGTCCCGCCTTGAGACAATCGGCCCAATAAGAGACAGGCCGGCGCGCGGGCAGAGTGGAAAAGAAGATGCGCCCGCGACCTCTCCCCAGGCCACGGGCGCGATTCCCCTAACTCGAATCTCTCAGATTCCTTTACAGGACAGGAATCAGATCGGTGTGGATGGAGCTGCGCGAGCGCACGAACCCATCCTGGTTCCAGGTGACCGTGTACGCACCAAAGCCGCTCGAGGCGCCGGCGCGGGTCAAACGGAGCTCCCACTGGGTCTGCCAGTTGTAGGAGGTGAAGTTGCCCACGGTGAAGTGGTTCGGCTTCTTGACCTTGATGTCCAGACGGCCCAGCTGCTTGGCGTACTCGCCGGTGCGGGCGTTGTGGCGCTCCTGGGCGCCCTCGATCTGAGCCAGGTAGGTGTAGGCCTCCGAGGCCTTGGCACGCTCGACGGCAGTCTGATAACGCGGCACCGCCATCATGGCGAGCACACCGAGAATGACGACCACGATGGTCAGTTCGACGAGCGAGAAGCCGGCCTGTTGGCCGCCGGCGGTGTTCTTGAAGGTCTTCATGATGGGATCCGGGTGATGCTGTCCTGTGGAATCCTGCGCTCTGAGGCGCCTAAAACGGCCGGAAGCCCGACCGATACAGCTATCGGCCGGGCTTCCCTTGCAGCTTGACTACTTCGTGCGCAGTTTCTGCGGAATCGAAGAACGACCCGGAGCGAAGCCACGCTCGTTGTAGGTCACGGTGTAGTTGCCAAAGCCGCTCGAGGCGCCGGTGCGGGTCAGCTTGACCTCCCACTTGGTCTGCCAGTTGGTCGAGGTCGGCGTGCCGATCGAGAAGTGGTTCGGCTTCGGAGCCTTGATGTCCAGCTTGTTCAGATTGCTGGCGTACTCGCCTGTGCGGGCGTTGTACATCTCTTGGCCTTTGGCAATCTGATCCAGATAAACGAAGGCTTCGCTGGCCTTGCTCTGCTCAACGACCGTCTGGTAGCGCGGCACCGCCATCATGGCGAGCACGCCAAGAATGACGACCACGATGGTCAGCTCGACCAGCGAGAAGCCGGCCTGGCCCTTGGAAGTGTGGAGGGAGTGGAGTTTCATGGTTCTAAGTAGAGAGTTGCGGTTGTTCGTTCACCCGCTGCGCTCCTCCATCGAACGAAGGGCGTGCGGAAGTGAAGTGAAAAGCAGGCTTTCCTGCGATCCGTGCGCGGCCTAGCGGTTTCCGCGGCCCCGGTTTCCGGTGCGACCGCCGCCTTCGCCGTTGCCGACGCCGTTGTTGCCACGCGGGCCTCGGCCGTTGTTGCCCGAGTTCCCGTTGTTGCCGTTGTTGCCGTTGCTGTTCGAGCTGCCGCCATTGCTGCCCGAGCTGCCGTTCGCGGGCGGGTTGGCGTTGTTCCCGCTGCCGCCTGAGCTTGAACCGCTGTTCGAGCCGGCGTTGGAGCTGGAACCACCGCCCGACGAGGAGCTCGCTGACTGCTCGCCCCCATCGCCGGTCGGCGAAAGCGAGGCCGGAATGGAGCAGCGGGGTGCATCAAACCCCTGCTCATTCCAGGCCACGCTGTACGCGCCGAAACCCGAGGACGCGCCCGCGCGCGTCAGCTTGAGGTTCCAGCGGGTCTGCCAGTCATAGCTGCTCAGCGCGCCCACATCGAAGTGCTGCGGGTCGGGCACGCGGATCGACAGCTTGTCCAGAGAGTCTGCATAGCTGCCGTTGCGAGCCTGGTACATCTCCTGCGCGTTGGCGATGTGCGCGAGGTAGGTGTAGGCCTCGCTGGCCTTGGATCGCTCCACCACCGCGGCATAGCGCGGCACGGCCATCATGGCGAGGACGCCGAGAATCACGACGACAATCGTGAGTTCGACCAGCGAGAAGCCGGCGCTGGAGCGCGCGGCGGAGACACGGGGGGCATGGATCCTCATGACGTTGGAGGGGTCTGGCTCAAATCGGCGCAGTGCCCATCTCAACTTGAGAGGCAAGCCCCCATTCACCTACCAGCCCAGCCGGTAGGAGGTGTAGGAGTAGTGCCACTGCAGAATGAAGTCGAGGTAGTAGTCCTCGCCCTGCGTGTAGTCCTCGGCCGTCATGCCGAAGAAGCGCTCGTTGGTCTGCTCCTGGGTCTCGTTCGAGCGGTTGAAGATGTTCTCGACGATGTTGAGGAACCACAGCATCGTGTCCAAGTAGGGATCCTCGCCCTCTTCGTAGTCGAGCGAGTTCGCCGTAAACATGCGCTCGCGGTACTGCTCGAAGCTCTGCGGGCTGTTCGATTCCCAGTTCAGCGAACCAGTCGGCTGCGGGCCGCGCGCGCGGGAACTGCCGCGCGAAGCGCTGCTCGCGGTCAGCTTGCCGCCGATCCCCGTTGGGGAGATCTCCCTCGCGATGCTGGATCGCTCGGGGGCAAAGCCGCCTTCATCCCAGGCCACGGTGTAGGCGCCGTACCCCTGCGAAGCCCCGCTGCGCTGCAGCTTGAGCTGCCAGGTGGTCTGCCAGTCCACGCTGGCGAGCTCGCCGACCTCGAAGAAGCTCGGGTCATCCAGCCGCAGGCCGAGCTTAGCCAGCTTGTTCGCATACTGGCCGTGCCGGGCCTGGTACATCTCCTGCGCCTTCGCGACGTGCTGGAGGTAGACGTAGGCTTCGCTGGCCTTGCTCCGCTCGCTGATCTGGTGGTATTTCGGCACCGCCATCATGGCGAGCACGCCAAGAATGACGACCACGATGGTCAGCTCGACCAGCGAGAAGCCAGCCTGAGCACGGAATCGACGGGGGGCGCGGGGGGAACGCATGGTCTCCCCGGCTCTTCGACCGGCACCGCGTCTCGACTTGAGACAGCAGTGGACGGGCGAGCCCACTCAAGGGGGTCAGCCTCAGCCGGCTCAGAAGATCGGAATCAGCCGCTGCGGCAGATCCGAGTTCAAGCTGTCGAAACCGGCGGAAGTCCAGACCACCCGATACGCCCCCGCCTCCTCCGACGGCGGCCAGCGCTCCAGTTGGACGGTCCAGTTGTCATTCTCAGCAACTCCATGTAACTCCCAGACTCGAAAGTACTTCGGTTGGGTCAGCCCAGGCTCGAGCTGATCAAGCGAGTCGGCGAAGTGGCCCGTACGAGCGCGGAATCGCTGTTGCATCGCCTCCACTTGAGCCAAGTAGGCGAAGGCCTCGGAGGCCCGCGCTCGCTCCGACGAGCCGCAAACGGACGGCTTCGGCAGAGCCGCGAGCGCAACCACGGCTCCGGCAGCAAGCAGGGGTCCGAGCTTGGCCATCCCTCTCTCTCGGCCGTTTACGGCGCGCGGCTCGAGACTGCGGCGCCTGGCACCAGCGTCCCGGCGACGGTGGAGCGGTCGCGCTGGAATCCCCGCTCGCTGAAGACCACGGTGTAGGGGCCATGCCCGCCGTTGGGCTCCCGGCGGATCAGCCGCAGGCTCCAGCGGCGCTCCCAATCCAGGCTGAAAGCCTCGCCGATCACAAACCAGCGCGGCGTTGCCATGCCCAGGTCCAGGTCTTCAAGCCGGCGCGCGTACTCACCGCACCAGGCGCGGTGGCGCTCCTGCGCCTTGGCCACGTGACTCAGATAGACGAAGGCCTCGGAAGCCCGCGCCTGCTCCGAAAGCAGCTGCACCCGCGGCAGCCCCATCGAAAGGAAGCAGCCCAGGACCGCCAGAACCACGGAGAGTTCAGCGAGACTGAAGCCGCGCGAGGCGGAGGCCGCTCGTGCGGCGCGGGGCAGGGGGGCGAGCACCGAAAGAGACTCCATCTCTACGACGGCACCCCAGAGTCTCAACTTGAGACTCTCGCCCGGAAAAGCGTCTCGAAATCGACCTGCGCGCCTAGGTGCGCGCCGCGGCCCGCTCGGCGGAGAGCGCTTCCAGATGCTCGGTGGCATCCCGCGTCGGGTACTTGCCGGTGAAGCAGCCGGAGCAGAAGGCCTCGACCTTCGGGTTGCCCGCTCGCGCCGCCTCGACCATGCGCTCGAGCTCGAGGTAGACCAGATGATCGGCGCCGATCTCGGTGGCCACGTCGTCGACCGACTTGCCCCGCGCGACGAAGTCCTTTTCCGTCGCCATATCGATGCCATACGGGCAAGCGGCGATCAGCGGCGGCGAGGTCGAGGCGAAGTAGACCTGATTGGCCCCCGCGCTGCGCGCGGCTTCGATGATCTTGCGCGAAGTGTTGCCGCGCACGATCGAGTCGTCGACCAGCAGCACGTTCTTGCCCTCAAACTCGAGCGGAATCGGGTTGAGCTTGCGACGGATCGAAGTCTGCCGCGCCTGCTGGTTGGGCATGATGAAGGTCCGCCCGACGTAGCGGTTCTTGATGAAGCCCTCGCGGTAGGGAACGCCCAGCTCCTGCGCCATCGACAGCGCGGCATCGCGCGCGCTGTCCGGGATGGGGATCACCACATCCGGCTCGGGCGCGCCGGACTCGCGCCACTGCTGCGCGAGGGTTTCGCCGAAGCGGCGCCGCGTCTTGTAGACGCTGATCTCGTCGAGGAAGGAATCCGGCCGCGCGAAGTAAACCAGCTCGAAGATGCAAGGGCGGTGCTCCTGCTCGACCACCTGGATCCAGATCGGATCCTGACCCGGCTCGACCAGGATTGCCTCGCCGTTGCGCAGATCGCGCACGCGGGTGAAGCCCAGCACATCCAGGGCAACCGACTCGCTGGCGACCGCCCATTCGGTGCCTTCTTCCGTCTCGCGCTTGCCGACGATGCACGGCTTGATGCCGGTCGGATCGCGGAAGGCGAACAGCGTGCCCTCGGCCAGAATCCCCGCCACGGAGTACGCGCCCTTGGTCGTCTCGAAGGCGCGCGCCGTCGCCAGCCGCATGCGCTGTTCACGCGGCAGCGAGGGATCGGCATCCTTCATCCCGCTGGCGAAGGCGTAGAGAATCGCCTCGACGTCGCAGGAAGACTCCAGCGTGATGTGATTGGCCGGATACTCGCGCGACTTGAGATCCATCCAGTTGGTCAAGTTCCCGTTGTGCGTCATGCCGATGCCAAACGGGAAGTTGATGTAGAAGGGCTGCGCGTCCTGGTCGGCGCCCATGCCCACCGTCGGATAGCGCACGTGCGCGATCGCCAGGTTGCCCGTCAGCCGCTGCATATCGAGCGCGCTGAAGATGTCGCGCACCATGCCGTTCTGCTTGCGCAGATGGAACATGCCGTCAAAAGACAGAATGCCCGCCGCGTCTTGCCCGCGGTGCTGGAGTGCGATGAGCCCCTCGTAGAGTTCAGGGGCGACGTCCTTCCCAGGAAGGCCTGCGATGCCGATGAAGCCGCACATGGAGGACTTCCATTCTATCCGGGCTGCCCGCGATGCGCCCCGGCCGAGCCACGCAGCGCCAGGATTTCATCCAGCAGGCCGGGCGCGGTCGCATCGAGGGTCGCCCGGTAATCCCGGTCCCGCTCGCCGTGGGCATAGAGCGGGTCGTAGTGCTCGTGGAGCAAGGACTCGGTGACCTCCCGCCAGGCGCCCGACCGGAGCTGCCGCTGCAGCGCGTCGACCCGCGCCTCGCCGAGCTTGGTCCGTAGGCCGTCCAGGGCCGCGGCGCAGGCTTCGAGTCGCTCCCCGTCCGGCTCGCCGTCGAGCACGGCCTCGCCCAGGTAGTCGCGCCCCAGCAGCTCGACCCGCGCCGCGACCGGAGCCTCCAGCTTGAGCTGTGGCGCGGACTGCATCGCGCGATAGAGCGGCTCAGGCAGGATCGCATCCCCTACCTTGCGGCTCTCGCCCTCGACGTAGACCGGCTGACCGCCCAGCTCCTGCAGCCGTTGCAGCAGCGCCGATTCGAAGGTCGGCTGCGAAACCGGCTGGAGGCCGACCGCGCCCAGCACCGAGGAGCGGTGCCCGGCCAGGCCTTCCAGGTCGAGGGTGGACCCCGGGCAGCGCAGCTCTAGAGCACGCAGGATCTCGGTCTTCCCGACTCCGGTCGCGCCGCGCAGCACGATCAGCTGAAAGTCGGACTCCTGATAGGCCGCCAGCTGCTCCATGACCCAGGTCCGATACGCCTTGTAGCCCCCGGCGAGGAAGCCCACCTGGGTCTCGCCCAGCGCGCGCAGCAGCAGCGCGACCGACTGCGAGCGCATGCCGCCGCGCCAGCAGTGCAGGATCAGCGGCTGCTCGCCGAGCTCGTCCAGCTTGGCGTCGCCGTCGAGCAGCACCCCCGGCTCGCGCATCTGCTGACGCAGCGCCGCCGCCAGCTCCTGGAATCGCTCGCCCCACTCTTCCGGGGCCACGCGCCGCTGCAGGATCTGCTCCAGCTTCGCGCCCATCTCGCCCTCGACCATGCGCAGCCCTGCCTCGTAGGCCGCGGCGGGCGATTCTTGCTTGTAGAGAGTGCCGACGATCGCGCGCTGCTGGTCGTCGAACAGCGGCACCGACTCGGCGCCAGGCAGGTGGTCGCGAGCGAACTCGGCCGGACTGCGCAGGTCGACGATGCGGGCTCGACCGGCCAGGACGGTCTCGCAGGAGAAGGTGGGGAGGCGCACGGGCTGCGCGGATTCTAGAATCTCGATTCCCTCGTTCCCGACGCGCCATGCCCGACTCCCCTGCTCTCGCCACCCCGCAACTCAATTCCGTCATTCAGGCCGGCATCTCCGAGGAGCTGCTGCGCGGCGAGGTCAACCCGCTGTGGGCCCGCCTGCGCGAGGTCGGCACCGAGCCCTGGCTCGACACCGGCGATATGGACGAGGCCGCGCGGCTGTGGGCGCACGAGTTCACCGCGCTGACCACCAACAACACGCTGCTGAACAAGGAGATCCAGAAAGGCCTCTACGACGCCTGGATCCCGGAGGCCGCGGCCGCCGTGCGCGCCGACCGGCCCGACATCGACGAGCAGGAACTGGTGCTCGAGATCGCCTTCGCCCTCAACGCACGCCACGGTCTGCGTCTGGTCGAACGCTTCGGCGCCTACGTCTCGGTCGAGCTGCACACGGACCTGGCCCACGACGTGGAGCGTTCGGTGGCTTATGGCCGGCGCTACGCCGCGCTGTCGGACAAGTTCATCGTCAAGGTTCCGCTCACGCCGGAAGGACTGATCGCGGCGCGTCACCTCGAGGAGCAGGGGATCCCGGTCAACTTCACGCTGGGCTTCAGCGCCCGCGAGAACTTCCTGGTCGCCTGCGTCGCGCAGCCGAGCTGGGTCAACATCTTCCTGGGTCGACTCAACGCCTACGCCGCCGGCGAAGGCCTGGGCGATGGCGCCTGGGTGGGCGAGCGCACTCACATGGCCTCGCAGGCTGCGGTCAAGGAACTGCGCGAGTCGATCGGCGTCTCGACGCGGCAGATCGCTGCCAGCATGCGCTCCGGCGAGCAGGTCGCCACGCTGGCGGGCACGGATGTTTACACCATGCCCATCGCAGTCGCGGAAGGCTTCCTCGCCGGCAGCCCGACCGCAGAAGTGCTGCAGGATCGCACCGGCGAGGACTACCAGCCGAGCTGGGCCGAAGGCATCGACCCGGACGCCGAGGGTGTGCACAAGCTCTGGGAAGTGGACGCGAGCTTCAAGGAGGTCTGCCTCGAGCTGGCCGCACGCGACTACGAAAACTTGACCGCCGCCGAGGTCCTGGCCGCGCTCGATGCCGCTGGTTACAGCGATGTCTTCCCAAGGCTGACAGAGAACGAGCTCGCCACGCTGGTCGCCGAAGGCAAAGCGCCGAAGCGCGCCACCTGGCAGTCGCAGCTCGCGCAGGGCAAGTACGGGCTGGACGGCCTGTTCACCCTGGCTGGCCTGCACGCCTTTGCCCAGGATCAGGCGGCGCTGGACGAGCGGATTCGTCAGCAGCTGGCCTAAGCCGACGCTGCGGCGCGCGCCGCAGGACTGCTAGAAACGCCAGCCGCCGCGGCCGCCACCCTGACGACCTCCCCCTTCGCGTGCCGGAGGGGGCGGACCTTCACCGCGCGGCGGGCCTTCGCCCCCGGGACGACCGTCACGCGGCGGACCTTCCCCCGGCGGCGGGCCTTCGCCCGGACGCGGAGGCGGACCTTCGCCATTGCCGCGTGAGCCGCGGCTGCCGCCACGACGACCCCGCTCGCGCAAGGGGCCCGAGCATTCACGAAGCTGCTCGAAGAACTCCTGCGGCGGAAGCGCCACCAGCTCGGCGCGCTTCTTCTCGTCGACTTCCATCTTGGCCCAGCCGTCGTTCTCGTCGAGCCACTCGATGGTGCGCCACTGCCGCACCTGATCAAGCTCGGCGTCGATCTTCTCGGGCGGCTGTTCGCGCAGGCGGGCGACGGCCTTCTTGGAAAGCCATCCGTCTTCGATGGCGCGTTCCAGCTCGCGCTCGCGGCGCTTCTTGCGCCACTCTTCGCGCTGCTCGCGCGACCAGCGCAGACGATCTTCGAAGCCGCCGCGCGGCGGAGGCATCTCGCCCCAGCCATCCACATCCTCGCCGCGTTCCTTGAGCGCCTTACGCACCAGCTCGCGGTGCACACGCTCGCGTTCGGGCGGCGGGAGCTTGTCGAAGTTCTTGCGCTGCTCCGGGTTCATCCCGGCGATGACTTCCTCGCCGACGGTCCGAAGCAACTGGGTGCGACGCTCCAGTTCCTTGCGCGCTTCGGGCGACATCTCGCGGAAGCGCTTCATGCGCTCGCGCGCCTTTTCCTTTTCTTCTTCGCTGAGGCCTTCCCACCAGCGGGCCGCTTCTTCGCGCGTCATCCGGCGCGGGTCCTTCTGCCCTTCCTTGCCCGACTGCTTGGACTCGTCGCGCTTCTTCTCGCCTTCCTGAGCCTGCGGCTCCTGCGTGACCGGCTCCTGCGCAGCCGGCACGGCCGGTGCCGTCGGCGCGGTCGGCGCTGTGTCGCCCGCCTGCCAACTGCCGGCGAGGACCCAGGGCGCGAGCCAGAGCAGCATCATTCCTGGTCCGAATCGAGCAGGTCCTCGACCCAGGCTTCATCCTGGGCCATGGCCGCGAACGCCGGCTCGAGCGCGGCGTCTTCGGCGAGCTCCCATGCGCTGATCACTTCGCGCATCTCGTAGAGATCAATCAAATCGGCGTCGGCGATGGCGCCGTCCGAATCGATGATCGTGGTGGCGTGATTGCCGCCACCATTGCCCAGCTGGTAGCCCACTGCCACCAGCAGCACGGCCGCTGCCGCGGTCATGAGCGGGCGGAGCATGCGGTGCAGACGCCCTGCCGGCGCGGCCTCGGGGGCCTCGCGCAGCCCTTCCGCCACCAGACGATCCCGCAGCTCGCTGCGGAATCCAAAGGAGACCGGCTGCGTCGGGACTGCGTCGAGCGCGTCGTCCAACCAGTCTTTAGTCTTGTTCGGCATCCTTGTAGGGCTGAAGGTAGGCGCGCAGATTCTCGCGCGCACGGTGAAGGAGTGATTTGGCTGCCTTGGGGCTGATCCCGAGGACCTCGCCGATCTCGGTGAGATCCAGGCCGTCGTAGTGCTGAAACACAAGGGCCGCTCGCTGGTTCTCCGGAAGTTCCGCCAGCCCCTGCTCCACCAGAGTAGCCCAGTCGGCGTGTTCGGCATCCGCTTCCGGGGCGGTCCGCTCGACCGTGTCCGAGACCACCATTTCCTCGCCTTCTGGCCCCATCTGCAGGCTTCCGGCAGGACGTCGCTTTTCGTCTCGGATCCGGTTCAGCGCCAGGTTGTAGGCAATCCGGTAGAGGAAGGTGGAGAGCTTGCCGGCCGGGCTGTAGCGATCGCGCGCGCGGTAGAGCCGCACGAAGGTCTCCTGAGCCATCTCCTCGACCCAGCCTGAGGGCCCGAGCAGGCGCCGCAGAATGCCGAAGACCAGGCTCTCGTACTCGGCGACGATGGACTCGAAAGCGTCCTCGTCGCCGGCCTGGAAGGCCAGCATCCACTGCACTCCGGGGTCGTCGGTCGAGGCGGGCTCGGTCATGGCCGCGCTCCCTCGCTACTGCGCGCCCAGCACACGGCGGCGCAAAGCCCCGCCGGGAACGGGGCCGTAGTGCCGTGAGTCGATGCTGTCCGCGAGGTGATCACCCAGGAGAAAGAAGCTGTCCTGCGGCAGTGGGTCCCGCCCTGCGCCCTCGGAACCCCAGCGCAGCGCGCTGGTCTCGATCGGGGGACGGTCCGGATCGGGCTGAAGCCGAGCGGCCATGCGTTCGGCGAGCTCGCCCGGAAGCCCTGCCACCCGTTTCATCGACCGGCCAGAGCCGTCAGGTGCCTCGAAAACCACAACCTCTCCGCGTTCCGGCGCGCGCCAGAGCGGAACGGTCCAGACCAGCTGGCCGTCCTGGAAGCGCGGCTCCATGCTCGCCCCCACCACCCGGTACGGACGGACGAGCGCGCCAGCAAACAGCAGCGCCCCGAGCGCCACCCAGACCGCGCGGCGGCGACGGCGACGCCGGACCGACTGCTTCACGCGCCGAGCAGGGCCTCGGCGGTGAGGAAGAAGATCACCACCGCACTCAGGTCTGACACCGCGATCATCAGCGGGCCCGCCACGACCGCCGGGTCTTTGCCGGCTGCCTCGGTGCCCATGGCGATGGCCGAGGCGATGGTTGTGGTCCAGGTCATCGCGATGAGCAGCGCGAGCGCCATCGAAAAGCCGACTTCTTTGGAGACGAACCAGGTCGCAGCGGGCAAGGCAAGCAGAGCACACATCGCGCCGAGCGACAGGCCGACCTGCACTTCGGTGAGGAAGACGCGCAGGCGCTTGCCGTCGACGATTTGGCCCACCGCAAAGCCGCGCACCAGCACGGCTGAGGT
This sequence comes from Planctomycetota bacterium, assembly GCA_002705055.1. Classification (GTDB taxonomy): domain Bacteria; phylum Planctomycetota; class UBA1135; order UBA1135; family UBA1135. Next base: position 25,747 of record PAHY01000016.1, read on the forward strand.
CTGCATGCCGACCGTGCCGGCCAGCGCCAGCACCATCGGAATGAAGCTGATGATCGCCGTGAGCGCCCCTTTGTCGATCGTGGCTTCGGTGACCTGGGCCGCGCCCTCGGCCAGCCCGCCGGCGAAGGTGTCCATGACCCGGGACATCACGAGGCCGGCGATCACCGGAATCGTCAGCATCGGGGCACGATGCAGCACTTTGGTGCGCAAGGTCTCGGAGGCGTCCGAGCCGGCACCCGCACCGGCCAGCAGCAGAGCGTCTTCCGAACCCTCGCCTTCCAGCACTTCCAGCGCGTCGTCGGCCGTGACGATGCCCACGATCGCACCACGCGGATCCACCACCGGGATCGCGGACAGGTTGTAGTGCAGCAGACGGTGGGCGACGTCTTCCTGGTCCTCGTCGACGCGCGCGAGGATCACGTCCGGGTTCATCAGATCGCCGACGATTTCGTGGATGTTGGCCTCGAGCAGCTCGCGGGAGCTGATCACCCCCTGAAGCACCTCGCGTTCATCGGTGACGTACAGCGAGTGGATGGTCTCCGCGGAGTCCTCGTCGCGCTTGATCCGCTTGAGCACATCACCGATCCGCTCGTCCTGGGACACGGTGATGAACTCGGTGGTCATCAGACCGCCTGCGGATTCCGGCTCGTACTCGGCCAGGTGGCGCAGATCGCTGGCGTCCTCGGGCTCGATGAAGCACAGAACCTGGTGCCGGACGTCCTCCGGGACCATCTCGAGGATGTCAGTGCCGTCGTCGGCGGGGATCCGCTCGAGCTTGCGCGCCAGCATCTCGGGCTCGATGCCTTCGAGCAGGGCTTCGACCAGCTTGGGCTCGGCTTCGGCCAGGACCTCGGCCTGGACCTCCTCGGGCAGGCTGGTGTAGAGCTGGCGGGCCTCCTCGCGCTCAAAATCCAGCCACAAGACGTCGGCAATGTCCGCGGCGTAGTGGCCTTCGTCGGGCACCAGCTCGCCCTGCGCGCCGCCCTCGAGGTGAGTGCGGAGCGCCAGCAGCACCTGATGGCGCATCTCGCGGCGACGGTGACGAGGCATGCGCGCCATCGTAACTGCCGCTCGCGCTTGGCGATCCGGCCGAGATCGGGGAAAATGGTCAGCGTGGAACGCAGCGAGCTGATCTACGACTGGGAGGCCCACGGCCCCAACCACCTGCCGTCCCCGAAGAGCAAGGTCATGCTCGACGACGAGACGCTGCGGGATGGCCTGCAGTGCCCCTCGGTGATCGCCCCGCCGCTCGATGCCAAGATCGAGCTGATCCATCTGATGGATCAGCTGGGCATCGACACCGCTGATGTCGGCCTGCCCGGCGCCGGCGCCAACGCGCGCGAGCACATCCTGACGCTGGCGCGCGAGATGCAGTCGCTGTCGATCACGCCCAACGTGGCCTGCCGCACCGTGGTCAGTGACATCGAGCCGGTGGTCGACATGGTGCAGCAGCTCGGCACGCCGATCGAAGTCTGCGCCTTCATCGGCAGTTCGCCGATTCGCGCCTACGCCGAGAACTGGGATCTCGATCGCATGGAAGGTCATGTGCGCGATGCCGTGGGCTTTGCCTCGAAGAACGGACTGCCGGTCATGTTCGTGACCGAGGACACCGTGCGTTCGACTCCCGAGACTTTGAGTCGGCTGTTCACGGCCGCGCTGGAAGAAGGCGCGCAGCGCCTTTGTCTGTGCGACACCGTCGGCAGCGCGACGCCGGCCGAGGTGCGCAACCTGGTGCGCTGGACGCGCGAGTTCCTGGTCAGCCAGGATCGCGCCGAGATCGGCATCGACTGGCACGGCCATCGCGACCGCGGCTTGGGCCTGATCAATACGCTGGCCGCGATCTCCGGCGGCGCCACGCGCGCGCACGGCGCGGCGATGGGCATCGGCGAGCGCGCCGGCAACACCGAGATGGACCTGCTGCTGGTCAACCTGAAGATCGCCGGCTGGATTGACCGCGACCTCACGAAGCTCGGCGATTATGTGCGCGCCGCGGCCAAAGCCGTGGGGCGCGAACTGCGCCATGAATACCCGGTGTTCGGCGCCGACGCCTTTGAGACCGGCACCGGCGTGCACGCCGCGGCGGTGATCAAGGCGCTGCGCAAAGGCGACACCTGGCTGGCCGACCGCGTCTATTCCGGTGTGCCCGCCGGCGAATTCGGCATGGAGCAGGCCATCTCGGTCGGCCCGATGAGCGGCAAGTCCAACGTCATGTTCAAGCTCGAGAAGCTGGGCATCGACGTGACCGAAGAGCGCGTCGAAGCCGTGCTGGATCGCGCCAAGAACTCCGACCGTCTGCTGACCGACGCCGAAGTGACCGCCGCCGCGCTGGCGGCACAGCCGGCCTGATCCTCGTGGCCTAACCGCCGAAGGTCGCCGGGATCGCGAGGCGCAGGAGGCGCAGCAGACTGGGCTTCGCCTCCCAGTCAGCCCAGGCGCGGCCGAGGGCGAGCAGACGCTTGTGGCCCGGGTCGAAGGCCGGCCTGCGGCTGGGGCGGAAGGGCGCGCGCACGATCGAACGCCGCACCTGATCGAGCATGAAGGTCTCATGCACGTGGTCGATGCCCGAGCCGGGGCTCTGCAAGCTATGTCCGGGATAGGCGCCCCAGCTGGGCGCGCCCAGACCAAAGGCGAGGCCCGGCCAGGTGTTGACGCAGATCGTGCCGTACTCCAGGCGATCCAGCGCCGCATCAAGGAGCGCGTCCGGAACGTGCGGCGGCGCCAGCACCGCACAGGAGAGCGTGCCGAAGACCTCCTCGTTCACCGGGTCGATCGCGCGCTCGAAGAACTCTTCCACCGTCTTGGCGGCGACTGAGCATTCTGCGAGCACTGGACTGAAGGCCTCGGTGCGGCAGGCCAGTTCGGCGCGGCGCAACGGAACCTCGGGGATGAAAAGCCAGGGCAGGGCCTCGGGGGCACCGGGCGCAGCGGCTCCAGTATCACGCGCCGCGATCTCTTCGCTCTGCGGATAGTGCGCGCGAAACTCCTCCCAGCGGCGGCGTGAGCCGGGATACCAGGATGGGCGGGCGGGGAGCGCCGCCAGCTCCTCGCGCAGCGCGCGCAGGAAGGCCTCGCGCTGCGGCCAGTGCCGCGCCGTCACCACGAGCTTGGCCGCGTTGCAGTTGCACGAAGCGTTATGCGCCGCCATCGCCGCGACCTGCCGCGCCTGGCGGCGCACATCCTGGCTCGACCAGGCGCCCGGCACGACCAGCACCGGAGTGACCGCGCCCAGCTCGGCGCTGATCGGCACCTGGACCCGCGGCTCGTGCTGCGCCTGGCGACGATCACGCTCGAGGGGATCGCTGCCCCAGACCATCGCGTCGAAACTGGCATTGCTGCCGGTGAGGTGTACGGCAGCCACGCGCGGGTGCACGGAAAGCTCGGCGCCGACCTCGGCATCACCTTCGACGAAGCCGAGATAGCCCGCTTCGATCAGCGGCGCGAAGGCCTGTTCCATCGGCGCGCGGATGGCCGCGTTGACCGGGTTCAGCTTCACGACAGCGGTTCGGCCGTGACGCAGCAGCTGGTCCAGAAAGTCAAAGACCAGGATCGAGTCGATGTTGCCGGCCCCGAGGATCAGCGCCAGTCCCGGTGGGCCTTGCCGGCGTTCGGTCTGCGCCGGCGCCGCGCCGGCTTCCAGTTCGACCTCCACCTTCATCCCCGGCATCAGCTGACTCTCGATGTAGCCGTACGGGAAGGTCTGCACCCAAGGCCGGGCGCTGGGGCTGACTCGCACCGGCAGCCGATCGGCCGCGCGCTTGCCTTCCAAGGTCTCGGCGTAGAGGCGAAGCGCCCGCAGCGAGACCGCAACGCCCGCCACCCATTCTTCGCCCGCGAGCTTGGCGTGCGGCCGCACCCCTTTGGTGCGACACGCCGTCTGCACCCAGCCGACCCGCCCGGCATGCAGCCGCTGCGCGCAGGCCCGCAACAGCTTGGCGCGCGCGGCATCGTCGAGCGCGGCCCAAGCCTCAGCCTGGTCCGCCACGCGCTCGATGATCTGGGTTGGCTTCATCTCCCTTGATAGGATCCCGCGATGTCGCTTTCTGCCCCGCGCACTGCAAGGCTGTTGCTGGCCGGCGTTCTTGCCTGCGTGGCGACTGGCTGCGGCCGCGCACCCGAGCCGGAGCCGACGGCAAGCCGGCCGCATATCGTACTGGTGATCGCCGACGACCTCGGCTGGGGCGATCTCCCGAAGTACGGCGGCCCAGCGACGACTCCCACCCTCGATGCGCTTGCCCGGGAAGGGCGGCGGCTGGAGCAGTTTCATACCTTTCCGCTCTGCACGCCCTCGCGGGCCGCGCTGCTGACGGGCCGGGTGCCCCTCGCCGATGGGCTCGCCTGGTCCCCGCTGCGGCCATGGAGCGACCTGGGCCTTCCCTCAGATGCCGAGACTTTGCCCGAGCTTCTGCAGGCCGCCGGCTACCACACCGCCCTACTGGGCAAGTGGCATCTCGGTCACACGCGCGCCGACCAGCACCCCCAGCGGCACGGCTTCGATCACTTCTACGGCTTCCTGACGGGCGCGATCGACTACTTCACGCATCAGAGCCGAGATGGCGGATTGGATTGGCAGCGCAACGGCAAGACTGTCGACGAGCCGGGCTACGTCACCCGGCTGCTCACCGAGGAGGCCGAGCGGCTGATCGCCGCGCACGATTTCTCGCAGCCGCTCTTTCTGATGCTCTCGTACAGCGCGCCGCACCGGCCGATGCAGGCGCCGACTGAGACTCTGGAGCAGATGGATGCCTGGCAGGATCCTGCCGAGAAGCTGTACGCCGCGATGCTGGCCGAGTTCGATCAGGGGCTGGCTCGCGTGCAGTCCGCGATCGCGGCTGCCGGGGTGGCCGAGGACACGCTCTGGCTCGTGATCTCAGACAACGGCGCAGCGCTGCAGCTAGGTGGATCGAATGATCCGCTGAAGGGCGGGAAGTCGGCGGTCACCCAGGGGGGGCTGCGCGTGCCGGCCTGGGTGCACTGGCCCAGCCGCATCGAAGGGGGCGCTCCCATCGAGGAGTTCACCACGGTGATGAACCTCGCACCGACGCTCGCCGGCTTTGCCCAGACCCAATTCGCCACACCCCAGGACGGTCATGACTTGCACCGCGCCTGGCTCGGTGAAGCGAGCTACCCAACGCCGCAAGCTGCGGTCTTTGTCGCACACAACGATCAGCGTGGGCAGATGGCCATCATCGACTGGCCATGGAAACTCCTGCGCCGCATCGATCGTGACGGCGGCGAGGCGCGCGAGCAGCTGTTCCGTCTCGATGAGGATCCGACCGAGTCGAAGAACCTCATCCGCGAACAGGAGCTTCAAGCGCAGACGATGCGCGAGGAACTCGCGCGCTGGCTGGCGCAGGACCCGCAGGGCGTCAGCCTGGAGCGCCTGCCGGACTGGCAAGGCGATGCCCCAGAAATGTGGAAAGCCCCTGCCGCGTGGGCAGAGGCTCTCCGTTGAGGGCGCAACCGCCCCAGGGGAATCGTCGAACCAATCGCCGGCAGATCAGATGACCGAGCCGGGCTTCTTGAAGGAACGAATGACCTGACCGTCTTCGTTGAGGCGCGTCAGTTCACGCTTCCGCAGCTGCTTCTGCATGGGGCGGAAGGACTTGCTCGGCTTCGTGTCCAGCACGGCCGGACGGACGGCGCCAAGCTTCGGAGCGATGCCAGCGTGATCGAAGACGATCGGCTGCTTGACCTGTTCCGGTTCGAAGACCCGAACGCGCCACAGTTGCGCAGCGGCCATCGGCGTGCGAGCAGCGGCCGCGGCAGGACGAGCCGGCGACTCGGCGCGCGCTAGGCGAGCCTCCGTCGGCTGGGCCGTCTTCTCGGTGGCAGCAGGCTCTTGTTCCGGGGTCACGACAGGCGTGAACTCCTGGGGGCCGGCTTCGACCAGACCGAAGACATCATTCTTCGCTTTCTGCTGCAGCATGATGTCGTGGTGCCGGTAAAGGCTGTTGTGGGGCTCCGTGTTCTCCTCGAGGACGTTCAAGGAGTTGGGGGCGACGTGCTCGGCGGTGCCACAGCTGGGCGCCACGAGAGCAAGGGCGAGGATGAAGATGAGGTTGCGAGCGATGGCCACGAGAGAAAAGGAAGGCATGGCGAATCAAGTTTAGCCCAGTTTCTGGGGCTGAAAAACGTCTACCTCAAAACTCCGGACATCGCGCCGGAAAATTCTCGGATCCGCATTTCAATCACCGCAGACGCCCCCGGATTGTCAGCCAGCTCTGCCTGCAAAGCGGTGAGCCCTTGTACAAGCGGGCCGAGGGCTTCGGCGAGCCGCTTCTTCTCGGTGCGGAAGCGGAGCGGGTCGCCTCCCTCCTCTTCCTGCCAGCGATAGAGCTCGCGGATCTCCTCGAGCAGGGGCTTGCCCTCTGATTCTGCAGCCTGCCAGCGCGGATCGACCTTCCAGAGCATCTGCGTCGGAAGCGCCGGCGGCGCGTCGAGCGGCTGGGCCACCGTTGGCGGGGCGGAATCCTGATGGGTGGGCGGGCCATCCTTAGGTTCATGTTCCGCCAACCGATACTGATAAAAGAGGAAGGATCCGACCGCTGCGGCGAAGAGCGCCGCCATCGTCAGGATTGCTCGCATGTTGACAGCCTAGAAATCGAATTCGCTGATGAGCCGAGGCGCCAGTTCGTGGAAACGATGGCTGTCCCGACTGAGTTCGAAACACGCTGGGGTCGCCGCCGGGAGGCTGGCGAGAAAGCGCTGCACTGCGGGCCAGTCGACCTCGCCTTCGCCGGGAACGAGGTGCGTGTGATCGCCGCGGCGCATGTCGTCGAGTTGAACATTCCAGACGGAATCGCGCACCGGGCCGGCCACATCTTCGATCGCGCCTTCTTCGGCGACCAGGAGATGGCCGACGTCGAGGCTCATGCCCAGGCGATCCCCGAGCTGCGCATGGAGGCGACGCCAGTCGGCCACGGTGGCAACGAGGTGCCCCGGCTCGGGCTCAAGCGCGAGCCGCACACCCTCTGCCTGTGCAAAGTCGAGCAGCCCGCCGAGCCGATCCACGAGGCGCGGCCAAGCCTCTTCTGAGGAGCTGCCTTCGGGAACCGCTCCCGACCAGAGCGAAACGAGCTGCGCACCCAGGGGCTCGCACCACTGCACCATCTGGCGCAGAAAGTCGATGCGCCGCTGCGCGGAAGCATCCGGCTCGAGCAGATTGGGGCGGTGCTTGCGACGCGGATCCAGGACGTAGCGCGCCCCCGTTTCGATGACGACTTGGAGCCCGACCGCCTGGGCGAGCTTGCCGTACACCCGCAGGGCCTCGGAGCCGGTAAACATCGGATCGAGGTGACCGACGTCGGGCGTGATCGCCACCGCGCGGTAGCCCAGATGCCCCAGCCACTCGATGGCCTCCTCGAGCCGGTGGCTGGTGAAGCCATTGGAGTTGTAGCCGAGCAGGACCACGGGCTACTTACGGTTGGTGGGAACGCGCTCTTCGAAGTACTTGATCCACTGATCGATGTTCTTCTGGGCAGCGGTGTCGCCCTTGGCCTCGTCGCGCAAGGACTCGAGCGCGACCACGGCGCGCGTGACCTTGGCGCCAGCTTCCTTGACCATATTGGCGAACTTGAACGGGTCGCCTCCGACCTTCTCTTTCCACTCGACCGCGTCTTCAAAGTCGGCGAGGCCTTCCTTGCCGAGCGCGATCGCGTCACGGATGCCCTGCTTGTATGCCGGCTCTTGAACCGGCGGCGGAGTGACCACCGGGGGCTTCTCTTGGTTGGGCACCGCCGTGGGCGTGGATGGACGCTGCGGGGTGGACCCCTGGCCCGCCTCGGCGCTCGAGCCGATGTGCACGAAGGCCCACGCCACCAGCACCAGGCAGGCCGCCAGCCCGCCGGCCACCGTGCCGCGGTCGATCATGCCGCCCGATTCGCGGGAAGGCTTGTCCTTTTTCTTCTTCGCGCTCATGCCGAGGCCTCGTCGAGAGGCAGAGGCTCCAGGATAGCCGCGTATCCGCCGGCGCGGAGACCGTCGGGCTCGAAGCGGCGCTCGGCGGCGACGCGATAGTCGGCCTGCTTGGCGATCCGCGCGGCCATCTGTTCGTTCTCTTCGGGCTCGAGCGAACAGGTCGTCCACAGCACCCGTGGGCGCGCGCCGTCCGGCGCGAGGTATTGCTTCTGCACGGCCTTGCGGATGAGGTTCTGGACCGTGGTGGCGCGGTGCAGCTCGTCTTTGTGGAAGCGCGCGCGCGCCTCGGGGCGCTTATGCAGGACCCCGGTATTGGTGCACGGGACGTCGAGCACGATCAGATCGAATTCGCCCTGCGGATACTCGAACGCCTCGGCGTCGAGGCAGTGCGTGGCGATCGAATGCCCCAGCCGCTGTGCCTCGGGCTCGATGCGTGCGAGACGGCCCGCGTCGGTGTCGCAGGCAAGAATCGTGGCATTCCCCTGCAGGAGCTCGGCGATGGCGAAGGACTTGCCACCCGGGGCAGCGCAGAGATCGAGCACCCGATCACCGGGCTGAGGCGCCGCCAGCTCGACCGCCTCGAACGACGTGAGATCCTGCACTGCCCAGTGACCTTCGGCGTAACCGGGCAGGCTGCTGAGCTCGCGGCCGATGCGGCGCGCGAGCAGAAAGCGTGGGTGCTCGCTTTCTTCCAGTTCGACGCCGGCGCCCCGCAGCGCCGTCGCGACTACTTCGCGCGTCGTGCGCAGCAGATTGACCCGGATCCAGACGGGAGGGACTTCGCTGAGCGCCTGCATGCGCGCCAACGCCGTGGACTCGCCCAATTCGTCAAACCAGCGGCGGACCAGACCGACTGGGTACGACTGCTGCTGCGCGTGATACTCGATGGGGAACTTGGCTGGATCGTCGAAGATCGGACGGTCAAACCACCAGGAGCGACGTCCCACGGTGAGGCGACGGCGGGCGAACTCGGTGGAGTAGGGATCTTCGGCCTTGGCTTTGCGCTGCAGGTTGCGCAGGACCGCATGCACGAAGCCGGTGCGCTCGCGCAGGAAGGGGCGCGCCCCCTGGATGGTGGCGTGGACCGCCGCGTGTTCGGGCACGTTCGACAGGAAGAACAGCTGCAGCGTGCCCAGGCGCAGCGCCCAGCAGGAAGCTTCGTCGGTGACGCGCTTCTTGCAGTACGGCGCGTAGATGGCGTCGAGCTGCACAGCACGACGCAGGACCCCGCCCAGAAGCTGACGCGCGAGCGAACGGTCACGGGCTTCGAGGCCGGCGCGCTGGACCGCCTCGCCGAAGCGACGGGTGGGATAGTCGCTGCGATCAAGCAGCAACTCCATGACGATGCGCCGCAGATCGGGCGGCTTCCCTTCTTTCCCACTCATGTGACCGGGGGCGGGGGTGCGAAGGGGGCCCCGACTTCGATGGCGGTGCCACGCAGAAACTCCTGCGCAGAGAGGGCTGCTTTGCCGGTGCGCTGCAGCTGGTCGATGCGAAACACCCCCTGGCCGCAGGCCACGTGCACCCCGCCCTCGATCGAGAGCACGGTGCCGGGCGCCGCCGCCGAGGCACCCTCGCCCGGCACCGCTTCGCCCGCGAGAATGCGCACCGCCTGACCGCCGGGCAGCCAAGCCTGCGCCCAGGGCCAGCCATACATGGCCCGCACCAAGCGATCGATCTGCTGCGAAGACTGCTTCCAATCCACCTCCCCTTCTAGACGACGGATCTTGCGGCAGATGGTGACACGATCTTCATCCTGGTCCTCGCCGGCGGGCAGCGGGCCATCGCCGACAGCAGTCAGAAAATCATGCAGGCAGGCGGCGCCCAGTTCGGACAGACGCGTGAACAACTCATCGGCGCGCTCGCGCGGACTCAGCGCGACCGAACGCTCGGCCAAGACCGCGCCGGCGTCGAGCGCTTCGACCACGCGCTGCACACTGACGCCGCTGACTTCATCCCCGGCAAGAATCGCCGCCTGCACCGGTGAGGCCCCGCGCCAGCGCGGCAACAGCGAACCGTGCACGTTGATGAACCCTTCGCGCGCGATCTCGAGTAACTCGCGGCGCAGAATCTGTCCGTAAGCGACGACCACCCCCAGCTCGGGCTGCCAGGCCGCGAACTCTTTCAGGAAGCTCGGGTCATCCGCGCGCTCGGGGCGCAGCACTGGAATGCCAGCGGCCTCCGCGATCGTCACCAGCTCATTCTCGAGCTCCTTGCGCCCGCGCCCGGCCCGCCGGGGCGGCGCGGTGACCAGCCCACACGGAGCGAGCCCCCCTTCCACGAGCGCGCGGAAGGAGGGCACGGCGAAGGGCGGCGAGCCGAGAAAGGCAGTGCGCAAAGCGCGCTTCGGCTTACACGTGCGGGCCGACGAGGCCGCGCAGGTCGTCCACCGACATCATGCCGGTGTGGCGGCCGACTTCCTGGCCACCCTTGAAGACGACCATGGTCGGGATCGCCATGATCCCCAGGTTGGTCGGCGTCGCCGGCGAATCCTGGGTGTTGTGCTTCACGACCTTCAGCTTGCCGGCCATTTCCTCGGCCAGAGCATCGACGGCCGGGGCCATCGCGCGGCACGGGCCGCACCACGGGGCCCAGAAATCGACGAGCACAGGGGTGTCACTTTCCAGGACTTCGGCCTGGAAGTTGTCGTCGGTCACGTCTTGAGCGTTCGACATCGTTCGGTCTTTCCGTTGTCAGGATGGGGATGATTCGTCTTCCAACAGCTCGCCGACCTCGGCCTCGCCGGCCGTCGGGTCTTCGTCGAACTGCTCGTCGATGGCATCCAGGTTGAACAGCTCATTGGATTCGCTGCGATGGACGTGGATGTCATCAAAAAAGTCGCGCTGCTTCAGATCCACCTGCTGCTGCTTGGCGAGCTCGAGCAGCGCGACCAGATAGTAGGCCGCGTCGCTGCGGCCGTGGTTGCCGTCGCGGAGCAGGGTGAGAAGCGAAGTCTCGCGGATGTCCTGGAGCTTCTCCCAGACTTCCTGGACATAAGCCCGGAGCGGGCGACCTGCAGGGCGAACCTGGTGTGGCCGCAGAAAACCGGTCTCTTCGTTGAGGCGGGAAATGATCTTGAGCAGGTCCCAGATCGACAGCTCGCCGATGTCCCACTCGTCCTCTTCCTCGTCCTCCTCGACCTGGTAGCGCCCCAGCCACTTGCCGCCGGCGGGCAGCAGGCGCGCGCGCGCCTCCCAGCGGTCGGCCAGCTGATCGGACACCTGGCGCAGCTCCTTGTAGGCCAGCAGCTGCTGGACCAGCTCTTCGCCAGGGTCGAAGGGATCCTCGTCGAGATCGACCTCTTCGCTCGGCAACAAGCCCTTGGACTTGATTGCGAGCAAAGTTGCTGCGACAACCAAGTAGTCCGCCGCCTCGTCGACCGGGATCTCCGGCATCGAGCGGATGTGCGCGCAGAAGCCGTCGCAGACTTCGGCCAGCGAGACCACGTGGATCTCGAGCTCCTTCTCGCGCACCAGCTGGAGCAGCAGGTCGAGCGGGCCGTGGAAGACCCGGTCGAGGTGCACGGTGTAGGAGAGCTCGCCGTCGCCCTCGTTTTCGGGCGCGACGGCCCCCGTTTGCCCCGGCACCCGCGCGGGCGGGAGTTCTTCGGGGTGGACAGGCTCGATCATCGACGGCGAGGGCCGGGGCGGCTCGGCAGGCATCTTACAAGGAGAGTGGCCCGATCCCTAGCCGCTGAAGCCGCGGTTGATCGCGTCGACCAGCTCGTAGCGGATGCCGAACAGATTGCCGTAGAAGTCCATGATCGCGTGGAGCGGCGGGATCAGCACCGACCACAGCAGCCCGCGATTCAGGAACAGGATCGCCAGCAGGATGATCAGCCCGAAGGACTGCATCCGCCACCAGAAGCGCTCGGCCTCGCCGGTGAGGAAGGAGCCGACGATCTTGCTGCCGTCCAGGGGCGGGATCGGCAGCAGGTTGAACAGGGCCAGGACGACGTTGAAGTAGGCCGCGATCGCCAGGACCGAGACCCCCATGGCGTCCGGCGCCCACAGCCCGAACTGCAGAATCAGCGCCAGAATCCCGCACAGGGCGAAGCCGATCAGGAGGTTGCTGATGGGCCCCGCCGCCGCCACCAGGGCCATGCTCTGGCGCACATTGCGGAATCGCCGGGGGTCGACCGGTACCGGGCGCGCGCCGCCCAGGATGGGGGCCCCGCTAACCGCCAGCACGGTGGGCAGGATCACCGTCATGAAGGGGTCGATGTGGGGCAGCGGATTGAGCGTGAGCCGCCCCATCATCCGCGCGGTTTCGTCCCCCCGCAGCCAGGCCACCCAGCCGTGGGCAACCTCGTGGATCACGATCGACCAGACGACGATCGCGATGACTCCAATGACGATGAACGGCTCCATGAACTGGCGTGGGCGCGAGCCCAAGCGCGCAGCCTACAATAGTTCCTTCGATGCCGCCTTCCAGCGGCACGCGGCCCCCATGGCATTCGACGGCAAGCGCGCTCTCGCCCGCGGCAAGCAGGTTCTGGAACTCGAGGCCGAGGCGGTCCGGCTGTTGGCCGACGCCCTCGATGGCCCCGCCTTTCTTCGTGCCTGCGAACTCCTGCTCGCCTGCACGGGCCGGGTCGTGGTCACCGGCATGGGCAAGGCCGGGCTGGTCGGCCAGAAGATCTCGGCCACCCTCGCCTCGACCGGGACCCCCAGCCTGTTCCTGCACCCCGGCGAAGCGCTGCACGGCGACCTCGGCCGGGTGCGCCCGGAGGACGTGGTGCTGGCGCTCTCGAAGAGCGGCGGCACTCGCGAGGTCGTGCAGCTGCTCGGGCCGGTGCGCGCGATCGGCGCGCCGATCATCGCGCTCTGTGAATCGGCGGACTCTCCTTTAGGGGGCGGCGCCGATCTGGTGCTCAGCCTGGGCCAGGCGCCGGAAGCCTGCCCGCTCGGGCTGGCGCCGACAGTCAGCACGACGGTCATGCTCGCGCTGGGAGACGCCCTGGCCATGGCGGTGCTCGAAGGGCGCGACTTCACGCGCGAAGAGTTCGCTCGCTTCCATCCGGCGGGATCGCTCGGCAAGCAGCTGATGCAGGTCGGCGAGATCATGCGCGATGGGGCAGAGCTGCCGCTGGTCACCATCGGCAGCACCGTCGCCGATGTGCTCGCCGTCATGTCGCAGACCCCGGGGCGTCCAGGCGCGGCCCTGGTCGTCGACCAGGATCAGAAGCTGCGCGGCATCTTCACCGACGGCGATTTGCGCCGCATGGCCGAGGGCGGCTCGATTCCGGTCGGCGAAGCGATCGACTCCTACATGGCCGCCGATCCGAAGAGGCTGCAGCCCCAGGAACTGGTCGGCGAAGCCCTGCGCGCCTTCCGCGATACCCACGTCGACCAGATGCCGGTCGTCGATGACGACGGACGCGTCGTGGGCCTGGTCGATGTTCAAGATCTGCTGGAGGTTCGGATTTGAGCCACGCGCTCCCGGCCGAGCTGCTGGCGCGCGCCGCCGAGGTGCGTCTGCTGATCTCCGACATCGACGGCTGCTGGACCGATGGGTCGATTCAGCTCTCCCCCGCCGGCGAGCTGGTGAGCTTCCACGTCCACGACGGCTATGGCATCAAGCAGCTGCAGCGCGCCGGGATTGAAGTCGCCGTCATCAGCGGTCGCGATGTCCCCGCGGTCGCGCAACGCACCCGCTATCTGGGGCTGCAGGAGATCCACCTGGGCCACCCGGACAAGCGCGCGCTCGCCGCAGCGCTGGTGCAGTCGCGCGGGCTCGCCCCCGAACAGGTCGCGGCCTTCGGCGACGATCTGCCTGACCTCGCGCTGTTCGAAGTCGCCGGCCTAAAGTGCGCCCCGGCCAACGCGGTCGCGGGCGTGCGCGCGTCGGCGGATTACGTCACCGAGCGCAGCGGCGGACAGGGCGCGGTACGCGAGCTGGCGGACCTGCTGCTCGCCGCCCGGGACGCCGCAGGAGGTCGCTAGAGCTTGCGCGCGCGCACCCTTGGCCGCTTCGCTCTGCTGCTGATCGCGATCCTGCTGGTCGTCGACGTGCTGCGCAATCTGCCCGGCGAAGCCGAACCGCTGGGCGAAGGCCCCGCCGGCTTCCCCTGGCCGACGCGCGGTCTCGGCGAGATTTCGCTGGGGATGGAAGGGCGCTTTCTGCTCGACCTGGAAGAGCGCATCGAAACCGGCGAGGGCGGCAGTGAACGCGTGCCGCAGATGTCGCTCGCCGGCACCGACCCGCGCCCGCGCGAGGGCGGCATGGGTCTGCGCGATGCGGTGATTCGCAGCTTCGGCGAAGGTGAGCGGCAAGGAGTGGTGCGCGTCCGGGTCGATGCCCCGGAAGCCTGGGTGCCGATGAGCACCGCGGAGGATGGCACGCGCGAACTGGATCGCACTCGCGCCTGGAAGTTCCGCGAACCGGTCGTCGTACTGCCCGGCCTCGACGGCGCACCCGACTTCGTGCTGGAGACCGCCGAAGCAGAGCTCGATCCGCTGAGCAATGAGGTCTATTGCCCCGGCGAGTTCGTGCTGCGCTCGGCCGGGTTGCAGTTTCGCGGCTTCGGCTTGCGCCTGACCCCCGATCAGGATCGAGTGCGCTTCGGCGAAACCGATGGGCGCCTCAGCTGGGAACTCGAGCTGGAGCAGGGCGGAGTCCTGCGCGGTGCCAGCGATGGCGGCGGTGAGCTGCTCGCGATCGCCGACGGCGAAGCGCTGCTCACCGTGGGCGCGCTCGCGGAATGCTGGCTGGAGCTGCCGGAGGCGAGCGGCCTCCCCGGCCGGCTCGAGACCCGCGGTTTCCAGTTGGCGCTGCGCGGCGCGCCGGAAGATGCCGAAGCGAACGCCGAGGGCGAAGAGAACGCGGTGGGAAGTTGGACTCCCCAGCACCTGGATGGCGAGGTCGAGACCTTCTGGGCCGGCGCCGCGCAGGTGCTCCTGGGCGGGCCCAGTTCGGTGGACTGGAACCCTCAAGGGGAGCTGCTTGGCCTGCTGATCGACGGGCCGATTCTCGCGCGCTCGCTTGAGCCGGAGGCGAGCTGGAATACGGCCCGCGGCGGCGCGCACAACGATGCGATCACCGGCGAGCTCAGCCTTTGGGATCGCGTCGTGGCGCGCACCGCGCAGGCGGCGGTCTACGCCGACCTGGCCCGCGTCGACGCGGAGGGCAATCTGTTCGCGGACGGCGAACTCGTCGTCGCCACCGCGCAGGGCATCAGCTTTGCGCAGGGCCTAGAGAGTTCGCGCCTGGAAGAGAGTCTCTGGCTGAGCCAAGTGGTGGGCTTCCCCGCCAACGCCGAGGTCGATCGCATCGAAGCGCCGCGCATGCGCGCCGACGCCGATCAGTCCGCCGAGATCCCCGAGCGCTTCACGCTGCACGGTTCGGTCGATGAGCAGGCCTGGCAGTTCTCCGGGGATCGCCTGCGCAGTCGCCTCGATGCCGGAGGTCGGCAGGTGGCGGATGCACGCGGTGGTGTGCGCGGCACGATCGGCGATGCGCAGTGGTCGGGCGAGAGCCTCAGCCTGCGCGAAGGGCGCTTCGCCTTGAAGGGCGCCCCCTGCCAGGTCGAGCTGCCGCTTGAATCCGGCGGCGTCGCGGTGGGCACGGCGGAGACCGCGACCTACGCCGCGGACACGCTGCGGCTGCACGGCGCGCCGCGGGTGCGCGTTCCTGCTGCATCGCTGGGACTGGCCGGCGATTTCGTCACGATCGCTGCGCGCCAGGTGGAGCGGGCTCCGGATGGAGCCTGGGTGTTTGACCATGACCTGCGCTTCACCGGCGCGATGCGAGGCACCGCGCGCCGCGCCGAGTGGTACCCCGATGGGCGCGTGCGCATCGAGCGCAACCGCGAGGACGAGATCCTGGTTGTGGACCTGGAAGACGGCACGACCGCCTGGCTGCACGCGCGGGTCATCGAGGGCTATCCGGACGGGCCGCTCGAGCTCAGCAGTGAGCTCGATCTTCGGGTGCTGGCACCCGGCGAAGAGCACGTCGCGCACATTCTGGGGCGCCGCGCGGTCTTCCGCACCGACGGCGGCACCATCGAAGGACCGGTCACCATGAAGCAGGGCGAACGGGAAGCTGCCGCGCAACGCGTCGAGTGGACCGGTGACCTGCGGCTCGGGCCGTACGTGCTCGATCTCTACGGCAACGCGTCCTTCTCCGCGCCGGAAGGCTCGGGCAAGGCGCACCGCATGCGCTACGAGAGCGAGGGAGACGCGCTGCAGCTGTTCCGCGGGCGCCGGCCGGCGTGGCTGCTGCTGCAGGGCACCCGCGAGCTGACCGCCGACTGGATCCGCACGATCCTCGGCGAGCGCTTGATTGAGTCGCGCAATGGGGTCGTCGTCCCCCACCAAGAAGCGAGCGAAGCCGACGGAGGGACCCCGCAATGATGTGGGCGGCGCTTGTCCTCCTGGGTCTGGCTCAGGAGCCCGCCGAACGGGTGCCCGCAGAGCCGCCGACTGCGGTGAAGCAGGAGCTGCGCTACGCCAACGTCGTCTCCGAGCGGGTCGGCGACGAGATCCACTACGACTTTCGCGACGTGGAGCTGATTCAGACCGATCTGCGCATGCGCGCGGATCGGGTGTTCCTGCGCCTGGCGCGCGAACCGTATCAGGAGGTCATCAGCGGCTCCCGTTTGCTCGGTGACATCAGCAGCGAGCTGATCGGTCAGCCGGGCCAGCCGGTGCAGGACGCCCTGGTTCTTGAACTGCGGCTACAAGGCGACGTCGTCCTGGAACGCGCGGACGGCGTGTTGCGCTGTGCCTGGGCCGCTCACCAGCCGCCGTTGGGGATCGCCACCTTCTATCAGGCCGAGCTGACTATGCGCGGCGACCTCGGGCCGCGTGGCTGGCCCTGGCGTCTGCGCGCCCACACCCTGCAGGAGTTCGCCGACGGTTCGCTGCGCGCTCGCCGCGCTCAGCTCACAGCCTGTGATCTTGACGAGCCCGCTTATGCGTTGGCCATGCTGCAGCTGAACGGAACGCCTGACGCCGAGGGCAACTACGTCTGGACCCCCAGCGCGCCGTGGATCGAGATCAATGATCGCCGCATTCTGCCGATGCCGGCCTTTGACTTCCGCACCGGCGAAGAAGACGGCAGCTTCGGCCTGCGCAGCGTGCGGATCTCGTCGGGTCGACAGCTGGGCACCGCGGTCGAGCTGGGCTTCGCTTCGAGCACACCGTGGAATGAAGGCAAGCTGGACTGGCGGCTCTTTCCGTCGATCTCGACGCGCCGCGGCTTTCCGTTGCGCACCACGCTAAAGCACACGCGGCCCGGCTACGTCGGGGACTGGGACTTCTTCGTGTTGCAGGACGGCGCCGATGACGTCAACGTGCTGCGCAATCGAGTCGCGCGCGACAACGATCTGCGCTGGCGGCTTCGGCTCGACAACCGCTTCCACCTTTCGGAGCTGTGGCGACTGGATGCGGACCTCGCGCTGACCAGCGACCCGATCGTCGACCCCGAGTTCTTCCGCGAAGAGTGGCGTGACCAGGACGACGCCCTGAGCGAGCTCTATCTGCGCCGCCAGACCGAGGACGATCACTTCTCGGTCCGCGCGACCGTGCGCCTGGATGACGTCGGCTACACCCCCCTGGGGGCTTATGGTCGACCGGGTAGTCCGCAGCCGCAGCAGCTCGATCTGCTCCCGCGCTTGCAGTACGAGTCGTTCTCGCGCACGCTTGGCGCATGGGAAAGCGGCGGCTTGGGCGGGCATGACCGACTGAGCCCGGTCCAGTTCCGCTGGGGAGCGGACCTCGGTCGCTTCGACCTGCGCGCGCTCGACATCGACGCACCCGGATCGCGTCGGCCCTTCAGCGCTCGCCCCGATCAGACGCGCGACCGCTTCCGCGCCTGGGCGGAAGTCGATACGCAGCTGCTCGCCGGCCCTGCGGTGCTGCGACCCGGCGTGCGCACCGAGTTTGGCGCCGTCCATGACGCCTCCGGCGAAGGCGGAGACACGACTTCGTCTATCGAGGCCTTTGTAGAAGCGAGCTTTGCTTTGGAACGTCGCTATGAGAATGGCTGGGTCCATCGGGTCCGCCCTTCGATTCGGCTGCGCGATCTGCGGATGTTCGACGACCCAAGCGCCGACTGGTATCCCTTCGAGCTGTTCGACCGCCGCCGCCCCGGCCAAGCGATCGAAGCCTCCCTGCGACAGATCTGGTACGGGCCGAGTCGCCATCAGCCCTGGCTCGACCTGGAGCTGCTGGTTCCCTATTACCCGGATGTCGATAAGCCGCTTGAGAGCGAGACCTTTCCGAGTTTGCGAATCGGGCAGGACTCTAGTCCGTGGGGCCCCACGGAGCTCCGCGGCATCTGGAATCCGGGCGTGCGGCAAGGCATGTTGCGTGGCATCCGAGCGTCCAGCAACCTGCGCTACCGTTGGGACACCGACTCGGTGGAAGAGTGGTACGGCACCCTCAGCTTGGCCCCGCAGGACAACTGGCGCATTTCGCTCAACCGCCGGCTGCTCAACCTGCCCGAAGATCCGGACTCGGCTTTCAAGTCGCTCGGCTACAGCGTCGACTGGAGAATCAACGAGACCTTCGAACTGCGCGGCGGCCGGACCTTCTCCGCCCGCGGCAACTCGACCACCAGCACGCGCTACGGCCTGGTCTACTATGGCCACGGCTTCGCCTTTGAGTTCTACACCTCGCGGAACGACTTCACGGGCGAGTCGCGGTACGGCGTGAACATCATGCCCTGCTTCCTGGTCGAGCGCTTCCGCAACGAGCCCGAGTCCCCGAGCTTGGCGAACCGCCTAGAATACTGAGGTCATGCCGCTAGCTTTCATCGGCGGAGTCGAGTTGTTGATGGTCCTGCTTGTCGGGCTGCTGCTGTTTGGCGGCAAGCTTCCCGACATTGCCAAGGATCTCGGGCGCACCTTCTTCAAGGCCAAGCGCTCGCTCGACGAGATCCGCCGCGAGTCAGGGATCGACGACGCGCTGCGCGACCTCGAACGGGAGAGCCGCGACCTGAATCGCACCGCGCAGGACATCGCGGCCGAGGCCCGCGCGGCGGCGCAGGACGTGCCGGACTGGCGCCAGGCACTCGATCCGAGCGCCGGCCCCGACCACAGCGAGGCGATCGCAGAGGCCGAGGCCGAAGCAGGGCCGGAGTCCGAAACCGGATCCGAGGCCACATCCGGCCCTGAAAACCCCGATTCCGAGCCGTCCGAGCCCGAAGAATCGACTCAGGAGCCGGCCGGCGAGGCGGAACGGCGACGGGATTCTCAACAATCGGCCCCCGAAAGCAACGACGCCAAGTAAAGCGCTTCTATGAAACGACTTAGGTCGTTTCTCGCGCGCTTTTCCCCAGCCAGGGCAGTCCTTTCCCCAGGTTTTCCACAGTCCGCTCCCTGCGCGGCGTCTCGTTTTGGGACGGCTTAGTACAGCAGGCTGCTGACCGAGCAGGGCTTGGTCCGGGCATCCAATTGCGGAATCAAAATCTGCTCCAGGGCCAGGCGGCAGGCGCCGGTCGATCCGGGCAGCGCCCAGATCACCTTGCCCTGAGCCAGACCCGCGCAGGCCCGGGACTGCATCATCGCCGTCCCGATCTCTTCGAAGGAGAGCATCCGAAACAGCTCGCCGAAGCCGGGAATCGGCTTCTCAAACAGCGCCTCGACCGCCTCCGGGGTGACATCGCGCGGGGTCATGCCGGTCCCACCCGTGACCACGATGGTGTGGACTCCCTCGCGAGCCAGCTGCGCGCGGCAGGCGGCCTGGATGGCCTCGACCTCGTCCGGCACGACCTCCCGGTGCTCCACCTGATGACCCGCGGCTTCGAAACCGTCCTGGAGGAACTGCCCCGACTTGTCGTCTGCCAGGGTGCGCGTGTCGGAGACCGTCAGAATCGCCACGCCGAGCGGACGGAACGGGCGGGCTTCGGTTTGGCCGTGAGCGGTGGTGGTCATGGGTTCAGCGAAAAGACTTGGTGCGGCGCCGGTTCCTCGATGCGCCGATAGCCGCGGTTCTTCAAGGTCCCGCGCAGAGCTTCGCGCGCATCGTCCTCGCCGTGCACCAGGAACAGCACTGCGGCCTGCTTCGCCAGCGGGCTGAGCGCATCGAGCAGGTCATCGCGGTCGGCGTGGGCCGAGAAACCGTGCATGGTCGTGATCCGCGCGCGCACCGGGACAGTCGTGCCGAGCAGGCGCACCTCGCGCGCGCCATCGACTAGCCGGCGCCCCAGAGTGTGCTGCGCCTGGAAGCCGACGGCGAGCACTTCGCAATCTTCGCGCGGCAGGCCGTGCTTCAGGTGGTGCAGAATCCTTCCCTGCTCCATCATGCCTGAGGCGCTGAGCAGGATGAGCGGGTCCTCGCGGAGGTTCATCGACTTGGACTCTTCCGGCGACTCCAGGAACTGCACCCCGGGGCAGAGGCGCACTTCATCGCCGCGCTCGCCCCCGCCGAGCTCGCGCAGCGCCTGTTCATTGAACAGATGGGAGTAACGTCGCACGAGCCGCGTGGCCGCAGTGGCGAGCGGGCTGTCTACATAGACCGGGACGCGCGGCACGATTCCCTCGTGGAAGATGCGGCCCAGGGTGTAAAGCACATCCTGGGTCCGGCCCACTGCAAACGCGGGGATCAGCAGCTTGCCGCAGCCTCGCTCGAGCAGGCGCTCGATGGCAGCGCACAGCTCGCCGCGCATGCCATCGAAGTCCGGGTGCTGCCGATCACCGTAGGTGCTCTCGCTGATCACGATGTCGGCCGGCAGCAGCGGCTCGGGCGCGCGCAACAGCGGCAGCCCGCTGCGCCCATAGTCGCCGGTGAAGACCAGGCGCCAGACGTGACCGTCTTCCTCGATCTCGCCCTCGACCCAGGCGCTGCCCAGGATGTGGCCGGCGTCGTGGAAGCGGAAGCGCATGTTGGCGGTGGCCTGAAACCACTCGCCGTAACGATGGCCGACGAATCGCTTCAGCGCCTCCTCGACATCCGCCTTCTGGTAGAGCGGTTCGATCAGCTCGGGCTTGGGGGAGCGCTTCTTGCGATCGCGATGCTTGCGCCGCTCCTTATCCCAGTCCTTCAGCCGGTGCTTGTTCAGATAACTCGCATCCTTGTCGAGGATGTGCGCGCAGTCCATGAGCAGCAACTCACAAAGGTCGCGCGTGGCCTGCGTGGCGTGAACGGATCCGGCAAAGCCGTTGCGCACCAGCACCGGCAGGCGCCCCGAGTGATCGACGTGCGCGTGCGACTGCACCACCGCATCGATCCGCGTCTCCTCGAAGCCGAACTGCTGGTTCCATTCGCGGACTTCGTTGCGCCGCCCCTGGAACAGGCCGCAGTCCAGCAGCACCGTCGAGCCGCCGGCCCGGATGCGGTGACAGCTCCCGGTGACGCCATGCGCTGCACCGTGAAAACTCAACTCCATGGCAAGCCCTCCGCAATCCGTTTCACGTTGGCAAAGTGCAGCTTCGCGACCTGCCCCAGCTCGGCCCGCCCATGCAGCTTGAGAAAGCGGCGCAAGGCCGGTGGCACGGGCGCCCCGCTACCCAGTGGAAGATCGCAGGCCCACTGATCGCGCAGCGCCTCCATCTGCACCAGGAAAGCCTCGCGCGCGAGAACCGATGCCGCAGCAACCGCCGCTTCCGCTTCGGCGCGCGGGATCTCGATCACCTGCAGGCCGGCCGCCTGTTCGGCCAGCGCGTGGCGCACTGGTTCGCGTGGGCTGAATCGGTCCACGACCGCGGCCTCCATGCGGGTCTCTTCATACAGACTGAGAAGGACTTCGGTGTGCAGGCGCGTGAGCAGCGTGTTGACGTTGCTTCCGGCTTCACGGTGCGCTTCGTTGTAGGCGGCGGGACTCAAGCTGCGCTCGGCAAAGGGATAGTGCTCGCGAATCCACGGCGCCAGAACTCGCACCCGCTGATCGGAGAGCGCTTTCGAATCGGTGACTCCTGCTTCGATCAGTTCGGCGCGCTGGCCCTGGCTTACCGCGACGGCCGCGACAGTCAGGCCACCGAAGCTGTCGCCCTTGCCGGCCTCATCGCTGCCGAGTCGATCCGGCCCCAGGGCGGCGCAGGCCTCGGGGCCGCTGGTCGAAGTCGAAGCGGAGGCTCCACGGTCCGCGCTCTTCTTGCTCGGCTCGGGCATCGCCCCGCCGAGGAAGCGCGCGGCGAAGCCGTCCACCCCTTTGCCCTGCACAACCAACTTGCCGCTGCGGTAGAGACTGGCGACCACGCCCTCGCCGCGGGCCTGAAAGAAGGCGTGCGCCAGCGGGCGTTCTTCAAAGCCGGCATCCGCCAGCGCTCGGCGCAAGGCCTCGGCGCGCGCCGGCGGGTAGCGGAAGACTTCCGTGCGCTGCGTCATTTCCCTTCCTGCTCGAGCAGCTCGGCGGCACGAGCCTGCATGGTTTCGATTGCTTCGGCCAGCGCGGCCTGCGCCCGTTCCAGAGCCTGTTCATCACGCAGGACCTCCCGATCAAACTGCATCGGCGCGGAATAGCAGCATTGGACGCGCGTAAACGGCTTGGGGAACTCCATGCGATCCCAGGATCCCAAGGCCCAACGTCGGCGCGAAGCAAAACCCGTGGCAATCACGGGGCGCTGGCTGAGTGCGGCCAGGTAGATCGCGCCGGGCGCCACGCTATGGCGCGGGCCGCGCGGACCGTCCGGCGTCAGCACCAGCCCCCACGCAGGGTCGGCTCGACGCACCATCTCGCGCAGCGCGCGCGCACCCCCGCGGCTGGTCGATCCGCGCACCGTGCGATAGCCCATCGACTCGATCGAGCGCGCGATGATCTCGCCGTCGCGGTGGCTCGAGACCAGCACTTCAAGCTGCTCCCCCCGGTGCACCGCGCTGCCCGCGGGCACGTTCTGGTGCCACATCACGTAGATCGGCCGCTGCCCGGTGTCGCTGCGCTGCGCGAAATGTTCCAAGCCCTCGCGGCGAATCCTCCAGCTGCGACCGAGCGCGCGTAACAGCCAAGGACCAAGCGCACCGGCCAGCCAGGCCAGGACGCGCTTGGTCCTTTTCGATTTCTTCGTTCGAGTTGGGTCCACCGCGCGAAGCGGCAGCCATCCATCAACCATCGAGGGTGAGGTCGTCGCCTTGGCCGCCTTCGTCCTGCCCGTTCGGGCCGACGGAATAGAGCATAAAGCCGTCGGTGATCTGGCGGTAGATGAAGGCGTGGCCCCAGGCGTCCGGGCGGAGGCCCGCCGACGGCGCATCGAGGAAAGTCTCGCCGTCTTC
Source organism: Planctomycetota bacterium (assembly GCA_002705055.1). GTDB lineage: Bacteria > Planctomycetota > UBA1135 > UBA1135 > UBA1135. The sequence goes on from PAHY01000016.1 coordinate 48,816, forward strand.
GCCCTTCTCGAGCAGCGCCTCAAGCGAAGGCGGGTACTCGTCGTTGACCAGCTGGTACAGGATCACCCCGGTCTGCAGACGCGCCAGTTCGTAGAAGGTCTTCTCTTCCGGGCCGTAGAGCCCTTCCGGCGCCGGCGGAGCAGGAGCCATCTCCAGGGTCGGAGTCGAAGTCATCTGCGGCGTGAACATCGCGAAGGTCAGCGCCACGGTGGGCGCGGCGTAACCGGTGAGCGCCATGAAGTCGCTCATGCCGAAGCTGCCGCGCGACCAGCTCTTCATGCCGTCCTCGTCCATCCAGGAGTACGACTCCGAGGGGCGCAGGTGACTGTTGATGGCGTTGGCCGACGGCATCTTGGTGAGATCCACCGGCAGGTCATCCGGGTTCATCTGCATGCCGATCAGGCCGGTGGCCGCCTGCACCATGCCCATGGTGGCAGTGACCGACGGGCGCGGATCCGACCAGGCGAGCGTGACGGCCGATTGCGGCGCACGCTTGAGGAAGTCGGCGGCCTCAGCGTTGCTGCCGATGTTGCGCGCTTCCTTCTGCAGGCCCGAGCGGACGACCGAGCGCACGTCGGCGCGGTTCATGCTGAGGATCAGCCAGCCATCGGGGCTGATGGCGAAGGAGGGTTCAATGTTGCCGATGAACATCGAGACCTGCGCGAACTCCGGCGGGAGCGCTTCGGGCTTCAGGCGCAAGTAGTAGACCGGGACAGTCTGCTGCGGATTGGCGCGCGGGCTTTCGCGCTTGGCGCGCAGCGCGACCGGCAGCTCTTCGAAGGAGTCGAGGATCTGGGCGATCGTCTTGACCAGCGGCGTAGCCGCGGCCTGCACGGCGGCCGGATCGCTGAGCTCAATCAGCGTGCGCGAACCACGCGTGGGCGAGCTGTAGGACAGCACGCGGCGGCCGAAGCCCTTGAGCGCGCCATCAAGGAGCGGGCGATTCTCGCCCACAAACCAGGAGTAACTGATCGGCTCGGCCTCGGCCCAGATGGCGATGTTCTGTGCCATCGCTTCGTCGGCGAGCATCGTGTCGACCACGCCGAAGAACTCGTTGACGCCTTCGGTGCCGCCCATGCTGGCGATCGAGAAGTTGGTGGCGTCGCCAGGAACGTATTCGACCAGCGCGCGGTCCGCGGGTTCAGCAGCGTAAGCCCAACCGGCGGGCTTACCGCCAAAGTCGACGAAGGTCGCCCCCACCGAGTCGCCGTCTTTCCAGCCCGAGCTAAAGCAGACAGCCTGCGCGTTGCCGACGGCGCTTTCCGCGAAGCCCGCCATCGCTTCGGCCATCGAGTCGAACTGCGACTCGCCGTTGCCGAAGTTGAGGAAGGAGCGCTGCATGTCGACGCCGACGCGCGGGTTGTAGTAACCGAAGCAGGCCATGCCCGGCTTCATGACTTGCGCGCGGCCGCGTTGGAAGGCGGCCGAAGAAGCCAGCGTCGCGCCCTCGACCTTGCCGCGGTTGCTGGCGGTGAAGCGCAGCCGGTTTCCCTGGCGCTCGAGCTTCATGCCGGGCGCGCCCGCAGCCATCGGCGCGATGGTCATCACGGCGCCGTTCTCGGACTCGACCATTTGCGCTTCGCCGGCTTGAGCGAGCATGCCACTGACCATCCCGAATGCCTGCTCGGCCAGACCATCGCCGAAGGTGATCTGCACCGCGACCATCATGCTGGGGGTCGCCGGCAGACCGGCGCCGCTCATCGAGAAGCCCAGCTCGAGCTTCTGCATGGCTTCCCAGGACATGAACTGAACTGGCATGCCTTGCTCGGCGAGCATGCCCATGCCCTGTTCGAACTGCCCCATCCCTTCCGCGACGAAGTCGCCCAGGAATCCTTGGACCTCTTCGTCGTTCCAGATCCGGCCTGTGGCGCTGGCCTGGAAGCCATCGCGCAGCCCAGGAATGTTGGGGATCTCGAAGTAAAGGAGGGTGTCGGCCGGGAGACTTTCGGCCAGGGAATCACCCTGCTGAGCCGACACGAAGCCGGGGAGCAAGGCGAAAGCGAGCAGACTGCGTACAAGCATGATGAGGACGGGAGGTCGGCGAGTGCGAACCGGCATGGTAGTGCGCCGCGGAGAAGCGACCGGTCAGCCGGACATCGGGCCCGAAAAAGCCCGGGCTCGGTGCCTGTGTACGCGTACTTCGAGTTCCACGCAGGGATTCTGCGAGGACTTTGCCAGCATCACTAGGCAGATCGGCAGGCAAAGGCCATAATTCCCCGCCCGTCGGACCGCTTCTCTGCGCCGCGGGCCATCAAAGGATGACGACTCTCCAAGACGAGACCAACGGCTGGCTGCAGCAGAACTCGCGTTCTATCCTGTTCCTTGCCGTTTTGCTGCTCGGCGGCGGTGCCGTGATGTGGTATCTCCCGCGAGCCACCCAGGCTTCGATGCAGGCCTCCTGGCAAAAGTACAGCGACTTTCAGCAGGCGCTGCTCAGCGTCGACACGCCCGACGATCTGAATGCCGCCCTCAACGCCACCCAAGACGACGTGCGCGCATATAAGTGGTCGACCTTGGCTGCGCCCTCCTGGGCCGCACGCACCGGCCAGGAGGATGAGTACTTCGCCATCATCCAGAATCACCTCAACTCGATCACCGGCGACGATGGCGTAAAGATCTTGGAGGAAGGCACTTCCGTCAATATCGTGGAAGCCACGAAAGCCCGCGTTGAGGGCTATCGCAAGCTCGATGCGCTGATGCCCGATCCGATCGAGCCGACCGGCTCGAAGATCAAGGTGACCCTCACCAACGAGGCCGGCACCAACTTTGAGCTCGTCTACCAGCTCTATGAAGAGCAGGCTCCTGTCGCCTCGGCGTGGCTCCTGGGCCTGATTGATGAGGGCAGCTTTGCGGAAGCTCGCCCCATTCCTTCCCCGCAGAACGGCTTCCAAGTGGCCGACCTTCCGGCCGACGATGAGGCCGGAAAGCTTTACGTGGAAAAGCCTTGGGGATGCTTCCATGTTTCGGGCACGCTCTGCACCGTGCTGGAGAACGGCGGCGATCCGGGTGAACAGAGCCGTGAGCGGCTGCAGTTCCTGGGCCGCGACCTCTATGGCCAGGACGGCGTCACCACGGTGATCGGCAAGATCGTCGAAGGCGAGAACAACCTGGCCGTGCTCGGCGAGCTCGAGCGCGCCGAGGACGACCCGCAGGCCTTTGCCTCGGGACTGACGATGACGGTCGAGCGAGTGACTGAATAGGCCCAGCGGGCCCAACGAGAAAGCGGGGGCGCGCCACAGCTGGCGCGCCCCCGCTTTCGTGTTCTAGGGCCTCGCGGCCGCTTCCGGCCTAGCCCTCGAGCAGCTCTTCGGACTCCGAGGTCAAAGAAAAGAGCTGAGAGAGCTCATCGAGGTGGTCCAGGCTGGAGAAGTGCAGGACAACCTTGCCCCCCTGGCCCTTCTTCAGCTGGATCTCGACCGGTCCACCGCAGCGCCGCGCCAGTCGCTCCTGCAGATCAAGGACCCAGGATGGCTTGCGCGGGCGGGCCTTGTGGCGCGGGGGCACCCCTGTTTCGGCCGCCTTCTTGCAGATTGCCTCGGTCGCGCGCACCGAGAGGCCATCTTTGACCACTTCGTCGAAGACCTGGGCCTGCTCGGACATCCCATTGAGCCGCAGCAGCGCTCGAGCGTGCCCCGCGGTGATTGTTTCACGTGAAACAGCCTCCTGGAGCCCCTCGGGGAGATCCAGGAGCCGCACCAGGTTGGCGACGGTGGACCGCTCGTATCCGAGGCGCTCTGCAACTTGCTCCTGAGAGAGCCCGTACTCGCCAATCAGGCGCTGGCAGGCCTGCGCGCGCTCAATGGGATCGAGATCCTCGCGCTGCACGTTCTCGATCAGGGCCAACTCGAGCCGCTCCGCGTCGGAACGAAGGCCTTCACGGACCAGAACGGGCACTTTTTTCAGCCCTGCAAGCTGAGAAGCCCTCCAACGGCGCTCTCCGGCCAGAATTTCGTACTTCCCGCCTTCCTGCCGGGTCACCACGATGGGCTGCATCATGCCGTGGCGGCGCAGGGAATCGGCCAGCGCCTCAATCCCACGATCCAGGTGCAGGCGGGGCTGCTGGCTGTTCGCCACGAGCTCGCCGATCGCCACCCAAAGCGGACCGCCGCTCTCCGGAGTCTCGGTGGCGTGAGTATTGGTAAGGAGGGATCCGAGTCCCTTTCCGAGCTTCTTGGTCGTGGCCATGCTTTCTCCTACGATGAGGTTCATCCAGCGTACTCCTCGAGCCGCGCTGTTCCAAGATCCCATCTCATGCGCAAAGTCGGAATTCTCGGCGACCTCCACGCCAACCTTTCCGCCCTCGAGGCGGTCCTCGCGCTGTTTGACCTCGAGGAGGTTGATGCGATCTATTGTGTTGGAGACATTGTAGGTTACGGCGCAAGGCCCAACGAGGTGATTGAGCTCCTGATGGAGCGCGAGGTCGCCGCCGTGGCCGGGAATCACGACTGGGCCCTGCTGGGCAAGATCTCCGAGGAGTCCTTCAACCCCTATGCGCGCGCGGCGCTCGAGTGGACCCGCGCCAAGATCTCCCCGGAGGCGCGCGACTTCCTCGAGGCCCTGCCGCTGCGGATCGACACCGAGCACTTTTGCCTGGTCCACGGCGCCTTGCCTAACCCGGAAGAATTCGAGTACCTGCAGTCCTTTCCCACGGCGCTCGCCACCCTGGCGGATTTCGATGCCCCGATCGGTTTCGTCGGGCACACCCACGTGCCCATGAATTTCATCCAGAATCCGGGCAGCTCCGAGCTCGAGTGGCACTTCCAGGTGGATTGGCACCTTGAGAAGGGCCAGCGCGCCGTCGTCAACGTGGGCAGCCCTGGGCAGCCGCGCGACGAAATCCCGACCGCACCGGCCGTGGTCTACAACCTGCAGACAGGCCGCGTCCAGCTGCTGCGCACCCCGTACAACATCGCGGCGGAGCAGCGCCTGATCCGCAAAGCCAACCTGCCTGCGATCCTCGGAGATCGCTTGCAGCACGGCATTTAACTACGGTCGCAGGTAGGCGATCTGATCTGGGAAGGCCGCGCAACCGTCTTCACCCAAACGGTTTGCGAATAGTACCTTGAGGTCGCTCAGCGGCCGCGGGTCGCCCCGGAAGAGATAGCTGCGCTCGCTCGCGTGCGTGCCGACGAGCACCAGCATCTGCATCATCGAGGCCGCCGAGCAGCTCTGCCCGGCCACCTCGAGCTCGACCGGCGTGCCGTGCTTCTGCACAATGCCGACGATCAGCGAAAGCGGGCGGGCATGCATCACGATGCCTTCCGGCAGTTCGAGCGTGAGCTCCGCGGTCTCGACCAGCTCATCGAGCAGTTTGCGCGCGATCGGCTCGGCCTGCTTCATGCAGGCATAGGCGCGAATCACCCCGTCATTGACGATGCAGTCCAGCAGCGCGTGCTCGGGAACCAACTCCTCGAAGAGCGCCCGCGACTCACCGGCGCGCTCGTAAATATCGTGGCGCTCATAGAGATGCGTCAGAGCGGTCACGTTCTCCAGGAGATGCAGGACCAAGCTCGCGGTGCCCCGGAGCACGCGCAGCTCCGGGTGCTGCGACTCCTCGGGAGTGCCTGCAATCCGGGTGTCATAGCTCGACTGCAGGTTGTGAACACGCGCCTCGTAACGCCGTGCGATCTCCTCGGTGCAGTAGTTGGCCATGAAGGCCTTCCGATCCTCGAGGCCCTCGATCCGCTCGCCGGCCTCGCTGGTCCAGGCGCGCACCAGAGACAGGAATCGGCTCGCGAGGCGCGCGCCATGGGCGCCGCTCTGCGTGGGGGAGTCCTGCTCATCGACCTGCGCGAGGCGGTCATTCGGGAGCTGCACCAGACCAGCGAGCGGGCCCAGTCGCTCAAGCTGGAGGCTACCTTCCGGCCACGCAACATGCGCCCTAAGCCATTCCTCTTTAAGACCTTGCAGAACTCTCTGCAGGATCTCCGCCTGCCTCAGCGCGGCGGCGCGAACCTGCGGCGCCAGCTCCTGGGCCAGCCATTCTGGATCAGCAACTTCGTAGCCGCGCATCCGCCCCGAGAGGTGGACCAGGCTCGACATTCCCGCCGCGAGCCAGCGCACGATCGCCAGGACCTCGCGGGAGCGGAAGAACACCTCATTGCGGCGCGCCCCGTGGTCGTCGAGCAGGGTCTCGACTTCGGTCGCGCTGCGATAGAGGTGCACCAGATGGCGCTGGGTCCAGGCCTCGGGGGCGGATTCCAGCAGGCCATTGGCCAGGCGCGCGAGCTCTTCGCCCTCTTCGCCGAGCCGAACGCGGAAGTCTTCGACCGAAATGGTCTGCTTCTTCGGACGCCGTTCGGCCCAAGGCGTCGGGAGGGAATCGGGCATGAGTGAATTCTAGCCCGATGCGGGGGTACAGCCAGGACCCAGTTCCGTCCGAAAGGACTCTGCTTCCGAGCGAAGCAGCCCCCCCTGGTACCCCTCCATGGCCTCCGACCGCTGTCTCGAGACCTACCTGCGTGAGATCGACGAAGTTCCTCTGCTGAGCGCCGAGGAAGAGGTCGAGCTCGGTCGCCGCGTTCAGCAGGGAGACGAGGCCGCGCGCGAGCACATGATTCGTGCCAACCTGCGCCTGGTCGTCTCCGTTGCCAAGCGCTTCCGCAATCGCGGCCTTCCTCTTCAGGACCTGATCGCCGAAGGCAACATCGGCCTGATGAAGGCGATCGAGAAGTTCGATCCCGAAGCCGGCTTTCGCTTCTCGACTTACGCGACCTGGTGGATCCAGCAGACGATCCGCCGCGGTCTGATCAACACGGTCAAGACCGTGCGCATCCCCTCTTACATGGTGGAGATCCTGACCAAGTGGGGGAGGGCATCGACCGCGCTCGGGCAAAGCCTGGGTCGTCAGCCCAGCACAGAAGAGATCGCGAAGCACCTGGGTCTGTCGCAGAAGAACCGCCGGGTGATCGAGCAGACGCTCAACACCAACCAAGGCACGACCGACCTGGGCGACGACGCCGTCGTGCACCGCTCCGAAGCGGAGTACAACGACAACGCGCACCGCATGGCACCCGACGAGATCGTGCTGCGCAGCGACGCGCTGCAGACGATGCACGAGATCCTCGAGCTGATCGACCCGACGGAAGCCTCCGTGCTGCGCATGCGCTACGGACTCGAGGACGAGCAGCCGGCAACGCTGGAGAAGATCGCCAAGACTCTGGGCATCTCGCGCGAGCGAGTTCGTCAGATGGAGCGGGCGACATTGCGTAAACTCCATGCTTACGTGGTGGAAGGAGTCCCTGCCGAGGACATCCTCCCCGAGGCAGGAGTTCGTGAGATCCGACGCAAGCAGCAAACTCAGCCGCGACCCGAAAGCGGCGAGGGCGATTCGCCCCGACGCCGCAAAGGCGCCTGAGCACGACCCGCTTCGCGACGAAGGCGTCAGCCTTTACGTCCACCTGCCCTTCTGCGTGGCGAAGTGTCGCTACTGCGACTTCAACTCTTACGCCTGGACCGGGCAGGACCTCGAGCGCCATGTGCGCGCGGTGCTTCAGGAGGCCGAAGCAAGAGCGGCGGACCTGCGCCCCCAGACGGTCTTCCTCGGTGGGGGAACGCCCAGCTTTCTCCCCGCAGATCTGCTTCATGAGTTTCTGAGCGAGCTCGGCCGCATCACCGGCTTCGGGGAGAGCGCGCACGAGTTCACGATGGAGGCCAACCCCGAGTCCTTCGACGATGCGCGGGCGCAGGCGGCGCGCGCAGGCGGCGTCGATCGGATCTCGCTTGGGGTGCAGTCGCTGCGGCCCGAGGTGCTCGCGGCCTACGACCGGGTGCACAGCGGCGAACAGGCCCTCGAGGCGCTGGCGCGCGCGCGCGAGCACTTCCCGCGCTTCAACGCCGATCTGATCTTCGCTTTCCCCGGGCAGGACCCGCTGGCCTGGGAGCGTGACCTGGCGCAGGTGCTCGCCTGCGAGCCCGGCCACCTCTCTTGTTACGAGCTCAGTTACGAACCGGGCACCGCGCTGACTCGTTTGCGCGACGCCGGCCGCTGGCAGGCCGAGGACCCCGACCTCTGCGAGCAGCTCTATCTGCGCACCGGCGAGATCCTCGCCGAGCACGGCTACACCCGGTATGAGACCTCCAACTTCGCGCGCCCCGGAGAGCGTTGCCTGCATAACCTGGCCGCCTGGCGCAACCTCTCCTATGTCGGCATCGGCGCCGGCGCGGCGGGCTGGCACCAGGGCACCCGCCGCAAGAACCTCGAGCGACCGGATGCCTACGAGGCGGCCGTCTTTGCCGGCCAGGATCCGGTCGGCGAATCGGAGCAGCCCCGCGCGGAGACGATTCTCTTTGACTGCCTGATGATGGGCCTGCGCCTCGTCGACGAAGGCGTCGATCGCGCCCGCGCTCAGCGGCAGAGCGGCCTCGACCCCGTCACGCACTTCGCCGCCGTCTGGCAGGACCTTGAGAACGAAAACCTCGTGCGGATCGACGTCGATCGCATCCGCACCACCGCGCGCGGCGCCTTGTTGCTGGATCACGTGCTGACCCGATTGCTGCCGAGCCAACAGGTATAATCCGCATCCCTTCGGGGAACGGCATGGTCCTGCATCGCGAACACCCAATCGCCCGCACCTTTCTGCGCGGGGTCGCTTTGCTGCTGCCGATCGCGCTGACGGCCGCCCTGCTCATCTGGTTGTGGCAGCAGCTCTCCGAGCGCGTGCTCGGCCACGTCATGGCCGGGGTCGACCGGGTCGTCGGCTGGATGGGCCTGGATCCCTTGCCGCAGACGATCACGCTGATCGTGGCGATCGCCTTCGTGCTGGCCGCGATCTTTCTGGTCGGCCTGTGGATCTCAGGCTTCGTCGGCCGCAGGATCGCCCGCCTGGTCGAGCGCCTGCTGGTGCGCGTCCCGGTGGTGAGCGCGATCTATCCGCACATCAAACAGATCAGCGACTTCTTCTTCGGCGAAGAGCGCAAGATCGAATTCCGTGGCGTGGTCGCGGTCGAGTATCCGCGCCGCGGCGTGTACTCGATCGGCTTCCTGACCGGCAGCTCTTCGCGCACGCTCAACGAAGCGACCGGCGAAGAACACATCACCATCTTCATCCCCAGCTCCCCGATGCCGGTGACCGGCTATACGATCTTCGTGCCCGCGGACGCGATCATCGAGCTGCCGCTGACCGTCGACGAAGCGCTGCGCACCGTGATCTCGGGCGGGCTGCTGCTGCCCGACGGCGAGCGCGCCCCCCTCACCGAAGAATCGCTGGCGCGCTTCGCCAAGAAGGCCGCGCGCGTCAGCCCTGAAGCCGAAGACGCGCTGCGTCTCGATTCCGGATCCTCATGAGCCAAGACTTTGCTTCCCGTCTGTTCGACGCGATCGATCGCGTCGGCAATCCCGCGATGGTCGGCCTCGACCCGCGCCTTGATCATCTTCCCGAGCCCTTCAAGAGCGCGGCGCAGCAGGGGGTGGAAGCGGCGGCGCAGGCCCTCGTCGACTACCACTGCGCTCTGCTCGACGTGCTCGCGGACAAGGTCGCGGTGGTCAAACCGCAGGCGGCCTTCTTCGAAACGCTCGGCGCGCCCGGCTTTCAGGCGCTAGCGCGCGCGGTGGAGCACGCCAAGGAACGCGGCCTGCTGGTCGTCATGGATGCCAAACGCGGCGACATCGGTTCCACGTCGGCGGCCTATGCCCAGGCTTTCCTCTCCGGCGAGGTCTTCCCGGCCAGCGACGCCCTGACGGTGAATCCCTACCTCGGCGAAGACGCCTGCGAACCCTTCGTGCGCGCCTGCGCCGAGCACCAAACCGGCCTGTTCATCCTGGTGAAGACCTCGAACCCGGGCGCCAGTCTGTTCCAGGATCATGGCGAGCCGCCGCTCGCCGATCGGGTCGCCGAAGCCGTGGTCCGCTGGGGCGAGATGGTGCCGCACCAGAGCTGGTCGAGCATCGGCGCCGTGGTCGGCGCCACCCGGCCCGATGAGCTCGCGCACTTCCGTCGACAGATGCCGAAGGTGCCGTTGCTGCTGCCCGGCTTCGGTTTTCAGGGCGGCGGCGCCGAAGGCCTCGATGTTGCTTTCGACGCGAAGGGGCACGGCGCGGTGGTCAACTCGAGTCGTGGGGTGCTCTGGGCGCACGAGCGCGAAGACCTGCAGCATCTTGCCGACTGGCAGGAGCGCACCGCGGTCGCGGTCGACGAGATGGTCGAAGCGCTGCGCGCGGTGCAGGGCGCACGCGCATGAGCCAGGCGCCGCTCGGCTTGCGCCTTGCGCCCGCGCTTGCCGGCGGACGCCTGCGCGACTTCAACCGAGCGCTGTGGCTGCTGCACCAGGCGACGGCGCAGGGGCGCGAAGCCTGGGTTATCCTGGATGAGGCCTGCGAAGGCGAGGGAGATCGCGATCTCTGGCTGCTGGATGCGCAGGGGAATCCCTGCCGGCTGCCCGGTCCGGAAACCGGACGGTTCAGCGAACACGGGCGCGCGGCGCTGTTGGCGGCGGCGCGGGATCGGATGCCCGGCACCGGGGAAGCCGAGCCGGCTCTCGATCGGCTGCTGCCGCGCCCGGGTGACTCGCCGCTGGAAGCAGCGCTTGAGTTGTGGCAGCAACTGCTTGCTGGTGTGCCGGGGGTTCGCGTGATCGCGGCTGCGGCTCTCGAGCAGGAGGTCGAGTGCCTGGACCCGACGGACGGCCCGGAGATCGTCTGGATCGGGCCCCGTCATCAGCAGGCCATGCGCGAGCTGGGCGTCCCCGTCGAAGTGGTGCTGGCCGGCGAAGCTGCCCTGAAGGATGAACTCGCTCAGCGCCAGTCCGGGGAGGTCCCGCGGCGCGCGAAGCAGCTCGAATCCGAGCTCGATGCCGGCCTGGCTGGCCTTCGCGAGGCGATCACCGAGGAATCCCCGGGCCTGCTGGGAAGTTGGAATCGCTACCGGCGGGCCGCGCGCAAGGCGATGGCAGAGTTCCGACGCGCCAGTGATCGCTTCGAGCGCAACCGTAAAGGCATTCGAGGCAACCGCTTGCACGCGTTAGCTCAGGGGTTGCGGCCGCACGACCAGGCCCAGGAGGACTTCCTCGGGCTGGTCTGCGCGATGGCGCTGTTTCGACTCGAGCCGGAACAGGCGGCCGTGGAACATCGAGAAGTGTTTCACGACCCCATCCCACAACGCCCAGCGCTAGTGTTTCTTGGCGCTGGGATTTCGGCACCCTGATCGCTATCCTCAGGGCGTGCAGGTCATCTCCGTGATCAATCAGAAGGGCGGAGTCGGCAAGACGACGTCCGTGATGAACCTTGGTGCCGCGCTCGCGCGCGCCGGGCATCAGGTCCTGTTGATGGATCTCGATCCTCAGGCCCACCTGTCGATCGCCTTCAACCGCATGCCGGATCCCGGCGATCCTTCGGTCTACAGCCTGCTCAGTGGGCAGCACCAGATCGTCGATGTTGCTCAGCCAACCAATCTCGAGGATCTGTTTATTGCGCCGACCAATCTGGACCTGACCGGCGCCGAGCAGGAGTTCGCCTCGGAGATCGGTCGCGAGACTCTGCTGCGCGACGCGCTCGAGCGACTGGCCGCCAGCGATGGCGCCCCAGACGTCGTCCTGCTCGACTGCCCGCCCACTCTGGGCCTGCTCTCGCTCAACGCTCTCTGCGCGAGCGACGCGGTGATCATCCCGGTCCAGGCCGAGTTCTTCGCGCTGCAGGGCATGGCCCAGCTCCTCGATGTGCTCGAGCGCGTGCAGCGCCGGCTCAATCCGCGCCTGCAGCTGCTCGGCATTCTGGTCGGCATGTATTCGAAGCAGCGCAATCTCTCGCGCGAGGTCGTCGACGAGCTGCGCGGTCACTTCGGCGAGGTCGTGTTCTCGACGCTGATCCGCGTCAATGTGCGCCTCGCGGAAGCGCCGAGTCACGGTATGACCATCTTCGAGTACGACGCGCAAAGCGCCGGCGCGGCCGACTTCGCGGCGGTCGCCGCCGAGCTAAGTGAACGGCTCGGGCTGCAGGCTCCCCTGGATCAGCCGACTGAGCCCGAGAGCGCCGCAGAACCGAAGGCCGAAGAGCCCGCTGCGCAGCCGGAAGCTGCCGCGCCGGAAGCGTCCGCGGAGCCTCCGGTCGAGGCGACTGCCGAGCAGGCATGACCGAGCTCTACCTCGACGCCAACGCCGGCCTGCCGGCGCGGGAAGAAGCTATCGAGGTTTGGCAACGGGTCGCGCGGGAAGCCGCGGGCAACCCCGCCTCCTTGCATCGCGCGGGTCGCCGCGCGCAGGGTGCGCTGGAACGTGCGCGCGAGGTGCTCGCGACGCATCTGCGCTGCAGCGCGCGCGAGACCGTCTTCACCAGCGGCGCGACGGAAGCCTGCAATTTGGCCTTGTTTGGCCTGGTTCGCGGCCAATCTGCGCTTCTCAGCCGCCCGCTGCACCTGCTCAGTTCCGCCGCCGAGCACCCTGCCATTCTCGGCCCGCTGCGCGCGCTACAGCAGGAAGGTCATCGGCTTGAGCTGTTGCCGATCGACGCGCAGGCGCGGGTCGATTCTGCCGCCTTGCAGAACCGGCTGCAGTCCGGCGAGGTCGATCTGCTCGCGCTGCAATGGGCCAACAATGAGACCGGGGCAGTGCAGGATCTGGCGACGGCAGCGGCGCAGCTCGGCGACTCCACGCTGTGGGTCTGCGATGCCGTCCAGGGCTTCGGCAAACTTGCCTGGGACCCGGCGCTCGAACGCGCGGACTCGCTGATTCTCTCCGGTCACAAGTTTCGCGCGCCGCACGGGATCGGCGCCTGGATGCTGCGCGATGATTGCGTCTTCGAAGCGCCGCTGGTCGGTGGGGGACATCAGGGCGGTCGACGCCCCGGCACCGAGAACCCCGAGCTAGCCGCAGCGCTCGCCACGGCACTCGAGCTGGCCGTCGCCGAGCAGGCCGACCTGGCCACCGCCTGGACGGAAGCCACCGAAGCGCTGTTCGCCGCCTTGAAAGAGGCTTTCCCCGCACTGATCCCGCACCACCCGGTCGCTGGTCCGCGCCTGCCCAACACCATCAACCTGGGTTTCCCCGGAGTGGATGGCCGCATGCTGCTGCCAGCCCTCGATGCCGAGGGCATCGCGGTCTCAGCCGGCTCGGCCTGCTCCTCGGGTTCGCCCGAGCCCTCGGCCGTGCTGCTCGCCGCCGGGGTCAGCGAAGAGCTCGCGCGCGCATCTTTGAGAATCAGCTTGCCCCCTTGGATAGGTCCGGAACAGGTCCCCGATCTGGCCGCACGCCTGGTCACGACGATCCGCCGCGTTTACGAAGTCGCAAATCGCTAAATAACGACGGGTGGCGTCTTAGGTGAAGGCACAGAAAAGTTCTGCGGGTCGAACCGTGAACGAAGCTAGAGTGAATCGTCCCAGTCAGGATTTCGTAAATCCTTTCTCATCCTCAACTTACGACCCCCTCCAAGCCCCGTGTCCATGCCCTCCCCCTCCCCAGAGCTGCGCGCAGTCTGGGATCGGGTTTTGGCCGAGCTGGAGTCCAAGTTGGGGCCTTCGAAGACGGATAGCTGGCTGCGCTGCGCGGCCCTGATGCGGCTGGAAGGCCGCCAGGCCCAGATCGGCGCACCCTCCACTCTGCATAAGGCTCGGATTCAGCGCGACCTCCACTCGCACCTGCTTCGAGCTCTCGACGTCGACGAACTCGAAGTCGAACTGCTGGAAGACAAGGAAGTCGAGTTGCGGCTCGACCATCCAGATCTTCCGCTCTCCCCGCCGAGTCCCCCGACGCCTCCCACCCAAGAGGAGGCTTCCGCTTCTGCCCCGGCTCCGTCGTCCGACTTTATGGACGGCGCGGACCACGCTCGCCCCATTCTCAACCCCGGGAACCACTTCGACTCCTTCGTCGTGGGCCCGTGCAACCGCTTTGCGCACGCCGCCTGCCGCGGCGTGGCCGATCGCCCGGCTGTCAGCTTCAACCCGCTGTTCCTGCACGGATCCGTGGGCCTCGGCAAGACGCACCTGATGCAGGCGATCTGCCATCACTTGCTCGACCGCAATCCCGAGCTGCGCATCGTCTACCTCTCCTGCGAGGAGTTCATCAATCACTTCATCACGGCGCTGCAGCAAGGTGATGTGAATACCTTCCGCACGCGCTATCGCAACGCCGATGTACTGATCGTCGACGACGTGCAGATGCTCGCCAACAAGGCGCGCACCCAGGAGGAGTTCTTTCACACCTTCAACGCGCTGCACAACGCGCGCAAGCAGATCGTGCTGTCGAGTGATGCGCCACCGCACGAGATCCCCGCTTTGCAGGAACGGCTGGTCAGTCGCTTCAAATGGGGTCTGGTGGCCGAAATCGAGCCTCCCTGCTTTGAAACGCGGGTCGCGATTCTGCGCAGTAAAGCCGCGCAGCAGGGCCTGGTGCTGCACGACGATGTCGCCAAGTTCATCGCCGAGCACATCGAGAACAACGTCCGCGAGCTCGAAGGCTGCCTCACTCGGCTGCAGGCGATGGCCGCGCTGGTCAATCGACCGGTCGATGTGCAACTTGCCCGCCAGGCGCTCGGCAGCGAGATTCAGCAACGCAACCGACCGGTGCGCATGGACGACATCCTCGAGATCGTCACCGCGCAGTTCATGGTCAAGGTCGCCGACCTGCAATCGAAACGGCGCGCTCAGTCGATCGTGCAGCCGCGCCAGGTGGCGATGTACCACGCCCGCAAGCTCACCGAGATGTCCCTCGAGGAGATCGGTGGCTACTTCGGTGGCCGCGATCACAGCACGGTGCTGTACTCCGTCGAGAAGGTGGACCGGCGCCGACGTGTCGACCACGAGTTCGCCGCCTTGCTCACCGAGCTCGAACGTCGCATTCGACAACTTGCCTTGCAAGGTGCCTAGAGCTCGCCGATTCTTCGCCGCGAGCGCCCAGCCGCGTCTCCTTCCAGGGGGCGCGGCTTCTTTCTCGCGCTGTGGAAAACCTGGGGATCAGCAGGGGATTCGAGGCGGAATTGCTGGGCAAGAAGCCCGCCTTTCTGCACTCTGGAAGAGCCTCGGAACGGGGCTGTGCAGAACCCCGGAGTTCTCCCCGACCAGTCCACATCGACTCCCCAGCGCTTCCACCCTACTCCGTTCCACTTCGCACTACTTAAACCATTCCCGCAAAGAGACTTGCGGGCACTCACTCTGTCTTTCTCCACAGTCTGGCGGTGCCTATACTGTGAGGATGAGGAGTTCAATTGTGTACTCCCATTAAGGGAGCCTGACCTCCAATGAAGTTCCTGATCGACCGACTCGCCTTCCGCGATGCTCTGCAGCGCGTTGAGATGGCGATCGACCGTAAACCGACGCGGCCCGTGCTGGGCGGCGTCCTGATCGAAGCTCACAACGACTCTGTCGTCCTGATGGCCAGCGATCTTGATATCGCAGTGCGTTATCGGGTGCAGCAGGTCCAAGTCGACCAGCCTGGCTGGGCCGTCATTCCGGGCCGCGAGCTCGTCGACATTGTCAAAGACCTCGAGGCCGAAACGGTCACCGTGCACTTGAAGAACGGCGACCAGTGCGAGCTGATGGCCGGCGAAGACGTGTGCGATCTGGTCACGATGGAGACCGGCATGGATCTCTCGAACACGCCCGAGGCCTTCCCGGCCGTTCCGGTGCTCGAAGGCGATCCGGATCTCACCGTGGCGAAGGAAGACTTCCTGCTCATGGTCGCGGCCACGCGCTTCGCGACCTCGCGGGTACAGGACAACCGCTTCGCCACCGAGGGCGTCCTGCTTGAGCTGCGCGACGACGTGGTGACGCTGGTCGGCACCGATGGTCGCCGTCTGGCCTGCATTCGCCGCCCGGCGATCAGTCACAAAGCCGACCGTCATCGTTCGGTGCTGTTGCCGAAGGTCCTCGATCAGATCCTGCGCTACGGCCAGGACGAAGAAGGCGAGGAGCTTGCCGTGCACTTCCTCGGCAACCTGGTCGGCTTCCGGATCGGCAACCTCGAGAGCTTCGGCCGCGTGCTCGATCGCGAGTACCCGAACTACGACAACGTCATCCCGAAGGACGGCAAGCACTCGGTGCGCGCGCACCGCGAATCGCTCGCCAAGAAGCTGCGCCTCGCCAGCCACCTCACGACCGATGCCGCTGCCGTGGTGCGTCTCGAAGTCAGCCCCGATCGCATGGAGGTGCGCAGCGAACACGAAGGTCGCGGCCGCGCTTCCGCAGCGCTTGAGGTCGACTACGTCGGCGATGGTCTGAGCGCCGCCTTCAACCCGGCCTTCCTGCTGGATGGCCTCAAGGCTTCGCACACCGACCAGATCGAGCTGCAGATGGAAGACGGCAACCGCCCGGCGAAGTTCACGCTCGGCGACGGCTTCCACTACGTGGTCATGCCGCTCAGCACCACCGGCTGATTCCGTACCGTCGATGACCGCCAAGCCGCGCCCGCATCGCCACAACGCACACGCCGTGCGTGCGTCGGATGTGTTGTCGCGGCTCATGCAGAAGAAAGGCTGGAGCCGCGGCGGCGAGTACCGCGAGGTCTTTGCCGCCTGGTCCGAAGTCGTGCCGCGTTCGATCGACCAACGCACGCGCGCGGTTTCCTTTCGCAACGGCCGCCTGATCGTGGTGGTCGAGTCCGCCCCTTTGATGCAGGAACTCCAGTGCTTCCGCCAGGACGAGTTCCTTTCGCTGCTGAACACCCGCCTCGTCGCGCGCGGTCAACAGGTGACCGTGCGGCAACTCGAGTTCAAGCGCAGCTAGTCCCCGTGCGGGCCCCGCGCCCGCTGCAGCGACGTCTGCACCCCTCGCCATGAGCGAAGACAAGAAGAAGACCGAATACGATTCCGGCGCCATTCAGTTCCTCAAGGATCTGGAAGGCGTGCGCAAGCGTCCCGCGATGTACATCGGGGATACCGCGTTCAACGGAATGCACCACCTGCTGTGGGAGATCGTCGACAACTCGATCGACGAAGGTCTCGCGGGTTACTGCGACACCGTCGAGGTCACGCTCAACGAAGACGGTTCGGCCACGGTGCGCGACAACGGTCGGGGTATCCCGGTCGACATTCACCCGGAAGAGGGCATGCCGGCGGTCGAGCTGGTCATGACCAAGCTGCACGCCGGCGGTAAGTTCGACGGCAAAGCCTATGCGGTGTCGGGCGGTCTGCACGGCGTCGGCATCTCGGTGGTCAACGCCCTGACCGAATGGACCAAGGTCGAGGTTCACAAGGAAGGCAAGAAGCATGAGATCGCCTTCAGCCGCGGCCTGCGCACCGACGAGCTGAAAGTCACCGGCGACACCGACTTCCAGGGCACGGTGGTGACCTTCCGCCCGGACCGCGAGATCTTCTCGCATGACGGCTTCGATTACGAGACGGTCTACAACCGACTGCGCGAGATGGCGTACCTGATGGGGACGTCCAATCTGAAGATCGTGCTGCGCGACGATCGCGAAGAAGGAAGCGAGCACACCTTCCACTACCCGGACGGTCTGAAGGCGTACATCCGCGACCTGACCGACGGCAAGGAGCTGATCACCGACATCGTGCACTTCCAGAAAGCCATCGAGCACGAAGGCAAGGAATACGACGTCGAGGTCGCGCTGCAGTACACCAACGACTGGCACGAAGGCGTCTTCAGCTTCGCCAACAACATCCGCACCGCTGAGGGCGGGACGCACCTTTCGGGGTTCCGCTCCGCGCTGACGCGCTCCTTGAACAACTATCTGAAGCAGGCTGATCTGCTGAAGAAGGGCGATCCGCCGAGCGGCGACGACTACAAGGCAGGTCTCTACGCGGTCATCTCGCTGAAGATTCCGGATCCGCAGTTCGAGGGTCAGACCAAGGGCAAGCTGGGATCACGCGAGGCGACTTCCATCGTCGAGACCGTCGTCAATGATTGCTTCGGCACGCACCTCGAGGAGCACCCCGAGGCGGCACGTTCGATCATCCGCAAGGCGCTGCTGGCGCGGGATGCCCGCGAGGCCGCGCGCAAGCAACGCGACCTGGTGCGCCGCAAAGGCGCGCTGTCTTCGGGTTCGCTGCCGGGCAAGCTGGCCGACTGCCAGTCGCGCGACACCGACATCACCGAGCTGTACGTGGTCGAGGGTGATTCGGCAGGTGGCTCAGCCAAGACGGGCCGCGACCGGCGCTTCCAGGCGATCCTGCCGCTGAAGGGCAAGATCCTGAACGTCGAGAAGAACACGGCGAACCGCATTCTGGCCAACCAGGAACTGCAGACCATGATCCAGGCGATCGGCGCCGGCGTCGGCGACGACTTTGAAGTCGACAAGACGCGTTACGGCAAGATCATCATCATGACCGACGCCGATGTGGATGGCTCGCACATCCGCACGCTGATCCTGACCTTCCTGTTCCGGCAGATGCGCCCGCTGATCGAGCACGGCCGGGTCTACGTGGCCTGCCCGCCGCTGTATCGCATTCAGCGGAAGGGCGGCTCGAAGGACTTCGAGTACATCCACGATGACGACGCGCTGAACAAGGCCATCTTCGCGACCGGTCTGGATGGCGCGAAGGTTGGCTTCGAAAAGGGCGGCCAGGCTGGCGGCGAAGCGATGGAGTTCAGCGGTGACGAGCTGCAGGATCTGCTGCTCAAGCTGCAAGCGCTGCAAACCGCGCTCGATCGTTTCCGCGGCGAGCGCCGCGGCATCGGCGGCGCCGAGTACGTCCGCTCCTATCACGCCGACAAGGGTCTGCCGACGGGCCTGGTGCTCGAGTCACGCGGCAGTTCGGCGCCGAAGCGTCACTTCTTCTGGAACATCGAGGAGCAGAAGCAGTTCCTCGCCGCGCTGGATCCGGCCAAGCGGGTCTGGGACGGCGTGCGCTCCGAAGTGCCGCGCGAGTCGGCGGATTACCTCAGCTTCATCTACCGCGAGCGCGACGACGCGCAGGCGGCCATGGAAGCCTTGCTCGCGCTGGGGCTGCCGGTCGAGGATCGTCGCCAGGGTGGCGGCATCCGCGTCGACTGCGGCAAGTACCACAACACCGTCACCGAGCTGGGCAATCTGATGGGCGCGCTGCGCGAAGCCGGGCAGAGCCAGGTCGAGGTGCAGCGCTACAAGGGTCTGGGTGAAATGAACCCGGACCAGCTCTGGGAGTCGACCATGGATCCGGAGACGCGCCTGCTGAAGCGGATCGTGCTCGAAGACGCCTTCGCCGCCGACCAGATCTTCTCGATGCTGATGGGCGACGAAACCGAGCCGCGTCGCAACTACATCGAAGAGCACGCCCACGAAGTCGACCAGCTCGATATTTAGGGCATGCGAACGCGCGCCATCGCTGCTTGGATCCTCGGCGGCGGCGCGTGTCTCCTCGTGGTCACGGGTGGCAACACACCGATTGTGTTCGGACTGCTGTTGATCGGAAAGAATCCGTAGCGATCTCGTCCGGGGGAAGTTGGAGGAATATGCGCCTCGGCTTTCTCATGCTGGCCGCGAGTCTTGCGGCTTGTCGGGCCTCAAGCGATCAGGAACAGCGACTGCTGGGCAACACCGAGTGGTCCGCGCGGCGGGCCTTCCACGACAAGAGCCCGAAGGGAAGCTTCCGCTTCGAGTATGAGTCCATGGGCTGCTACGCGCATGCGGTCCAGCGCGGTCGTGCAGAAGTCGACGGCCCGCGCACCTGGATCGTGGAGTCGAGCTTGGAGAACGGCGAGCTGGAGATCTACCCGGTGTATCCCCGCGGGAGAGGTCTGCGCTTTGCGACCACCGAAGAGGAGATGGCGTCCGCGATGTGCTCTTTGGCCAGCCCCGGCGTGCTCCTTGAAGAGCCGGAGTTCTTCTTACGGTCTTGCGTGACGGTCCGCTTTGACTGGGACGAGGACGGCCAGTGGGACGACTCGTACAGCTGGCTCGACGACGACAGTGAGGATCGCGAGCCGCTCGTGCGCGCGCTCCTCGGCGGGCCGCTGTGGGTTCGCGTCTGCGAGCACTAACTACCAGCGACGGAAGGCGCGCGGGATATCGACAATCTCGGCGGTCTGTTCGCGGATCGGCCAGTAGGCGCGGGTGGATTCGCGCAGGTCCTGCGACAGGTCGAAGATCGGCAGCCGCGCACCCTCGGTGGAACGCAGCGTGCCGTTCGAGAACTTGACGAAGTGCTCGCCGTCGAAGCCGTCGAAATGATCGGCGTACTCCCAGGCGATGTATTGTCCCAGTTCGCGGGGGTACTCGAGCACCACGCGGCGCAGCGATTCGCGGCGCAGCGGCTCGACCAGTGCGCGGACCAGTTGCTCTTGCACCGGGTGCGTGGCTTCCGGGCCGGTATCAAAACCGGCTGCCTCCATGGTCCAGTTGAAGGGGATCACCGCGTGACCCTCTTCTTTGGCGCGCCGGCAGAGCCGCAGCAGTCCCTGCAGGCCGTGCCGGTCAACAATCCGGAACACCAGAAAGGTGCCCATCCGCTGCAGGCCCGCGCGCTGTTCCGGAAAGGGTGCGATGCTGCCTTGCTCGAGGTAGTAGCGCAGGTCTTCGAGCGTCCAGAGTTCAGCCGGGGCCTTGCCCTTCTCGCCGATCCAGCGCACCTCGTAGTTGCCCGAGCCATCACGACGGCCTTGCGAGAAGAAGATGCCGGCTTGGTCGTGACCGAACAGCGCGGCCGCGCCCATGTGCACCTGCAGGCGGCGCATCGGCAGCAGCGTGGGCGCGTACTGCGCGGCGACGTATTCACACAGGCCTTCTTCGAGAGTGCCGCCGAGCGTGTTCCATTCTGGGCCGAGAATGGCGTGGGTCAGCTCGTGCGCCAGGATCCAATCCAGCTTGTGGGTGTCCGGCACCTGGATCAGCCAGGCGTCGCCGTTGACGCTGTAGGTGATCCCGCCCATCGGGTGGCCGATGTCGAAGGGATCCGGGATCTCCTCGGCGCGCATCAGCCAGACATCGAGCTGCTCGCCTTCCTTCGACCCGGGCAGCATCCGCTCGATCGAATGCGCCATCCGCATCCACAGATCGACCAGGTGGCTGGCGCGCTCGGGGTCGGCGGCGTAGGCCTTGCCGAGCGGCGTCTCGACCGAATACTCCGGCGCCTCGGGCATCCAGCTTTGGCAGGAGCCGAGCAGCAGCAGAGCAGGCAGGGCGAGGCGGGTCAGGCGCACGATGGGATTACCCTTCTACCCTATCGGAGTTTCGGGCTCCGCGGTTCAATCCGGCCGGCCGGGCCCGCTACGAGGCAGCGATCTGGTACGTGATGAAGGCGCCGATCCAGGCGACTCCGCACATGTAGCCCAGCTGGAAAAGCGGCCATTTCCAGCCTCCGGTCTCGCGTTTGACCACCGCGATCGTCGAGACGCACAGCATGGCGTAGACGAAGAAGACCATCAGGGAGAAGCCCGTCGCCGCAGACATCATCGGCTGGCCGGTGGCTGGGTCGGCGCGGGTCAGCAGGTCGGCGAAGCCTTCGACCTCTTCGGCGTCGCCTTCGTAGGCGTAGACCTGGGCCATGGTCGAGACCATCAGCTCGCGGGCGGCGAAGGAGCCGATCAGGCCGATGTTGATCCGCCAGTCGTAGCCGAGCGGGGCAAAGACCGGCTCGAGGGCGCGGCCCATGTCGGCGGCAAGCGAGTTCTCGATCTGGTGCTGGGCGGCCTCCGCCTCGGTGGCGCCGGCGGGCGGCTCCGAGGTGGGGAAGTTGAGCAGGAACCACAGCACGATCGAGCCGACCAGGATCACCCGCCCGGCCTTGACCAGGAAGATCCGAACCCGCCGCCAGACCTGAATCGCCAGGCTGCTCAGGCTGGGGAAGCGGTACGGCGGCAGCTCCATGTAGAAGGGCAGGCTGGCGCCGCGCAGCATGCCGCGCTTGAAGATGGCGGCGAACAGGATCGCGCTGACCGCGCCCAGCAGGTAGAGCCCCATCAGGGTCAGCCCCTGCATGGTGATTGGCCCGATTACCGGCGTGGCCGGCACAAAGGCCGAGATCAGCAGTGCGTAGACCGGGAGGCGTGCCGAGCAGGTGGCAAAGGGCGCGACCAGGATGGTAGCCAGCCGATCCTTGGGCGAGGGGATCGTGCGGGTGGCCATCACGCCGGGGACGGCGCAGGCATAGCTCGAAAGGAGCGCCACGAAACAGCGGCCCTCCAGCCCGACCCAGCCCATGATGCGGTCGACCACGAAGGCGGCGCGCGCCATGTAGCCGCTGGCCTCGAAGAACAGAATCAGCGCGAACAGCAGCGCGATCTGCGGGACAAAGACCACGACCGCTCCGACCCCGCGGATGATGCCGTCGGCGAGCAGGCTGGTCGCCCACGATGCCGGGAAGGTGGCCAAGGTCCAGTCGGCCGCGTCATCGAGCACGCCGGCGAAGGCGTCCATGGCCGGCCCAGCCCAGCTGAAGATCGCCTGGAAGAAGAAGGTGACGAAGGCGAGGAAGATCAGCCCGCCGAAGACCGGATGCAGCAGCAAATGGTCCAGACGGCGGGTCAGCCCGCTGGCGCTGACCGGGTGACGCGTGACGCGCTCGAGGAGGGCGTCGGCCCAGGCGAAGCGCGATTCGGCGTCGCCCGCGGGGAGGCTCTTCGGAGCGGACCAGGAGGCCGAATCGAAGAGCTGTTCGCGCAGGTCGGCGACCCCTAGGCCGCGGTTGCCAACGACGCCAATGACCGGGACGCCCAGCTCGCGCTTCAGGGCAAAGAGGTCGATGTCGCCGCCGCGGGCCTTGAGCTCGTCGATCATCGTGAGCGCGAGCAGCACCGGGCGGCCCAGCAGCAGCACCTCGGCGATCATCGGCAGGCTGCGCTCGAGGGTGGTTGCATCGGCAACGACCACGATCGCGTCCGGGGCCTCGACGCCTGCAAACTCGCCTTTGAGGACCTGAACCGAGACGGCCTCGTCTTCCGAAATCGCGTGCAGCGAATACGTTCCGGGCAGGTCGACGAGGCGAACCTTGCGGTCCTCGTCGCGGCAGATTCCCTCGCGGCGGTCGACCGTGACCCCGGGGTAGTTGCCGGTCTTGGCGCGCAGCCCGGTGAGAGCATTGAAGAGAGTGGTCTTGCCCGAGTTGGGGCTACCCACCAGCGCGATCGTCGGCGTCTGGGCGCTCACACGCGCCCTCCGACCGTGGTTTCGATCCGGATACGTCGCGCTTCGGCGGGACGCAGCGCCAGCTGATAGCCGCGCAGTTGCACCACCAACGGCCCGCCGAAGGGCGCGCGCCGGACGTAGTCGACCTCGGTGCCCGCAGTGAAGCCCAGCTCGCGCAGTCGTTGCGAGACCGCGTCCTCGCCTTCGACGGAGAGCACGCGCGCTAGCCCGACCCGAGGCAGGTCGGCCAGGCTCAGCGGGGGCTGTGCGGCGTTCACGATCTGGTGCAGCGCTGCATTGTTGAGACGCAGTTTCAACAAGCGGTCGCATACTCTAAGCCCCGGGGGCGAATCCGCCAAGCTGGAAACCGTTTTCGTGGACGGCGAAGCGCGCCGAAGCGATACTTTCCGCCATGAGCACCGGGACCTCCGCCAAGCAAGCCGCCGGCGTGGCCGCGGCGGCTTTGGTCGAGACCGGGATGCGGCTGGGGCTGGGCACCGGCTCCACCGTGGCCTTCTTCCTCGAGGCCCTGGCCGAGCGCGTCCGCTCGGACGGCCTCGAGGTCATCGGAGTCCCCACCTCAGAAGACACCGCGCAGCGCGCGACCAAGCTGGGGATCCCCGTCACGACCCTCGAAGAGCTCCCCGAGCTGGACCTGGTCATCGATGGGGCCGACGAAGTCGATCCCGCATTTCGCCTGATTAAGGGTGGGGGCGGGGCGCTGCTGCGCGAGAAGATCGTCGCCGCTTGCGGCAAGCGGATCGTGATCATCGTCGGCGAAGGCAAGCGGGTCGAGAAGCTCGGCACCACTTTCCTGCTGCCGGTCGAGATCGTGCCCTTCGGCGCCAAGGCGACCCACGCCAAGGTCGGCGCGGTGGGCTGCCAGCCCTATCTGCGCACGCTCGAAAACGGCGAGACCTTCGTCACCGACAACGGCAACTGGATCCTGGATTGCAAGTTCCCTTACGGCATCGAGGATCCCGAGCAGTTGCACCGGCAACTCTCTGAGACTCCCGGCGTCGTCGAAGTGGGCGTCTTCCTGGGGCTCTGCCATCACGTGATCGAAGGGCGCGCCGACGGCACCGCCAGTCATCACGAGCAGCCGGCGACCCCGGCCTGACGTCGCGCCCGGCGCACCCCGGCCACGGGTGAGTGGCCTGAGAACCATGACTGACTACGAAGACATTCGTTCCCTCGACGCCGAGACCCTGGCCGAGCGCCTGCTCGAGAGTGTGGGCCGCGACCACTGGCCGCCGGTGCACACCGCGGTCGAGTGGGTCATGGAGCGGCACGGCGGACAGGAGCGCCGCGACGGCACCGACTTCCGCTGCCACCCGCTGCGGGTTGCGGTGATCCTGCACGAGATCGCCGATCAAACGGATCCGAACGTGCTGTGCGGCGGTCTGCTTCACGACCTGCTGGAAGACACCGACACGCAGCTCGACGAGATCAACACCACCTTCGGCAGCAAGGTCGGTGACTTCGTCCGCGCGCTCACCCTGCAGGATCCGCGCGAAGGCCAGTCGAAGTACGAGCGCAACATGGCCCACTTCGAGACTCTGCGCTGGGAAGGCCGCGATGCGCAGATCATTCGCAGCGCCGACCGGCTCGACAACCTGAAGACGCTCGACGCCATCGACGAGTACGACCGTCGCGAGGACTACCTCAAGGAGTCGCGCGAAGGTCTGCTGCCCCTGACGCTTGCCTGCAACACGGCGCTCTATCACGCGCTGCAGGAAACCCTGGATGCAGCCGGCGCCTAGCGCAGCCTGCTTACCCAGCCCAACCACTCCCCACCTGTCTGACGATGAAGCCCTACCTCGACCGCGTCGCCGAGATCGAACGCCGCCTCCAGCAGATTGGAGGCCGGCTTTGACTACGATGCGCGGCTAAAGGAAAAGGAGGCGCTTGACGCGCAGATGGCCGCGCCCGGCTTCTGGGATGACCAGGAGGCGGCGCAGGAAGTCATCGGCAAGGTCAAGCTGGCGAAGTCGGTCGTCGATCCCATCGACGAGGCGCGCGAAGGCCTGGACGACATCCGCACCCTGATCGAGCTGGGGGAAGAGATGGGCGAGTCCGAGGTCGAGGCTGATCTTGCCGAAGCGCTGGAGGCTTCCGA
Organism: Planctomycetota bacterium; assembly: GCA_002705055.1. Lineage (GTDB taxonomy): Bacteria > Planctomycetota > UBA1135 > UBA1135 > UBA1135. The sequence goes on from PAHY01000016.1 coordinate 73,855, forward strand.
ACAGAAGCTGGAAGCACTCGAGTTCCAGGTGATGCTGGGCGGCGAGAACGACCACCGCAATGCCTTCCTCACGATTCAGGCCGGCGCCGGCGGCAATGACGCCGCCGACTTCGCCGAGATGCTGCAGCGCATGTACCTGCGCTGGGCCGAGCAACACGACTTCGCGATCGAGCAGGTCGAGCTGACCGAATCTGATGAAGGCGGCATCCGTCACGCCACCTACGTCATCAAAGGCCCGCACGCTTACGGCTACCTGAAAGCCGAGCGTGGGGTACACCGCCTCGTGCGCATCTCGCCCTATGACGCGCAGGCCCGCCGGCAGACGTCCTTTGCTGCCGTCGAGGTCATGCCCGAGTTTGACGAAGACGCGCCGATTGAGATCGACATGAACGAAGTGCGGGTCGATACCTATCGCGCCGGCGGTGCGGGCGGCCAGCACGTGAACAAGACCGATTCAGCGGTGCGCATGACGCACGAGCCCACCGGCATCGTGGTGCAGTGTCAGAACGAGCGCAGTCAGCACAAGAACCGCGCCACGGCCACGCGCATGCTGATGGCGAAGCTGTTTGAGCTGCGTGAACGCGAGCGCGACGACGATCTGAAGCAGATGTACGGCCAGAAAGGCGAGATCGCCTGGGGCTCGCAGATTCGTTCGTACGTGCTGCACCCGTACCAGATGGTGAAGGACCATCGCACCAACTACGAGACGGGCAACACCCAGTCTGTCTTGGATGGCGACCTCGACGCCTTCATCGAGGAATACCTCCGATCGAAAGCGTCCTGATGTCGACGACCCTCCCCGAAGCGCAAGCCCAAGCCGCAACCATGTCCGAACGCATCCCCGTCCGTCGTGCTTTGCTTTCCGTGTTCTACAAGGATGGCATTGTGGACCTCGCCCGTGCATTGCATGAACAGGGTGCGGAGCTGCTGTCGACCGGCGGCACGATGCGCGCCATCGCCGAGGCAGGCCTGCCCGTGACCGAAGTAGCGGACTACACCGGCTTTCCCGAAATGATGGATGGTCGGGTGAAAACCCTGCACCCGATGATCCACGGCGGACTTCTGGCGCGCCGCGACGACGCGGCCCACCTGGCTGCCATGGATGAGCATGGAATCGGTCCGATCGATCTGGTCTGTGTCAATCTCTACCCCTTTGAGGAGACGGTGCAGGCCGGCGGAAGTGACAGCGAGATCATCGAAAAGATCGATATCGGCGGCCCGAGCATGCTGCGCTCCGCGGCAAAGAACCACGCCAGCGTCGCCGTGGTTTGCGACCCGCGCGACTACGCGCGCGTCGCCGAAGAGATCGCCCAGGGGGGTACCACCCTGGAGCTGCGCACCGAGCTGGCGCGCAAGACTTTCCAGCGCACCGGCGCTTACGACACCGCGATCGCGCGCTGGTTCCAGGGCCGGGAAGGCGCGTCTCTTCGCTACGGCGAGAACCCGCACCAGGCCGCCGGCTTCTTTCGCGACCTGGACGGCCAGGGCCTCGGCGGTGCCGAAGTGCTCGAGGGCGGCAAAGAGCTCTCGTACAACAACTGGCTCGACCTGGACGGCGCGGTCACGGCAGTCAATGATCTGCCGGCGCCGTCGGCGGTGGTCGTCAAGCACACCAACCCCTGCGGCGCCGCGCTCGGCTCCACCGCGGAAGAAGCGCTGCGTAAGGGTTGGGACGGCGATCCGCTGTCTGCCTTCGGTTCGGTGATCGCCGTCAACGGCACTTTCGACGCGGCCTGCGCCGAATACCTCGCCAGCCCCGGCCACTTCGTCGAGGTAATCGCCGCGCCGGAGTTCACGGCCGAGGCCGTCGAGATCCTGCGCACCAAGCCGAAGTGGGGCAAGAACGTGCGCATCGTGCGCGTGCCCGATATGGGCAGCGGCAAGCGCAGTCAGACCGAAGAGCGGCGCGTGTGGGGCGGCACCCTGGTGCAGGGCAGCGATGATCTGCACGCCTTCGACGCCGAACTCAAGCAGGCCGGCAGCACCGCGATCCCGGCCGGCCGCGAAGCGGATCTGCGCCTCGCTCAGGTCATCGTCAAGCACCTCAAGTCGAACGCCGTCTGCCTGGTGAACGACGGCATGCTGGTCGGCGCGGGCGCGGGCCAAATGTCGCGCGTCGACAGCGCCAAGATCGCCGTCGAGAAGGCGGGTGACCGCGTCCAAGGCTCAGTGGCAGGAAGCGATGCTTTCTTCCCCTTCCCCGACGGCCCCGAAGCCCTCGCCGACGCCGGCGTGATCGCCATCGCGCAGCCCGGCGGCTCGGTCAAGGACGACGAAGTCACCGCTGCCTGCGACGCCAAAGGCGTGGCCATGGTGCACACCGGCACCCGTCACTTCCGGCACTAACGCACTCCCGTTGTTAGGCTGGAGGCTTCTATGGCCTTGAGCTGACAATGTGGAATGCGCGCGCTCTTGTCTTGATCGTACTCGCTTGCGCTGCAGCCAGTCTCCTCTGGTGGTGGCCGAACGGATCGGAATCTACCTTGCTGGATGAGGCAAATTCCCGCGCGAGCGTCTCCGGGCCGGTCTCAGCAGAGGTGGAGGTGCCCGAGCATGGGCCGAGAAGCCGTGTGCTCTCCGAGTCAAGTTCGGCCACGGAGCGGGAAGCGGAGAACGAGATGACCGCCGCGGCACGTGGCCCGGTGATTGCGGGCATAGTTCTCGATGTTGATGGAGAACCCGTTCCAGGAGCAGAAGTGCGGCTTGTGAGGAGCAAAGATGGCCAGCCCGTCTGGAACGAGGTGCGGTGGGCAGAGTCGCACGCGGTAGACCCGTCGACCGGTGAGTTTGAACTTGTTCCAGACGGTCCGACGAATTTGTATGCAGTCATTGCAATATTCGAAGGAAGCCTTGCAGTTCGAGGTGAGGTAATGCCTCCCGCATTTGTCGAGTTGAGAATGTCGGCGAGTCACCTTGTTTCTGGTCGTGTCATAAATAGAGGTGGAGAGGCTGTTGAGTCGGCGAAGGTGGCATTCATGGAGCTCGATCATCCCTGGAGAGAGCGCCCTCCCACGTATGCGCGCACCTTGGCGGATGGCTGCTTTGAGTGTGCGATTCCAGCAGGCCGATATGGTTTCGCTGTCGCGCATCCAGATGGTTGGTACCGCCCCGCGCTACCAATCAGTGTTTCGGAAGCGACCGATCTCGGTGAACTCGTCCTTCATGCACCAGCGGCACTTGTGATGCATGTTGTGGAGTATCCCGACGGTACGCCACTTTCCGAAGCGCACGTCGAACTTCTTTCGCAAGTGAAGCAGGACAGTCCATGGCAGGAGCGCCTTCTTGCCACCGACGAGATGGCTGAATTGCGTGCGCAGTCACAGGGCGGCGGCGGGACGTTTCGGTTCTCCGGCGTACCGCCCGGCAGGTATCTCGTTCGCGCGTCGGCACAGCAGAGATCGCAGAAGACCTTGGATCTAGAACTCGCGCGCGGCGACGTCGTCGAGAAGACCGTCGCATTGTCGCCGTCAGGTGTGTTGCGTGTCACGGTCGTCGATCAAAGCGGCGAAACGGTCTCCGGGTTGGAGCTTGTCCTTGAACGAGAGAATCTGCACGCACGCGCGAACCCCGGGGTGACCAACGCAGAAGGTATTGCCACTTTCCATCAGTTGGCGCCTGGGTCCTACAATCTGTTTTGGAAGGACAAGCGGCGCCGACTCCTGCTGGCGAACTACGTCTTGACGGAAGGCGAGAACGATCGGCAGCTCACTTGGGAACTGTTGAGCGGTATCACGGTGCGCGCGGTTCATGATGCCATGCCTGTGGCCGGTGTCAGTATTCTGCTGTCACAAAGTGCGGCAAGTACATCGGAGGGGGTAGGCCCGAAGGGGAACTTTATGTCCTGCCCAATCCAGGTCTCTGACCAGGCCGGCCTTGTCCACCTTCCCGTGATGGCTCCTGGTGCCTACATCGCCCGAGGGTGGACGAGCCAGGGGCAAGTCTGGCAGGTTCCGGTTTCGCTCGCGGCTTCGGATCAAGTGGTCGAGCTCTCCTGCAGACAGGCCAGACTCTCTGGCAGGGTCTTTCCGGACGGAGGCGGCTCCGAACTTCGGCTCCTGCTCGTCCATTCGGGCGGCGAGGCGCTTCAGTACACCGAATCCGACGCGCGTGCCCCGTTGCTTCGACCAGAAGGAGCAACTCAACCTGGGCAGGTCGGTTGGCATGGGACATCAACATTGGTAACTGCGCGCCATATCCAAGTCGATGACCAGGGTGTGTTTGAAATCACGGACTGTGCTCCAGGGACGTACTTTCTGACGGCGATTGCCCCGGATGGGCGCTGGACCGAAGTGCAGCGACTTGAGCTGGGGTCCGCAGATGTTGACGAGCTCGGGCTTGAACTTCTGCAGTCGTCGAGAATCGAGATCCAGGTGACGGATATCCATCGCGCCCTTGCTGGGCGGCCCCACGAGACCGTCCGAGCACAGATCCGGCGGCTAGACGATGGCGTACTTGTCGAGAGCTTGCCACTCGAGACTGGAGTGTGCACGGCCGGCTTACTTTCGGCCGGACATTATCGGGTCCAGATCGAAGTGACATGGTTCGCCGGAGTAGGAAGCACATCCGGGAGGGAGCTGCTTGACGAGTTCGAAGTTCGATTGGAGGAGGGGCAGGTGGTGCCTCTTGCCTGGAAGGGGCATCGCGACGTCAGATAGAGACTCCGTCCGTTGCTAGAGTGGGACGCTCTCGGCCTGAGGCTGAGTCCTCCCATGACGATCACGCGACGGACATTCTTGACAGTAGCCGGGGCCGCGGCGGTGGCGCCGCGGGGCCTGTGGGCGAGCGCGCCGGGGGCGCGCGACTTTGTTCCAAAGATCGGGCTCACGCGCGGGCCGGAGCACGCCAAGAACTTGGCCTCGATGGGGGCGGACTTCATCGAGATCGGCTGCGGACTGCTGATGCCTGGCAAGCCCGACGAGGACTTCGCCGAGCGGCGCAAGCAGCTCAAGGAGTGCGGCCTGCCGATCCACGGCGCAAACGGCTTTCTGCCTGGCCGCCTGAAGTCGACCGGGCCGAAGGCCGACCACGCTGCCATCGCGGCCTACGCCACCGATATCTTCCGCCGCGGCGAGGAGATCGGCATGCAGACCGTCACCTTCGGTTCGAGCGGATCTCGCTCGCTGCCCGAGGGCTATCCCACCGCGGACGCCGAGCTGCAGTTCGTCGCGCTGCTGGCGCGGCTTGCGCCGATCGCCGCGCGCCACAATATCCGGGTCTGCGTCGAGCCGCTGCAGAAGTCGGAGACGAACTTCATTCAGTATGTGCACGAAGCGAAGCGCCTCGTCGACGCGGTGCAGCATCCGAACATCGGCATCACCGCCGACATCTTTCACATGCTGCGCGGCGGCGAATCCGCCGAGTCGATCCGCAAGGCGGGCAAGCACATCCAGCATGTCCACGTGGCTGAGCTCGCCAAGCGGACCGCGCCCGGCGTCGACGGCGATGACTTCACGGCCTACTTCCAGGCGCTGAAGGACATCGGCTACCGCGGCCCGATCTCGATGGAATGTGGCTGGCAGGATCTCAACAAACAGTTCCCGGTCGCGCTCGAAACCGTGCGCCAGCAGCTGGCAGGCTTGAAGTGAAGTCGGTGCTCCCGTTCTTGCTGCTGTGTGCGGCCTGTCACGCACCCGGCACACAGGAGTCGACCGACTCGCCGGCACCCTACACCGAGACCATCCGCGGCACGGACGTCCGCTTCGACATGGTCTGGGTCGAAGCTGCGCAGCTTTGGGTCGGCAAGCACGAGGTCACCTGGGACGAGTACCTGCTCTACTGCGACTTCGAGCAGGACAACGGCATCCCGCCCGGCGCCGACGCCGTCACCAAACCCTCGGTCCCGCTGGACTGGACGCCCTACGACCGCGACTGGGGCGCTGGCCAACGCCCCGCCGTGGGCATGAGCTGGAACGCGGCGCAGAAGTACTGCGCCTGGCTCAGCGCCAACACCGGCCAGACCTATCGCCTGCCCACCGAACAAGAGTGGGCTGCCTTCGCCGGTCCGCGTCCGGCTGATGCCGCCGCCATCGCGGCCCAGGCCTGGTGTGCGGAGAACTCCAAGGAACGCACCCAGGAGGTCGGCCAGAAGGCGCCCAACCTCTACGGCCTGTACGACGTGTATGGCAACCTGTGGGAGTACTGCGCCAACCCGTACTCCGCCGACGACCCCGAACAGGCCGTTCTGCGCGGCGGTTCGTGGCAGAGCCCCGCCGCCAGCATCGATCCCGCCACGCGGCTGGCTTTCGACTACGATTGGACTCTGCGCGATCCGAACTATCCACCAGGCGTCTGGTGGATCCCCGACGGCCCTCACCTCGGCTTTCGGATCGTGCGTGACGCTCCCTCCACACCATGACCCAGACCCGACGCGAGTTCTTCGACACGCTGCTGGCCGCCGCCGCGGTTGGCGCGACTTCCCTGCACACCCGGCCGCTGTTTGCGCGCGCCCCGCGCCGCTCGCCGAACGAGACGATCCGCGTGGGTGTGATCGGGGTGCGTGGCCGCGGCCGCGCGCACATCGGCGAGTTCAAGCGCATGGACAATGTCGAGGTCGCGGCGATCTGCGACGCCGACGAAGCGGTGGTCGATCTGGCCCGCAAGTCGGTGCCGGACGCCAAGTACTACCAGGACATGCGCGCGCTGATCGAGGACGACACGATTGATGTCATCTCGATCGCGACCCCCAACCACTGGCACTCGCTGGCATCGATCTGGGCGCTGCAGGCCGGCAAGCACGTCTACGTCGAGAAGCCGCTGAGCCACGACGTCTACGAAGGCCGCGCGCTGGTCGAGATCGCCAAGGCGAGCGGGCTGGTGGTGCAGCACGGCACGCAGGCGCGCACGGCCACGGCGACCCGCGACGCGATGCAGTTCCTGCATGAGGGCGGGCTGGGCAAGGTCTCGCTGGCGCGCGCCCTCTGCTACAAGCGCCGCGGTTCGATCGGCAAGGTCGATGGCCCGCAGGCGCCGCCGGAGAGCTGCGACTACAAGCTGTGGTGCGGCCCGGCCGGCGAGCACCCGCTCACCCGCAAGAACCTGCACTACGACTGGCACTGGAACTTCGCCACCGGCAACGGCGACCTCGGCAACCAGGGCGTGCACCAGATGGACATCGCCCGCTGGGGCCTGGGCGTTGACACTCTGCCCAGTGTGGTTCAGAGCATCGGCGGTCGCGTCGGCTATGTCGACGACGGCAACACGCCCAACACCCAGGTTGCGCTGTTTGATTACGGCCCGGAGAAGCAGCTCATCTTTGAGGTCCGCGGCCTGAAGACCCCGGCTTACAAGGGCGCCTCGATCGGCGTCGTCTTCGAGGGCGAGAAGGGCTACCTGGTCAGCGCGAGCTACACCAAAGTGCAGGCTTTCGACCGCGACGGGCAGGTGATGGCGACCTTCGAGGGCAACCAGAACCACTTCGGTCAGTTCATGGAGGCGGTCCGCGCCGGCAACCCGGCGATGGTCAACGCGACCCCACTGGACGGCCACCTGTCGAGCGCGCTCTGCCACCTGGGCAATGTGTCCTACAAGCTGGGCCTGCCCACGCCGGTGGGGCAGCTGGGCAACAGCTTCGACGCTTTCCCGCAGGGCGCGGGCGCCGAGATCGGTCGCGAGGCGCTGGCGCGCTTCGGCCAGCACATGCAGGAGAACGGCGTGAATCTCGAGAAGGAGATGGGCTTTGTCGGCCCGGCGCTGCAGTTCGATCCGCAGACCGAGCGCTTCCATGGCAAGCGCGCCAACGAAGCGAACCAGCTGCTGCGGAAGCCGCCGGTCGAAGGCTTCACCGTGCCGGATCTGGCTTAGTCCATCCCTCGCTTCGGCTCGAAACAAAGGTCGGGCCGGCTCCCGCGAAGGAGCCGGCCCGTTTTCTGATCGAATCGAACTAGTTGATGTTCAGGATCAGCATGTTCGAGTCGTAGGTCGTGCCGCCGGAGTTGGCGAAGACCTCGAGGTAGACGCGCAGGCCGCGGGCGCCGTTCGGCAGCTTGCGGGTGATCGAGCCGACGCCGGCCGCGCTGTTGCTACCGGTGCCGATCGTCTTGCTGGGCGAGCCGATGTTGGCGCGCTGACCACCCACGAAGGAGCCGTAGGGGTTGAGCGAGTAGCGGAACTCCCAGGCCGAGTTGCCGGGGGCGCCGGTCCAATCGTAGGTCACGTTCTGGCCGACGTTGCCCGAACCCGGGCCGCTCAGCGCGATGGTGTTGGTGACACCGTACTCCGCCTCGGTTGCTTCACGCAGCGCGCGGAAGAAGTTGGGGCGGCCGTGGCCGGACTTCTCGTCCTGGCCGGCGGACTCGATGTCGACGCAGGTCTGGAACAGCAGGCTCTCAATGTCGTCGGGCGAACCGCTGGGGTGCGCGATCATCATCATCGAGATGACGCCGTTGACGATCGGGGCCGAGAAGCTGGTGCCGCTGACGTTGCCGGCGCCGCCACCATTGGTGGTGGTGCGGACGTCTTGACCCGGCGCGGCCACGTCGACCCAAGGGCCGTAAGTGCTCCAGCTGGTGACGCTGTCCTGTTGGTTGGTGGCCGAGACGATGATCACGTCGGCGTGGTTCGAGCCGCTGACGCGGTTGCCGCCGTTGCCGGCCGACCAGCACAGCAGCGAGCCTTCGTTCTTCAGGTGCACGCCGGTGGTCTGCACCGAGCTCGAGGTGCCGCCCGAGTAGCTAACCGACACCGAGCGGGCGCCGTTGTCGGAAGCCCAGCGCGCGCCGTTGGTGAGGTTCGAGAGCGAAGCCGAACCATTCGAGTTGTTGGTGCAGCGCACCGGCATCAGCTTGATGTCCCAGGCCATGCCGACAACACCATAGTCGTTGTTGCCGATGGCGCCGACGCAGCCGAGCGTGGCGGTGCCGTGACCGTTGATGTCATTGACCGCGCCACCGTTGGCCTGCGAGCGACGCGAGGCCGAGTTGTAGCCGGAGATCAGCGCGTCCTCGAGATCGGGGTGATCCAGGTCGACGCCGGTGTCGACGGTGCAGGCGATGAACTGGCCGTCGCCGAAGCCGAAGTCCCAAGCCTTCTCGGACTTCATCTTGGCGTGCTGCCACTGACCGCTGAAGCCGCCGTCGTTCGGGGTGGTCTCGGTGAGGTAGCAGAGCCAATCCGGCTCCGCGTACTGGTAGTCGCCGGTGGCCATCAGCCAGGCGCTCATCGAGTTCTCGTCCTGCCCATCGGGGATGATCATGACGGTCTCGTCGGTGTCCGCGACGTATTCCTTCATGCCCCACTGCTGCGCGCGGCGGGTGGCGTTTTGGTTGATCTCCAGCGCCTCGGCGCGGGTGTAGCCCTGCGCCATCAGATCCTTGACCTGCAGCGGGCGCACGATCAGGCGACCGGTGAACTCGGTCACACCGGGTGTCTCGACCCAGCGCGGGGTCGGGTCGTCGAGTTGTTGAGCAGCGGCGCTACCCAGAAGCAGCAGGCCGGCGGCGGTGGTGGTGAGGAGATGATGCATCGTGGAGATCCGGATTCTTGGAGGAAGCGGAGTGAATGAGGGGGACGCCGACGCGGCGCGAATCGTTCCACTATCCTGAAGGCAAAGGATACCCCACGCGCTCACTAGCCCTGAGGATTGTGAGGGGCGCCCCGGACACCTATGTTCCACCAGAATCCCGATCGCGACGCCGGCCCCCGTCGAGGCAGCGGCATGATCCAGGAATACGACATGTGGAATCCGAAGGACCTCGGCTACGGGTTCGAGTGGGACGGCCACTGGTTCTACTGGAGTCCGCCGGAGGTAGCGCCCGTCCTGCAGACGCTGCTGGTCGCGATCGGCGGAGTGCTGCTGCTGTACGGGCTCGCGCCCACCCTGCTGCGCAAGCGCTTGTTGCGGCAAGGCGTCGAAGCGGCGGTGCCCGCGCGCTTTCAGCACAGCCTGCTGCTCGGGGGAGCGCTGCTTTCCTTCGTGAACCTGCTGCGCGCTGACGAGGACTTCCTCGCTTTCGCCGAGCCCTGGCTGATCCTGTCCTTTCTCGTCGTTCTGACGCGCCCGACGATCGGCAAGACCGCCGCCCGGCAGGTGGGCGTCACGAAGGCCCTGGCCTTCCTCGTTCTCACGGCGATGTCGACGGTGTGCGCGCTCCCCGGCGAGGCGCTGGCTCAGGGTGCCCTTCTTGCTGCGCCCGTGGGCCTGCTCGCCGCGGCCGTCGCACTGCGCCGCCGTCGCCGCCCGCCCGCGCACCTCGCCAGTGCGACCGCTGCCTGGACCTCTCTGGGAACCGTCCCGGCGGTCGTGCTGGCGCTCGCGATCGCCGTCGAGTGGTTTCCCTTTGACCCGCACCACACCGGGCCCTTCCTCGTCTTCCTCGTCACCTTGCCGCTTCTGCTGGGCGTCGGCTTCGCCATGACCCTGCTCGTGCTCGCCGAGCCTCATCTGGTCGCGGATCGGCCCGGCCGGAAACCGCTGCGCGAACAGGAGGCATGAGCGCGCGCATCATGCAGTTCGGCGAACCGAGCGCGGAGCTCTGGTATGGGCCGGCTCGACGACTCAGCTGTGGCAATGAGAATCTGGGCGCTGCTCGTGGCGCTGGTCTTCGGCCTCAGCGTGGCGATGCTGCTGCGTCGCGGGCGCGTGCTGCGGCCCTGGCTGCCGGCGACGCGCCTGCTGCTGGCCATTCCTCTCGCTGGGCTGGGCGTCGCGATCTCGAACTGGGAGAACTCGCTCGCCGCGATGACGGGCCTCATCGCCCTGCCGATCGTGCTCTCCGACCTCGTTGCCCTCTTTCTGCTTCGCCACGAGGGCTCCGCCGCAGCAAGCGAGTGGGCGCGGGGCGCCGGAGGCTGGCTGGGCATGCTGCTCATCCCCTATGTGGTGGGCCTCAGCTGGAGCCTGCTCGACGGCACCCTGCTGGCCTAGAAGCTGCACCCACCCGGCAGCTAGAATCCACCCATGGCGGCGACGGAGCTGAAGTGCGAACTTTCCTGGTCGGCGAGCCGGGCCAAGGAGTTTGAGCGCTGCAAGCGGGAGTACTGGTACTCGCGCTATGCCTCGTGGGGCTGGTGGACCGAGCGCCCACGCGCGCAGAAGTTCGAGATCATGGTCCACAAGAACCTGACCTCGCTGCCCGCTTTTACCGGCGACGTGATCCACCGCGCGATCGAGCGCTGGTTTCAGCTGCGCCGCGCCGGCTCGACCATGAACGCCACCGAGCTGATGGAAGAAGCCATCAACCTCTTTCGCACCGGCTGGCGGCAGTCCTCGACCGACGCATGGGAAGAGCGGCCCAACAAGTCGACGCACCTCTTCGAGCATCACTACCAGCACGAGATCAGCAAGGAGCGCACCGAGCACGCCCGCAAGCTGATCGAGGTCGCGACGCGCTACTTCTGTGAATCGCCGGCGCTCGAGCCGGTGCGGGCGGCCGCGCCGGACGACTGGCTGGCGGTCGAGTCGCTCGACACCTACCAGTACCTGGGCACCAAGGTCTACGCCGTGCCCGACTTCGCCTACGGCGCCAACGAGAAGGTCCACATCTGGGACTGGAAGACCGGCCGGCCGCGCGAGGACGACATCTTCCAGCTGCACACTTACGCGCTCTACGCCTGCGAGAAGTGGCAGACGGATCCGGAGGACATCACGCTCTACGCCGCTTACCTCGGCGAGCAGGAAGTGCAGACCATCCCGGTGCAGATCGACAAGCTGTCCGAAGCGCAGGACCGGATGTCGATGTCCCTGCGCGAGATGATGGACGTCCACTACGACCCGGACGTCGACGATCTGATGATGGACAACTGGCCCACCAGCGGGGCGCCCGAGGCCTGCCGCTTCTGTCGCTACCAGGGCATCTGTGATGGCGCGGCAAGCTGAGGAAGCGGAAGCGATTCCGCTGCCGGGCTGGGACTGGCTCACCGAGCAGGTGCGCGAGCTCAGCGACGGGCAGTACTGGGTTGTGCTGCTGATCGTGCTGGCCACGGCGGTGGCCGCGCATTTCCTGGCGCGGCGGGTCCTGGTTGGCGCCATGCGCAAGCTGGCCGAGCGCACCTCGATTCACTGGGACAACCTGCTGATCGAGAACAAGGTCTTCGCGCGTCTCGCCGGGGTCGCGCCGGCGCTGGTGGTCTACGCCTGGGCCGGGCTGCTCTTCCCCGACGACAGCGACGCCGAAGCGCTCACCCGCAAGCTGGCGCTGGCCTACATGTTCCTGGTCGGCGGGCGGGTGATCAGCGCGCTGTTCGACGCGATCCGCGCCGCGCTCGAAGCCGACGAGACCACCGACACCACCGCGATGCGCAGCTACTTCCAGCTGGCGAAGATCGTGCTGTGGGCGGTGGTGGGCATCCTGGTCGTCGCCGAGCTGCTCGAGCGTGACCCGACCAGTCTGCTGACCGGCCTGGGCGCCCTGATGACGGTCATCCTGCTCGTCTTCAAGGACTCGATCCTGGGCTTCGTCGCCAGCATTCAGCTGACCCGCGACGACCTCGTGCGCAAGGGTGACTGGATCGAGGTGCCCGGCTTTGGCGCCGACGGCGACGTGATGGAAGTCACGCTGCACGCCGTCAAGGTGCGCAACTGGGACAAGACCATCGTCACCGTGCCGACGCCGGCGCTGGTCACTGGCGGCTTCAAGAACTGGCGCGGAATGAGCGACTCGGGCGGGCGCCGGATCAAGCGCGCGGTCACCGTCGACATGAACAGCGTGCGCTTCCTCGACGAAGAGCTGCTCGCTTCCCTGAAGAAGGTGCAGTACATCCAGCAGTACCTCGACGACAAGGTGGCCGAGGTCCAGAGCTGGAACACCGAGCAGAAGGTCGACGAGAGCAGCTTGGTCAACGGGCGCCGGCTGACCAATCTGGGCACCTTCCGGGCCTACGTGCAGGCCTATCTGAAGAACCATCCGCAGATCAGCCAGGACATGACCTTCCTGGTGCGGCAGCTCGCGCCCGGGCCCGAGGGCGTGCCGATCGAGATCTACGTGTTCTCGAAGGAGCAGCGCTGGGTGCAGTACGAAGGCATCATCGGCGACATCTTCGACCACCTCCTGGCGGTGCTCCCCGAGTTTGATCTGCGCGTGTTCCAGGCGCCGGCCGGCGCCGATCTGCGCGCTATTGGATCGTGCTCATCGTCACCGGACTGAGCTTGCCGGTGGCGAGGTCGGCGGACTGCATCCAGACCGTGATCCCGGTGCTCCCGCTGGGAATCGGCAGGCGCAGGTAGCCCGCGCCGTTCACCCAGGCGGTCGTATTGGGCAGCCGGCGAATCGGCAGGCTGAGATCGACGATGCCCAGCGGCGTGTTGGTGGGCCCGCTGCCGTTCAGCGAGTAGGCCGTCACGATCGGGCTGTTCGAAGTTGCGCCGTCGAAGCGCACTTCCGTCACCGCGCCGGCGCGCAGCGTACCGGGGTCGTGCGAGAAGACCGGCGCAAAGGTGCCGGAGCCGAAGTTGGCGCCCGCAGCCTCACACCAGACTGAGATCGCGTGGTAGTCATTCACCGTCTCGCCGGCGGGCAGGTCGTAGGTCACGGTGTCGCCGCTGTACGGCATGCCCAGCAGGTCGCCGCTGATACGCAAGCCCTGCGCGATCGAGGCGTTGGTGTCTTCCTCCGCGAGGATCACGTAGACCTCAATCCCCAGGCCGTCGTAGTCAAAGTCGTCGATGCGCACGGTGTTGTGATCGACGATCGTGGCGATGCCATCGACCTGGTGGGCGAGTGTGCTCAGATCCGCCTGCCAACCGGCCCGCGGGTGCTCGAACAGGCCCGATCCGAAGTTGGCGCCGGCGGCCACGCACCAGATCGAAACCGCGCGATAGTCGCGGGTGGTTTCGCCGGCGGGAAGGTCGAGGACCAGCGAGTCGTTGTTGAAGACGGTGCCGACCAAGTCCGGGCCGACCGCCAGACCATTCTGGAAAGCGGCGTTGCTGTCGCCGGTCGCCAGCGTGACGCGCACCTCGATGCCGAGTCCGTCATAGCTGAAGTTGTCGAGACGGATCGTGTCGTCATCGACGACGGTCACGACGCCGCGGACATCGTGCGCGAGCATCGAGAGTTCGGCCTGCCAGCCGCTGCGATCGGTCTGCGCGGTGCTTGCCCCGGTCAGCGTGAGCGCCGCCATGAGGGCGAGGGGACGGAGTTTCATCCAGGTGAACATCACCCTTGTACCCTACGAACTGTCCGCGCGTCCATCCTCACGGATGTATCACGGGCCGAAGTCTCTACTTCGTCGGCAGATAGAAGCGTTCGCTCTTTCCGGCCGGGACGCGCGGCAGGACCGTGACGCGGGCCCGGCCGAGGATGTCCTCGATCGACTGCAGCCACATGCGCTGCATGCCCAGCGCGCGGTTCTGCTGCATGCTCTCCGAAAGAGCGTGGAAGGCCTTTGCCCAACCCTGCGCCCGACTGAGGATCTCGGTGCGTTCGGTCTCGGCCTGCTGCACGATGCGATCGGCCTCGGCGCGCGCAAACGGCAGCGCGGTGAACCGCGCGCCTTTCGCTTCGGAAAGCTGCTGCTCGCGGTAGGACTTGGCGCTCGTCACCTCGTTGAAGGCGTTCTGCACCTCGGGCGGCGGCGCGACCTCGGTGAGGTTGAAGGAGGTCAGCGTGATGCCCAGCTGACTGGCCACGGCCTGCGCCTGCACGCGCGACATGACTTCGTTGCGCAGCTGCGTCTTGCCGGTCGACAGCACTTCGTCGACTCCCATCACAGCGATGCTCTCGGTCATGGCCGCTTCGGCGATCCGCCGCAGCACCAGGTCACGCGACAGCCCGTTGGCAAGATTCGACATGCCGTACAGGTACTGCACCGGATCGGTGATCGTGTAGTTCAGCGTCACCTCCATCTTGACGATGTTGGTGTCGCCGGTGAGCCACTCGCGGCGCGTCGGGTCCATGTTCTCGGCGCCGAGCTGCTCCATGTAGGTGAAGCCCACGGGCATCGAACGGCTGACCGCCGTCTTCAGCTTCTCGATGCGCTCCATCGGCCACGGCAGACTCAGGTGGAAGCCCGGGCCGACGGTCCGCACGACTTTGCCGAAGCGATGCACCAGGCCGGTCTCATCCTGCGCGACGGTCCAGGTGGACGTCGACAGCAGAGCGAGCACCGCGCCCACTGCGATCGCGCGTCGGATCCAGCGCATCTCAGTCGCCGCCCTCCGCGGCTGGGGCGGGCAGGGTTCCCAAGGCCTGCAGCAGCGGGTGATCCGCCGGCAGCACGATCAGGTTGTCATTGCCGGCGAAGGACTGCTCGGCGGCTTCGAGCTGGCGCAGGAACTGATACAGCTCCGGGTCGGCGGTGTAGGCATCGTTGTAGATGCGGTTCGCCTCGGCGTTGGCGGTGCCGATGATCTCGGCGGCGCGCCGGCGGGCGTCGGCCAGCAGCTCGGCCTCTTCGCGGTCGGTCTGCGCCTTGATCTTGTCGTACTCTTCCTTGCCCTCGGCGCGGAAGCCGGCCGAGATCGTCTGCCGGTCCTGCTCCATTCGGTTGAACACCGCACGTTTGTTCTGATCCGGGAAGTTCAGCCGCTTCACCTGGAAGCTGGCAATGCGCAGGCCCATGCGGTTGGCCTGCACGCGCTCGGCCGCCGCGGCCTGCAGATCGACCGCGATCCGCGCCAGCCCGCTTTGCTCGCCTTCAATGGTGAGGATGTCGGCGAAGTCGTAGGAGGACAGCACATCACCGACCACCGAACGCAGCACCTCGCTGAGGCGCGCTTCGGCGCCGCCGCGCGAACTGACGGCCTTGTAGAACTGCAGCGGGTCGTCGACCGCCCAAACCAGGAAGCTGTCCACCAGCAGGTTCTTCTTGTCCTGGGTCAGATAGTTGCCCGGCTCGGGGTCGAGCAGGTGCATGCGCATATCGATCGGCACCACCGAGTCGATCGGGCTGGGCAGCTTGAAGTGCAGGCCGGCATTCTCGACCACGCGCACCGGCTTGCCGAAGCGCGTGACGACGGCGTGGCTGCCCTCGGTGACCTGGAAGCTCGCGAGCAGGAGCATCAGGACGGCGAGCGCGGCAAAGGGAATCCAGCGGCGTTTCATGGTCATTCCTCCTCGAACAGAGGAGCGTTGGTGGTTCCGGGGCTGCCCGGCAGCGGGGTGACGACGCGGCCCGGGTCAAGAACGGCGATCACGCGGCGATCGCGCAGGATGCGCGTGAGCGCTTCGAAGCGCAGACGGTCACGGTGCGCTTCAGGAACCGCCGAGAGCGCCTCGCGCACGGCGGTAAAGGCGGCGGCGTCGCCGCGCGCGCGCTGCAGCATGGCGTGCGCCTGGGCGCGCGCTTCCTCTTCGAGCGCGATCACCTGGGCGGCGGCGGCGGACTCGCGACGGGTGCGGTACTCGTCGGCCTGCAGGATGTAGCGCTGCTTGTCCTCGAGCGCGGAGGCCACATCGCGGAAGGCGTAGTGCACGCTCGGGTCGGCCGAAGCGTGGACTTCCTTCAGGTTGACCTGCTCAATGGTGACCCCGGCGTTCAGCGCATCGAGCGCGCGCTGAATCCCATCGCGCGTTTCGTCCTGAATGAGCTCGCGGTCGCCGATCAGCAGCTCGTCGGCAAGACGGGCCAGGCCGGCTTCGCGGATGGCCGTCTCGGCGAAGGCGCCGACCAGCGCGTCCGGGTCTTCGGTCTGGAACAGCCAGGCGCGGGCGTCGTCGACGCGATAGTGCACCGAGATCTCAGTGCGCAGGAGGTACTCGTCGCGAGTCAGCAGCTCGGTGGAAGCTTCCAGGTCGGCGCGACGAGCGCGGGCCTGTTGGCCGGCGCGGGCGTCTTCCTGAGCGAGTCGGGTGATGGCCGTGAGGCTGAGCGATTCGCCCGGCCCCTGAATGTGCGCGGCGCGGATCTGTTCGTTCGACACCGCGACCAGGCGGGCGAACGGCGCCGGCGCGTGCCAGACCGCGCCCGGCTCTTGCACCGTGCGGGTGACCTTGCCGAACTGGACCACGAATCCGGTCTGTCCCGGACGCACCGGCGACACGGCCGTGCCCAGGTAAAGCGCCAGCACGAACAGCAGCAGCAGCGCCTTGATCGGGCGCGCGCCCAGATCGATGCCGATCGGCAGGAAGAGCTGGCGCAGCTTGCCGCCCCAGCTGCGCACCAGGCCAAGGCGGTGCGCATGCCAGACCAGCAGGGCCAGCAGAATGGCGCCGGTGAGCTGCGCGAACCACGAAGAGTGCTCGGCGCTCAGCGGGCCAACCGCAGTCGTGGGCGAGGTGTTGAGCATGCCGTACAGCGCGTTGACGCCGAAGCCCAGCGCGAGCGAACAGGCCGCGATGCTGCCGAGGTAGGCGTAGAGGACGCGACGACCCAGGAAGCCGCGGACCACCGCGATCGTCGCGATGTTGGTGGCGGGGCCGGCCAGCAGCAGAATCAGCGCGCTGCCCGGATCCAGGCCTTTGGCCAGCAGCGCGGCGGCCACCGGCGTGCTGGCGGTGGCGCAGATGTAGAGCGGCACGCCGATGACCAGCATGGCCATCATCGACATCCAGCCGTTCGGCAGCACGGTGCCGAAGAAGTCATCCGGCACGATCAGCGTGATCAGTCCCGAGACGATGAAGCCGAGGATGAACCAGGGCGTCAGGTCAGCCATCAGGGTGACGAAGGCGTAGTGCCAGGCCTCCTTCGCCTTGGCTTTGGCGCCCTCCGGCGCGGCGTCTTCGGCCTGGTCTTCCCGCTCGGTGTGGCAGCAGGAGCCGGCGTCGGTCGACGCCGCTTCCGCGCCGTGACTGTGGCCATGGTCGTGATCGTGCTCCGACTCGATCAGCCGCTGCTGCACATCCTCTTCCGGCTGATCATCCCAGCCGCGCTTGACGATCCGGTTGACCAGGCTGCCCGAGACAAAGGCGGTGAGCAGCGCCGAGAAGGGCCGCACGATGGTCATGATCGGATCCATCAGCGCGTAGGTCACGCCGATCGAATCCACGCCCGTTTCCGGAGTCGAGATCAGGAAGGAGGTGGTCGCCCCCTTGCTGGCGCCGCTGCGCTTGAGCGACATCGCGGTGGGGATCACCGAGCAGGAGCAGAGCGGGATCGGCACTCCGAACAGCGAGGCCAGGAAGACCGAGCGGGTGTTGTCCTGCCCCAGGTTGCGGTAGATCCAGCGCTCGGGGATGACCACCTTGAGCGCGCCGGCGATCAGGAAGCCAGCCAGCAGATAGGGGCCCGACTCGACCAGGATGACCCAGATCGCTTCCAGCCACTCGAGCGCGAAGGCCGTCAAATGCCCGCCTCCCCAAACCAGCCCATCATGATGATGCCGGCGACGAGCAGCACGCTGCGCATGACGATCGACTCACGGCGGTGGAAGACCTCGGGCAGCAGCTCGCAGAGGCTGACGTAAAGGAAGGTGCCCGCGGCCAGCGCGGCGGCGATGCCGATGCCGCGTTCGTCGAGCACGTCCATCAGGCTGTGGCCCAGCAGCATGCCGGCCGGAGTGACCAGGCTGAAGGCCACCAGCATGATCACGATCTGGCGCCGCGACTGTTCCGCCAGCAGGAAGACCGTCGCCAGCGAGAATCCTTCAAAGCCTTTGTGCGCGCAGATCGCCAGGAAGATCGCCGCGCCGATCGCATGGTCCATGCCGGCTGCGGAGAGCGAGACCCCGGCGGTGAAGGCGTGGATCACCAGGCCGACCAGCGCCGCGTAGCCGACCGCGCGGTGGCGGTGGAGGTCCTCCTTGCTGTCGGTGTGGTCATGATCGTGGCCGTGTCCCTGATGGTGGTCATGTCCATGGTGCGGCAGGAGCAGCGCCTCGATCAGATAGACCGCCAGCACACCGACCAGCACGAAGATCCACGGCAGCGGGTCGCCGTGCACATGGCCGAGGTGCCCGCCTTCCTCGTGCTCGGCGTGATCATGGTCATGATCGTGCGCCTCGCCTGGGCCGTGGTCGTGGCCCGCGTGGTCTTCGGCCACGATCGCAGCCGGGTCTTCCAGGCTCAGCTGGCCCACCGAAGGCAGCAGGTGCAGGAACACCGCGCCCAGGAAGATGCCGGTCGACAGCGCCAGCGCCGTGTGCAGGGCGCGGTCGGTCCACTTCAGGAACAGCGGCACGAGGCCGCCGCCGAGCGAAATCACAAACAGGGTGAGGGCTTCCAAGGCCGTATCGACTGTTGAAGCCCCCGGATTCTACCCGTCCGACGGTTCCTGGGCTGCTTCGCCCATCGGCTTCGCGGCGCCCGCCGCGCCGACGATCGCCGGGCCGATCAGGACCTTCCATTCCTTGGTCGTGAGGTCGACCTCGAGGATGCGGTGATGGTTGGTGTCGGCGATGTAGAGGGTGTCTCCGACCACGTCGATGCCGCCTGGCTCCCACATCGTGAGGGCGTCGGGCCGCAGCCGTTCCTCGCCGGTTCCCAGGAAGCTGCGGGTCTCCTTCGTCACCGGGTCGAGCGTCTTGATCTTGTTGTTGTAGGTATCTGCTACCAGCAGCTTGTCGCGCCAGACGGCCAGGCCCAGCGGGTGCTGCAGCAGCACCTCGTCGGTGCCCTTGCCGTCGCGGTCGCCGAAGCGGAACAGGCCGGTGCCCACCAGGGTCACGACCTCGTTCTTCTCCAGGTCGATCGCGCGGATCGCGCTGACCTCGGAATCGGCGAAGTAGAGCATGCGGCCGATCTGGGCGAAGCCGCTGGGCTGGGCCAGGCGCGCGAGCGCCGCCGGGCCGTCGACGATGTTCTCGTAGCCGCTCCCTGCCAGCGGGCTGATCCGGCCCGAAGGCAGGTGGAAGGTCCATAGCTGGTGGCTGCCGGCCATCGCGATGTGCAGCTGCTCGCCGTCCAGCTCGAGCGCCCACGGCGAGTTGAGCCGGGTGTCCAGGCCCGGCCCGGCCTCGGGCAGCGGCCGCGCCTGCAGCCCGGTCTTGCCGGCGAGGGTGGTGAACTTGCCCGTCTTCAGGTCGAGCTTGCGGAGCAGATGGTTGTCGGTGTCGGCGATGTAGAGGGTGTCGCCGTCCAGGGCCAGGCCGTGCGGGTGGTGGAGCGGCGGCTCGCTGGCCCGAAACTCGCGCAGGATCGCGCCGCTGCTGCGGTTCAGCTCGAGCAGTCGGTCATGGGCGCTGTCCGCGACGTACAGCTTGTCGCCCGCCGCCAGCACCTTGGCCGGGTAGAAGAGCTCGGTCTGTGGCGCGACCTCCTTCTTCAGCTTGAGCGGGCCCTCGGCCAGCGTCCCTTCCTGCTTGCCCGTCTCGAGGGCGCCGCGAATCGCCAGGCGCAGCGTTTCGTAGTGACCTTCGCCCGCGGCCTGCCCGATGATGTTGCCGTCCGAGCCGATCAGGGTCATCGTCGGCCAGGCGCGCACCCCATAGGACTGCCAGATCTTGTGGTCGGCATCGACCACGACCGGGTGCTGGATCTTGTAGCGCAGCATCGCCTGGCGGATGTTCTCGCGCTCGCCCTCCTGCGGGAACTTGTTGCTGTGCACCCCGATCACGAGGAAGGGCTCATCCTTGAACTCTTCCTCGAGCTTCTCGAGGTCCGGGATGACGTGAATGCAGTTGATGCAGCAATAGGTCCAGAAGTCGAGCAGCACGACCTGACCCTTGAGATCCTTCTCGAAGGAGCTCAGCGGCCGGTCGGTGTTGAGCCACTCGGTGCCGGCCAGGTCCGGAGCGCGCATTTCGGATTCCTGGGCCGGCAGACAGGCCGGCGCGAGCGCAAGAAGCAGAGTCGAAAGCATGGTCAGAGCGAGGCGGGTGCGCATGCAGGGTAGTTCGTAGGACAACGGCGCCTGCAACATCTCGTTTCGTGGACATTTCCAGGGCGGAAACTGCCGAAGGGACGGGGCGGACAATTCGCATTCCTATACCGATGGCCCAAGTACAAGTAAAAGAAGTTGTCCACGAGGCCCTGGGGCAAGCCCGGGAGCTCTCGGGCACCTTCGTGCTCGTGTTTGGCACCGCGCTCGCCGGCCTGTTGGGCCTGGTGTGGCTGGCGGGTTCGGTCGAGGTGCCGATCGCGCAGTTCACCCGCGATCCGGCGGCGGTGATGAACGGCCCCTTCTACGCCGGCGCGCTCTCGAATGTCGGGGTGCTGCTGTGGTGTGCGGCCGCGGCGGTCTGCTTCTTCGGAGCCTCCCTGCTGAGCGCCCGCATCCAAAGCGGCCTGGCTGCCCCGGTTGTGGACGGGCCGCGTTTTCTGCTGGCCTCGGCTCTGTTCACCTGCCTGCTGCTGGTGGACGACCTCTTCATGCTGCATGACCTGGTGCTGCCGGAGTACCTGCAGCTGCGCGAGCGTTACGTCATCCTCACGTATGGGCTGCTGATGCTCGCCTATCTGCTGCGCTTCCGTCGTCAGATTCTGCAGACGGACTGGCTGGTCCTCGTCGTGGCGGGCGGCTTCTTCAGCTGCTCGATCGTCGTCGACAAGCTGCCCGAGACCCTGTTGCCGATGCATCACGTCTTCGAGGACGGGGCCAAGTTCCTGGGCATCCTCGGCTGGCTGCTCTACCTCGGCAGGTCGACCCGCCAGCTGCTGACGGAGCCCGCCGATGTTCGCTGAGCGGCGCGCGGTTCTGATCTTCGCCCAGGACGCCAACCTCAAGGACGGCGGCGAAGCGGCGCGTCCTCTGCAGTACTTCCTTGAGCTGCGCGCACGCGGAGTGGACGTGCACCTGCTGGTCCACGAGCGCAACCGTAAGGCGCTGGAGGCCGGCTGCCCGGAGCACACATGCCGGGTGCACTTTGTGCCCGAGACCTGGTTCGACCGCGCCTGCGCTCGGGTTGGCGACTTCCTGCCGGAGCGGATGTACACCGTGACGACCGCCGCCTGGTCGTGGATCGCGACGCAGGGACGCGCGCGCCGGATCATCCGGCGGCTGATGCGCGAAGCGGGGATCGGCCTCGTGCACCAGCCGACGCCGATCTCCCCGAAGGCGCCTTCGCGGATGCACGGCTTTGGAATCCCGGTCGTGATCGGTCCGCTGAACGGTGGCATGGACTTTCCGCAGGCCTTCGCGCGGCGGCAGAGTCGTATCGCGGCGGCGGTGGTCGGCCTCGCGCGCCGCTGCGCCCAGCCCTTGAGCCTGATCTATCGCGGCCTGCGGGAAGCGCGCGTCGTGCTTGTCTCCAACGCGCGCACGCGCGAGGCGCTGCCGAACGGCCTGCAGGGCCAGGTCCGGCAACTCACGGCGAACGCAGTGCACACCCAGCGCTGGACGCCGCGCCCGCAGCCGCGTGCCGACGGGCGGGTGCGCTTTCTGTTCGCTGGCCGGCTGGTCGGCTTCAAGGCAGTGGACCAGCTGCTCGAAGTCTGGTCGCGCTGGAAGCCGGAGGTGCCTGTCGAGTTGCGGATCGTCGGCGATGGTCCGGAGCGCGCCGAGCTCGAGGCGCTGGCGCTGCGGCTGGGCGTCCAGGACACGGTCCACTTCGCCGGCTGGGCCGCCGGCGAGGCGCTGATTGAAGAGGTGCGCGACGCCGACGTCTTCGTCTTCCCCAGCCTGCGCGAGGCGGGCGGCGCGGTGCTGATGGAAGCGATGTCCTGCGGCGTCCCGGTGATCGCGGCGGACTGGGGAGGTCCGGCGGATTACGTGCAGCCGCAGACCGGGCTGCTCGTCGATGCCTCGAGTCCGGCCGCCTTCAAGGATGGTCTGCGCGAGGCCATGGATCAGCTTGCTCACGATGCTGGACTGCGCGCGCGCCTCGGCGCGGCGGGCCGGACCCACGCGCTGCAGAACCTGGACTGGTCACGCCGCGTGGATGTCCTGGAGAGCATCTACCGCGAGCTGCTCCGCGACGAGTTGGCGACGGAGCGGACGCCGGCACCCCTGCTATCCTGGCCCGACGCGACGGCCCGGAAGGTGCGCGAAGACAACTGATCTGTCGAGGCGCCGGCGGTCGCATGAATGTGCATGCTGCTTCGCCGCCCTCTGCTTCTGCTGTTCGTGCAGGTCGCCGTGCTCGCTGCGGGTGCGCCCGCGCAGGAAGCTCGATCGCGGCCGAACATCCTGCTGATCCTCAGCGATGATCAGGGAACGGTCGATCTGGGCGCCTGCGGCACGCAGGATCTGCAGACCCCACACCTGGATCGCCTGGCCGAGCGCGGCGTGCGCTTCACCCAGTTCTATGCCGCGGCGCCGGTCTGCTCGCCGTCGCGCGCGGCCTTCCTGTCGGGGCGGATCCCGCAGCGCGCCGGCCTCAGCGGCAACGTCGACCCGAACAATCCGGATGCCGGGCTGCCGCCGTCGACGGTGACGATCGCCGAGCACTTCCGCGCGCATGGCTACGCCACCGCGCAGATCGGCAAGTGGCACCTCGGTCACAGCCGCGAGCGTCAGCCGACCGGCCAGGGCTTTGACTTCGGCTTCGGCCACCTGGGTGGCTGCATCGACAACTACTCGCACTTCTTCTACTGGAACGGGCCCAACCGGCACGACCTGGTGCGCAACGGAGTCGAGGAGTATCACGCCGGCGAGTTCTTCCCCGAGCTGTGCGTCGACGAAGCGGCGGCGTGGATCCGCGCGCGTGATGAGCAGCCCTGGCTGATGTACTTCGCGATCAATCTGCCGCACTACCCTTATCAGGGGCACGCGCGCTGGCTGGATGTGTACGAGGGCCTGCCGCGCGCGCGGCGCGAGTACGCGGCCTTCCTGTCGACGATGGACGAGACCCTGGGCCGGCTGTTCGCCGTGCTGCGCGAACAGGGCATCGATGACGAGACGATCATCGTCTTCCAGTCCGACCACGGGCACTCGACCGAGCAGCGCGCCTTCTACGGCGGGGGCGACGCCGGTCCGCACCGCGGCGCCAAGTTCAGCCTGCTCGAAGGCGGCATTCGGGTGCCGGCGATCGTGGCCGGCCCGGGCGTGCCCGAGGGCGAACTGCGCGGGCAGATGGCGACCGCCTGCGACTGGTTCCCGACCCTATGCACCCTCGCCGGAATCCCGCAGCCGACCCACGCGCTGGATGGCCGCGACCTGCAGGCCGTGCTGGCCGACGCTGCGGCGCCGACCCCGCACGAACACTTCTTCTGGAAGAACGGCGGGCAATGGGCGCTGCGCCTGGGCAAGTGGAAGCTGATCTGGAACGCCCAGGACACCACCGACGGCCGCGCCTGGAAGCGCGAACCCGGCATGCGCCTCTACGACCTCAGCCTCGACCCCGGCGAAACGACCGACCTCGCCGCCGAGCACCCGAAGCGCGTCGACCGCCTGCGTAAGCTGGCGCAGGAATGGGATCCGACGATCCGCTACGAGCTGGAAGAGAAGAAGGAGTAGCTGCGGCTACAACCAGGCAAAGCCGGGCGGCCCGACCCGGAGGTGGTCGCACGGGATCAGCCCGCGTTCATCGCGGATCTCGACGCGCAGTTGGTGCTGTCCGGCGGGGATGGGGATCGGGCCTACCGGAAGCTCGACAGCTTCGCCTTCGCTGAGTAGGACCTCGATCTCGTCGACGGTGGAGACCGGGACATCGTTCAGCCACACGCGGATCGAACCGTTCTCGCTCCGCGCCTTGCTGCGAGAGAGTGCGATGAGATCCACCTCGATGTCCTGCGCCGTCTCGATCCAGTAGACCCCGGTCGCGCCATAGCCGCCATCAAGAGGGCGCCAGTCGTTGCGGTTGAGTTCGTGATAGGGCTCGACGTCGAAGTCGATCACGATCGCGGGCGGCGTGCCGAACTCGGGGTAGTCGCTCGCTTCGGCGAACCAGGCGCGGTGCGCGGCGAGCATCGACTCCGCCAGTTCGGGCATCTCTTCGATCAGGTTGTTTTGCTCGAGCGGGTCTTCCTGCAGGTCAAAGAGCGCGAGCGGGGCCGGGTCCTCGGGCAGCTGCTCGCGGCCGAAGCCGCTGGCGCGCAGCAACTTGTAGCGCTGACCGATGGTCGCGAAGTTGTGCTCGGGGATGCGCTGGTCGCCGCGGTGCGCCTGGATGTGAATCAGCCGCTCCGGCCAGTCCGTGGCGGCGCCCGTCAGCAGCGGCCAGATGCTGCGACCGTCCTGCCCGGCGATGGTGGGCGCCTGCACGCCCGCCGCTTCGACCAGGGTCGGCCACACATCCATGTGTGAAGCGATCTCGGGTCGCCGCACTCCCGCCGGCACCTGGCCCGGCCAGCGCACGAAGAAAGGCGAGCGAATCCCGCCTTCCCACACCTCGGACTTCATGCCGCGCATCTCGCCGACGTAGTGACGGATCGCCGGACCGTTGTCGTGCAGGTAGACGAAGATCGTGTTGTCCGCGATATCCAATGAGTCGAGCGCGTCCAGCAGTCGGCCGACGTTCTGATCGATGTTCTCGATCATCGCGAAGCTCGCGGCCATGCGGCCCGCCTGCTTCGGGTCGGGCAGCACCTCCGAGAGGTCGCGCGCCTGGTACTTGGCCAGCAGGTCCGCGGGCACATCGTGCCACGGGCCGTGCGGAGTATTGGTGGCCAGATAAACAAAGAAAGGCCGGTCCGCGGCCACGCTGTCGAGCATGAACTGCAGCGCGTAGTCGGTGTACACATCCATGCAGTAGCCGTTGGTGTGCACCGCCTTGCCGTTGTGGTACAGCCAGGCGTCGGTGTAGCGGCGATTGTTGTCGAGGTGATCGGCGGGCTGGGCCAGGCCGCCGCCGCGGTGACACAGCACCTCTTCAAAGCCCTGGTCCTGCGGGCGCATCGGGTAGTTATCGCCCAGGTGCCACTTGCCGAACAGGCCCGTGGCATAGCCGTTGTCGCGCAGCACCTCGGCGATCGTCACCTCGGAAGGGTCCATCATCGCGCGCCCGCGGAAGGTGTCGATCGCGCGCGTCCGGATGCTGTTCCGCCCGGTCATCAGCGCGGCGCGGGTCGGCGTGCAGACCGGGCTGACATAGAAGCGCTCCATCCCGCCGCTCTCCATCGCCAGCTGATCCAGCCGCGGCGTATCGAGCACCGCGTTGCCGTGCACGCCCAGGTCGCCCCAGCCCTGGTCATCCGTCATCACGATGACGATGTTGGGGAAGGAGGCCTGTGCTTCCTGCTGCGGCGACTGGCAGGTCGCGGTCAGCAGCGCGAGCGTGGCGAGAGCGGGGGAGAGAACTGCGGCGCGCACGCCGCCAGTCTAGAGCCCGAAACTTCCGATGCGGCCGAGTCGCGCCGCGACCGTGGTGAAGCCCAGCAGCAGGCGGAAGTCCTCCGACTCGCCGGCGAGGCCGACCAGAGTGCCCACTTCCAGGGTCCAATCCTCGTTCACGGCCCAGGCGAGGCCAGCGCCTAGATAGGTGGCGGAGAAGTCGGCGGCGGGCGCGACGGTGCCGATGCCTTCCAGGTGCACCACCTGGCCGGCGCCCAGCTCGGTTGCCCACTGCAGTGCGGCGACGTGCTCGACGAGGGTTGAGTCATCGTCGGGGTCGTCGGGGAAGACGAGCTCGTAGTAACCCGTCCAGGTGTGCGCGCCAAAGCTCTGTGCCAGCGCCGTGGCCGCGTAGAGATCGGCCTCGCCGGAGCGCTCGAGGTGGCCGGCCTCGCTCGTATCGAGCTGCGTCCCCAGCTCGATACTCCAGCCGGGCTGGGAAGAGCTGGGCTCCAGCACCTGCTTCTTGATCGCAACCGAGACATCGCCGGAGCCACGTGAATCGGGGCCGGGCTGTTCGAGCACGTCGTAGGGGGACCAGGCAATCCCCACCTCGAGGCGGTCGGGCAGACCAAAGACGACGCCCACCGCGGTGCTCAACGATTCGGACGGATCGATGTCGACCTCGGCTTCCAGCTCGAGATCGCCCGAAGCAGCGGCGCTGGTGCCGCCGCCAGTCTGCGAGAAGTGCGCCGTGTCGAGTGGCTCGCCGGTGGCGGGGGGCAAGGCGCACGCGCCGAGTGCGGTCGCGACGAGAAGGAATCGGAACATCATGGCTTCCGGAAACTGCACCACAGCATGCCGCCGGCAGGCACGGTGACTTCGATCTCGACTTCATATTCGCGCGAGACATTCTGCAGCTCGCGCCGCGCCGCTTCGATCTGCGGGCCGACCGCCGACTCGATCAGCACCTGACCATCCAGGCCGGTCAGGTACAGCGGCACGCGAATCGTGCGGGTGCGTTCGACCTCGAGCGGGTTGTACACCACCAGCATGCCCGGCAGATCGAGCGTGGGCCCGACGTGCAGCATCCAGTCCAGCTCGCGGCCGTCGGCGCGGCGCAGGTGCAGTACATCGCTCTCGAGGATGTCGCGGTAGTGCTTGAACCAATCCACCCAGCGCTTGACCGCGTCCCGAACGCGCGCGGTGTCGTAGAGCCGGTGGCCGCGATACACCGCCTGCACGCCCAGCCCCAGGTTGGAGGCCAGCATGCGCTCGTAATGATCCAGGTGTTCGTCCAGCGGCTCGATCGTCGCCGCCGCGCCGCCGCCGTGGTACTGCGTCAGCGGCACGAACATCCAGCCCATCGACGGCGTCTTGATCCAGGTGCCGTCAAAGATGTTCTGGCGGGTGTGGATCACCTGCTGCGCGCGCGGCAGCGACCAGTTGACCTCGCGGTACCCCATGCCGCACTCGTTCGCGCCCTGCAGGTAGTAGAAGTCGGGCACGCGCAGATAGGCGCCGCGCGCGCGCAGCCAGCGGTAGTACTCGGTGATGATGTTCCACTGCACCCACTGCGAGTCTTCATAGCCGCGCTGCAGCGGCGGGCGCGCGGCGGCATCCCAGTCACCGGGATAACTGCCGTCGTGGGTGAACTGCAGAAAGCCGGTGTTCTCGAAGAAGGCGTAGAGCTTGCGGAAGTACTCCTGGCCCCAGGCGCTCGCCAGCGCCGGCGCGTAGCCGAAGGTCTGGCCGCCGGGCTTCCCGGTCTCGACGTGGATCGCGTTGTCGCTGTCCGGCTGAATGCGCCGGCTGGCCAGCAGCGAGTAGCCGCCGATGTGAATCCCGCGCTCCATGGCGTAGTCCGCCAACGCCCGGAACTTGGCGTGGTTGGCCTCGGAGTCATCCTCCATGTTGAGGCCCGAACCAAAGGACAGGCTCAGCATCTCGAAGCCGCACTCGGCGGCCTGGTCGATCGCGCGCTTGACCACCGCTTCGTCGGTGCTGACCACGTGCAGAATCAGCGGGTTCTCGGTCACCCACGGCGCAAGCGTGCGGTACATCCGCCGCTGCCCCAGGCTGCGGCGCTCGCGGTCGCTCGAATCATGTACCAGCTCGAAGGTCCACCAGCTCGCCAGCTCGTCGCCGGCCTCAAGGATCACGTCCGGGCCATGCAGCGGCGCGACCTCCAGGAGGCAAGGCGTCAGCTTGCGGTAGTTGACCTGGGTGTGAAACTCTGGGTCCGGGCGCCAGTGCACGATCTGCGACTGCGCGTTCTCGGGCACCATGCCGCCGAAGGCGTAGTCGGTCTCGACGTGGAAGTGTTCCGGCTGCGGGATGACCGCGCCCTCGCGCTTCTCGACGTAGTTGCTCGACTCCACGACGGCGAGGGTCTCGGTGGTGAGGTGATCCAGCTCGATCGGCTTCTCGCCCGCGTTGCGCACCACGACGCGCTTGCCGATCAGCGGGATGCCGTCGTACAGCTCGTAGTGCACCGAAACGCGCAGGCCGTTGCGGGCGTCGTTCTTCTGCACTTCGGCGAGCATCGATTCATCGAGCGCGCCGCGCAGCGTGAGCGCGTCGATCTTGCAGCGACCGATCGGCCCCGCTTCGCTGAATCCAGAGGCGCCGCCGGCCTTGTCCATCTTGCCGACCCGCACATGCGTCGGCGCGGCACCCGCAGCCGGCAGCTCGAAGATCTCCTGCCACATGCCACCGCGATCCCCTGGGCCGTACGACGGCATGGCCGCGCAGACCACCCGATCCTGCTCCAGGTAGATGCGCAGCCGCGTGGGGCGGTCCATCGGCCAGCTCCCGTCGGCGACGCGTTCGGTCTGGCCATCCCACACGCCGAGGCCGTTCTTGCCCGGCCGCAAGTTGAACTTAATGACGCGACCATCGGCAAAAACCGCGGCGACCCCGGGACCCCAGCTGGCGCTGGCATCGGTGCCCGGCGAGATCTCGGCTTCGATGCGGCCCAGGCCTTCGGGCGCTGCCATCTCGAGATAGACGGCGTGGTTCGCTGCCGTCTGGATCTCGCCGGCCTTGCCCTCGTTCTGCGCCGAGGAAGCATCGCCATGGCTGGCGTGCACGGTCCAGTCCTGCTTCAGCTCGGCGAAGGCGTCGCTGAAGAGCAGGCCGCGCGCGTAGTCGGAATGCAGCAGCAGATCGCGCGCGACGCTCAGCCCTGGCTCAAAATCAAAGCGCACCGCGACGCCTGGCGGCGGCCACTTCATGTCGGGCGCGTGGTGGCGAATCCGTGGCCACTCCAGCCGCTCGGCGGGCTCGCCCAGCTCCCAGCCGACGAAGCGCATGGCCTGCGGGTCGGCGTTCATCTCCTGCAGCCATGCGTCGGTCAGGAAAGCATGGTTGGGCTGCCCAACCAGGCCGCCCACCGCGAGCTCCTGCCCTTCCACCACCAGCCGCGCCTCGGGGCGCACCGCGCGCAGCATCGAAGCCTCGGTCATCAGGTTGTCAAAGCCGATGCATGCGAGGTTGTCGGCGGCCAGCCAGGTGCGACGAACCAGACCGTTATCGAGGACGAAACGCGTCTGCGTGCCACGCGTCTCGACGCGAAACTCGGCTTCGTACGGGCGCTCGGCGAGCAGCCAGTCGGCACGAGCTTCCGCCTGCTGCGCGGCCGCCAGCAACAGCGCCGCGGCGATCACGGGCCGACCTCCGGGCCGCGCGGGCGCTGCAGAATGCCGCCCAGGTTCCAGGTCATGCCGAACAGCAGCAGGTAGTCCGGCGCGTCCTCGGTCAGCCCGATCTGCAGCGCGCCGTCGAGCGTCAGGTTCGGGGCCCAGGCCCAGCTCGCGCCGGCTGTGGCGAGCACCGCGTTGCTGTCGAGATCCGGGCGGAAGATCCCGGCGATCTCGCCGAACAGGCCGACGCTGTCGCTGGCCGGCGCGCCGACGGCCAGGGCCGCCGTGTGTTCGGCCAAGATCGAATCGTCATCGCCGTCGCCGATCAGTCCCAGCTGATAGAAGCCGGTGACGCCCAGATCGCCGAACTGATCGCTGGCCATGCCGGCCACGAAGAAGTCCGCCTCCTCGCGCCCTTCGCTGTCGCCCCCGTTACCACCCGGCAGACGCGTGGCGATCTGCACGGCGGCCCCAAAGCTGCCTTCTTCTGCAACTTTCATCCGGCTGCCGATCACAAAGTCACCGGCCCCTCGCGGGTTGGGGCCCGGCACCTCAGTGCTGCGCTGCGGCGAGAAGCCAACAAAGGCTTCGGCGGTGTCGGACAGCCCGAGCTTCAGCGTGTTGGGCGTATCGAAGCTCTCGCTGGCTTCAAAGGCGATGCCAGATTCCAGCTCGATCGTGCCCGCGACGGTCAGATTCGTGTCGGAGGAGACGGTGGGGCGCTGCGGGGTGGGAGTCGCGCCCTCGAAGGGGGCAGTGCAGGCACCAAGCGGCAGGGCCACGGCCAGTGCCAGGGCGAGCAGGCGGGGATGAACCATGCGCACAGCTTAGGTGCGCCCGGGGGAGCCGTTCGCTTCCGCACGAAGCGCGTGCGGCCACCCGACATCCGGCCCCAGGTTCCCGAGAAATCACCGAGATCGAGAAAAAGGAAATCGAATCGGCTCGGGACTCGGCCAGAACCGCTGGGGTTGAGGATCGCATGAACCCCCACGCGACTTTCTCCCTCGTCGTCGCGGCCGTGCTCGGGGCGGCGCCGCTCGCTGCTCAGGGTGGTGGACTGCAGCCTCCGCCGGCCCCTCCCGGCAACCCGGTCACCGCCGAGAAGGCCATGCTCGGCAAAGCGCTGTTCTGGGACGAGCAGCTGTCGAGCACGCGCACCGTGGCCTGCGGCACCTGCCACGCCATGCCGGTGGGCGGCACCGACGCGCGTTCGATCCCGGGCGACCCGCGCAGCACGCATCCCGGGGCGGACGGCGTGTTCGGCACCGACGACGACGTGGTCGGCTCGCCCGGCGTCATCCGCAGCGGCGCGGATGGCCTGTACATCGCCGATTCGGTCTACTCGCTGGCGCCACAGGTGACTGGACGGCGCGGCATGCCGGTGATCAACTCGGCCTATGCGCCGGCGGTGTTCTGGGATGGCCGCGCGACCGAGCAGTTCATCGACCCGCTGACCCAAAGCCTGGTTCTGGCGCGGATGGCTGCGCTCGAATCGCAGGTGCTGGGGCCGCCCGTCAATGAGGTGGAGATGGCGCACGAAGGGCGCGACTGGGTCCAGGTTGCGGCGCAGATCGAGGCGGCGACCCCGCTCGCGCTGGCTGAGAACGTGCCCGTCACCCTCGATAACTGGATCGCCGGCCGCGATTACCCGGCGCTGTTCCAGGACGCCTTCGGCGACCCGGACGTCACGCCGGTGCGCATCGCGATGGCGATCGCCACCTACGAACGCACCCTGTTCAGTGATCAGGCGCCGATTGACGACTTCCTGAACGGGACGCAGAGCGCGCTGACGCAGTCGGAACGGCGTGGCTTCAACCTCTTCAACTCGCCGCGGCTGGCCTGCAACACCTGCCATGGCGGGCCGGTTTTCACCGACAACCGCTTCCACTACACGGGGACGCGGCCGCAGAACGAAGACCTCGGCCTGGGCGGCATCACGGGCAACCCGGCCAACAACGGGCAGATGAAGACGCCGAGCCTGCGCAATGTCGCGCTGCGGGCGCCGTACTTCCATGCCGGCAACGCCGCGAGCCTCGAAGAGGTAGTCGACTTCTACAACCGGGGGGGCGACTTCAATGGGCTCAACAAGGCGCCCGCGATTCGTCCGCTTAACCTGACGCCGGGCGAGCGCGCCGACCTGCTGGCCTTCCTGCGTCGCCCGCTGAATGACCCGCGCGTCGCCGCGGGCTCGGCGCCCTTCGACGCGCCCACGCTCTACGCGCAGTCGGCGCGTCAGCCGATCGCTTACGGGGCGCCGACGGCCGGCATCCTCGGGGAACCGGTGATGGTCGCGCAGGAGCCGCCGCTTCTCGGTAACCCTTCGCTGACGGTCGGCCTCGACCGGGCGCTGCCCGGCGCGCGCGCCGCGCTGGTGGTGGACCGCGTCGCCGATCCGGGCGGCAGCTTGGTGCGCGGAGCGATGTGCTTCCTCGGCCTGAGCGCTGCCAAGGACTTGCAGCTGCGCACCGTGGATGCGGCCGGAACCGCTTCGATCTCGATTGCAGTCCCGCCGAACGCGAACCTGCACGGCACGACCGTCTACGCGCAGTGGTTCATCGAGGAAAGCGGCGGGCCGGCTGGCCTGGCGGCCACCGACGCCCGGGCCATCACGCTGTTCGGCAGCTGATGCGCGCGCGGGCCACAGAAAACAACCTCTAGAGCTTGCGCTCCATGCCCCCGAGCCCCGACAGGCTCGGGGGCTATTGCATGGGTGCGCAGACGCACGGCGATGTGCGAAAGGTGTCGAAGTAATTTTCTCGACAAGTTCCCAGGGCGGCCTAGACGAAGCCCTGCGGTCGCTCCCACCGCGCTCCTCTCTGAATCACACAACCACAACACTCGAGATGAAGCGATTCTTTCTTTCCGCCCTCGTCGCGGCCGTCGGCTTTGCCGGCACCGCCACTGCCCAGAACGAAGCTGACGTCTGGATTCTCCACGGCATCAATGGCACCGACCTCGGCGCCGCCGAAGAGTTCCTGGTCGACATCCAGCTGAACGACGCCCCGCTGCTCGCGGCCGTGCCGTTCCGTGCTCGCACCGATGCGTACGAGCTCGCCCCGGGCACCTACAACGTCAAGATCAGCGCGGCCGACCTGAACAACCCGTACAGCCAGCCCCCGGTCATCGACGTCGACGTCACCTTCGCCGCCGACGGCAACTACACCGTCATGGCGCACCTCGCTGAAGATGGCGCCGTCACCGCCTCGGTCTTCGAGCACAACCTCGGCGCCGCCGCCTTCGGCCAGTCGCGCGTCGGTGTGCACCACACCGCAGCCGCCCCGGCGGTCGACGCCTTCGTCAACGGCGTGCTGACCCTGGGCAGCAGCTTTAGCGTTCCGGGCGTTTCGAACGGCCTCCAGGCCGAAGCCGACATCTTCTTCGGCTTCTGGAACATCGCGCTGAACGCGGCCGGCACCCAGACCACGGTCTTCCAGTCGCCGACTCGCTTCCTGGGCTTCAACAAGTACTTCGGCCTCTACTTCGTCGGCACGCTGGCGAACGGCACCTTCGAGCCGCTGCTGTACACCTACCCGATCCAGGGCTAGACCAGCTCGCAGCTTCGTGCAGGGCGCTCGGTGAGAACCGGGCGCCCTGCCTTCTTTTTGAGATGGGTGGCGGGATCGATGCCCGAATCGCGTACACCATGGAATATGGCAGATGAGACGCACGCCGGTCTGGTCTCGACGATCCCGCGCTTTCGCCAGCTGGCCAAGCACGGCGGCCCCTTCGAGCACAAGCCGAAGGTGCTGCTCGAGGGTGACTCCTGGTTCTCCTATCCGCGCAAGATCCTGATCGGGATCGGCGAGCCGCGCAACCTCGCCAAGTGCCTGCATAAGAAGACGCGGCGCCGCTGGCTTCTGTGCCGACTATCGCGCAACGGCGAAGAGCTGCGTGGCATGTTCGACTTCCACCCGAATCAGGTCGCCGGAAAGTCGAAGAAGAAGGCCGAGGAGATCTGGCGCAAGTCACACACCGGCTTTCTGGTGCGTCAGGTCGCCAACAACCACTTCGATCACTTCCTGCTTTCTGCCGGGGGCAATGACATCGTGCATAAGGAATGTCGGAAGGACGGCACAGCGCACCAAGAAGGTGTGCGCCGCTTTCTGAAGGACACGCCAGTGCCGGGCAACGCGCGCGCCTGCCTGAAGATGTCCGTGGTCAAAGAGGAGATGAAGCTCATGGGCGAGCACCTGCTCGAGCTAGTGCGCGCCGCGCTGGTGCAGCGCAAGAACCCCCAGATGCGGGTGTCGATTCACACCTATGCGCTGCCCTTTCCGGATGGCCGTCCGTTTGCGCCCGGCAAGGCCTATCAGCAGGGGCCGTGGTTCGGCTGCGCCTTCGAGGAAGTTGGGATTGGCCAGAGCACCGCGCTCGCGCGCGAGGTCGTCAAGGTGCTGCTCGAAGAATGGGTCACTCAGCTGGGCCGCGTGCGCCAGGCGCTGCCGGCGGCGCTGCGCGAAGACTTCGTCATCATCGACACCTTCCATGCCGTCGCCTTGCAGAAGAAGCACTGGAACGACGAGATGCACCTCACCGAAGCCGGCTACGCCAAAGTCTTCGATGAGGTGTGGAAGTCGCTGAACAGCTAGAAGACCCAGCCGACTTCGGCCACGAAGCCTTCGCCGGGGACGAGCTGCATGCCGCTGACATCTTGATCGAGCGGCAGGCGCCAGGCCACGCGCGCACTCGCGCCGCCGCCAAGGGGGAACTGCAGGCTGGGGATGAAGGTCCACAAGGTGCCCCCGGTGTTGTCGAGGTAGGCACCATTCAGGCGATCCTCATCGCGTCGCAGCGCTTCGATCTGCACCCCCGGAGTCCACGGGCTGTCCAGGTTCCAGATCGCCCCGGCCCGGGCGCTGAAACTCTGGCCCGGTTGCAGACCCGCGTCGCTGTCCTGGAAGGGCAACACCGCGAGCAGATCAAAGTACGGGTCCATCCCGACCCCATCGCCCCCGTCCCAGATCATGCCGAGGATCGGGTCGATCGTACCGGTGCCGAGCTGAAGAAGGCTGGGCGGCACCAGCCCGGGGCCGGGGGATTCCGCCTCGTCGCCGGTGGGCAGGCTGAGTCCCAGCAGCCAGCGCAGATCGGCGCTGCCGTACTCGCCGTAGACCGTGACATCGCCCAGTCCCTGCAGGTCCAGTCGGCTGCTCGTCGAGATCACGCGCTGATGAATCTCGACGCGCGGAATCAGCACGCTGAGCGTCCAGTTTTCTGAGACCGGGCCGCGGAGGATCAGATTGGTCTGCTCAAAACTGGTGCGAGCGTCCGGCTTGCCCGGCAGGCGCACGCTGCCGCGGTTGACCCCGGCGCTGTCCTGCTTCATCCATTCCACGCTGATGCTCCAGCTCTGGGTGTCATTCACGAGTCCTCTGCCGACCGGCAGAGAGGGGTTCTTTCATCCGCTTCACTGCGCCGCGAGCGGGGCGCTGAGCAAGCCCAGCGCCAGGGCGGAAAGGAGGAAGGACTTCATGGATGCAGGATAGTGCAACTTGCGCTGTCGGGTAGATTGGAGGGGTGTCGCGGCAGATATGGGGAGGGGTTTTAGCGATCGCAGCCTTGCTGGCATGGGTGCTAGCGAGCGGTGCGTCCGAGCCCGTGCTGGCCGACACCCGCGCCGAGAATCCAGACCGCTTCGAGGCTCAAGCAGCCGGGGAATGGGGGCCCGCGCATTCCGGTGCCGAAGCGGGCGAGGGCAAGCGCGAAGCGGCTGGTCCGCCGCAGGCCCGGATTGAGGTGCGCGGCGAGCTGCCCGATGGCAGCGTCGTGACGGGCCCGACGGTGCGCTACCTCGCTGATGCACAGGAGGCCGGCATCGCCACGCAAAGCGAAGACGGCCGCACCTACGTGATGGCACCCCAGGGAACGCAGCTTCGCGTCGAGGTGCTGTGGTCGGTCGAAGGAACCAAGGTGGACTATCTCGAAGGCACGCGGCGCGCGCTCGTCGAGGAAGACGCGGTGTGGCAGATTCCGCTGCATCGGGTGTACACGCGCATCCACGGCACGGTGGTGCGCGATGGATTTGCCGAAGCCGGGGTGGTCGTCAAGCTGCAGAGCGGTGCCTACCGCGAGACCCAGGTCACCGATGAGCATGGTCAGTACGAGTTCGTCGTCGATCGCGCGATTGACGGCCGGATCTCCTTTGGCGCGGGGCCGACCGGCAAGGTCACGCTGGGGGATGGGCATCGCCCGGAGTACGTCGAAGAGCTGCAGGTCCCCGAGGGCGAAGTGCGCCAGGTCGACGCGGTGCTGCCGGGCGGGGCGCTGCGCCTGCTCGTGACCGACCAGGCTGACCGCCCGCAACGCCACGCGGTGTGGGTGACGGTCTCGCCCGCCAAGGCTTCCCTCGACGGTGGCATCGCGCTCGACCGCACTGAGGTGACCGATGGCGACGGCGTGGCCAGCTTTCGAGGGCTGCCGCGCGGCGAGTACTGGGTGCGGATCGGCGCCTTCACCAATCGGCCGACTCCGCCCAGCCGGCTGCGCGTCTACCACCCGGGGGGGATCCATGAACAGACCGTGCAGATGCCGGGGCTCGCTCAGCTGCGCCTCGTCGCTTACCGCAAGGTCGCCGGCGGCTTGGAACAGGTGCAGGTGCCGGCCTGGGTCATCGAGCGTGACGGCGGTCCGTATCAGCCCTGGGACGAAGAATTCACGACCGCGATTCCGCCGCGGGAAGGGCTCGCGCCCAGGTGGCAGCGCGTCTCGGCGGGCAACGTGCGGCTGCGCGTCGGCGACAGTGAACACGGCTACGCCGACCTGGATCTCAGTCTGCCGACCGGCGCCAAAGAGACCGCGGAAGTCGTGCTCGAGTCCAACGGCCCGCTGGTACAGGTTTCCGTGCCGCACGAGCTGTTTGCGGGTCGGCGTCGGTACTTCGTCGCCGATGCCGCCGGGCGCTGGGTGGCCACGGTCACGATGGAGAGGTCGGAGTACTCCAAGCGGATCGAGCTTCAGCTGGAAGGGGACGCGGTCATCCGGGACGTGGACCTTGATCTGTCGAACCTGCCTGGCCGTCAGACTGTCACGGTCCGCCTGCCGGAGGACGGGCACTACTTCTTCTTCAAGCGCGTTCCAGATGGCTATCGCAAGGTCGGCGACGCGGTCGTGCACGGCGACTCCAGCGTGCCGATCCTGCTGAACGACTAACTCGTCACGAGATTTTCTCGTGCGGCGCTGAAGGGTCGGCGCGGAAGACGGCGTGTGAACAGCAGAGCCCCGCGGCTCGCTGTCACTCCGCCCGTTTCTTCGCAGCATGTCCTCTTCCGCTTCCCTGTCGTCCGCGCCCGCGCCCACGCCGCGGGCATCCCGCCAGGCGCTCGGCCCGTGGCCCGCCTCGCCCGCCGCCTTCGACGCGCTGAATCCCGCCGACCGCGGCTTCCTGCTGGCCTGCGGCAGCCTGCGCACCATCGCTGACGGCGAGGCGATCGCCGCACGGCGAGGCGAGGAGGCCGCGCTGGGCTTCGTGCTGGAGGGCCAGCTGGAGCGCGCGGCCGACCCGGCACAGAGCGGGCGCACTTCGCTAGGGGCTGGCATGGTGCTCGGGCTGCAGGACTTTCTGCAGGTTGATGGGCGTATCGCGGGGCACGATCAGGCGATCGCCCGCGGCGGCGCGGCGGTGCTGCTGGTGACCCATCGCGAACTGCGCGGGCGCTGCGCCAGCGCCCCGGCTTTCGCCGCGCGGCTCTTCGAAGTGCTCGCGCGCACCTTGGCCACGCCGGCGGAAGCGCGCGCGGCGGGGGATCCCGAGCTGCAGGAACTCGAGCGTGAACTCGAAGAGCTGCAGCACATCCTGCACGACGCCGAAGTGGCGGCGCTCGCCCACCAGGGTGCGGTGCCGGAAGCCGAAGCGCAGACCGTGCAGGCGGTTTTCCGTCGCTTCGTGGTGCAGCTGCATCGCTCGCTCGGGCCCGACTCCCGGCGCTCGGAGGCCGAGTGCGAAGCGATCGGGCGGCGCGTGCAGCGGGTGGTTCTTCCCTACCTGCTGCTGACCGAGACTTCCGAGCGGCTCTATGCCAAGCCGCGTGGCTATGCCGGGGACTCGGTGTCGATCGAAGGCATCTATGCCAATCAGGCCGCCGGCCGCGGGCGACTGGGCCCGCTGCTCGACGCCTGCTTCCTGGCCGAGCCAGCGGCGCAGGCCGTGCGCAATCGTCGCGGCCTCTTGGCCGAGGAGATCCGCGCCGTGCTGGCGCGCACGCCGGAGCGGCCGGTGCAGATCACCACGATGGCCTGCGGCCCGGCGCGCGAGGTCTTCGACGTCTTCGCCCAGCTCGACGACCCGAGCCGACTGCACGTTCACCTGATTGACTTCGATCACGAGGCGCTCGAGGAGGTCGCGCGCCGCGCCGCGGAGCGGGGACTGAGCGCGCAGCTCAGCCTGCATCACGCCAACCTGATCGATCTCTCGCTCGGACGGCAGCAGCTGGACCTGCCGCCGCAGGATCTGGTCTACAGCATCGGGCTGATCGACTACTTCGTCGACAAGCTGGTGGTGCGGCTGATGAGCTACGGGCATCGGCTGCTTCGGCCCGGCGCCGAGATGATCCTGGGCAACTTCCATCCGGCGAACGAGAACAAGGCGCTGATGGACCACGTGCTGGATTGGCGGCTCATCCATCGCACCGAGGACGATCTTGATCGCATGTACCTCGAATCCGCATTCGGGCGCCCGGCGATTCGCTTCCGCTTCGAGCAGGCGGGCGTCAACCTCTTTGCCTTCTGCCGCAAGGCGGGGGAACCCGCCTCGAGGGGAAGCGAATGCTAGGCTCGGCGCCGACGCCTTCGCCGCGCCTCGCCGTGGCAGCTATGACACGCCAACCCTCGGATCCGCCCGCGCCCGCTGACCCGCCCGAAGACGGCGTCGAAGCGCAGCTGCGCGAACTGGGGCTGCCGACCGAGTTCACGATCCTGCTGAATCGTGCGGCCGGCGGCGACCAGGCCGCCGAGGACGAGGTCTTCCGCTGCTCCTATGAACGCCTGCGCCGGATCGCCGGCAACCTGGCGCGGCAGATGCCGATCGGTTCGGATCTGCAGGCGACGGCGCTGGTCAGCGAGGCTTTCCTGCGGCTGCACCGCGCCGGGGTCCAGGCCGAGAACCGCCGCCACTTCCTCGGCCTCGCCGCCAAGTCGATGCGGTCCATCTTGGTCGACGACTTCCGCGCGCGCACGCGTCGAAAGCGCGCGCCCGCCGATGGTCGCGCGGTGCAGAGCTACGACGACGAGTGGATGGCGCAGAGCGCCCGCGCCCTCGATCCGATCGACCTCGACGATGCGCTGCGCGCGCTGCAGGATCGCTCCCCTGATCTGGTCGAGATCATTCACCTCCGCTTCTTCCTGTCGATGACCGTGCCGGAGGTCGCCGAGCTGCTGGGCGTGTCGGTCTCGACGGTCGAACGTCGTTTCCGTGATGCGCGCGACTGGCTGCGCGAGCAGATGCTATGAGCGAGGTTCCGCGCGAGGAGTTCCAGGCGGCCTACCGGCGTGTCTTGGAGGCTCCACCAGCGCAGCGCTGGGAAATGATCCAGCGCGAGTACGCGCAACCCGAGGCGCTGCGTCAGCGGCTCGAGTCGCTGTTCTCGCCCGACGGCGAAGACCTCTTTCTGATTCCGGCCAGTGAAGAGGCCGAGCGCCCGCGCGAGCTCGACATCGACGCCGGGATTCAGCTGGGCGACTTCGAGCTGGAGCGCGAGCTGGGGCGCGGCGGGATGGGCGTGGTGTACCTGGCGCGCCAGCGTTCGCTCGGTCGGCCGGTCGCGCTCAAGTTGCTGCGGCCGTCGATCGGCGCCGAGCACGCTTCGCATGACAGCTTCCTCGATGAAGCGCGCGCGATCGCGCAGCTGCGCCACCCGGGCGTCGTGCCGGTGTACACCGTCGGCGAGGCGGCGGGCTTCCCGTACTTCGCACTCGAGTACGTGCCCGGCCGCGACCTGGCCGAAGAGCTGGAGGCGGTGCGTCAGGGCGAGCCCAGCGCGCTTCCCTCGCATCAGGATCCGGCCTACTTTCGCGAGGTCGCCCGGCTGATCGCGGAAGTCGCCGAGGCGCTGGCGCACGCGCACCGGCAGGGCATCCTGCACCGCGACATCAAGCCTTCGAACATCCTGGTCGACGAGAGCGGCAGCGCGCGGCTGACCGACTTCGGCCTGGCCAAGCAGTTGGCGCAGAGCGGCGCCTCGGTCAGCGAAGAGCTGAAGGGGACCGTGTATTACATGAGCCCCGAGCAGGTGCGTGCGCGCGCGCCCTACCAGGATGAGCGCTCGGATCTTTATTCGCTGGGGGTCGTGCTGTACGAAGCGCTCAGTCTGGCGCGACCCTTCGGGGGCGACAGCTTCACGGCTGTGCTGCAGTCCGTGCAGCGCGCGGCGCCCCGACCGGTGCGCAAGCTGGCGCCGCGGGTGTCGCGCGAGCTCGCGCTGATCTGCGAGACGGCGATGGCGCGCCGTCGCGAAGACCGCTACGCGAGCGTGGCCGACTTCGCCGCCGACCTGCGCCGCTTTCTGAACCATGAAGCGATCTCGGTCGAGGCCCCGTCCTGGTCGATGCGCTTGCGTCGCGCGGGGCGGCGGCACCGGGTGCGCCTGGGGCTGGCGGCGATGGCCTTCGGATCGGTCTGGGTCGGCTTTGGTGCGGCGGAACAGGTGCAGCGCTACTTCGAGGCGCCGCGGCTGAGCGTGATCGCGGTCGACCCACAGCTCTCGCAGCTTTTTCTGGACGGAGAAGTCAGCCTGCGCCGCATCGATGAAGCGACCGGCAAGGTGGGACCGCGCGAGAAGCTGGGCAGTCTGCCCTTGCGGCACCAGACGGTCGACG
This sequence comes from Planctomycetota bacterium, assembly GCA_002705055.1. GTDB lineage: Bacteria > Planctomycetota > UBA1135 > UBA1135 > UBA1135. The sequence continues at coordinate 114,207 of PAHY01000016.1, forward strand.
CGGGCTACTACCGGATCATCGTCGAGTACGAGGATGGCTGGTTCACCGAGCACACGCGCGACCTGGAGAAGGGCAAGCAGCTGACGGTGCAGTCGGTCTATCGCAGCGAACCTTATCTGCCCGACCAGGATTGGGCGACGATTCCCGCGGGCAGCTTTCGGGTCCCGGCGGATGCCCCGGAGCTTTGGCCGTTCCGCGGCGCGACGGTGCAGCTCGAGGGCTACCAGCTGGCGCGCTTCGAGGCCAGCAATCGGCAGTATCGTGAGTACCTGCTCGCGACCGGTCGCAGCGCGCCCGCGTGGTGGCGCGGCCTCAGCTGGGAACGGTCCTGGGACGCGCTGCCGGTCAGCTTCCTGCGCTGGGATGAGCTGCGCGACTTCGCCGAGTGGTGCGGCGCACGCTTGCCGAGCTTTCATGAATGGCAGCGCGCCGCGCACGGCAGCCGTCTGCGCGAGGCCACCTGGACGCGCGAAAGTGACCAGGACTGGCGCGGCAACACCGAGGGCGAAGATGTGCTCTCCGGCACCGCTGCCTTTTCGACCCTCGATTCTCCCGAGGCCTTCCGCTGGGTCTGCGAGCAGCTGGTCCCGGTCGACGCGCCGCAGGGCGACACCAGCCAGGCGATCGCCGATGCGGTGCCGGGGTTGGTGCATCTGGTCGGCAATGTGCGCGAGATGACCGAGACGATGGCGCTGCGCCGGGTCGAAGGTCGCCGCGTGGCCGACCGGCTGGCGCGTTACACCGCCGGCGTCAACTGGGAGGCGGCCCGCTATGGTCTGACTCTGCTGACTGTTTCCCAGTACCCGATCACCGATGAATACCGCCGGGTCACGCACGGCGTCCGCCTGGCGCGCAGTTTGATCCCCTGACATGACGAATCCCCTCTTTCTTCACGTCACCACGGTTCTCTATGCCGAAGGCAGCGACCCGCAGATCCTGGACGCGCAGGCGCTTCCCTCCCGCGTGGTCGCCGCGACGCCGGCAGGTCCGCTGCTTCAGCTGATGGCGCTGGTCGGCCGCGAGGTCGAAGTGTCGGCGAGCGGCGCGCGGCCGACTCGCGAGGAAGCGCTGGCCGGGCTGCGCCGCTTCCTGGAGCGCGAGCTCGGCGCCAAGGCGCAGGGCTTCGACCTGGTCGAGTCTGGCGCGGATGAGATCCCCAGCATTCCGCGCGGCAACACCTACATCAGCCCCTTCGGGCCGGACCTCGGGCCCGAGGGCGACTTCGCCTTTGGTTTTCCCGTGGGCCGACGCGAGCTGCTGCAGGACTCGACGCGCCAAGAAGGCGAGCGCGCCTTCGACGCGGTGCTCAAGAACCCGCCACTCGCCGATCAGGAGGGGCCGCGCATCTGGGCGCGCTACCACGTCATCCTCAGCAATGTGCCGCCGCTCGATCCGACGACCGTGCCGATCGAGCAGGTGCGCGCCGCGGAAGAGCGCGCCCGGGCAGAGTCCGCGTCGGCCTCGCACGCGCGCGATCAGCATCTGATCGACGACGACGGCGTGCTTTCGCTTGTGCGCGGCATCTTCGCCGCCAAGGATGGCGGCCGCTCCGATCTCGACGCCGAAGGGCACGCCGGCGAAATGCGCTTCGTACGGATGTTCCCAGTCGACCCCAAGGAGGTCCGCGCCCGCGCCCAGGAGGCGCCGCGCACCGCTTCCTTCGACCGTCTGGCGCGCGCCATGATGGAGTCGCCGTCCAGCCGTGAGCAGACCACCACGCTGCCCGCTGGCTATGCCTTCCTCGGACAGTTTCTGACTCACGAACTGAGTCGCGGCGAGCAGGGCCCGCTGGCGATGCAGCGCGGCGGCTTGCCGCAGCAGCAAGCATCCGTCCTGCTGGATGGCGCCTCTTTCTATGGCGGGGGGCCGGAAGCCAGCCCGCAGCTCTACGCCGAGGACGGCATCAGCATGAAGCTGGGTCAGACGGTGGTCGAGAGCGAACTCGATACGCCGCGCGCCCTGGACCTCCCGCGCCTGGTCGGGTCGGCCTCGGCGAACATCGCCGACCCGCGTAACGACAGCAACCTCGCGGTGGCGCAGGTGCACGTCGCAGTGCTGCGTTTTCACAACGCGGTCGTCGCGCAGCTGCGCGAACAAGGCGTCGCTGCGGCCGAGCTTTTTGCCCAGGCTCAGGCCGAGGTGCTGCGCAGCCTGCAGGCGGTGGTGTGGCATGACTTCGCGTCGCGCATCGCGCGCGCCGCGGACTACGCCGATGCGCAGGCGCGCACGGCGGGCGGCTACACGCCGCGCGACTGGCGCCCGGCTTCCGGTGATCCCGGCATGCCGCTCGAGTTCTCGGTGGCGGCTTTCCGCATCGGCCACAGCCTGATCGCGGAAGAGTACGACTGGAACGAAGCACACTGTGCCGGCAGCGACTACGGCCGCGCGCAGATGCACGACCTCTTCCGCATGAGCGGCGCCCTGGGCATGGGCGGCCAGACCGGCCTGCCCGATGACTGGGCTCTTGACTGGCGTCGCTTCGTGCCCGCGCCGCAGGGCGTCAACAGCGTGATGTGGCCGGAGGCCCAGCATGCGCGTCCGATCGATCCCTACGCGAGCGCGGCCATGCACCATCTGCCGCCGCAGATCGCCGCATTGGGCAGCCTGCCCAAACTCAACCTGATGCGCGGCGACCGCGTCGGCCTGCCCGACGGCGAAGTGGTGGCGCAGGCGATGGGCCTGGGCGGCGAGCATCTGCCGGCGCCGGCTTCGGGCGGCTGCCCGGTCGACGCCGTGCTCGCCAGTGAGTTCGCCGGCCGCACGCCGCTCTGGCTCTACATCCTGCGCGAGGCGCAGCTGCACGAAGGCGGCCAGACCTTAGGCCAGGTCGGCAGCCGCATCGTCCTCGACACCCTCGGCGTCCTGCTCGACCGCAGCCCGCACTCGATCTTCCACTCCCCCGACTGGCAGCCCTGCTGGACGCGCACGCCAGCCGCCGAGCTGCAATGGGGGGACCTGCTGCATGCGGCGGGGGTCTTGGGTGCGTGAGTTGATGCGTCGCGCGATGATTCCCGCGCTGCTGGTGAGCTTCGGTGCCTGCGCGAGCCCCCAGTCGCAAGATGATCCGGGAGCGAGAGCGGATTCTCCCGAACTTGCCCCTCGTGTCTGGGTGGAGCAGCTTGCGGGCCCTTTCCGTTTTGAAGGCGGCGTGCTTCGCAGCGAAAGCGGTGAGCCGTTTCGGATCGCGATCGCGAGTGGAAGCCTGGAGGCGAGGGTGCAGGAAAGCTGGCCCGGCGGTCTCTTTTGGAGCAGCGGGTCCTCGCATGCGGCGGGCGGCCTGTCAGGGCAGCACATGCGCGCCGTGGAAGGAGAGCTTTCCGCCGCGCAGATCTTGGAGGAGCTGAAGCAAGGACATCCCTCGATTGCGGAGTCGCTCCAGGACAGAAGTGTGACCTGGCTGCTCCACCTTGAAGCTCGCGTCGCAGCGGAGGGTTCGCTTGAGCACAGTTATCGAGCGCGCATCGTGCTCGAGTTTCCGCCCGCCCCGGAGGTGCAGATTGCCGCGATCGTGGCGGATTTCTGCGAGCAGCACCTGGCCCATTTCGAGCGACGGTCGGGGGATCGTGAAGCGCTCCTCGGACTCAGCACATCGGACGGGCGCGGGAGTCTCGGATACTCGCTTGTTTACTTAGGCCATGTCGAGGAAGAGACAGGCAGGGCAGCGAACGCCGCGTTGAAGGCAGCGAAAAGAAGTGCGGGCCTGATATCCGTGAACGATGAAAACCAAGTCCAAGCCGCGGAAGGGCTTTGGGTCAGCGGCCCCGTCCTTTTTGACGCGCACGCGCTGGTCATTCTGCGCAGGGTGGGTCGCTTTGGGTGGACCAACTACTGGATCTTGATGACTGCGGAAGCAGGCGTTTGGTCCCGAGTGGACGGGGCTCCTTTCGCAACGGCACACGCGCAGCCGAAAGCAGGTCTGGTCGGCGCGCTCTTCGGTTCTTGAGCGAAAAAAACGGGCGCGCGCAGGAGCTTCCTTCCTGCACGCGCCTTGGATGAGCGAACCGTCTCGCCCGACTGAGGACGAGCTTACGCCCTCGCCGGAGCCTGGAACTCGGGGCGGCGGCCTTCGATCAGAGCGGACAGGCCTTCGAGCGCATCGGGGTGCGCGAAGACCTCTTGCAGGTCGCGCAGCTCGAGGTCGAGGGCGTCGTTCAGCTCGAGGTGATGGCCTTCGTTGAACAGGCGCTCGGCCTGCTTCAGCGCGTTGAGGCTCTTCTGGCTCATGCGCTTGACCGCCTTGTCGAGCACCGGGTTGCCGCCGGTGTCGGCTTCGCCGCCGAGGATTTGGTCGACCGAGTAGGACGCGAAGTAGTCCCAGATAGCCTGCCAGTTCTCGCTCGGGCAGCGCTCGCGGCCGGTGCGCGCGGGCGCGACGCCTTTGCCGGCGAACTCTTCGCAGGCCGCGTCCAGTTCACTGAAAGGAACGACCGCGTCGACCAGGCCGATCTCAGCCGCCTGCTTGGCGCCCAGAATCTGGCCGGTGTAGACGAGGTACTTCGCCAGCGGCAGACCGACGCGGCGCGGCAGACGCTGCGTGCCACCCAGGCCCGGGTAGATGCCGATGCCCGTCTCCGGGAAGCCGAAGCTGGCTTTCGGCGAGGCCACGATCCAGTCGCAGGCCAGCGCGGTCTCCGAACCGCCGCCCAGCGCCAGACCCTGCACCCGCGCGACCACCGGCTGCTGATTGCCGCTCATGCCGCGCAGCATCTTCTGGCCATCCGCGGTGAAGGTGTAGATCTCCGGGAAGGTGTCGGCGCGCAGGTGATCGACGAAGAACTTGATGTCGGCGCCGGCGATGAAGGCCTTGCCGCTGCCGCCCAGCACGACGCCGCGGCCCTCGCTCTGCGCCGCGTCGAGCGCGGCCTGCAGCTGCGCGCCCACTTCCGGGTTGAGCGCGTTCATCGCATCGGGGCGGTTGATCCACACCGAAGTCAGGCCGCCGCGCTGGCCCTTGACGACCAGCTGAATCGGGATGCCCGACTCGTCCGCATCGGCCAGCAGCTTCGGCATCGGCAGCTCCCACTTGGAGGTGATCGTTTCGGCCATCGCGCGCGCCTGGGCGACGCCGACTCGGTTGATCAGCTGGAAAGGGCCCTTCGACCAGCGCAGGCCGACGCGGGCGCCGATGTCGGTGTCTTCGACCGAGCTCACGCCTTCGTCGACCAGCTGCGCGGCGACGTAGAACGTGACGCCCAGCAGACGGTCGGCGACCACGTCGAACTTGGACTCATCCGGCTCGCCGGAGAGATCCCAGTTCTCCTTCACGTTCTCGACCTGGTCCACCAGCTTGGCCGCCGGGGCGTAGAAAGCGTGCAGCTCTTCGCCCAGCGTGTTGGCGGCGTGCATCGCGATGGGCACGCCGGTCACGTTCATGAGCTCGAAGGGGCCCATGCCGATGCGGAAGGCCCTCTTCGCCGCCCAGTCGATGGTGGCGATGTCGGCGGCGCCTTCCTCGAGCAGGCGCACGGCCTCGTTCAGCCACGGCACGAAGTAGCGGTTCACGACGAAGCCGGGGGCGTCGGCCGAGTCGATCGGGGTCTTGCCGATGGCCTCCTGGGCCGCCCAAGCCGCGTCGTAGGCGGCGCGGTCCGTGCCTTCGTGACCGATCACCTCGACCAGGCGGTTCATGGCCGGGTGATAGAAGTAGTGCAGGCCGACGACGCGCTCGGGGTGCGGAGTGACCGCGGCCACATCCTTGACGTAGAAGGAAGAGGTGTTGGTGCCCAGGATGCAGCTGGGCTTGGTGACCTCGCCCAGGCGCTGGAAGACCTGCTGCTTGACGCCCAGGTCCTCGAACACCGCCTCGATCACCAGGTCGACCTCGCCGAGCTCGTCCCAGTTTGAGGTGCCGCTGACATTGCCGAGGATCCGCTCGACCTGCTCCGGCTTGAAGATGCCGCGCTCGACCCCCTTTTGGAGGGTCGATTGGATGATTCCCATGCCTCGGGCGACTTTTTCGTCATCGAGGTCGACCAGGACCACCGGCAGGCCCTCGGTGGCGATCTTCTGGGCGATTCCGGAGCCCATATTCCCGGCTCCGATGACGGCGTACTTCTGAACTTCGTATTCGCTCATGGCAATTCGGTGCGGTCCGTATAGAACCCGCGCGGGGCGTATTCTATCGGAGGGCACAAGTTCGACGGGCTGCTCTCCGCCGCGCGTCGCCGCCATCGCCTCCTTTCACGCCGTGATCCGCCTTCAGGACGTCGAGAAGAGCTTCCGCAGCCAAGCGGGGGTCACCCCCGTGCTGCGCGTGCCTGCTTTTCAGGTCGCCGCCGGCGAGCACGTGGCCCTGATCGGGGCCTCGGGCTCGGGCAAGACCACCTTGCTCAACCTGCTTTCCGGGCTGGACCGCGCCGACTCCGGCGTGGTCGAGGTCGCGGGCCAGGATCTGACCCGGCTCAGCGAATCCGAGCGCGACCGCTTCCGCGCCCAGGCGGTGGGCTACATGTTTCAGAGCTTCCATCTGCTCGACGGCTTCAGCGCGGTCGAGAACGTCGAGCTCGGCGAGAGTTTTGCCGGCCGCAAGGTGGATCGGGGCCAGGCGGAGCGTCTGCTAGCTAGCCTGGAGCTGGGCCATCGGCTTGATTACAAGCCTAGCGAGCTGTCCATCGGCCAGCAGGCCCGGGTTGCTCTGGCGCGTGCGCTGGCCGGCTCCCCGCAGCTGATCCTCGCCGACGAACCGACCGGCGCGCTCGACGGCAGCACCGCGGAGACCATCCTGACGCTGCTGCTTGCCCGCGCGCGCGAGTTGGGCGCGACCCTGGTCGTGGCTACCCACGATCCCGCGGTCGCCGCGCACTTTGATCGCACCGTCGCGGTCGAAGAGCTGAACGAGCTGGCGCCCGCCGCCGGCCAGGAGGCCTCGGCATGAAGCTGAGCCAACTCGTCGGCCGCAACCTGAAGCGGCGCCCGCTGGCGACCGTGCTGACGACGCTGTCGGTGGCCTTGGGGGTCGGCCTGTTCAGCGCGATCGGCGCGCTGCGTCAGGCCAGCGAGCAGGCGTTCGAGCGCACTGCCGGGATGAGCAACCTGGTGTTGGGCGCCAAGGGTTCGCCGCTCGAGCTGACGCTCAACTCGCTGTACCACATGGGCTTTAGCGCGGGCAACATCCCGTACAGCGCCTATCAGGAGTACCGCGAGACCGCGGGCGTGCAGTGGTGCGCCCCCACGGTGGTGGGGGATGCCTACCGCGGCTTCCGGATCGTCGGCACGACTGACGAGATCTTCGAGGTCGAGGTGCCTGGCCTGGGCAAGCCGCAGCTCCGCGACGGCGAAGCCTGGTCGCATGGCCCGGAAGATCTCGACGCCTTCCACGCCGAGGTCGTGGCCCACGCCGAGCTGGACGCGCATGACCATGATCACGACCACGATCATGATCACGACCATGACCACGCGCATGATCATCACGATCACACCCTCGAGCAGCTCGCGGAGGAGTTGGGGCTGTTCGTTGCCGTGGTGGGCGCCACCGCCGCGGAAGAGACCGGTCTGAAGGTGGGCTCGACCTTCGTGCCCGCGCACGACGTCATGACCGGCGCGGATGCGCACGAGGACGCACCGACCCGGGTGGTGGGGATTCTCGAGCCCACCGGGACGCCGATGGACCGCGCCATCTTCATCCCGGCCGGCGCCTTTTACGCGATCGCGGGGCACCAGGCCACCGAGCAGAGCAGTTTCGGCGGTACGCGTGATCCGCACGGCGTCAGCGCGGTGCTGAGCTACGTCACGCCCAAGAGCGGCTATCACCTGCGCGTGCGCAACGCCTGGAATGATCGCCTCGATGTGCAGGCCGCCTGGCCGGTGATCGAGGTGCGCAAGCTGTTTGCCGTGGTGGGCAACATCGATGCCGCGTTGCGGATCATCGCGATTCTGGTCGTGGTGGTCGCGCTGGTCGGTGTCCTGGTGGCGCTGTCGAACACGATGGCGGCGCGTCAGCGCGAGTTTGCCGTGCTGCGCGCGCTCGGCGCCCGGCGCCGGACGATCCTGGCGCTGGTAGTCGGCGAGTCTGCCGCGATCGCGCTGTTCGGAGGTATCCTGGGAGTAGGCCTGTCGGCGCTGGGCGCCTGGGTTGCCGCCGCGCAGGTGCGCGCGATGACCGGGGTCAGCCTCTCGCCGCTTCCGGGCCTTGCCGACTTGCTCTTCCTGCTCGCGGTGACCGCCGTGGGCGCACTGGCCGGCCTGGTGCCGGCCTGGCGCGCCTACCGCACGGAAGCCGCGCGCGCTCTGTCCTCTTCGCTGTGATGTCCCACAAGCCCTTCGCCACTGCCGCCGCACTTGCGGCGATCCTGATCCTGGCCGCTGCGTGCGGAAACGGAGAGGAGCCTTCGCCCGAAGGCGGCGACACCACCGTGGCGGCGGAGCAGGGCGCAGGCCAGGCCGAGGCCACGCCGCAGCCAGCGGAGACCGGCGCCGAGTTCAGCCCGGACACCCTCGCCGCGCGCGAGGCCGCTGCCGCGCTTGCCGCATCGATCGAAGTGGCGACGGACGATTTGGTCTCTGCGATCGAGCCGGACGACTTCGTGGCCGAGGTGCGGGCGGCACTGGCCCATGCCGGCACCCGCGAGGATCCGATTCCGATCACCACCGACTTCCTCGGCGGCTGGCAGTTCGACGAGACCCGGGACGACCCCTTCCCGCCGCACGTCAAGGCGATCGACGGCAAGTACGTCATCGTGAAGGGCTTCATGCTGCCGGATGTCGACTTCGAGGGCATCACCAAGTTCCACCTGGTGCGCAGCCTGTGGGGCTGCTGCTTCGGAGCGCCGCCGCGGGTGAACGAGCTGATTCGTATTCACACGCCGGGCGGGGAAGGCCTGCGCTACACCTACAACACGCTCGAGATCGTCGGCAAGATCGAGGTCAAGTTCGAGCTGCTGGACGGGCTGATCGAGGACCTGTACCGGCTGCAGGCGGAGTCGATTGTCGAAGGCGATTTCGACGACCCGCTCGCCCCGGAAGGCGCGACCGCTGCCGACCTCGGTGACTTCCTGCCCGAGATGGAGTTCTAGGGAAGACCCCGCGCCGCAGGCTTCGGGCTATGCTGGGAGTGGGCTTCTGATCCCATCTCCCTCATGCTCGCCACCCTGTTTCTTTCCGCTCTCGCGGCGCCGGCTGCCCAGGCCGATGGCGTCGTCCTTCAGGCCAAGGTCGATCCCGGCGCCAACTGCAACGACATCTGGGGCTACGTCGCGCCGAACGGCGATGAGTATGCCCTGGTCGGGCTCACCTCGGGCCTCGCGGTTTACAACTGCGTCGATCCGCAGAACCCGTATCAGACCGGGTTCATTCCGGGGCCCGGCTCGCTGTGGCGCGACGTCAAGGCCTGGGATCAGTACGCCTACGTGGTCACCGAGGGCGGCGGCGGCATTCAGATCATCGATCTGACCGATCCGGAGAACCCCTTCCTGCTGAAGACCTGGAAGCCGAACGACTTCACCAACGCGCACAACATTGCGGTCGATGAAGACACGGGCATGCTCTACGTCTGCGGCACCAACCGCGGCATGCGTTTCTACGACGCAAGCGCCAGCCCCACCTCGCCGCCGTACGTCGGGACGTACAACAATGAATACGTGCACGATCTGCACGTGCAGGATGGCTGGGCGCACCTCGCCGAGATCTACGACGGGCGCTATCGGATCGTCGATGTCAGCAATCTGCCGAACACGCCGATTCGTGACCGCATCACCACGCCGGGCGTGTTCACGCACAACACCTGGGCGAACGAGACAAACACGCTGTGCATGACCACCGACGAGGTCAACGGCGGCCGGGTCGCGCTGTATGACATCAGCAACAAGACGAACATCCAGTACCGCGACGACTGGACTCCGAACACCAACACGATCCCGCACAACGCGTACATCATCGGCGACCTGGCTTACATCAGCTGGTACACCGAGGGCCTGATCGTGCTCGACATCAGCAACCCGAGCAACATCAAGAAGTACGCCAGCTATGACACCTCGGCCTACGGGCCGGGCGCGGGCTACCACGGCGCGTGGGGCTGCTATCCCTTCCAGCCTTCGGGGAACATTTACATCTCCGACATGGAAGAGGGCTTCTACATCCTGAAGGTGGAAGGCACGGCGATCAATCTTGAGCACGCCGAGCTGGGCAACACGCAGGATGAAGCGGGGCCCTACCCGGTCTCGATTACCGCGAGTCCGAACTTCGCCAACTCGAGCGTGACCGGCGTGGATCTTTGGTACCGCGTCGATCAGGGCTCGTGGCAGCAGCTCGCGCTCAGCCAGGTTGGCGCGACCGACGAATGGGTGGGCGGGATCCCCGGTCAGCCTTCGGCGTCGGTGGTCGAGTACTACTTCAACGCGACCGAGTCGGGTGGCCGCAACTCGTGGCTGCCGAATGGCACTGCGCCGGGTTCGCTGAGCCATAGCTTCTACGTGGGTGTGCCGCAGCGCCTGTACTTCAACGACTTTGAAGGCAGCGGTGACGAAGGCTGGACCCACGGCTCAACTGCCGGCGTGGACGACTTTGAGCGCGGCGCGCCGCAGGGCAAGGCCGGCAACGGCACGCGTCACGAGTCGACCCGCTGGTACGACCCCGACGTGGCCTACTCCGGCTCCAAGATCTGGGGCAACGACCTGGGCAACGGCGTCAACGACGACGGCGCCTACAACGAGAACGCCTCGATGTGGCTGCAGTCGCCGCCGATCGACTGCTCGAACTCGGCGAACACCACTCTGGTCTTCCGTCGCTGGGCTTCCTTCGAGGGCGGCGGCTTCGATGAAGCGCGCATTGTCGTGAACGGCAACCAGGTCTGGGTTTCGCCGCAGTTCAGCGGTGAAGTCCTGCACATCACCGACCGCACCTGGACGCAGTTCGTCGTCGACATCTCCGACTACGCCGACGGTGTCGCGAACACGACCATTCGCTTCGAGCTCGACAGCGATTCCGCCTTCCACATGGGCGGCTGGGGCATCGACGACGTCGAAGTCGTGGCCCTCGAAGCCGGCGAACCGACGGACACGATCACTCTGACCGGCCCTGGCACGGCTGCCGCCGGAAGCCAGGTGAGCTACCAGATCAGCACCGCCCCGGCGAATCGCCCCTACTACCTAGCCTACAGCCTCAACCTGAACGGCTCCCTCGTCCTCGGCCATTCGCTGGACATCGGGCAGCCCTACACGGTGGTGGATCAGGGGACGACGGATGCGGCAGGTACGGCGACCGTGACACGCACCCTTCCGGCAGGTGCTGCGGGGGCGACGGTGTACCTGGAGGCGGTGGGTGTGACGCCGCAGGGGGAGTTGCGTGACTCGCCTCCTCTTACGCTGTCCATCCAGTGAGTCTGACCCCCATGAGTGGGCTCGATTCTCGGGTCGACCGGTAACTTTCGACCTCGCAAAGCGTCCTCTAGGTGAACCCACCTGGAGGACGCCTCTTGTTTCACCCACCCTTCTGCCCGCGCTTCGGCTGCCCCTCTGCCGAGCGGGATCTCGCCTTCCGTTATCGCCGCTCCGGCTCCTATCA
>PAHY01000017.1 GCA_002705055.1 Planctomycetota bacterium
GATGATCCCGCTGCCGATGCCGGTGTGGCAGGCCTCGCACTGCACCGCAGCGTGGGCGGCGAACAGCGGGAAACGCGTGCTCGCGTGCTCGGCGATCTGCCCCTGTGCGCGCCAGCTCTGCTCATCATGGCAATGCAGACACTCCGCGCCGAGCCGACCCTGGTGCACGTCTTCGTGGCAACCCACGCAGCCGCGCTGAGAGAACTGGGCGACCGGGCCGCGGTCGTTGTGACAGCGCAGACACTGCGCCTCGGCGTGCGCACCCGCCAGCGTCACGCCCGTCTCGGCTTCGTGATCAAAGTGAAAGTCCTCGCGCAGATCCTGCCAGCTCTGGGTGGTGTGACAGAGCGAACACTTGGCCGGGAAGTTGGCGTGCGAAATGACCGGGCCGTGACCGCTCCACCACTCATGCAGGGAGTCCGGCATGGTCTGGACGCAGGCCACGATCACCAGCAGCGCGGGGAGGCCGATCGCGGCTGCGAGCCGGACGCCAGTCGAGGTGCGAGCTTGGTTCATCTCAGAATCGCCGTTGCAGGTAGAAGCCAAAGGAAGGTGCGTCCTGGTCGTCGCCGAAGCGGTAGCCCAGGTCGACGCTCCACGACCAGCCGCTCTCGGTCCAGCCGTCCAGAGCAAGCCGCAGGTCATGCTGCAGCGCGTCGTCGCTGCCGCTGTCGCGGGCCGCGTAGTTGCCGCTGTCCCAGGTGATGCGCCAGCGCCCGAGGTCCGACTCGCCGCTCTGATCCAGCCGAATGCCGGTCAACTCGACGAAGCTGCCGGTGCGGCGGTAGACCGTCGCGCTGGAGCGAGCGCCCGGTCCCCCGATCCACTCCGTCGCGTCGATCCGCAGCTCGCCTCCGGAGCCGTCCCGGTCTTCGGATTGCCAATGATCCAGACGAGCGCTCAGGCGCAGGTCGGGGCGCAGCCGGATCCACGGCCGCAGATCAAAGCGGGTCGTCTCGCCCTCGAAGAGGTCGGTCTCGCGGAACTCTCCGGCCTGCTGCCGCAGCAGGCTGGGATAACGCCACTGGCGCAGGCCTGCCGACCAGCCGCTGTCCTCCTGGCGATGACTGAGTCGCACATCAGCCAGGGTCAGTTCGCTTCCCGCGTCCTTGCCGAAGTCGGCGTCGTCGTACTGATCAACCCAGGCGGTCGCCCGCACATCGAGGCCGCGCAGCATCGGACGCTCGAGGCGCAGCACCATCAGCTCGCGATCCTCCTCGCCGTCATGCCAGGTCTTCTGCACCCCCAACCCGCCGCGCCAGCCACCCAGCTGCAGGGGATCGTAGTCGTAGTGAGCCGCGATCTGGAAATCTGACCCCGTCGAAAGCTCGGCATCGGTCTCCGGCATCCAGCCCACGCTGGCGCCGACGCGATGATGATCGGCCAAACGCCAGCTGACTTCGGCCCCGTCGATCAGACCGAAGCTGGGCACGCCGCGCTGCAGAAAGCGCCCCGCCTCCCAGGAGAAAGGATGGAAACGATCGCCGCCGTGCGCGTAGGACAAGCGCTCGAGGCGGGCGTAGAAATCTGACTCGCTGGGCGCGCCCGCGGATGCGTGGGCCCGGTGGTCCAGATCCATGGCGAAGCGCAGACTCCCGCCGAAGCCGAAGGGGTTGCTGCCGCGCAGATCGACGCCGGAACGGAAGACGGTGCTCGTCGTGTCGCTGAACTCCTGTTCGCGAATCACACGCCCCAGCGCGTAGAAGCGCCCGCTCCAGATCGGCTCGCGTTCGTCCGGCCGCTGCGGCTCCGCAGCCAGCAGCGGTCGTTCCGGGTCCCAGTCCTGCTGCGGGTTGTTCCAGATCGGCGGCTCGCTGGGTACCGGATCCGTCTCGTCGCGTCCGCCGGCCTGGCCGCTGCGCAGGCGCTCCTCCGGAATCAGCACCTCGCAAGCGGTGCCAATGGCGACCTCCTCGGCACGGCTCTGCAGCAGAGCAACGGTCGCGCTGCGGTCACTCACGGCCTCGACCCTACCTTCGATCGGCCCACGGCCCAACGGCCGGAAGATGACGCGGTCGCCGGGCTCGACCCGGTCCAGCGCGCCGAGGTCGACCACCAGTCGATCGCCGCTGCGGTCGATGACGCGGCCTTCCAATTCCTGCTGCCCGACCGACCGCGCGACCCAGGCTCGAGGCGCGCTGGCGAGCGAACTGCCAGCGAGCACCTCGGGGCGCGCCGCCGCGAGCAGCAGGGTGAGGATCACCGCCCGCCCCCTGCGGCGTGACAGTCGCCACATTCGATTCCGAGCGGTTTGTAGCGCACCGCGCTGCGACCATCGCGCGCGGTCTCGGTGCGATGGCAGGCGCTGCAGTCCAGCTTGGCGTGCGTGTCATCCAGCGCGAAGCGCGTCTGCGCGTCGTGATCGAAACGCGGGATCGCGAAGCTGGTCGCCTCACTGCTGTGACAGCTCGCGCAGTTCGTGCTGCCGCCGCGCGCGAACTGACCGAGGTGCACATCGGCGTGGCAGTCCGCACAGTCGCGACCCGCCGCGCGCTGGCTGCGCCGCCCGGTCGCGCTGGGCGGATGCAGGCTGGGGTGGCAGGCTGTGCAAGCCGTCCGGGCGTGTGCCCCCTCCAGCGCGAAACCCGTCCACTTGCCGTGCTCAAAGCTCGGGCCGGCCAGCCGGAAGCTGCGCTCGTCGTGACAGCGCGCGCAGCCGCTCCGACCCTCGACTTGCTGCGGCAGACCGGGGTCCTCGAAAGCCCCGGCGTGCGGATCGGCGTGACAGCTCGCGCACTGCGCCAGATCGCCGTCGAACTGCTCGTGGACCTTGCCGAGGCGGGTGCTCTCGCCCTGACCATGACAGAGCACGCACTCGGTCTGGGCGTGGGCTCCGTCGAGCGCAAACGCGGTCCAGAGGCCGTGATCAAAGCGCTGCACATCAACTGCGTGGAAGGCATCCTGCTCGTGGCAGCGGGCGCAACCGAGACGTCCGCCGACGGTCGTCGGCAGGCCGGGCGCGTCAAAGCGCCCGCCGTGCGCATCCTCGTGGCAGGGCGCGCAGGACGCGGGATTGCCGGGATGCAAATCGGCGACGCGACCGAAGCGTCTTCCCCGCTCATCCGGCTGCGCGGCCCGCGTGTGGCAGGCCTCGCAATCCAAGGGATCGTGCGCTCCCTCAAGCGCGAAGCCGGTCCACGCGGCGTGGTCGAACTCGCTGTGGATAGACGCGAAGCGCGTGGTGTCATGACAGAGCGCGCAGCTGCCCGCAGGTGGCGGCGCGCCGTGCGCGGACCAGCCCTGCACGAGCGCGCCATCATGGGCGTCCGCGTGGCAGGCCTCGCATTGCAGCGGCGTGCCCGCGAACTGACGCACGCCGGCCTCTTCGGCGTGGCAGAGCGCGCAGTCGAGCGACTCATGACTCCCGGTCAGCGCGAAGGCCGTCCGCGCGTGGGCATCCAGGTCGAAGCCATGCGGGTGAAACTGGTCCTCGGCGTGGCAGCTGAGACAGCCGCGCTCCTGATAGGGAGGACGATCGAACTGGCCGGCGTGCGGATCATCGTGACAGCTCGCGCACTGCGCCGCGGCGCGCCCCGGGAAGCGCTCAGCGAAGCTCGTGTCGCTGCCCTCGGGGTGACACGCGGCGCAGGCCAGCTGCGCGTGCGGCGCCTCGAGAGAGAATCCGCTCGCCGCGTGCTGCGCGGGGCTGAGCTCCACGGCCGGGTCGCGGAAGGCGGCGTGCTGCTCGCTATGACAAACCGCGCACTGGCCGCCTTCCGGCAAGCCAGATGCGGGCAGCGGCAAGGAAGCCAGGAAGCTCTCGCGGTGCGGCGACTCGTGGCAGTCGGAACAGCTGCGCCAGGGGATCTCGGCCTGCGGGTCGCTCAGCGCAGCGACCGCGTGCGGCCCCTGGTCCTCGTGACAGGCCGCGCAGTCCAGACCGCTGTGCGAGGCGTGCAGCGGGAAGCGCGCGTCGTGCGGGAAGTGCGAGAGATCGTCGAAGGCATGCATCTGCCCATGGCACTCCTCGCAGGAGCGCAGCATCGCGCCTTCGTGCGGGTCGTCGTGGCAGGCCGTGCAATCCTGCACCTGCCCGAGGAAGCGCGACTCCCCTTCCGGAAGCACCGCGACCTCGGCCAGCGGATGGCAGTCCTTGCAATCCAGCGCTTCGTGCCGACCGTGGAGATCGAAGGGAACTGAGCCATGCCCGAATCCCTGCGGGCCGGGATGGCCGGACAGCGTGAAGGCCCGCTCGGTCAAGAGCGCGCCTTCCTTGCCGAGGTGTTCCGGGTGACAGCTGCCGCAGGCATCGCGCTGCGCCTCGGGCAGGGAGCCGTGAATGCCGCGCGCCTGCTCCCGCTGCGCCGTCACCTGCTGATGGCAGTCCAGGCAGCGGCTCGCTAGCTCTTCAGGCCCGTTGCCGTGGCACAGCACGCAGCCGTCCTGGCCATGCAGCACTTCGACCTGGGCGTGCGTCGCCGCCAGTCGGCCCGGCCCGACATCTTCGAGGTCGAGCAGGACCAAGAGCAGCACCAGACCTGCCGAGCAGATCGCGATCAGGGCGCGCATGCCGCGGCTCATCCGAGACCTCCCAGGTCGGCGTAGCGCATCGCGGTGATGATGTGCGCGATCACCAGCAGGACCGCGAGCAGGGCGACCCAGCGATGCAGATAGCGCCAGGACGCGAGCACCCCGCGCAGATCCTCGAAGTGCGTCGCAGCGATCGCGTCGCGATGGGCGCGCGTCAGGATGGAGAGCACCATCTCCAGCTCCTCACGATCGACGCCGAGTCGCTGTCCCTCCCCCTGCAGCGAGCGGCGACTGCGACGCAGCTCGCGCTGGGCCACGACCATGCCCCAGATCGCGCCGAAGAAGCCCCGCCGCCAGCGCGCCCGCTGCACGAGCTGGCCTAGCTCCTTGCGCGCCAAATTCCCGAAGGCACGGTGGCCTTCCGGCCAGGAGCGCGTGCTGTCGCGCAGTCGCACCTCGGCCTCCTCGAGCGCCAGCTCCCGGCCGTTCGCCGCGCGCGGCACGAAGGAATAGAAGTAGCGCCCGATCGCCCCGGTCACCACCAGCACGAGCAGGCAGAGCAAGGCATGCCCCCCCACCTGGTCGCCGCGCTGAAAGCCAGCGTGCAGGAAGGCGAGCAGCAGGGCGAGAATCCCCGTGCCGACGTGCAGCGTCATCCAACGCTGCAAGGAGCCCCAGCGCAGCGGAACGCGGATCGACCGCCGGGCGAGATAGGCGAGGTTGATCACCATCGAGCCCGCAGCGGTCAGGCCGGCCAGCAATCCGAAGCCGCGCGCCGGACGCAGCTGATCATGCGCGACGTGGGCGACCCGGCCGACGGCGTCGGCGGTGTAGTAGTCGCGGTAGAGCCACCAGGCGGCGGCGGCCGCGAGCCCGGCCAGGCAGGCCACGCGGAGCGCGGGCAGGAGGCCGGTGCCGCGCTCGCGGAGCGGCTCCTCTTCCGGCAGCAGCGCCGGATCAAAAGACACGCCGGCCTCCTTCAGCATCGCAAACGGAGGAATCCCGCCCGCGAGGATGAAGACCTCGTCGTTGGGGACCGCGAGGGTCTCGGCATCCTGCCCGCCGCGCACCAGCACCACCTGGTCCCGCTCGATCGCGAGCACCTCGGTGTTGAACTCCACCTTGACGCGGCCCTGCTGCTGCGCCTCCAGGATGTTCATCTCATTGCGCGCCTTAAGGCGGAAGAACCCCTCCTTGCGATAGGACAGCGTGACCACATTCCCTGGCTGGGCCGCGAGGCCGAGCGCTGCCTCGATCGCGCTGTCGCCGCCGCCGACGACGAGCAGGCGACGCCCCTGGAAAGCCTGCGCATCGATCAGCGAATAGCTGACCTTGGAAAGATCCTCACCCGGAACCCCGAGCTTGCGGGGAGTGCCACGTCGCCCCAGCGCCAGGCAGACATGCCGGGTTCGAATCGGTCCGCGCGCCGTGCGGATCTCGAAGCCGCCGCCGGGCTGCGCGACCACGGCCTCGAGCCGAGCTCCCTCCTGGATGGGCAGCTCGTGTTCCTCACTGAGCCGTGTCCACAGCTCGACGAGTTCTTCCTTCTGATAGCTGCTGCGATCCAGTCGCCCTGCAAGCGGAAGCTCCATCGGTTGGGTCATCACCAGCTTGCGCCGCGGATACTGCGCCACGGTCCCGCCGAGTCGCTCTTGTTCCAGGGTGCAGAAACGCAGGCCCAGCCGACGCGCTTCCAATGAACAAGCCAGCCCCGCTGGCCCCGCGCCGACTACCACCAGATCGAGCTCATCGGTGGACGGCTCGGCCTCCGCCACCCTTCGTCCGACCTCGGCGGCCACGCGGCGCCCCTGCTCGACGGCGTTGCGGACCAGCGCGAAGCCGGTGACCTCGCCGGCCAAGAACAGCCCTGGACTGCCGATGGCTTCGAGGTGCGGGCTGAGCGCCGGGAGGTCATCCCGCTGCTTGCGGTCCCCCAAGGTCAGCGCGATCGCGCCGACCGGGCACTCTTCGGCGCAGCGCCCATGCCCGACGCAGCGGGAGCCGTGCACGACCATGGCTTGGCCGTGGACCACTTCGAGCACCCCGTGTTCGGGGCAGGCGCGCACGCAGGTGCCGCAGCCGATGCAGCGACTCATGTCCACCCACGGGTGCTGCAGCCGCGCCTGATGACTGCCCCGGGCGCGGGCTTCGCGCCGGGCGTCCAGTGTCGCCCTCAGGCGACGTGCCTCGATCGCTCGCCATTCGACGGCGAGGGTGACGAGGACCAGGACCGCGAGCGCGGCGAAGAAAAGGGCGACTTCCAAGCTGTGACGGGTGACAGTCGCCGGGGGACAACTGTCACGGTATCGTCATAAGAGCGAGGAGTCGAAAGGATTTCCCTCAGCGCGGTCGGCCGATTTCGGCGTTGCTTCGTTTTGAAACAAAGAAAGGGGCCTTTCCCCCCTGTAGGAAAGGCCCCCGTTGGAAGGCGGACGAGGTCCGCCGACCAGAAAAGGTGATCAGCGCGGCAGCAGGACCGAGTCGATGACGTGGATCACGCCGTTCGAGGTCTCGATGTCGCTGAGAACCACCTTCGAGTCGTTGACCTTCAGCTGGCCGTTCTTGATCGCGATGCGCACCTTGCCACCCTGGACGGTCGCGGCCGCTTCAGCGGCCACTGCATCCTTCGCGTAGATGCGGCCCGGGACGACGTGGTAGGTCAGAATCGCGGTGAGCTTGGCCTTGTTCTCCGGCTTGACCAGGCTCTCAACGGTGCCTTCCGGCAGCTTGGCGAAGGCCTCATCGGTCGGCGCGAAGACGGTGAACGGACCTTCGCCCTTCAGCGTTTCGACCAGTCCGGCAGCGCCCAATGCGGCAGCCAGAGTCTTGAACGAGCCGTTGTTGACGGCGGTCGTGACGATGTCCTCGGTGGCCGGCAGGATGACGCGGTCGATGACGTGGATCACGCCGTTCGAGCAGGCGATGTCGGTCTTGAGCACCTGAGCACCACCCACGCTGACGCCTTCGCCGACTTCGACGGCGAGACGCTGGCCGGCGAGGCTGCTCGCCCCGGTGATGTCGACGACGGCTGCGGCGCGGACTTCACCCGGCACGACGTGGTGCAGCAGAATGGTCTGCAGCAGGTCCTTGTTCTCCGGCTGGAGCAGAGCCTGCAGGGTCTCCTGCGGCAGCGCGGCGAAGGCCTCATCGGTCGGCGCGAACACGGTGTAGGGGCCGTCGCCCTGGAGGGCGTCCACCAGATCAGCAGCTGTCAGAGCCGCCGCGAGGGTGTTGAAAGACCCGGCCGAGACTGCCGTCTCGACAATGTTCTTCTCCGGAGCGACCGGAGTTTCGTCGGCGTTGACCGCGATCAGCGCCGCGGGACCGAGCAGGAAAGGAATGGTGAGGAGCGAGTTCATGGCTTCTGTTTCGCCTCTCCTGTCGGCCCGGATGCAACTTGTTCAAGTTTTTTTCAGAACAATCACGGCCGACGCCCGTCCGGGTGGCAGCTGTAGCAGGCCGCGGTCTCGTAGGTCCAGCCCGGCACCCCCTGGTGGACCTGCTGCATCGGAATGAACTCGTGGGCGTGGCAATCCGTGCAGGTGAAGACCGTGAAGTTCGGCTGCGCCTGGTGGCAGTCGTTGCAGGCCAGCCCGCGGTGCCGCCCGGAATCAATCGGGAAGTCGTGGTCAAACTCACCGTCCCCCCAGTCCTGCGTGGTGTGGCAGAGCTCGCAGGTCGTCGGGAAGTTCAAGGCCGCGTGCGGCGGGTCGCCTGCGCCGAGGTAGTCCTGGAAGTGGCAGTCGACGCAGCCGTCGACTGTGCCCCCGTGATCGAACTGCGCACCGCGCCACTGGCTCGTCGAGCTATGGCACAGCTCACACTGCGGCGGGTACCCCTCGAGCTGGTGATTCGGGTCGGTCGTGCCCAGGTAGTTCTGCAGGTGACACTGCACGCAGTTGTCCACGATCCCGGCGTGGTCGAACTGCCCCGAGCGCCAGTCTGCAGTGCTGTGGCAGTCTTCGCAGCTCTGCGGATAACCCTCGAGCTGGTGGTTCGGGTCGGTCGTCGCGAGGTAGTCATCGATGTGGCAGTCGACGCAGGCCTGGGTGATCCAGCCATGATCGAAGCGCGCACCGGCGAAGGTCTGGACGCCGTGGCAGCGATCGCAGTTCTGCGGGTAGCCAAAGGCGAGGTGATCCGGGTCGCGTACGCCCTGGTAATCCTGCAGATGGCAATCGACGCACTCGCCGGGCACCGCGGCAAAAGCCCCCCCGGAGTGACAGGCCTCGCAGGCCGCGGCGCCGTGGGCGCCGGTCAGCGGAAAGCCATCGTGCCGGAAGCCGTCCTCGGTCCAGACCGTGGGAACGTGACATTCCTGGCAGTTGTCGACCCATCCCTGCTCGAAGTGGTTGGGCTCGAGCGCCATCGCGAGATCGGCCTGATGGCAGCTCGCGCAATCCACCGGCAGCGGCTCGATGACGCCGGAGCCGATTCCGGTATGGCAGCGGTCGCAACTGGCCGCCGCGTGCGCCCCGTACAGCGGGAAGCGCGTCCGCGCGTGCTCGGCCAGCTGCCCCTCCGGCTGCCAGTCATGCTCGTCATGGCAGTGCGCGCAATCCGGACCGTTGCGGCCCTCATGCACATCGCCGTGACATCCGGCGCAACCCTGCGAGGCAAAGGTGGCGACCGGGCCGCGGTCGTTATGACAGCGCAGGCACTGCGCCTGCGCATGCTGCCCGTTCAGCGCAAAGCCGGTCTCCGCTTCATGGTCAAAGTCGATCTCCTCCTTCAACGCGGTCCAGCTGGCGGTCGTGTGACACAACGAACAGTCTCCGGGGAAGGTCTTGTGCGGGACCACCGGGCCGTAGCCGCTCCACCATTCCTGCACGGCCTCAAACTCGGCTTGGACACAGGCGATCACCGTGAAGGTGGCCGCCAGCAGACAGGCAAACAGCAGGCGAGCGAGCGTGGACATCAGAAGCTCCGGGATGCAAAGAAACTCAGCGTGGGGTTGTTCTGCTCCTCGCCGTAGCGCCAGCCGAGATCAGCGCTCAGGCTCCAGCCCGCCTCCAGCCGGTTCGACCAGCGAGCTCGCAGTTCATGCTCCAGGGCGTCGTGCCCGTGGTCGTTCTCCTCGAAGCGGACGGTCTCGAAGTGCAGTTGCCAATGTCCGGCCCACGGAGGCAGCGACTGATCCAAACGGACGCCGGTCGCGTCGGTGAAGGCTCCCTCGTGCCGAAACGCGCTCAAGCTGGTGGTCAGCCCCGGCGAGAGCAGATCGACCCAGCTCGAACCCAGCTCGAGGCCCGAACCGTCCCGCTCGCGCGATTGCCAGTGATCGACCCGGACACGGATCCGGGTGCGACTGCGCACCCGCCACCAGAGCGAGACGTCGGCGCGGGTGGTGTGGTCCTCGAACAGGTCCAGCAGAATGAAGTTGCCGGCCTGAAAGCGCAGCAACTGCGGATAGCGCCAATGCCGCACCCCGACGCTGCCGCCGCTGCGATCGAGGCTCCAGTGCAGCATCGAGTACGCCAGAGTCGGCTCGAGCCCGGTGTCCTTGCCGAGGTCATCGGCGTCGTAGTAGTCGATCCAGGCGGCGTTGCGCCACGCCGTTGTTCCGCGCGACCAGCTGCTCTGGAGCAACAGCAGGGAGCGGTCCGGGGTGCCGTCGTGCCAGGTCTGCTGGACCGCCGCGCCCCAGTGCCAGCGCGTATCCGCCAGGGCGGTGCCGCCCGCCGACCCGCGGTAGAACGCGGCGAGCTGAAAGTCATTGCCCGTCGTCAGCTCCTGGGTCGCCTCCGGCAGCCAACCGGCGCTGACGCCGACCCGCGCACCATCCTCCCGGCCCCACTGCAGCTCCATGCCATCGAGCAGCCCCAGCTCGGGGAAGCCGTGCTGGAGAAAGCGGCCAACCTCCAGCCGACGCGTTTCGAAGCGCTGCCCGCCGCGTCGGTAGGACGCGCGCTCCAGCCGGACCGCGGGCTCGCTCTCGGCCGGATCCCCCTCGGCGTCGTAGGCTCGATAGTCGAACTCGGCGCGAAGCTGCAGCGCCCCGCCATAGCCGAAGGGATTGTCGCCCTCCAGCTCGAGACCCGCGCGAGCGAACAGGCTGTGGCTGTCGCGCAGCGCGCGCTCGGCCGAGAGATAGCTGCTCATCCAGGTCCGCCCGCGCCAGAGGGATGCACGCTCTTCGGGTCGGGTTCCGAGCTGCTCCAGCAAAGGACGTGATGAATCGGTCGGCTCCACCGGGTCGGCCCAGCGCGGCTCCGTTTCCGGCAGCGGCCCCGAGCGATCCCGAAAGTCCGATTCGCTCGCTGCGGCGCGCCGTCGCTCCGCGGGCAGCTCCAGCTCGCCGCCCGTGCCGATGTCCATCCCCGCTTCGCCCTCGGGCCCGGGGAGCATCAGCACCCACGCGGTTCGCTCCGCCACGCTTTGCACCCGACCAAACCGCTCGCTCTGCCCCAGCGGCTGCAGACGCAGTCGATCGCCCGGCTCGACTCCGGCCTCGCGGCCGCGGTCAATCTGCACCAGCTGCCCCTGCACCGAGAGCACGCGCACTTCCACCCGTTCCCAGGCAGGCTCCTGATCGACGCACAGCACCGGCGTGAGGAGCAGGCCGAGCCAGCTCATCGCCCATCACCCTGCAAGGGTCCGGGAAGGACGCTGTGGCAGTCCGCGCAGGCGGTGCCCAGCGGCCGGTAGCGGACCGCCTGGCCCCCGCCCTGCAGCGGCGTCGCCGGATGGCAGGAAGCGCAGTCGACCCGGGCGTGGGTCGCGTCAAGCGGGTAGCGCGTCTGGCTGTGATCAAAGAGCGGCAGCTCCCAGCGCGCGGCCTCGGCATCGTGGCAGCGGAGGCAGTCCGTGCGCCCCTCGCGCTGAAACTGACCCTGGTGGGGATCGGCGTGACAGGACTGACAGTCACGCCCTGCCGCGCGCGCGAAGCTGCGCCCTTGGGCGTCCTTGCGCGGGAGCTCGGTATGGCAGGCGGAACAGGACGCCTCGGCGTGCGCGCCGCTCAGCGCAAAGCGGGTCCATTGCGCGTGGTCAAAGCCGCCCTCGAGCGCGGCGGCCTGGAAGCTGAGCGTTTCATGGCAGCGCGCGCACCCGACGCGCCCTTGGATGCGGGTGCGCAGTCCGGGCCGCTGGAACAGGCCATCATGCGGATCGCTATGGCAGGTCGCGCAGCGCGCCGCATCGCCGGGATAGTGATCCTCCACCCGACCGAAGCGGCGCAGCTCGGTTGCTTCGCCGTGGCAGCTCGCACATTCCGCCTGCGCATGTGCGCCGTCGAGGGCGTAGCCCGTCCAGGCGCCGTGATCGAAAGCCTGATGCAGAGTGCCGAAGAGTTCGACGGTGTGGCAGCGATCGCAACCGACGCGACCCGCAACGGAGGAGGGCAGATGATCGGCGTGGAAGCTCCCGCCGTGGACGTCCTCATGGCAGCCCTCGCAGTGCGCGGGGTCGCCCGGGTGCAGCACGGCGACACGGCCGAAGCGTCGGCCGAGCTCGTCCGCGAGCGAGGACCGGGCGTGGCAGTCCTCGCAGGACTCGGTCTGGTGCCCCCCCTCCAGCGCGAAGCCGGTCCAACGGAAGTGGTCAAAGGGGTCGATCGTCTGCGCAAACTGGCCCGCGTCGTGACAACGCGCGCAGTTGCCCCCGGGGAAGGGCCCCAGCTCCGCTTCGCGCGCTGCGAATGCGCCGGCGTGCGCGTCGGCGTGGCAGGCCTCACAGGCTCGCTCGGTGCCGCGGAAGACGCGACATGGATCGGCATGCTGCGCCAGCGCGGCAGGGTCTCCGCGCCCGCCGAGCAGCTGGTCGTGACAGGCTTCGCAATCCACCTGCTGGTGACTCTGCTCGAGCGGAAAGCGCGTCGCCGCGTGGGCGTCCAGGTCGAAGCCATGCGGCGCGAAGCGGTCGCGTGCATGGCAGCTCAGGCAGCCGCGGTCGGCGTAAAGGGGGTGGTCAAACTGCCCCTGATGCATGTCCTGATGGCAGGCGGCGCAGGAGTCCGCCGCCCGGCCGGGATAGGCCTCGGCGAAGCCCTGGCCGGCATCGCGCGGATGACAGGCGGCGCAGTCCAGGCCGTCGTGCGGCGCATCCAGCGCGAAGCCCGACGCCCCGTGCCAGCTCGACTCAAAGTGCGGCTCCTCGCCAGTCCAGCCCCGGTGCTCTTCGGAATGGCACAGCGCGCAGCCATCCCGCCCGGGCGCGGGCGCCGGCAGGCCGGGCAGCCCGGCCAGGAAGGCGTCCCGGTGCGGAGAGTCATGGCAGCTGGCGCAGCTGCGCCAGGCCGCGCGGATCGGGTCCTGGGCGTAGTCCGCGTCGGACAGGGCTTCGACCGAGCGATCGCTGCCGGTCTCGTGGCAGTCTGCGCAGGACAGTCCGCCGTGCGAGAAGTGCAGCGGAAAGCGCGGGTCGTGCGGGAAGGCGCTGAGATCGTCAAAGTCGTGCTCCTGGCCGTGGCATTCCTCGCAGCCGCGCTTCATCGCGCCTTCATGCGGGTCCTCGTGACAGTCGATGCAGCGCTGCGTGCGATCCAAGTAGCGCGACTCGCCTTCGGGGAGCACCGCCAGGTCGGCGTTCAGATGGCAGTCGACGCAGGCCAGAGCGTCGTGGCGACCATCGAGATGGAAGTCGACGGTGCTGTGGTCGAAGCCATCGGGGCCGACGTGCCCGGCGAGGCGAAAACTCCGCTCGCCGGTCAGCGGGACATCGTGGCCGAGGTGCTCGACGTGGCAGCTGCCGCAGAGCTGCTGCTGCGCCGGTTCGAGCTGGCCGTGCAGCCCCGCCGCCTGGTCGAGCTGTGCCTGAATCGGCGCGTGGCAGTCGAGACAGGCCTGCGCCAGCTCGGGGGTTCCGGCTGCGCCGAACAGGTGCGCCGGACCGGTGCCATGGCAGACCGCGCAGGCACGGCCGCCGTCGAGCTCGTCGACCTGCGCATGCACGGAGGTGATCGGCCCCGGACCGGTGTCCTGCGCGTCCCAGCTGATCGCCATCACGACCACCGCGGCGGAGAGCAAGGTCAGGGTCCAACGTGCCCAGGCGTTCATCCGCGGCCTCCCAGGTCGGCGTAGCGCCAGCCCGCCCAGACGTGAATCAGCACCAGGCCGACCACCAGCAGGCCGACCCAGCGATGGAAGTAGCGCCAGCCCGCCAGCAGACTGCGCAGGTCTCCGTAGTGCGCCGCGGCGAGCGCATCGCGATGGGCGCGCCGTGCGACCTCCAGCACTTCATCGAGCTCCTCGACGTGCAGGCCGGCGACGACGCCCCGGGTACGCAGGCGACGCAAGCTCTGCCGCAGCGCGCGCTGCGAGCGGAACAGTCCCCACACCGAACCCAGGATGCCGCCGTGCCAGCGGGCACGATCCAGCAGCTGCGCGATCTCGGCGCGCGCTTGCTCGCCGAAGTCGGCGTGGACCTCGGACCAGGCCCGCATCGATTCCTGCAGGCGCAGGCGCGCCTCTTCAAAGGCCAGCTCCCGCCCATTCGCAGCCCGCGGCACAAAGGAATACAGGTAGCGACCGATCGCACCCGTGACGACGAGAAAGACCAGACCCCAGAACGCGCGCCCCCCCGGGGTATCGCGCGGCACGAAGGCGGAGTGGAAGCTGGCGAAGACCAGCGCGAGCAGGCCGGTCGCCACGTGCACGTTCATCCACGCACGCAGCGAACCCAGGCGCAGCGGGAAGCGCGCGTGGCGGCGCAGCAGGTAGGCAAGATTCGCCAGCATCATGGCCGCCGCAGCCAGGCCGGCCGCCAGTCCCCCGCCATGCGCGGAGTGCAACCAGAGATGCTCGGTGCGTTCGCGGCGCGTCAGAAGGTCGGCCCCGTAGTACTCCTGCCAGCCCCACCAGGCGCCGAGTAAGCCGAGGGCCGCAGCGCCGGCGATGCCGAGCGCCACGAGCAGGCCTGCGCCGCGTTCGGCGGGGGCCGCCAGCTCCGGATGATCCTCCGGGTCGAAAGAAACCCCGGCCGCGGCCAGCATCCCAAACGGCGGCTCGCCGCCAAGCAGTAGGAAGACCTCGTCATTCGACAGCTCGCGCGGCTCGCCGTCCGCTCCGATCAGCCGCACGGCGTCTTCGCGAATCTCGGTCAGCTCGGTCTCGAACAGGACTCGCACGCTCCCGGTGCGCATCGCTTCCAGAATGCGCAGTTCATTGCGTGCCCGCAGTCGGAAGAAGCCTGCACGCCGATAGGAGAGATGGACTTCATTGCCCGGCTGCGCGGCGAGACCCAGCGCGGCTTCGATCGCGCTGTCGCCCCCGCCCACCACCAGGATGCGTCGGTCCTGATAGCCCTGCGCGTCGATCAGCGAGTAGGAGACCTTGAGCAGCTCTTCGCCGGGCACACCGAGGGTGCGCGGGATGCCGCGCCGTCCGATGGCGAGCAGCACATGCCGGGCGCGCACCGGGCCCGCGCTGGTCTCGAGCAGATTCACTCCATCCTCCTGCGCACGCACCGACTCCACCTGCACGTACTCGCGGATCGGGAGCTCGTGTTCGCGAGCCAAGCGCTCCCAGAGCTCCATCAGCTCCTCCTTGCGGTAGCCGCGCGCCTCCAGCTCGCCACCGATCGGCAGCTCCAGCGCTCGGGTCATGAGCAGCTTGCGACGGGGATAGCGCGCCACGGTGCCGCCGAGCGCGTCGCGTTCGAGGGTGACAAAATCGAGCCCGCGTCGACGTGCCTCGAGCGAGGCCGCCAGCCCGGCCGGCCCGGCGCCGATGATGACCAGATCGTGCGCGTCGGCCGGGCCGCGGGGATCGCGCACTTCCAGTTGGCGCGCGACCGCGGCCACGGCGCGACGGCCGTGATCAACCGCCGTCCGAATCAGCGCATAGCCGGTGACCTCGCCGGCGAGATAAAGGCCGGGGCGCCCGACCGCCGCCAACTCGGAGTCGAGCGCCGGAAGATCATGTCGCTGCGAGCGATCCCCCAAAGTGAGCGAGATCGCGCCGACCGGGCATTCTTCCGCGCAGCGTCCGTGGCCCACGCAGCGGGAGCCCTGCACGATCGTCGCCTGGCCGTGGACCACCGCCAGAACACCCCCTTCGGGGCAGGCGCGCACGCAGGAGCCGCAACCGATGCAGCGACTTCGGTCCACCCAGGGGTGCTCCAGTCGCGCCTCGAGCGCGCCGCGTTCGCGCGCCTCCTGCCGCTTCCCCAGGACGGCACGCAGCCGCCGCCGCTCGTTGCGCCATACCACGCAACCAGCCACCGCTGCCGCCGCACCGAGCGCAGCAAGAATGAGGGGAATCGTCGACATCGAGGGCACAGGGGAGCCCCGCCGTGTGCCCCCTCCTGCGCAGGAGGCGCCCCCCGTCCCTCAGCGAATTAGGAGTTTTTCTCGAAGCCGAACTCGGCCCAGCGCCGATCGATCTGAGCCTCCATGTCGTCCGACATGACGATCACCTCGGGCCAGTCGCGGGAGAAGCCCTCTTCGGGCCACTTGCGGGTCGCGTCGATGCCGACCTTGCTGCCGTAGCAGTGGGCGCGGCTGGCGTGGTCCAGCACCTCGATCGGCCCCATCGTGAACTCGAGGTCACGCTGCGGGTCGATGTTGTTGAGGACGCGCCAGGCCACCTCGCCGTCGTCGTGAATATCGCAGTCGTCGTCGACGACCACGATCACTTTGGTGAACATGGCCTGCCCCAGACCCCAGATCGCGTTCATGATCTTGCGCGCGTGCCCCGGATAGGACTTCTTGATCTTGAGGTACATCAGGTTGTGGGCGACGCCCTCGAAGGGCATGCGATAGTCCACCACCTCCGGGAACTGCTTCCGCAGCACCGGCAGCAGCAGGCGCTCGATGCCCTCGGTCATCCAGCAGTCTTCCTGCGGCGGCCGCCCCACCAGCGTGGTGTGGTAGATCGGATCCTTGCGCATCGTCACGCAATGGACGCGGAAGACCGGATAGTCATCGGCGAGGCTGTAGAAGCCGGTGTGATCGCCGAAGGGACCTTCGCGGCGCAGCTCGTTCGGGTCGACGTAGCCCTCCAGCACGATCTCGGCGGTGGCAGGCACCTCGAGCGGCACCGTCTTGCACGGCACGAGCGGCACCGGCTTCTGGCGCAGGAAGCCCGCGATCAACAGCTCGTCGATGTCGGGCGGGGCCGGCACCACGCTGGCGAAGCAGGTCGCCGGGTCGGCACCGATCACGACCGCCACCGGGATCTTCTCGCCGCGCGCGGCAGCCTTGCCGAGATGCCGCTTGGCATCCTTGTGCATATGCGTGTGGAAGCCGGTCTCGTTCTTGGAGAAGACCTGCAGCCGATAGGTGCCGAGGTTGCGCTTGCCCGATTCGGGATCCTGCGTCACGCACAGCGGGAAGGTGATGAACGGGCCGCCATCGTCCGGCCAGGTGGTGAGGACCGGAATCTTGTTGAGGTCGACGTCCTCGCCTTCCCAGACCACCTCCTGGCAAGGCGCGCTCGACACCTTCTTCGGGAACATCTTCCCGAGCTGCGCTAGCTTCGGCAGCATCTTCAGCTTGCCGAGCAGACCTTCAGGCGGCGCCTGATCGAGCAACTCGTCAAGCCGCTGCGCGTGGTCTTCGATCGACTCGGCGCCCAGCGACAGTCCCATGCGGCGCCGCGAGCCGAAGGCGTTGACGAAGACCGGCATCTCGCTGCCGATCACATTCTCGAACAGCAGCGCGCGATTGGGCGCTCCCTGTTCCTTGGAGACTCGGTCGACGATCGCTGAGATCTCCAGCTTCGGATCGACCGGGGCGGAGATGCGCTGCAACTCGCCGGCAGCTTCCAGCACCTCGATCCACTCACGCAGGCTGTTGATGGCCATGGCGCCACCTTTGTAGGCCTGCCGCGCAGAGGGGACAAGCGAACTCAGGCGCGCTTTCGCAGCTCGCCGCGCTGATCCAGCCAGCGGGCCAGCGTTTCGGCCAATTGGCGCGGATCGACGGGTTTCGACAGATAGTCATCCATGCCGGCCACGAGGCAGCGCATTTCATCGCCTTCCATCGCATTCGCGGTCAGGGCAATGATCGGCACCTCGGCCACCTTGCCGGGCAGCTGGCGAATCTGGCGGGTCGCCTCATAGCCGTCGAGGACCGGCATCTGGCAGTCCATCAGCACGGCGGCGATCTCCGCCTCCTGGACCATCTCCACGGCTTCGCCGCCGTGATGCGCGAGCACGACCCGGAAACCCAGGCGCTCGAGCATGCGAGTGGCGAGCTTGCGGTTGGTCGGGTTGTCCTCCGCGACCAGGATCAGCTCCTGACGCAGCGCCCGGGGCCGCAGCTCGGCGTAGGGGTTGGGAGACTCGGCGGTGTGTCCCGCCGCGCTCGGTGAGCTCCCCGTGGTCTCGAGGCTCGCCTCCTCCTGCACCGGCAGCTGAAAGGAGAAGGTGCTGCCCTTGCCCGGCTCACTCTGCACCTGAATCTCGCCCCCCATCAGCCCGATCAGCTTCTGGGAAATGGCCAGGCCCAGGCCGGTCCCGCCGAAGCGCCGGGTCGTCGAGCTGTCGGCCTGGGAGAAGGAGTCAAACAGCAGCGGCAGGTGCTCGGCCGGGATGCCGATGCCGGTGTCCGTCACCGAGAAGCCGACCCGGGAAGGCACCGTTCCTTCCGTGCGATGCAGCTGAATCGTCACGCCGCCGTGGCGGGTGAACTTGATGGCGTTGCCGATGAGGTTGAGAAATACCTGGCGGAGGCGTCCGGGGTCCCCCCCCAGGGACTCCGGAAGATCCTCTGCCAGGCGTACCTCCAAAGACAAACCCTTGGCCTCTGCTTGGGGCAACAGGAGCTCATAGACCTCCTGCAGCAGCTGCCGCGGGCAAAATCGAATGCACTCAAGATCGAGCTTTCCAGCTTCAATCTTGGAGAAGTCAAGGATGTCATTGATGATCCCCAGCAGGGCCATCGCAGACTGCTGGACGGTGTGCGCGTAGTCGCGCTGCTCCTCGTCCAGCGGGGTGTCCATCAGCAGCCCGGCCATGCCCAGGATGCCGTTCATCGGCGTGCGGATCTCATGGCTCATGTTGGCCAGGAACTCCGACTTCGCCTGGCTGGCAGCGTCGGCCTCTTCTTTGGCCTGCTGCAGCTCCGTGTTGGCGCGCTCCAGGTCCCGGGTCCGCTCGCGCACCTTCTCCTCGATCTGCTTGGCCGCGCGGACCATCGAGAAAGTGTCTCCCTGCCAGTCGTAGCTCTGCTCGACCTGGTTCATCAGCACCTGATTGACCTTCTCCAGCTTCTGCACGCGGGCGCGCAGACGCTGCAGCTCGTCATCGGCGGGAGGCAGGGCGTCGGACATGGTTGGACTAGGCGGCGCGGCGGGCGCCGATCACGACTCCGGTGAAGGTCTGGTTCACGTGCATGGCGTCAAACTGCTCGCCGTAGGTCGCGAAGCCCACCGTCTGGTTGCGCTCCAGTACCTCGGCGACCTGCTCGCGCACCTCGTCGCGCTGCGACTCCAGGCTGCGCAGGATGCAGTCGCAGCCGATCGTGATCTGCGGTTCACCGATGCGGCCTCGCACCTCATCGAAGGCGCGCTGCAGACTTCCAACCAGATCGACCCCTTGGGCGACAGTCAGCACATTGCCGGGCTCGATCGCGCAGAAGAAGCTCAGGCTCTCGTCGTCATTCACCTTGGCGATCGAACGGACGAAGGTCTCACCGCCGACCCGGACGAGCACGGGGTGCGCCGCGAAGATCTGAGGCGTCAGCTCTTCAATCTCGAGCCCGACCTGCGCGGCGTACTCGCGCGCCGCCGGCTCGCCGTTGATCTCGGTCACGATGCGGTTCAGCGGATCCGCTTCGGTGATCACCATGCGCGCTTCGGTCTCGACGAAGTGCTGGGTGCGGAAGACCTCAAACGGAAGCTCGGTGTGGACCAGCAGGCAGGTCGCGCAGTCCGCGCGAAACTCCCCGTCGACGTAGACGAAGGTCGAACCGAAGTCGAGGTCATCGCCTGCCGAGCCACCGAACAGGTGGATCTCGCCGAGCGGACGGTGCAGCGAACTCACCACCGCCTCCTCGCGCATCGACAGACCGTCGACCAGCAAGAAGCCAAAGCAGTGCTGAGCATCAACCTGCAGCCCGCGGCCACGCAGGCTGTCCATCGCCGCCTGCATCGCGTGCGTCCCGGCGTCGATCTCGAGTTCCTGCAGCGCGTCCAGGCGCCCCACTTCGAAGGAGAACTCCCCGCGTCGGAAAGAGAATCCACTCAGAGTTCCCTCGCCATAACCGGCAGGGCCGAACTCACCGGCCGTCGTGCAACCGATGACCTGAGTCGCGGAGAAGTGCTCAGCCAGCGCGGCAGCAAGCTCGGCGCGGTCATAGACCGGAGAAGCAAAGAAGACGACCAGCTCAGCCTGAGCTGGGTCGAGTTGGGCGGCGAGTTCCGCCACGGCTTCCCGGGCCTCCGTCGCGCGCGAGGCGCCACGGCGGACCGCATGGGTAGTCGATGAGGGCATGGTTGATCGGGGCTGAAAGGGGCAAGGAGGGGAAAGAACAAAGACTCTTCGCCAAGGTGGGCGACCCAACTTGAGACAGGTGCACCAAAAAGAGACTGACCCCCTTCAGTGTGCTCGAATAGAGCTAAGTCCCTACCAGATAGAGATCTAGGCGAGAATTCTCATCTCGCTTAGCGGAGATGATAACTGATGCGTAAACCTCCTTATTGAAGTGACTTACGGTGAAGTAGCACCACCCAAGGGGGCCAGCTTCTAGGCGCGGCGCCGCGCAGCCTCAGTCACCCAATGCCGCAAACGGTCCTCCAGTTGCCCCGAATGAACCGGCTTCGCCAGGTAGTCATCCATCCCAGCAACAAAGCAGCGCAGATCGTCGCCTTCGAGGTTGTTGGCGGTCAGCGCGATCACGGGCACGGACCCCGCCTCGCCGGGCAACTGGCGGATGGCCCGGGTGGCCTGGTAGCCATCCATCCGCGGCATCTTGCAGTCCATGAGCACGACGTCGTAGTGGCGGCGCTCGAGCGACTCGAGGGCTTCGACGCCGTCTCGGACCCAGTCCACCGCGAAGCCCATGCGCTCGACGAGGCGGCGCGCGAGCTTGCCCGCGGTGGCGGAGTCTTCGGCGATCAGGATGCGGGCGACCTGACCGGGCTCCGGGGCCGCCGGTTCCTGCGGCTGCTCTTCCGAGGCTTGCTCGGGATCTTCGTGCTGCGGGAGCTCGGCGGGGCCGGATTGGGCGCGCTCGATGAGCCCGTCCAACTCCTCCATCAGCTGGCGCCGGCGCTGCCGCGCCGCGTCCTCGACCGCCTCGAGCTCGGCGAGACTCCGGCGCAGTTCCCTCAGCTCAGCGGCAAGGGAGAGGCGCATCGAGTCCCGCGGCAGCTCGTTCATTCCTTGCTCGAATCCCAGGGATTGGGCGGCTCCTGGGCGTGCCGTTGGGGCTTGGCGATCAGATAGCCCTGCACGAGATCGACACCGATCCCGGACAGCGCCTGCAACTCCTCAGGGGTCTCGACCCCTTCGGCAATCACTTGCATACCGCCCTGCTCACAGAAGTCGAACATGACCTGCACCAGGTCCCGTTGCTTCTCCGCACGGTCAAGGTTGCGCACCAGCTTCATGTCCAGCTTGACCACTTCGGGCTCGAGCTGGGCAAACGCGGCGAGTCCATTGTGACCCGCGCCCAGATCATCCATCGCGATCTCAAAGCCCAGCGCACGAAGCTGCTGCACTTTGTCCTGCGCCTGCGCGATGGCGTCCAGCGACTCGCGCTCGGTGATCTCAAGCACAAAGCGCTCGGCGTGACGCGAGAACTCGCTGTTCGGGTCGAACAGCTCGGCGTCGTTCAGATCCGCGTAGTGCAGATTCACGAACAGGCGCGCGTGCTCCGGCACGCGCGGCAACTCTTCCAGTGCGGCCTGGCGGATCGCACGACCGATTTCATCGGTCCGCCCCAGCTCGTCACCCGCGCGGATCAGCGCCGGCGGTTCGCTGAGGGTCGCCTCGGTGCAGCGCAGCAGACACTCGTAACCCACGGCGGTGCCGCGGTCGAGCGAGTAGATCGGCTGAAAGTGCAAGTAGATCGACTCCACCGCGCGCTCGAAGCGCGCAATCTGACCGGCGCGGTCTGAGGCAGTGCCCGGCGTGCCGTTGGTCATCTGGAACAGCGAGCGTTTTGCGCTCGCCATCTTCCGCATGTGGATCGCTTCATCGATCACCTGCTCGAGTTCGCGCGGATTGACCGGCTTCTGCAGGTAGCGGAACGCCCCGTACTCGACCGCGCGAATCGCGCCTTCGAGCTGCGGCTTGCCGGTGACCAGAATCACCGGAATGTCCAGGTCACGCCCGCGGATCTCCTGCAGCAGGACGGTTCCATCCATGCCGGGCATCGTGATGTCGCTGATGATCAGCTCAGGAATATGTTCCGACAGCACGGCCAGGGCTTCCTGGCCATTCGATGCCTGAAGCACCTGAAAGCGCTTTGCGAGCATGGCGCACATCGCCAGACGCAGGTCGCGGTCGTCGTCGACGACCAATACGGTCGGCATCTCGTCGATACCGATCTTCGTGCCAAAGGCCAGTTGTTCCGCCATGGTTGGAGCGATGGGAAGGAGGGTCAGGAAAGAACCATCGAAGGGATCGGTCTCATCCTGAGAAGGCCTCTTTCGTCTTCGGCCCGGCGTCCCCCGGATCTGCACTGCTTCCGGCCGATTTTTTTGACCGCTCCGGCAGATTTCCGCCGGATTTCAGCGACTCGTGGGCCGCACGCCGAAAGGCCACAAGATCTAGTGGTCGGACGCTTCGCCGCTTCCGAGCGCCAGATCGGCGAGCAGCGGCAGGTGATCGCTGCCCACGTCCGGTCCAAGCCGGAACTGCTCCACCTGCACGGCCCCGCGATAGAGGACGTGGTCAATCGGCAGGCCCACCAGCCAGGATCGGCGCGGCCGCCAGGTCTTGCGCGGCCATTGACCCCGCCGTGCGTCCTGCAGGCGCGCATCCCTGATCAGGTGGCGGTACGCCGTCGACCAAGGAGTCTGATTGAGGTCCGCCAGCACCACCGCCGCGTCGAGCCCGTCCAGCAGCTCGACCAGGGGTGTCAGGGCCGGTTGCGCGCCCGCCCCGACCGGCACCAAGGCATGCGCAGCCACCAGGTCGACGCGCCGCCCTGCGACGCTCATCTCCAGGTGCAGGATCGGGCGGCCGTTCTGCACCCAGACGCTCTGCATCGCCTTCGGTTCCTCGCGCGTGAGCAGCGCCACGCCGGTCGCCCGATCAGCAAGCCCGTGCGGATAGCGCTCACGCAACGCGATCACCGATGCCTCATCGTGCACCTCGGCCAGACCGATCGCCAGCGGCAGTGGATCGAGCGTCTCCAGCCAATCCAGAAAGGACTCCACCTTGCGCGGATCGTGCTGAAGATTGGCCCAGACGACGCGCATGGACGCCGGGTCATGCAGAGTCTGCGCGGCAGCCGGAAGCCGCGGCGTGGCCCAGAAGGCAAACAGACCGACCGCAAGGAAAGCGCAGCCACCCTGCAGCACGGTGGCGCTCCGACTCCAGCGGGCGAGGACGGCGAGGCCCAGCGCAGCCCAGGCGTAGTACGCCGGGAAGTGCTGCAGCAGCGCCGTGAGCCAACCCGTGGGAAGGACATAGGCGAGCAGCAGGACTCCGAGCAGCGCCGTCAGCCCGAAGCGCACCAGCCCGCGCCCGGTCCGGCGCGCGGCCCCATCGGAAGCGCTGTGCTGCATCGGTTCAGGGTAGCGCCGGCAGCACCAGATCCACCCAGAGAGGCAGATGATCTGAGCCCAGATCTGAACCGACCGTGAAGGCCGTCACCCCCACGCCGCCGCGGACGAGGACGTGGTCAATCGGCCAGCGCAGCAGCGGAAAACTCGGATCGCGCCAGGTGCGCCACGGCCATTGTCCGGCGCGCGCGCTCTGCCAGCCGGCGGCGAGGCAGGATTGGAAGCCCGCGGCCCAGGGCGTCGTGTTGAGGTCGGCGAACAGCACGGCGGGGCCTGCGCGCTCCGCCGCCGCGCGGATCCGCGTTAGCGTCGGGGCATGAGCGGTCTGGTCCGGGTGCTGAGCGTGCCCCACCCAGACTTCCACGCCGCCTTCGAGCACCACGCGCAGCCACTTGCGCTCGCGCGGCTTGTGGCCCGGCTCGCCCTCCAACCACTCGACCTCGGCGATCGGCACCCGGCTGAACAGGCCGATGCGATCGTCGTGGTCGTAGGCCTGGTAGGGGTAATCGGCTGCCAGCCGGCGCAGCACCGGCGCCCCGCCGGCCTGACAGAGGGCGACGAGGTCCGCACCCTTTTCGACGGCGGCATGGTGGAGCGCCTCGGTCGCGGAAGGGCTTCCCCAGGCGTTGAACCAGACCGCGCGCAGCTCCTGGCCCGGTCCCGTCGCCCGCGGCGCAGCAGCCCAGAAGGGTTGGGAATAAAGGCCAAAATGGGCCACTAGCCCCACCGCAGCCACAAAGCGCCCAAGCTGCCCCCCCTTCCAGCACCACCAGGCCAGGGTCAGCGCCCAGGCGGCCACGAACTGCAGCTGCGCGTGGACCAGCATGCCGAGCCCGAGCAGCTCGAGCTCGGTCCAGGCCGCCACGCTGCCCAGTGTGAGCAAAAAGGTCCACAAAATCCGCAGCCGCCGCGCCATCGGCTCAGGTTACAGCGCCACGAATTCGACCTAAAGAGGAAAGCGGGGCACAGGCGCCTGCCGAAAGGGAAGAGCCGGGGTCCCGCCGCCCGGGCAACCGGGGCTCGCTCCTTTCATGCCATTCCATCGCTGGACCCACGCGGAAAAGCATCTCGTCTCCCGGCAATCCGGGCTCGAAGAGACGCTCAATAGCGCCACGCACGCCGTCGGCGTCGTGTTTGGCTTGGCGGCCACGGCGATGCTGCTGCGCTTCACCATGGCGCAGGGCGACTTCTGGTTCTCGCTCGGGGTCGCAGTCTTCGGCTTCACCGTGGTGGTGCTCTACGCAGCCTCGACGCTCTACCACTGGGCCCGCAACCCGGCGCGCAAGCGTTTGCTTCAGGTGATCGACCACGTGGCGATCTACCTGCTGATCGCCGGCACCTACACTCCCTTCGCGCTCGGCCCGCTCCGCGAAGGTTGGGGCTGGGGCATGCTGGCCCTCATCTGGGGCCTCGCCCTCGGCGGCATGGCGCTTGAAGCCAAGCGCGCGGTCCGCAACCGCGCCGTTTCGATCGCGCTCTACCTGGGCATGGGTTGGATCGCGGTGCTGAGCTTCCCGACCCTGCTCGAGCTGCTGCCGATTCAGGCCGTGACCTGGCTGCTGGTCGGCGGCACCGCCTACACGCTGGGGACGGTGTTCTTCCTGTGGACGCGGCTGCCCTTCCACCACACCGTCTGGCACATCTTCGTGCTGATCGGCACGGTCTGCCACTTCTGCGCGATCCTGCACTTGCTGGCACCGGGCGAGCTGCCGCCCAACCTGGTGCCAGGGATCAGCATCGCGGGGCGTTAACCCGCGACGACGAAGTTGACGAGGCGGCCGGGGACGGCCACCACCTTCTTGATCTCGACGCCTTCGAGCTGCTCCGCGGCGGCTTCACGCGCGGCGGCCTCGAGTACGGCGCGGTCCTTCTCTTGACCGGCCGGGACGAAGGCTTTGGCGCGCAGCTTGCCGTTGACCTGGACCGGAATCTCAATCGACTCCGCGACCAGCATCGCCGCATCAAACTCCGGCCAGGGCTGATACGCCAGCGACTCGTTGTGCCCGAGGCGATCCCACAGCTCTTCGGCGAGGTGCGGCGCAAAGGGTTCAAGCAGGATGCAGAAACGCTCCGCCTGGCTGCGGCTGAAGCCGACGCCCTCCCGCTTGGTCACCTCGTTGATGAACTCCATCATCGCGGCGATCGCGGTGTTGTTGCCCATCTGCTCGAGGTCGCTGCCGACCTTCTCGATGCAGCGATGCAGCGCGCGCTCCAGTTCGTCGGAACCGTCGGCGTTGGTCAGCAGCGAAGCGTAGATCGGATCGCCGTCGTCCTCCTGCGGCACGAAGACGCGCCAGGTGCGCTGCAGGAAGCGGTGCACGCCGGGCAGGTCGCGCGGGTTCCACGGGGCGCTGGCGGTGACCGGGCCCATGAAGGCCTCGTAGAGGCGCATGGTGTCCGCGCCGTACTCGCTCAGCACCTCGTCCGGGTTGATGACGTTGCGCAGCGACTTCGACATCTTAGCCACGATGCGCTCGACTTCGGCGCCGTCGGCCTTGGCGACGAAGGACTCGCCCTGCTCCTCGACTTCATCGGCCGGGACCAGCGCACCCTGGGCGTTCTTGAACGCGTAGGACTGCACCATGCCCTGGTTGACCAGCTTCTCAAAGGGCTCGTCAGTCGAGACCAGGCCGCAATCGTAGAGCACCTTGTGCCAGAAGCGCGCGTACAGCAGGTGCAGCACGGCGTGCTCGGCGCCGCCGACGTAGAGGTC
Source organism: Planctomycetota bacterium (assembly GCA_002705055.1). Taxonomy (GTDB): domain Bacteria; phylum Planctomycetota; class UBA1135; order UBA1135; family UBA1135. Next base: position 25,801 of record PAHY01000017.1, read on the forward strand.
GACCGGCATCCAGTAGTTCTCGGCCTTCTCGCCCCACGCGGCCTCGTCGTTCTGAGGGTCGAGGAAGCGCAGGTAGTACCAGCACGAACCCGCCCACTGCGGCATCGAGTTGGTCTCGCGGCGCCAGACCTTGCCGTCGGCGTCGACGACTTCGACCCAGTCCTTGGCGCGACCGAGCGGCGGCTCAAGCGCCCCCGCCGGCTTGAAGTCGTCCAGCTCCGGCAGCGAGACCGGCAGGTCTTCGGCGGGCACCAGCTTGGTCTCGCCGTCCGGGCCGTGCAGGATCGGGAAGGGCTCGCCCCAGTAGCGCTGGCGGCTGAACAGCCAGTCGCGCAGACGGAAGTTGACTCGCCCGCGGCCATAGCCCTGCTCTTCGAGCCAGGCGATCATCTTCGGCTTGGCCTCTTCGGTGGGCGTGCCGTCGAGGAAGCCGCTGTTCACCATCACGCCCGGGCCGGAGTAGCACTCGGTGACCATCTCGACCGAAGACATGCCATGCGTGGCGTCGAAGCCGCTGTCGACGCTGGGCGCGTTGACCGCGAGCGGCTCGGGAGCCACCACCTGGACGATCGGCAGGCCGTACTCGGTCGCAAAGTCATGGTCGCGCTGGTCGCCGCCCGGCACGCACATGATTGCGCCGGTGCCGTAGCTCATCAGCACGTAGTCGGCGATCCAGATCGGCATCAGGCGACGCGGATCGCCTTCTTCGAACAGCGGGTTAACCGCGTAGGCGCCGGTGAACACACCGGACTTCTCCTTCTGTAGCTCGCTGCGCTGCAGATCGGTCTTCGAGGCCGCCGCTTCGCGGTAGACGGTGACCGCCTCCTGCTGATCCGCCCCGGTGATCTGATCGACCAGCGGATGCTCCGGCGCCAGCACGCAGAAGGTCGCGCCGAACAGCGTGTCCGGCCGCGTCGTGAATACGGTGAAGTTCTGCTCGGTCGCGGCGCCGGCATCGCTGGCGATCGCAAACTCGATCTCGGCGCCTTCGGAGCGGCCGATCCACTCGCGCTGCATGGCTTTGACTGACTCGGGCCAGTCCAGCTTGTCGAGGTCGGCGAGCAGCCGTTCGGCGTAGGCCGTGATCTTCAGCATCCACTGCCGCAGCGGACGCTTCACGCAGGGGTGCCCGCCGCGCTCGCTCAGGCCGTCGATGACCTCTTCGTTGGCCAGCACGGTGCCCAACTCTTCGCACCACCAGACCGGGATCTCGGCTTCATAGGCCAGGCCCTGCTCATAGAGCTTCGAGAAGATCCACTGCGTCCAGCGGTAGTACTTCGGGTCGGTGGTGTTGACCTCGCGGTCCCAGTCGTAGCTCAGGCCCAGCGCCTGCAGTTGCTCGCGAAAGCGATCGACGTTCTTGGCCGTCGTCACCGCCGGGTGCGTGCCCGTCTGAATCGCGTACTGTTCGGCCGGCAGACCGAAGGCGTCCCAGCCCATCGGGTGCAGCACGTTCTTGCCGCGGTGGCGCTGATAGCGCGCCATGATGTCGGTCGCGGTGTAGCCCTTCGGGTGTCCCACGTGCAGACCGGCTCCCGAGGGGTACGGGAACATATCCAGCACGTAGTACTTGGGCTTGGACGCGTCGAAGTCCGGCTCGCCGGGCCCCGGCGTGCGGAAGGTCTTTTCGCGCTGCCAGAACTCCTGCCAGCGGGATTCAATCGAGGTGAAGTCGTAGCGCGGCATCGCGAAACGAGCCCAGCGCGCGCCCGGTCAGGGTGGGACGCCGCGCGGGGAGCCGCATATCCTAGCGCGAGGAGCTTCCTAGAGAGCTCAGACGGGCCAGAGCCCGCCAGCGGTGACGCTCTTGCAGCTCGGGGTTGAGCTTCTGGATGTGCTGCCGAATCCGCGCCCGCGCGGCGCGCTCCTGGGGATCCGCAGCCGGACCCACCGAGGCCAGCCAGTCGAGCGCAGCCGGACCGGCGGAGATCAGCGCGTGCTCGGCTGCCATCTGATCATTGCGCAGCTTGTTGTCCTGCAGTGCAGCCTGCAGGACGGTGATCGACGCGCCGGCGAGCGGATCTCCGGTCGTGATCTGCAGCACGGCGCAACGCACCCTTTGCACTGGATCCCCGGAAACCAGGCCGTGCCGCAGCACACCCCAGGCGGCCGCGCCGCGCTGCTCGAAGTAGTGAATCGCGCGCCCGGCGTTGCCCCAGCCCATCGCCCCGCTGGAGAACCGATCCTCGGCCAAGGCCTCGAGCGCCATCTGATCGAGCGTCTCCCAGGGGATCTCCTGCTCGGGGATCTCCGCGGCTTCGCCCCAGTACGGGTGGACCGCCAGCACCCAGATGCCCCAGGCGAAGTGGCGACGCTGGTGATCCGCATCAAACAGCGCGCGGCGCAGCGCGCGGCGGATCGGCTCTTCGGTGATGCGCTCCGAGAGTTCGCGCTCGGCAGCGCTGGCATTGCGGCCCAGCCCATCGGCGCCCAACGCGAGCACCAGCTCGCTGGCATGGCGGGCCGGCGTCCAGCGCGCGGCACGCGGCTGCAGCATCGGCCAGCTCGCATCCTGACGCAGCACGAAGCGGGGATGAAGCGATGGCCAGGCGTAGATGCGCCGCCAGTCGTCGTGCAGCCCCAGCCGCAGGCCGATGCCTTCGATGGCCCCAGTCGCCTGGCCGCCGCTGCTGCGGCGCGCCTCGCGGATCCAGCCGATCACCGCGCGCCGGTGCTCGCCGGTGCCCATTCGCGCCAGCGCCGCCTGGGCCATCTCCAGATCCCCGGGGACCTGATTGGCCTCGAGGTGCGGCCAGAGCACGGCGCAGATCATCCCCACGTCCTCCTTGCGGGCGCCGGCGTGGGCCAGCGCGGTCGCGCTTAGGAAGCGCTGCTGCGGATCAGCCGACTCCAGTCCGGCCGCCAGCGCCGCCTGCGCCCGCAGCCCCGCCTGCAGCAGCTGCTGCCAGGCCTGGCGGGCGTTGCCGGCGATGCCGTCGTTGGCCAAGGCCCGGACGAGCGCGCGGGGATCCGGCTCGTGAGCCTGTCGCTGGCGCCCCTCCCCCTGCTGGGGAGCAGTCAGAGCCAGAATCAGGGACAGCCAGAGCATCGGCCCCCGGATTCTGCCGAGCAGGCCGGGGATCTTCCAGGGAATCTTGATTCCCCCCGGGGATGCGGTACACTTTTCGGCCCGAGCCGGCGATCCTCCGCGTTCGCAAGCTCGTGACAACGCGAGGCACATGGGGCTATAGCTCAGCTGGGAGAGCGTCGCAATGGCATTGCGAAGGTCTGGGGTTCGAATCCCCATAGCTCCACCACCTCGCCCGCACGCCCGGCCGGTCCAACCGTCCGGGCGTTTTTGTTTGCCCTCGTCGCAGGGCAGGAACCTTTGGGATGACGGCTCCTTTCCACCCCGACCGCCTGCAGAAGCTCGCCGACCTCCGCGAGCTCGGCGCAGACCCCTACCCGGCGCGCAGCCCCGAGGGCCGCGAGCTGGGCGCCGATCTGATTGCCGCCTTCGCCCAGCGCGAGGGCCAGCAGGTCACCATCTGCGGTCGGGTCACCGGCCGCCGCGGCTACGGCAAGCTGGCCTTCCTCGACGTGGTCGATGAGTCCGGTCGGATTCAGGCCGTGCTGCAGAAGGACCGGCTCTCCGCCGAGGACTTCGCGCTGCTCAAGGCGCTCAACCTCGGCGACTTCGTCAGCGTCACCGGCGAGCTGGCGACCACCGGCAAGGGCGAGATCAGCGTCTTCGGCGACAGCGACTTCACCATCCTCACCAAGGCGCTCGAGAACCCTCCGGAGAAGTGGTACGGTCTGGCCGACGCCGAGCAGCGCGCGCGCCGCCGCTACGTCGATCTGTTTTCGAACGAAGAGGTCCGCCAAGACTTCCTGCGCCGGACGCGGATCATCCAGGCGATGCGCGCGGTCTTCCTCGAGCACGGCTACCACGAGGTCGAGACCCCGGTGCTGCATCCGATCTACGGCGGCGCCAACGCGCGGCCCTTCGTCACCCACCACAACGCGCTCGATATGCAGCTCTACCTGCGGATCGCGCCGGAGCTCTATCTGAAGCGCCTGCTGGTCGGCGGCATCGAGCGGGTGTTCGAGTTTGCCCGCGTCTTTCGCAACGAAGGCCTCTCGCCGCGCCACAACCCGGAGTTCACCATGGTCGAGTTCTACGAGGCCTACACGGACTATCTGGGCATGCTCGAGCTCACCGAGCAGCTGGTGGTCGCCGGCGCGCGCGCGGCTGGCCTCGAAGCCGAAGACGGCACGATCTGCGCCGAGTTCCGCGGCCAGAGCTACAACCTGACGCCGCCCTTCCAGCGGGTGCGCTACGCCGATGCCTTCGTCGAGCACGCCGGCTGCGATCCCACCGATCGCGCTGCTGTCTGGCAGTTGCTGGCGCAGACCTTACCGGAGCACCCGCAGCGGCAAGCCGACCCGGCCCAGCTCGGCGATTACAGCTACTGGAAGACGGTCAACGATCTGTTTGAAGAGAAGGTCGAGACCGCGCTCCCCGGCCCGGTCTTCGTCTACGACTACCCCGCCGCGATCTGCCCGCTGGCCAAGCCCTCGGCGGACGACCCGGTGTGGGCCGAGCGCTTCGAGTTCTTCCTCGGCGGCATGGAGCTCGCCAATGCCTTCAGCGAGCTGAACGACCCGCAGCTACAGCTGGCCAAGTTCGAAGAGCAGGTCGCCGACAAGGACGACCCCGAGGCGCCCAATGAGGTCGACCTCGACTACGTGCGCGCGCTGGCCTACGGCATGCCGCCGGCCGGCGGCTGCGGCATCGGCATCGACCGACTGATCATGGTGCTCCTCAACAAGGACACGATCCGCGACGTGCTGCTGTTCCCGCATATGCGCCCCGAGGCCGGCACCGAAGACGAGCCGGGCGACGCCGAGTAAAGTCGGACGGTGGCGCGCCTCGCCCTTGCCTACCTGATTCGCCGGCCAGTCCAGATTCTGGCCGTCTTCGGGGTGGCCATCGGCCTGCTGGCGCTGCTCGTGGTCCTGGCGGTCATGAACGGTCTGATCGAAGAGGACCGCGCCTCGGTGCGCGGCCCGCTCTCTGATCTGCTGCTGATCCCGGGCGCCGGCGAGGAAGAGGCGAGCTGGGAGCGCTATCAGGCCGTGCTCCAGGAGGTGCCGGAGGTCGCTGCGGCGGCCCCCCACCTCGTGGTCTATGCGCTGCTCGTCACCGAGAGTTCGCGCTGGCAGTTGCAGTCGACGGCGCACGGCGATTCAAATGCGGTGCAGTTGGTCGGCATCGACCCTGAACTCGAGGCGGCGGTCACGCCACAGGAAGGCGGCTGGGACCATGCGCTGCAGGAAGCGATCAAGCTGCCGGTCGCCGACCCCGCTCAGCCTTTCGATTACGAGGGGGAAAATGACCGAAGCCCAGGCGGAGCGATCATCAGTGATCGCTTGCGTCTCGGCGCGGCGGAACGGCCGCGCGGCGCGGCGCTCAAGGTCGTCGCGCTCCCCAATCAGCTGCCGGCCGCAGACTCGGACGAGCCGCTGGTTCCGGTCAACGGCAGCTTTCGCATCGCGGGCACCTACGCCGGCAGCGACTACGAGATGTCGCTCGACCGCATCTACGTCCCTCGCACTGGCTGGTTCAAGGGGCTACACGGCACGCTGGTGGGCTCCAACGCCGCGGACTTCAGCGAAATCCTGATTCGCGTCGACGAAGGCGTGGCCTTGGAGCACGCGCGCCAGGCGGTGCGCAGCGCGCTGCTGGACGCCGGTTTGCCCGATCCGCGACCGGAGAACGGCGGTGCCTTGGAGACCTGGGAAGAACGCCAGGCTGTGTTCCTGAGCGCCATCGAGAACGAACGCCGCGTGACCACGCTGGTGATGTTCTTCATCGTGGTCGTAGCCGCCTTCGGCATCTTCGCCACGCTGTCGGCGCTGGTCCGCGAGAAGGTGCGCGACCTGGGCGTCCTGGCCGCGCTGGGCTTCAGCCCGCTGCGGCGCGGCGGCCTGCTGCTGTTCGTCGGCTCGCTGGGCAGCGGAGTCGGCGCTGTGCTCGGCTACTTCGGCGCTTACTCGCTGGTCCAGAATCACGTCGCCGTCGAGCGCTTCCTCAAGGAGGAGTTCGGCTTCGAGATCTTCGCCTCCGACATCTACGTGATCGACGGAATCCCCGTGCATTGGGATCCGGCGATGGCGGTCAAGCTGACCCTCGCCGCCTTCCTGACGGGCGTGCTGTTCACCCTCGGCCCGGCGATCCGGGCGGCCTCCCTGTCCCCGGTCGAAGCCCTTCGCTATGAGTGATCTTGTCCTCCACGCCGACACGCTGCGCAAGTCCTACCGCATGGGCGTGTCGCGACTCGAAGTACTCAAGGGTGTTTCGATGTCCCTGCATCGCGGCGAGGTCTGCGCCCTGGTCGGCTCCTCGGGCAGCGGCAAGTCGACTCTGCTCAACCTGCTGGGGCTGCTCGACAAGCCGGATGGCGGCAAGCTGTGGATTGATGGCAAGGAAGTCCAGAGCCTGGGCAACGCGGCCGCGGCGCGGTTGCGTGCCGCGAAGATCGGCTTCGTGTTTCAGCAGTTTCAGCTGCTGCCTGAGCTGAACGCACTCGAGAACGTGCTGATGCCGCGCCGGCTGATCGGCGGCAGCTGGCTGGGCCGGCGCCGGAAGGAACGCGAAGCGGCGCGGGCAGCGCTGCAGCGCGTCGGCCTCGCCCAGCGCCTCACGCACAAACCGGCGCAGCTCTCGGGCGGCGAACAGCAGCGGGTGGCGATCGCCCGCGCGCTGGTCTGTGGTCCCCAGGTCCTGCTCGCCGACGAGCCCACCGGGAACCTCGACCGCCAGACCAGCGATGAGGTGCTGGAACTGCTGCTGCGACTGGGCCGCGAGCAGGGCGCCGCGGTGCTGCTGGCCACCCACGACCCGCGCGTGGCGGGCCGCTGCGATCGGGTGCTCACGATGCGCGACGGTCTGCTGGTCTCCTCGGAGTACGCCCCCGCATGACCCTCGCCAGCCTCGGCCTCGCCTACTTCCGGCGTCGTCCCCTGCTGATCTTCTCGGCAGTGGCGATCGCCTTGGGCGTCGCTGTGCTGTTTGCGGTGCTGGCCGTCATGAACGGCTTCCTCGCCGAGCTGCAGGCCTCGATTCGGAGCATCTCGGGCGATGCCGTCATCGAAGCGGCGCGGGCACGCGGCGGCGAGTACCGCCCGTTCGAGGCCTATGAAGAGGCCGTCGACGAGGTCGACGGCATCCGCGCCCTCGAGCCGCGCCTCAACTGGTACGGCCTCATCGGCCGTCGCGGCGCGGCCGCCCTCAGCGACCCGCGCTCGACCGACCTCTCCGGCATGCTGCTGGTCGGCGTCAATCAGGGCTTTGATGGCTTCGAAACCGGACAGGACGCGCGCGGTCGACCGATCCTGCCAATGCGCCTCGGGGTCGGCGCCGCCGAACGCCTCGGCCTTGAGATCGGCGACATCCTGGGGGTCATCACCTTCGTCCAGAACGATCGCCCGGGCGGGCGCAGCACGCCGCAGCTCCTGCAAATGAGCTGCCGCCTGGTCGAGACGGTCAAGACGGGGCGCTACGACCAGGACCTGGACCGCGCCGAGCTGCCGCGCACCGCCTTGGCCGAGTTTCTAGGTTCCGAGACGGGCTTCACCGAGATTCTGATCCGCACCGAAGACGCGGTGGACCCGGAGCTGGTGGCTGAAGAAGTCGAGAACGCTCTGCAGTTGGCCGGCTACACCCACCCCGGCTTCGGCTGCACCTTCAGCTGGCGCGACCGCGGCGGCAACCTGCTGCGCGCGGTCGAGAATCAGCGCGGCATGCTGAGCATCGTGTTCTTCTTCATCGTGCTCGTTGCGGCCTATCAGCTGGTGGCCACGCTCACTCTGACCGTCACCGAGAAGCGGCGCGATATCGGCGTGCTGCGCGCGTTGGGCGCGACGCCAGGTCGCATCATTCGCTTCTACGTTTCGCTGGGCCTGCTGATCTCGTTGATCGGCATTGGGCTGGGCCTGCTGCTGGGCCAGTGGCTGATTCACAATCTGACCACGGTCGAGAAATGGGTCGGCGGCGGCCAGCCCATCTTCCGCGCGGAGATCTACAAGTTTGATCACATCCCGGTGGCGGTGGATCTGCCCTCGGTGCTGATCCTGGTCGGTGCCACCTTGGCGGTCGCCGTGGTGTTCAGCCTGGTCCCGGCCTGGCGCGCCTCGCGCGTGCGCGTTATCGACGGTCTTCGAGCGCGCTGAGCTCTTGTTCGGTGGCGCGATCTTCGCCCCACGATTCGATCACGTAGCCGTTCTGCACGCGCAGGTTGATCTCGGCCAGCCGGACCTCCTCGCCTTCGACCATGCCGATCCGCTCGTAGTGCCAGGTCACGGCGCCCGAGTCTCCGCCGGACCAGACGTGATCCGGGGGTCCGAAGCGCGCCAGCAGCTCGGGCGGAGTCAGCAGCCGCACCTGACGATCGGCTGCTTCGTCGTCGCGCGACATCAGCTCGGCGAGCGGCTGCAGTTCGGCCCAGTTGGCGGTCTGACGCATCGACCGGGCGCGCTTCAGTCCGGCCACCCCCTGACCACCTGATTCGACCTGATCGGCGAGGCCCGCGATCGCCTGCTGGAGATCACGCAGCACCGGCTCGAGATCGACCTGGCGGCCTCCGCTCGCGGCCGCCCCCGGGAGGGCCGCATGAGGCGCCGCCGCCGCCGCGCCGGGCGCGACGCGGTCCAGAGCCTCCACGCTCGCGCGGAGACGCTGCAGCTCGAGCACGATCGCCTCCTCTCCGCCTGCATCGGTGCGGGCCGCGGGTGACGCCCCGGGACCCGTCACGCTCCAGACCAGCACGGTGAGCATCGAACCCGCGCAGAACGCGAGCGCAAGGGGAAGTGGAGAGGAAGCAGCCAACGAGCTAGCCTAGCGAGCAACCATGCTGGGGTTCGCGACCTTCTTGCTGCTCCTTGCCGCGGGGGATCCCCCGCCGTCCAGCGAGCGCCCGAACATCCTGCTGATCGTCAGCGACGACGCAGGATGGGCCGACTTCGGCTTTCATGGCGGCCCGGCGGAGCTCACTCCGCGCCTCGACGCGCTCGCCGCCGAAGGCGTGGTCTGCGAGCAGGCCTACGTTTCCGCCTCGGTCTGCTGCCCGTCCCGCGCTGGCCTGATGACCGGACGCTATCAGCAGCGTTTTGGCCACGAGTTCAACGGCCCGGGATCCCCGGAGCCAGGCTTCACACCAGAACAAATGGGGCTCTCGCGCGCGGAGAGCACCCTGGGCGAGCTACTGAAGGCGCGCGGCTATCGCACCGCCGCGATGGGCAAGTGGCACCTGGGCAGTCAGCCCGGTTTGCGCCCCTTGGAACGGGGCTTTGATCACTGGTTTGGCTTCCTGGGCGGAAGCCGCTCCTACTTCGCGACCCCCGAGGCGCCCGCGCTGCGCCAGCTGCAGAACGATGAGGCGCGCGTCCCCGAGGATCAGATCGCGTACCTGACGGATACCCTTGCGGATCACGCGGCCGAGTGGATTGCAGCGCAAGCGGCAGACGAGGGCCAGCAGCCCTGGTTCCTCTACCTCGCCTTCAACGCGCCGCATACGCCGATGCACGCGCTCGAGCAGGATCTCCAACGCTTCGCCGCGATCGAGAATCTGCGGCGGCGGAAGTACGCCGCGATGCTGTTCGCGATGGACCGCGGCATCGGCCGGATTCTGGACACGCTCGAGCAGAGCGGTCAGGCCAGCCGCACGCTCGTGGTCTTCCTGAACGACAACGGCGGCGCGACCAATAACGGTTCCGACAACGGGGCCTGGCGCGGTCGCAAGGGGTCGAAGTGGGAAGGCGGGCTGCGCGTCCCGCTGGTGCTGCGCTGGCCGGGCCAGCTCCCTGCCGGGAAGCGCCACGCCGCGGTGATCTCCAGCCTGGATCTCGCTCCCAGTCTGCTCGCGGTCGCCGGGCCGGTTCTCGACCCGGACGCACAGCGCGCCGATCCGGCCGGCCCCTTCGACGGCACCAGCCAATGGGAGGCCTGGCGATCCGACGCAAGTGCGGCGCCTCCCCGTCAGCTCTACTGGCGCCGCGGCGTGGCGGCCGCCTACCGCGATGGCCCCTGGAAGCTGGTGCGGGTCGACACCCTGCCGCCGCAGCTGATGCACCTCGAACGCGCGCCGCAGGAGTTTGAGGACTTCGCCGCGGAGGAGCCCGAACGTGTCCGCCGGATGCTGCGGGCGCTGGTCCGATGGGAAGCCGAGCTCGCTCCCCCGCGCTGGACCGAAGGCCCGCGCTGGGCCAAGAACCAGCTGCGCAAGCATCAACCCGAGGTCGACACGCGCGAGGAAGAGGAAGAGTTCCCCTAGCGCTGGCGAATGGTCAGGATCTGGTCGGCGGGGACATCGTGATAGATGTCCACCTTGCGGTTCGGCCAGACGATGCGCAGCTCACTGACCTGCTCGTGCGGACCCAGGCCGAAGTGCAGCCGCGCGTGGCTTTGGGTCGAGCGGGTCATGCCACCGGTCTGATCGCGGCGCTGCGTGCCCTGCGGCGTCGTCACCTGAACGATCGCGCCGATCGCGTCCTTGGTGGTGGCGCCGATCAGGTCGATCTGCAGCCAGTGATGGCTGTTGCCCTGATTGCGGAACAGCTGCACCGGTCCGTCCAGGGACAATGGACGCAGGCCAGCTCCGTTGGTGATCAGGATGTCGAGGAAGCCATCGCAGTCGTAGTCCGCGACCGAGACTCCATCGCCGACCCCCAGCAAACTCCCCGCCGCGCCCGCCGCCTGCGGGATCTCGACGAACTCGTCTCCGACGTTGTCATACAGCCGGTTCGGCCGGTTGACCGCGGCGCCGCTCTGCACCACGTAGAGGTCCAGGTCGCCGTCGTTGTCGAAGTCGGCGGCGACCGCGGCCCGCCCTTCGAACTGGGGATCCAGCGCCTCGTAGCGCGGCTCGGTCGGGCTGGACCACAGCAGGATGTCCGGGCTCGGTTCGCGCTCGCGCAGACCCTCGACGGAGACCAGCTTGATCGCTTCGTCGCTGCGCAGGATCATCGCGACTTCGGTCTCCTGCGCCGAGGCAACGACGCACTCCCAGTAATCAGAGTCCGGCTCGCGACCCAGGTAGACCGCGTCGCCTTCCTGCGCCGTCCCAGCCTGCTTGCCCCAGACCCGCCGGTCGCCCTGGCGCAGCACCAGCGGCAAGCGATCCGCAGGCACGCGCTGGCTGCCCAGCAGGAGGAAGCTCGGGTCAATGCCCTCGATCAGCTCGGCACGCAGCGTGCCGGCGCAGCGAAAGACCATGCGCAGCTCGCCGGCGCGCACCTTGGCCGCGACCCGCAGCGCGCCATCCGGACCGATCGCGACCTCGTCGCTGCTCCAGTACGGCTCGCGCGTCAGGTAGAAGTCGAGGTCGAAGTCGCCATCAAAGTTGCCGACCACCACGTCCTGGACGTTGCGCACCGGATCCATCCCAGGCGGCAGATCGATGGCCGTGAAGCCCGCCGGCCCGTACTCCATGGCGGAGTCCGGGAAGTTGCGCGACTGCAGCAGCAGCTCCATCTTGCCGTCGGTGTCGAAGTCACCGAGCTGGGCGAAACGGGTGTTCTGGAAGGTCGGCTGGAAGCCGCTACTGAGCGGCTCGGGCAGAAAGCCGCCCCCCGGCTGCTGGGTAAACAGCACATCCCGCGACTTGCTGCTCTCGAAGGCCGTGATCACCACATCGAGCAGGCCGTCGGCGTTCCAGTCGAACCAGAGCGGGGTGCGCGAGCGGCCGTTGGGATAGGCCAGCCCCGCCAGCCCGGCCACTTCCGCGAAGGGCTGGGGATAGCGGCTGAGCCACAGCCGATTGGGGCCGACCCCGGTTCCAAAGCGCGAACCGACGCACTCGATCAGATCGAGGTCGCCGTCGTTGTCGAAGTCAGCCCAGGCGGCTCCGTGCGAGTCGACCGAGTCCATGCCGGGCATCCAGGTCTTGGTGCGATCGAGGAAGCCTCCCTGTCGGTCGTTCACCCAGAGCTGCGCCTCGAGGGCGTGATTGCCGAGCCAGAGATCGGGGTAGCCGTCCTGATTGAAGTCCCCCCAGGCGCCTGCTCCGAAGCTGGGGCCCACCGGCGGGCTGCCCATCGCAGACTTGGAGACGTCTTCAAAGCGAACGCCGTATTCCTGGGCATGCGCGGGCACCACAGCGAGCGCAAAAAGCACCACGCCCGCGAGAAGACTGCCAAGGTGAGGGGAGTTCATCAGCAACCACCCAGTTTGCCCGAGATGAGCGTCCTGCGCAGCGGGAATCGCAGGAGATCCGGTGAAGGCGGGCGCTAGTAGACGATCCGCAGAATCTGATCGCTCGCGACGTTCTGCAACTGAGTGATCGTCCCGTCCGGCCAGCGCACCTCGACCAGATCGGCCTGCGCGTGATCCGCCAGACCGCAATGCAGGCGCATGTGATTCTGCCCGAAGCGATGCACGCCGCCGTTCTGCTCGCGCAGCTGCGTGACGCCGCCGGCGCTGATCCGCACCTGCGCCCCGATCGCGTCGCGGTTGCCCGCCGGACCCTCCAGTTCGATCAGCAGCCAATGGCGCTGCGGATGCAGCGCGGCGCCGGTGTTGCGGAACAGCTGATGCGGCCCGTCGCCGCTGAAGAAGCGGTCGCCGAAACCGTTGGTCACGAACAGGTCCAGCCAGCCGTCGCCGTCGTAGTCCGCGCTGATCACCCCATCGCCCAGACCATAGACCGAGCCAGCCGCGCCGCTGAATCCGGACTGCGCCCCCGCCGCATCGACGCGGCGAAAGCTGCCATCGCCGAGGTTCTCGTACAGCACATTGGGCCGATTGGCCGCCGCGCCGGCGCGCACCAGATAGAGGTCCAGGTCCATATCGTTGTCGAAGTCCCCGGCCACCACCGAGCGGCTGGAGACCGGCTGATCGACCTGGCCCGGCTGATAGCCCTGGGCGCTGGCCAGCAGCAGGCTGTCTTCCAGCCCGACGCCCGCCTGCGGGATCATCCGGACGTCGCGCATCGCGGAACCGGAGAGAATCAGTCCGGCCTGGCTCCGCCCGGGCGAACTCAGCAGGATGGCCCAGCGTTTCTCCACCGGATCAAAGCCGATGTAGATCCCGCGGTCGACGCCGGCCTGGTGCGCGGCGATCCCGTGCAGCGCAGGATTGCTCGCGTCGAGTTCAAACTTGCGATCGAGAGGCGAGACGCCCGAGGCGCCCAGGCGGATCTCGCTGCGCGAGGTGCCCTCGGGAAAGACCACCTGCAGCGGGCCCGATGACTGGAAGGAGAAACCGCGCTCGTCGCGCTTGGCGAACAGCTTGGCGCGCAGCTCATCGTCGTTCACCAGGACCGCTTCGCTGTCGGATTCGATGCGATCGCGGGACAGATACATATCGACCCGGCCATCCAGATCGAAGTCGGCAAAGACCGCATCCACCACGTTGGGGACTCCGGTGAAACCGGAACCGATCAGGCGGTCCTCCATCGGGGAGACGGAGAGGTCGTAGAGCCGGCTGGGGAACGGCGAACCATCGACGATTAGGTCGAGCACCCCGTCGCCGGTGAGATCCGCGAGCTGGGCGAACTCATTGTTCTGGGTCGAGGGTTCAAAGCCGGATCCGGGCCAGTCCATGACGAAGGACAGCGGCTGTCCGGCTGCGCTGATCTGGCGGTACGGCAGGCTCGCCGAGATGCCAGCGCGGTACAGGTTGATGGTGATCAGATCGAGCCGACCATCCTGGTCATAGTCCACCCAGAGTGGCGTCCGGCCGCGGCCATCTGCGAAGCCCACGCCGCTCGCTGGCGCGACGTCCGTCAGCCTGCCGCCATCGTTGAGCCACAGGCGATTCTGGCCGGTCACGCTGTTGCCGGAACCGACCAGCTCGGCGAGATCCTGGTCCCCGTCGCCATCGGCGTCGGCCCAAGCCACGCCGTGCGTGTCGCGGGTGAGCGTGTCCTGCAGCCAGAGATCCGTCTCGTCGACGAAGCCCCCGCCCGCCTGCTGCACAAACAGCTGGGTGGGGCTGGCGTGGTTGCCCACCCAAAGGTCCGGCAAGCCATCGCCGTTGACGTCGCCCCAGGCTCCGGGGCCGAAGCTTGGGCCGAAGCCGGAGATCCCCGCGGGCGTCGTGACCTCATCGAAGGCGAAGGGATCGCCCTGCTGCGCGGCGGAGAACGCCGTCAGGGAGGCGGCAGTCAGCAGGACTGCAGCGGTTCGAAAGGCCCCGATCATGAGCTCCGGTCAAGCTTATCACTCAATCCGAAGTCCTTGCGGGCTTCGCCTCCTCGAACAGCGCCGGCTGCCAGGCTCCGCGCTCGATTCCGGCCAGCTTGACGCCCAGCAGCCGGATCGGGGTGCGCCCATCCAGCAGGTCTTCGAGCAGCTGGCGCGCCGTGGGCAGGAAATCGGCGTCCTCGCGCCCAGGGTGCGGCAGCGTGCGGTCGCGCGTCAGGGTGGTGAAGTCCGTCAGCCGCAGCTTGATCGAGACCGTCCGCGCGACGGCCTCGCGTTCGCGCAGACGCGAGGCCGTGGCGTGCAGCAGTTCGGCGAGTCGCTTCTCGAGATAGCTCAACTTGCTGCGGTCGACCGGGAAGGTGGTCTCGTGCGAAATGGACTTGGGCAGGGCGTCGGGCTGAGCCGGCCGGACCGGCGAAGTATCGATGCCGCGCGCTCGCATCTGCAGCCCCTCGACATCGCGCCCGAGATGCGCCTCGAGCCGCCGCGGGTCGGCGTCGACCAGAGCCCCGAGCGTCTGGATCCGCAGACCGTGCAGCCGTTCGGCGGTGGCTGGACCGATGCCAGGGAGCTTGCGAATCGGCAAGGGGGCCAGAAAACGCTGCTCCTGCCCGGGCAGCACCTCGAGGACCCCCACCGGTTTGCTGGCACCCGACGCGACCTTCGCGACCAGGCGATTGGAGGCGACCCCCACGCTGAGATCGAGCCGGAATCGCTCGCGTACCTGCTGCTGCAGCCGCAGGGCCGTGTCGAAGGCGCGCCCGGCGACGAGGGGCTGTCCGCTCAGGTCGAGGTAAGCCTCGTCGATGGACACTTTCTGCAGCCGCGGCGTGAGCTCGCGAAGCAGCCCGAAGACCGCGCGCGAAGCACGCCGGTAGGCGTCGCGCGAACCGCGCACCCGCACCAGCTGCGGACACAGGCGGACCGCCCGCGCCATCGGCATGGCCGAGCGCACCCCGAAGGCGCGCGCCTCGTAGGAGGCCGCGGCGACGACCCCGCGGCCGTCGGGCGAACCCCCGACGACGACGGGCTTGCCGTGCAGGCTGGGGTCCAGCACCCGCTCCACCGCCACGAAGAAGGCGTCGAGATCGACGTGGAAGACGACGCGCCGTGCTTCCGTGGGAGCGGTCATCGTTGCTGAGGATCGGCAGCCTGCAGCTGACGCAGGCGACCGATGACCACACCGTACACCGAAGCCCCGGCCTGCCCGCGCTGCGCGGCGCCGCTGCCCATCAGGATCGGCGCGGGGAAACCCGCCACTCCGTCGAGTCGGTAGCCATCGCTGACCTCGGCCAGCGCCAGCTGATCAAGCTGTCCCTGCCACCAGACCACGAGGTCTCCGACCTCGGCGTCGGCGCCGACGGCGACGACCAGGACATCGCCTTCGGCCAAGCCATGTTGGGGATCGACGCGGGCAGCCGCCACCCCGTGAAGACGCAGCGCGACACGGCCGGCGTCGCCCGCGGTGACTCCCGCCCCCGGCAGCTCTTCCAGCAGCTCGAGCCAAGGCGACGCGGCGCGCGGCAGGGGTTCAGGCATCGAAGGCCTCCGCGCCACGAAACAGACCGACGACCACTCCGGCGATGCGCACGGCGTCGTCGGGCTGCAGTCGACGGGGCGGGAAATCGGGGTGCGCGGCGCGCAGCTCGGGGGCCTGCCCAGGCTGCTGCCACCAGGTCTTGACGGTGGTCTCGGTGGCCTCGCCGTGGCCGAGCAGCGCGACCACGACCTGCCCCGAGCGGGCCTCTTCCGTCTGCCGCACGAGGACCAGATCCCCGGCGTGGATGCCGCGCCCGGTCATGGACTGGCCCGTCACCCGCAGCGCAAAGTCCGCGCGAATGCCGGGCGGGACGGGCGCGAGGCCTTCGGCTTCGGCAATCGCCGGGATGGGATGCCCGGCCTGCACGGCCCCCAGAACCGGAACCTGCTGGACCGCCGCCGCCCCGGCCGCCCGGATCGCCCGGGCACCGCGATCGAGCTCGAGGTAGCCCTTGCGCGCCAGCGCGCGGAGGTGGAAATCGGCCGTCTGCGCCCGCACTCCCATGGCCTGGCCAAGCTCCGCCCGGGTCGGCGGGCGGCCGTGCTGAGCCTGGAATGCCTCGACCGCCTGCAGCGCGTCACGCTGACGGGGACTGAGGCGAGGAAGCTCCGCGGAGGCCACGCCCGAGTATAGGACAAATATCAGATATCCGTCGAGTCCTGCCGGGCCGGCTGCTCGAAGCGCACCGGAACCTGGGTGCAGCGCCCGTATTCGACCGCCTGGGCGAGGTCTTGGCCCCAGTCACCCTGGAACAGATCGCGCACGCGCTCGCCGGTCGAAACTCCCTTCTCGAGCAGTTCGATCAGCGGCTGCAGGTAGATCGCGTCGCTCGGCTCGAGCACGGCGAGGTCGACCAGCTCGCGCGCGAGGTCCAACAGGCCGCGACGCCCGGGCGATTGCACCCGCTCCGGGAGCTGGGCAGCCAGGCCATCGCGATGCGCCGCATGCCAGGCTTCCTGGAACTCGGCCATCGTCCAGTCGGCGCACAGCGCTTCCGCCGCCCGCAGCGCGCCCTCGTCGTAGAAGACACCTTGGACCAGCGCCGCGAAGCCGAGCGTGCGGCGCGGGCACATGGTGTCGGCGCAGCGAATCTCGAGCTGCGGTCGGAAGCGCACTTCCGGGAAGGGCGTGGAGAGATGCAGCTCCCAGTCCTCCATGGTCGCTTCGCCGCGGGCAAGGTGTTCGCGGAAGCTGCGACCGCGCAGATCGAACTGCTGCCCATCCCGTTCGATGAACAGCATCTCGAGGTCGAGCACCCACTCGATGTAGTCCTCGAAGCTGGCGTCCTCACGCATCAGCGACTCGACGAAGCCGCAGCGCGTGGCGTCGGTCTCGGTCCAGATGTGACCGCGCCAGGAGGCATAGCCGCTGAACTCTCCGGCTTTCAGCGCGCTGTTGGCGAACATCGCATTGAAGACCGGGGCCAGACGGAACACGGTGCGCAGCTTGCGCATCGCGTCGGCCTCATCGGAGTGATCGAAGTTGATCTGCACCCCGCAGGTGGTCTTCATCATCCACCAGCCCAGGCCGCCCTTGCCCCGCAGATAGGGCTCGAGGACGTCATAGCGTTGCTTGGGAATCCGCTCGAGTTCTTCCGGGCGCGCGGTCGGGTGCGAACCCAGCGTGACGAAGCGCACGCCGAACTCGCGCTCGGCCCGTGCCAACAGCTGCATGTACTCGTCGATCTCGATCGCGAGCTGCCCCAGGCTGCGCGCCGGCGAAGAACCGAACTCGAGCTGCGCCGCCGGCTCGAGCGTGAGCATGCGGCCGTCCTTGGCCTTCAGGCCCAGGATGTGCTCGCCATCCAGCTTGCGTTCCCAGCCCGTCCAGTCGGCGAACTGGTGCAGCAGCTGCGCCACGCCCGGCTGCGACGAATACTCGACCGCGCGGCCTTGCGGATCGGTGACGAACTGTTCGTACTCGACTCCGAGCGCCCAGTCCTGCCGAGGCCGGTGCCCCCGCTCGAGAGCGAGGCGAAGATCGTCGCGCGTCAGCGGAGGCATCGAGAATGGCGGAGGTGCATGGGAATCGAACCCACCGGGCCTGGCCGAACCAAACCCCAGCGGCTTTGAAGGCCGTGCAGGACGCCAGCCCTGATCCACCTCCAACCGAGGGCCATCCTAGCGCTGCGGCCAGCCGGAGCGCGCGGTGCCCCAGAAATGGAGCTGACCATTTTGTGTCACAGCCAGCAGCCCGTCCTGTGCGGGCAGGAAGAACAGCCCGACCAGGAGATCGCCTGAGACGGTGAGTTCGAGCACCGTCTCTCCGCCCGGCACGCTGCGCAGACTGACCCGCCCCGCCAAGGGCGAGGCCCGCGCCTCCAGTGCCTCCTGCGGATGACGCGCGGTGAGCGTGGGCCAACGCCATGGATCCTGCGGTCGCTCGGCCGCGCCCAGCTGTGCCGCCGCATGATGCAGCGCGGGGGCCGCGCTCTGAGTCAGCTGCGCGAGATCCCAGGCCTCCGTCCCGCCCCCTTCTAGCCGCAGCAGGAGGTGCTCCTGAGCGAGGTCCAAGGCGGCCGCCACGACCGGCTGCGCGGTGCGCCGCGACCAGCGCGCGGGCAGCGGCTCGGGCCGCCACAGCTGCACCGCCCCGTCGTCTCCTCCGGTCAGCAGGTAGCGCCCACGCGGGTCCACCTCGACCACGTTGGTGAACGCAAAGTGCGCGCGGAAGCCGCGCTGCACGCCGGCATGCGGATCGAGCCGGTGCACCCAGCCATCTTTGCGCCCGAGCAGCCAGCTTTGGCCGTCGGGTGCCAGCGCGAGACTCTGAATCGCCGAGTCCCCCTGCCAGCTCCATACCGAAGCGGACCGCCCCGCGGCATCCCAACGCAAGCGCTGTACCGAGCCATCCAGACTCGCGGTCCACAGGCTGCCGTCGTCCGCATACTCAAGATCAAAGACCTGGCCGTCGTGGAAGACCGCCCGCTCGCCGCGCGGCGTGCCGTCCGCGCTGGCAAAGCGCTGCACGCCGTCCGTGCCATCGGCGACCGCAAACTCGCGGCCATCGGGCGAGAAGCGCAGCGTGATCGCGCGCGGCTCGACGAACACTTCGAAGCGCTTGCTGCCGTCGAGCGGGTCCCAGATGTGCACCCCGCCGCCATCGTCGATCGTGGCGATGCTCCGGCCATCCGGACTGAACGCAGCCCAGCCGACTCCGTACTCGTGCTGCTCGTAGCTGAGCACCGGCTCGAGCGTCTCGGTGTCGTAGATGCGGACGATCGAGTCATCGCCCCCCGCAGCCAGCCAGTGGCCGTCCGGGCTGAACGCGACCGCGAAGACTCCATAGTCGAAGCGGTCCAGTTCGCGGGCTTCCCGACCGGAGAGCGCGTTCCACCAGCGCAGGGAACCATCGCCGAAGCCGGCGGCGACGAAGCGGCCGCTGGGGTGAATGGCGGCGCCCAGGAGCCGCGGCCCGCCCGGCGGCTGCAGGGTGATCAGCGGGCGCTCCATGCGCTGCTCGAGGTAGCGTCCCGCCCAGTCACGCAGCTCGGGCTCAGTCAGCGCGAGCAGTTCGCGCGCATCGCCGAACCGGAAGCCATCCACCGCGCGACCGGCGGCGCGCATCAGGATGGCGTGCCGTTGCGTGCGCGCCATCGACAGGCTCTGCTCGGCTCGGTAGGTGGCCTGCTCGGCGACGTCCAGTTCGGCCAGCGTGAAACCCAGAGCGGTCAGCGACACCGAACCGACCAGCGACGCGGCGGCCATCCGCGGATGGCGTTTCATCCAAGTGCGCAGGCGGCGCGCCCAGCTGGGAGCCTGCGCGCGCACCGGCTCATGACGCAGGAAACGATGCAGATCCGCGGCGAAGTCCGCCATCGAGGCGTAGCGCTGGCGCGGCTCCTTCTCCATGGCCTTACGGCAGATCAGCGCAAGGTCCGCCGGCAGCTGCGGACGCAGCTTGCGCGGCGCGATCGGATCGCGATGAAGAATGGCGTGGAAGACCTGCTCCGGGGTCTCGCCCTCGACCGGACGCCGCAGGCACAACAGCTGGTACAGCGTGGCGCCCAGCGAATAGACGTCGCAGCGGCCATCACGGCTGAAGGTGCCGAGCCGCACCTGCTCCGGACACATGTAAAACGGCGTGCCCGACATCTCGCCGGTCCGTGACAGGCCGACGCGATCCCGAATGCTGGCAAGGCCAAAGTCGACCAGCCGCACCCGCCCCTCGCGATCGAGCAGCAGATTGGCCGGCTTCAGATCGCGGTGCAGGACGCCCGCCGCGTGGGCCTCCGCCAGCGCTTCGGCGACCTCCGCGATCCAGGCCGCGACCCGGCGGACATGATCGGCGGGCAGCTTGCTGGGATCCGCGCGCCACTCCTCCCAGACCGATTCCAGATCGCGCGCCCCCGGCACCAGCTCGGTGACGATGTAGGGAATCCCGCGGGTGATGCCGCGCCCGAACACCCGCACCACCGCCGGGTGCGTCAGTCGGCCTGCGGCCTCGGCCTCGCGCAGGAAGCGCTCGCCGTCGTCGGCGCTGCTGTCAAAGCGCGGATGAAAGACCTTGAGGGCGACACGCCGGCGCAGCGCCAGCTCCTCGGCCTCGAAGACGACGGCCATGCCGCCGCGGCCAATTTCGCGGTGAAGCCGGTAGCCTCCGAACTCGGAGCCGGCCGCGACCAGGGGAATATCTGCTGGGAGGACGACCAAAACGGGCGCCGCAACGGGGGGCGAGAAATCGTGCCGGACAGGGCAGGACGCGCCAGGAACCCTAGCGCAAGCGCACCATAGCCTCGCCCGCCTGCACTTCTCCAACGAAAGCGGGCGGCTGCTCGGCGAGCGCTTGCTCGAAGGCGGCGGCGCCTTCGGGGGGCACGGCGACCAACAGGCCGCCCGAGGTCTCAGCATCGAAGCAGAGCGAGGCCAGCCATGCCGGGATCTCGTCCGAGATCTCGACTGCGGCGGCGAGGTTCTCGCGACCGCGCGCGGCCGCACCGGAAAAGACACCGTCGGCGGCAAGCTGAGCCGCGCCTTCGTACAGCGGCAGCGCCACCCCGCGCAGCTCCAGGGTGACCCCGGAGGCGCGCGCCATGTTCATCGCGTGCCCGAACAACCCAAAGCCGGTGATGTCGGTGGCGGCCCGCGCTCCGGCGGCCCGCATCGCGACCAGCCCCTGCTTGTTGAGCCGCGCCATGCCGGCGACCGCGGCGGCTTCGTCCTCGGGCCGGACCGCGCCGCGCTTGACCCCGGTGGTGATCGAACCCGAGCCCAGCGGCTTCGTGAGGTACAGCAGATCCCCCGGCTGACAGCCCGCCTGCGTGATCAGCTGCTCTTCGCTGGCATCGCCGAAGACGGCGAAGCCGAACAGCGGCTCCTCGGCGCGGACGGTGTGTCCGCCCACCCAGATCGCCCCCGACTCGCGAACCTTGGCGACCGCGGCGTCAAAGATCGGCGTGAGGGTCTCGTCGTCCCAGTCGGCCGGGAAGCCGGCGATGTTCAGGACGACGCGCGGCTCGCCGCCGCAGGCGTAGATGTCCGAGAGGCTATTGGCCGCCGCGATCGCCCCGAAGGCCGCCGGATCGTCGACGACTGGCGGGAAGAAGTCGACGGTGTACAGCTGCATCCGGCCGTCGGCAGCGCGCACGATCCCCGCGTCGTCGAAGCCTTCCGGCCCCACAACCAGGGTGTCCGCGACCGCGGCGGGGGCAATCCGACGCAGAACCTGCGCCAGCTGCCCCTGCGGGAGCTTGGCCGCTCAACCGCTACAGGCGGCGTATTCAGTCAGGCGCTTGGTCCGTGCCATGCCCAGATTCTAGGCCGCCGAGCCTCAAGTCCAAGCGCGCGGCACACCGATGAAAGCTTGATTTTCCGTGCTTTCCCCCAAAGCACGGCCCAGGCCTCCATGCTCTCCGTCTCCACCGACCGCCCCAGCGGCCCGGCCCTCGATCGCGAGGACGGGGACCTGAGTGCGCGTCGGCAGACCCTGGAAACGACCGCTCACCGGCTGTTCACGGTGATTCCGTGCGTCATGGCGCTCTACGCGCTGGCGGGCGTCTCCTGGCCGGTCTACATCCTCGGATTCGGGCTGCTGCTGAACCTGGCGATGTACGTCAGCGTACGCCGCAACGTGGCGGTCAACCTCTGGGGCCACATCCTGATCGGGTCCTACTTCTCGATCTGCGCGGTCACCCTGGCCGCGACCGGCGGCATCACCAGCCCGGCTATGGCCTGGATGCTGGTCGGCATGCTGCTGGGCTGCTACGTCTTTGGCCTGGTCGGCGGACTCGCTTCAACCATCATCTCGGCAAGCTTCTTGGTCGGCATGTGGTCCTGGACCATGTCCAAGGGCCTGTCGGTGCAGCAGATCAACTCCTCACAGATCGCTTCGGTCTCGCTGGCGCTGAACTTCGGCGCGATCGCCGTGGCGCTGGTCATCTGCCGCGACTGGCAGGAGAGCCTCAAGCGGCTGGCCGAACGCAGCCGCGCGACCGAGGCCGGCTTCGGCGCGGCGCTGAAGAGCCTGCACGATGCCTGCATGATGATCGAGCTCGACCCCGAGGTGCCCAAGGGCTTCCGGGTCGTCTACCAGAACGCGTCCGCCGATAAGCTGGTCGACGCCCTGGATCGCAAGGGGATCGCGCTGGTCGAAGCGATCCCGACCAGCAAGCGGCTGCGCATGGCCGCGTTCCTGCGCAACAAGCGCGGGCATCAGGCGGCCCAGGAGCGCCGCTTCGTGGAGCGCGGACTCACCCACCCCGTGACCGGGCACGTCTATGACGTCACGATCACTGGCTGGGAGAACCAGGCGGTCATCTCGATGCACGATGTCAGCGAGCACGCTGAACTCGAGGAGCGGCTGCGTCAGGCCTCGGAGCAGGCTCGCGCCGCCAGCCAGGCGAAGAGTGATTTCCTGGCCAACATGAGCCACGAGATCCGCACGCCGATGAACGGCATTCTGGGGATGACCGAGCTGACGCTCGACACCGAGCTCAGCACCGAACAGCGCGGCTACCTCGACACCGTCAAGCGCTGCTCGGAGAGCATGCTCGCGCTGCTCAACGACATCCTCGACCTGTCGAAGATCGAAGCCGGCCGTCTCGAGCTCGAGTCGATCGACTTCAGCCTGCGCGCGATGCTCGAGGATGTGCTCGACAGCCTCGCCGCGAAGGCCAGCGAGAAGCGGCTGGAATGGAACGCCTTCGCGCGCTTTGACGTGCCGGACATGGTGGTCGGCGACCCGACCCGCCTGCGTCAGATCCTGATGAACCTCTCCGGCAACGCGCTGAAGTTCACCGAGCAGGGCGAGGTCGCGATCGAGGTCTCGCTGGTCGAACGCGCGCGTGGTGAAGCGCGGTTGCGCTTCGACGTACGGGATACCGGCCCGGGCCTGACGCCCGAAGAGCGCCAGCGCCTGTTCCGCAAGTTCGCCCAGGCCGACACTTCGACGACCCGCAAGTTCGGAGGCACCGGTCTCGGCCTCGCGATCTCCAAGCAGCTAGTCGAACAGATGGACGGCACCATCGGGGTCGAATCCGTTTCCGGCAAGGGCTCCGACTTCTGGTTTGAGCTCAGCCTTCCGGTCAGCCCGCAGCAGTCGCGCAAGGACCAGCCGCCGGACTCGCTGATTGGCCTGCGCGTGCTCGCGGTCGACGACACCGCGACCAACCTGCGCGTGCTTTCGGCGCAGCTGCGCGCGCTCGGCTGCCGCTACGAGACGACTTCGAGTGCCACCAAGGCGCTGTCGATGCTCGAGGAAGCCGCGACCACCGGCGATGCTTTCCAGGTCCTGCTCAGCGACAAGATGATGCCCGGGATGGACGGCCCCGAGCTAGCGCGCCGCATTCGCTCGCTGGAAGAGCTGAATGCACTGCGCCTCGTCCTGCTGAGCTCGTACAACGAGCGCGAGTCCGAAGCCCTGGAAGACAGCGGCTTTGATCGCCGCCTCAATAAGCCGCTCAAGCTGCCCGCGCTGCGGACCACGCTGCTGAATTTGATCCAGGGCTCCCCCGCCCCGGAAGAGCAGCAGCCGGCGCAGGCGAAATCGACCGCATCGACCTCCGACGCGGCCGAAGATGCGAGCGCAGTCGACGCGGATGGCGGCAAGGCCGGCAATCCGAAGTCGGTCGAATCGATGACCGCCGGGATCACCTGGCGTGGTCGGGTCCTGCTGGCCGAGGACAATGCGGTCAATCAGAAGCTGGCACGACGCATGCTCGAGAAGGCCGGGATTGAAGTCGACGTCGCCAACAACGGCGCCGAAGCCGTCGCGCTGGTCGAGAAGAACGACTACGAGCTGGTGCTGATGGACTGCCAGATGCCCGAGCTGGATGGCTATGAGGCCACCCGCCGGATCCGCAAGCTGCCTGGCAACAAGCAGCTGGTCAACATCATCGCGCTGACCGCGCACGCCATGGTCGGCGACCGCGAGAAGTGCGAGGCCGCCGGCATGAACGACTACATGACCAAGCCGCTGCGCAAGGAGATCTTCTTCGGCATGCTGCGCAAGTGGCTCGCGGTGCACGACGACGACGCGCGCGCCGCCTGATCGCGCCTTCCGCCGGCCTGCTGCATGGCCTAGAACCGCGGATGGAAGCTCCGTGGATGCGCCGCGTGCTGCTCGCAGCCGCCGCCTACAACCTGATCTGGGGCGGGCTGGTCGTGCTGTTCCCGCTGGCCTGGTTCGACTGGCTCGGCGCGCCCCACCCGCGCTACCCCGGGATCTGGCAATGCGTCGGCATGATCGTCGGCGTGTACGGGCTGGGCTACGCGATCGCGGCCCGCGATCCGATCCGTCACTGGCCGATCGTGCTGGTCGGTCTGCTGGGCAAGATCCTCGGGCCGCTGGGTTTCCTGTTCGCCTGGCAGCGCGGTGAACTGCCCGGCAGCTTCGCCTGGATCCTGCTCAGCAACGATCTGATCTGGTGGATCCCTTTCGTCGCGATCCTCGGCAGGGCTGCGCGCGTGCACGCCGAGGGCGATCAGCCGCGGGCGGCCGCGCTGCCCCCGCTGCAGGCGATGGCCCGCGCCAGAACCCAGCATGGCACGACCCTGCTGGAGCTCAGCCATGACCGCGAGCTGCTGCTCGTCTTCCTGCGCCATCGCGGCTGCACCTTCTGTCGCGAGGCGCTCGCCGATCTGCGCGAACAGCGCTCGCAGATCGAGGCCGTCGGCACCATCCCGGTGATCGTGCACCTCAGCGATGCCGCGCGCGCCGAGGCCTGGCTCGACGAGTACGGGCTCGCCGACCTGCCTCGCATCGCGGACCCCAGCCGAGAGCTGTACGCCTCCTTTGATCTGCAGCGCGGCGGACCGCTCGCCCTGTTCGGACCGAAGGTCTGGCTGCGCGGACTGCGCGCGGCGCTCGCTGGGCACGGCCTGGGCCCGCTCGACGGCGACGGCCTGCAAATGCCCGGCGCCTTTCTGGTGCGCGACGGCAAGATCCGAATGGCTTTCCGCCACCGCAGCGCGGCGGATCGACCGGACTACGCGCGCTTGGCCGCGGCGATGACCAAAGCCTGAAGCTCGGCGTCGCGCTGCGGATCGATGGTGCGCAGGTCGAGGACCACGCCGCCGTCCTGGACGCGGGCGAAGACCCCTGGGCGCCCCATCCGCAAGGCGCGGGCGAATGCGTCGATCTCGACGCCGGCAGGCGGCTCGACCAGGACGCCGCGCCCCTCCAGGTCGCGGATCGGGGCCGCGCCCGAGCCGACTCGGCCCGCCGTCTCAATGACCCGGGCCGAGACGCCGGCCGCGACCAGGGCGGTCGCCAACGCTTCCGCGCGCGGGGCCAGTTCGTCGACGCCGAGGGCCAGCTGACGGAGCGCCGGAACCCGGGCCAGGGCGTGTTCTTCGCCCAAGGCGTGCAGCGACAGCGTGGCCTCGAGCGCCGCCAGCAGCGTCTTGTCGAGCCGCAGGCTGCGAGTGAGCATGTCGCTGCGCAGCTTCTCGACCAGCGGCTTCGGCCCGACGATCAGACCGGCCTGCGGCCCGCCCAGCAGCTTGTCGCCCGAGAAGGTCACCAGATCGCAGCCTGCCTGCAGCGCGGCCGCGACCGAGGGCTCTTCCTCGGCGCCGGGCAGGCCGGCGCCGCGCAGCACGCCCGAGCCGAGGTCGTACACCAGCGGCACGCCGCGTTCGCGACACAGCTGGGCGATCTCGTGGGCCTCCGGCTCGCCGGTGAAGCCGTGCAGCTCGAAGTTGGATCGATGCACCCGCAGCACGCAGCCCACATCCGGGTCTTCTAGCGCGGCCGCATAGTCGCGCAGATGGACCCGATTGGTCGTGCCGATCTCGATCAGGCGCGCGCCTGCGGAGCGCACCACCTCGGGCATCCGGTAGGCCCCGCCGATCTCGACCATTTCGGTGCGGGCCAGCACGCAGCTGCGCCCACGCGCCAGCGCCGCCACCGCCAGGGTGAGAGCCGCGGCGTTGTTGTTGACCGCCAGGCCGGCCTCGGCGCCGGTGATCTCGGCGAGGAGCGCCGACACCGCGCGCTCGCGACGGCCGCGGCGCCCGGACTGCGGGTCGACCTCGAGCACGGCCGCGCCGCTGGCCGCCTGCGCCGCGGCGATGGCCTCCGGGGCCCAGGGAGCGCGCCCTAGGTTGGTATGGAGCACCACGCCGGTCGCATTGAGCGCCTCGCGCAGCCGCATCGCCGGGAGCACCTGGAGGCGATCGTCGACCTCCTGCCAGAACCCCTCGTCGAGCTCGCGCGCCGTGCCAGCGCGGCAATCCGAGCGCAGGCGATCGAGAGTTGCTGCCAGCGCCGCGCGATGGGCCTCGCGCCCCCCCGCCAGGCCGCGCTCTGCGGCCGCGTCGAGGAGCTCGTTCATCGGCGGAATGCGGGGAAACGAAGTCGCGCGCGCCACGGTTGCATCCTAGCAGTCGGCCACCCCGCGCTCCTAGAATCAGAGCGTGACGCTGACCGCCCCGGTTGCCCGCTGCCGGTGGAGCCTCTTGCCCGAGACTCCGCATGAACGCGACCGGCTCTCCTCGGCGCTCAGCCTGCATCCGATCACGGCGCAGCTGCTGGTCAATCGCGGCGTCACCGAGATCGATCACGGCAGCCGGGTGCTGCAGCCCACGCTCGCTGAGCTGCCGGATCCCAGCCGCCTGCCCGATTTCGGCGCCGCCATCGAAGCGCTCGACCGCGCGCTCGAGCAAGGCCACCCGATCCTGGTCCACGGCGACTACGACGTCGACGGAATGTGCGGCAGCGTGCTGCTCAAGCGCCTGATCGAACTGCTCGGCGGCAAAGTCGGCGTCTTCCTGCCGGACCGCGTCCGCGACGGCTACTCCTTCGGCCCGCGCTCGCTCGAGGCGGTCCGCGACTCGGGGTCGCGGCTGGTGATCGCCGTCGACAACGGCACCACCGCGCTCGAGCCGCTGCGCGCCATGGCCGACGCCGGAGTCGAGGTTCTGGTGGTCGATCACCACCTCGCCGGGGCCGAGCTGCCGCCCTGCACCGCGCTGCTCAATCCCTGGGTTGCCCAGGACCAGGACGACCCGATCTTCCCGCACTTCTCCGGCACCGGGGTCGCCTATCTGCTGGCCTGGGGCTATCTGCGCCACCGCCACGGCGATGGCTCGCTGCCGGAGCACCATCGCCGCTTCCTCTACGACGCGCTGGGCTTCGTCGCGATCGCGACGATCGCCGATGCCATGCGCCTCGAGGGCCCCAACCGCGGCCTAGTGCGGCGCGGCCTCGAGACGCTGCCGAACTCCAGCTTCGCCGGCCTGCGCGCGCTGTGTGAGATGCTCAATCTCAAACAGCCCACCGCGACCGATGTCGGCTTCCGCATCGGCCCGCACCTGAACGCCGCCGGCCGGATGGGCTGCACCGAGATCGCCTTTGATCTGCTGGCGGCGCATGACCCGCAGGAAGCACGCAAGCTGGCCGAGCGCCTGCGCGATCTCAACCGCGAACGCCAGGATCTGCAGCGCCGCGAGGCCGACGCGCTGCTGCCGCAGATTGAAGCGCAGCGCGAGCGCGGAGACAGGGTCCTGTTCGCCGGCCGCGACGCGGCGGCCTTCGGTGTCCTCGGCGTGGTGGCGGCGCGCTTTCACGAGGAGACCGGGCTGCCCACGCTGCTGTGGGGCGGCTGCGATGGTGGCGTCGCGCGCGGCAGCGCGCGCGGCCCGGCCAGCGTGCATCTGGTCGAACTGATGGACCGGGTGGCCCCCCATCTCGCCGGCCATGGCGGCCATGCGCAGGCCGCCGGCTTCCACTTCGACCCCACCGAGGCCGACCGCCTCGCCGCCGCCCTGCGCGAAGCGGCGCAGGATCTGCCCGAACCGCAGCCCCCCTCGCTGCGGGTCGACCTGGAGGTGCAGCCCCAGGACCTCGACCTGGCCGTGCTCGACGAGCTGAACCTGCTCGAGCCTTTTGGGCAGGCCTTCGAGCTGCCGCGCTTTCTGGCGACCGATATGCAGCTGGTCGCGCCGCCGCAGTTCCTCGGCGCCGAAGCCCGTCACCTCGCGCTGCGGCTCGGCAAGCACGGCCAGGTCGTGCGCACTCTCGCCTGGAATCAGGCCGACCGCCTCGGACATCTGCCTGCGGGCCAGTCCGTCGACGTCGTCTTCGAACCTTCGATCAACACCTTCCGCGGGCGCCGCAGCGTCGAGTGGATTCTGCGCGACCTGCGCCCAGCCTCCTCGTCGTGAGCTCAGCCGACACCCCGGAGTCCGAACCCATCCCCCCGCGGCGCCGCTCGGCTCTGCATCCGCTGCAGTGGATGCGGAACATCTACGAGTGGATGATGCGCTTCGCGCACACCCCGCATGCCGAGCGCGCGCTGTTCGGCATCAGCTTCGCCGAGGCGAGCTTCTTTCCGATTCCGCCCGACCCGCTGCTGATGGTCATGGGCGCGGCGCAGCCGAAGCGCGCGATCCGTTACGCGGCCGTCACGACGGTGGCTTCGGTCCTGGGCGCGCTGCTGGGTTTCGCGATCGGCATGTTCCTGATGGACACCTTGGGCGAATGGCTGCTGGGCATCTACGACCCGGACCGCCATATCTGGGGCAAGATCGAGACCTGGTTCGGTGAGTACGGCCTCTACGCGCTGCTGATCGCGGCGCTCACACCGATCCCCTTCAAGGTCTTCACCATCGCGACTGGGGCCATGGCCGCAAGTGGTCAGGACATCGGCATCGTGGCCTTCGTCGTCGCGAGCTTCGTCGGCCGCGGCGCCCGCTTCTTCCTCGAAGGCATCCTGCTGCGCCTTTACGGCAAGCCGATCGTCGCCTGGATGGAGAAGTGGTTCGACTGGATCGCGATCGCCTTCACCGCGATCCTGATCGGTGGATTCTTCGCGCTCAAGTACATCGGATGAAGCGGCTCCTCGTCATTGATGGCACGGCCCTGGCTTTCCGCGCCTTCTTCGCGGTGCGCGGGCTGACCGACGATCAGGGCCGCCCCAGCGGCGCGCTGTATGGCTACATCATGTCGGTGCTGCGCGCGCTCGAGGATCACCCGGCCGAGTTTGTCGCGGTGGCCTGGGACCGTCCCGAACCCACCTTCCGCCACGAACTGTGCAAAACCTACAAGGCCAATCGCGAGGAGCTGGATCAGGATCTCGCGGTGCAGTTCCCGTGGATGCGGGAGGCCACCGAGCTGCTCGGCCTGCCCTCGCTGGATCGGGTCGGCTTTGAGGCGGACGACATCCTGGCCTCGCTGGCGGTGCAGGCAGCCGAAGCCGGCATCGAGACGCGGATGTTCTCGAGCGACAAGGACCTGGCCCAGGTCGTCAGCGAGAAAGTGCTGCAGTGCCCGCCGCCGAAGCAGAACGAGTCGGCCAAGCTGATGGGCCCCGCGGAGGTCGAAGAGAAGTTCGGCGTCGCTCCGAAACAGATGGTCGACTGGCAGGCGATGGTCGGCGACAGTTCAGACAACATCCCGGGGATCCCGGGGGTCGGCCCGAAGCGCGCCACCACCCTGCTGCAGAAGTACGGCGATCTCGAGACGGTGCTGGAACGCGGCCCCAGCGAAGAGAAGGGCAAGTTGGCCGAGAACCTGGCCGCGCACGCCGAGGACGCGCGCCTCGCCCGCCAGCTGGTGCGCATGGTGACCGATATGGACCTGGGCGAGGTCAGCGCGCTGAAGCCCGGGCCGCGCCAGAGCACGGCGCTGCTTGCCTTCTGCCGCGAGCACGGCTTCCGCACCCTCGCCGAGCGCTTCGAGGCCGAAGCGGAGCACCCCCCCGCCACGGACGAAGAAGCGGCCCAGGCCAGCGAACGGGACTACCGCACCGTGGACCGCCCCGAACTCCTGGCCGAGCTGCGCGCGGGGCTCGAAGCAAGCGGCGGCTTCGCCTTCGACACCGAGACCACGGACATTGATCCGATGCGGGCGCGGCTGGTCGGGATGTCCTTCTGCTGGGAGGCGGGCACGGCCTGGTACGTGCCCATGAATCTGCAGGAAGCTCTGACCGGCCCCGATGGCGAGGATCCGCTTGCCTATCTTGCGCCAGTCCTGGCCGACGCGGAGCTGCCCAAGCTGGGACAGAACCTGAAGTATGACGCGCACGTGATGCGGCGCGCGGGCGCCCCGCT
The DNA here is from genome assembly GCA_002705055.1 of Planctomycetota bacterium. GTDB lineage: Bacteria > Planctomycetota > UBA1135 > UBA1135 > UBA1135. The sequence continues at coordinate 55,978 of PAHY01000017.1, forward strand.
CGGCGGCATCCGTTTCGACACCATGCTCGCCCACTTCCTGCTCCATCCCGAGGAGCGCCACAACCTCGACGAGCTCTCGCTGAAGTACCTGGGCCTGCGCAAGATCCCCACCAAGGAGCTGCTGGGGACCGGCAAGAACGCGCTGACCATGGACCTGGTGCCGGTGCCGGCGGTGGCCGAGTACGCCTGCGAGGACGCCGACGCGACCTGGCAGCTCGCGCAGAAGCTGGAGAAGGAACTCGCGGAATCCCCGGACGCCGACCGCGAGCTGCTGGACACGCTCGAGCTGCCCTTGCTGCCGGTCCTGGAGCGGATGGAGGCCTGCGGCATCGTGCTCGACAAGAGCAAGCTGCGCGAACTCGACCGCCGGCTCGAGAAGCGCCAGGCCGAGCTGGAGAAGATCGTCCACGACGAGGCCGGCGAGCCCTTCAACCTCAACTCGCCCAAGCAGCTGGGCCCGATCCTGTTCGAGAAGCTGAACATTCAAGAGCAGGCCGGCGTCAAGCGGGTGGGCAAGACGAAGACCGGCTACAAGACCGACGCCGCCACCCTGGAGCGCTATCACGGCGTGCCGATTGTCGACGCGCTGCTGGAGTACCGGCAGATCACCAAGCTGCGGGGCACCTACCTCGAAGCCCTGCCGCGCTACGTGCACCCCGAGACGGGGCGGATCCACAGCAGTTTCAATCAGGCGGTCGCGGCCACCGGGCGGCTGTCGTCGAGCGACCCCAACCTGCAGAACATTCCGATCCGCACCGAGGCGGGCCGCGAGATCCGCCGCGCCTTCGTCGCGCCCGAGGGCTGTTCGCTGCTGGCCGCCGACTACTCGCAGATCGAACTCCGGCTGGTCGCGCACCTGTCGCAGGATCCGGCGCTGATGCAGGCCTTCCGCGACGGCGCCGACGTCCACGCCCGGACCGCGGCCCTCGTCTTCGCCGACGGCGACACCGATGCCGTCACCCCGCAGATGCGCTCGCGCGCCAAGGCGATCAACTTCGGCATCCTCTACGGCATGGGCCCGCAGCGGCTGGCCCGCGAGCTGGACATCGGCTTTGGCGAGGCCAAGGCCTTCATCGAGTCTTACTTCGACGCGCTGCCCGGAGTCCGCGCCTGGATCGATCAGACCCTCGCCCAGGCCACCGAAGCCGGCGCGGTCTACACCCTCCTGGGCCGCCGCCGCCGCGTCCCCGAACTGGCCTCGAATGACGGACGCGTGCGCTCGAACGCCGAGAACATCGCGGTCAACTCGCCGGTGCAGGGTTCGGCCGCGGACCTGATCAAGCTGGCGATGATCGCGGTGGATCGCCGCCTGCTCGACGAGAACTTCGGCGCTCGGATGCTGCTCCAGGTGCACGACGAGCTGGTCTTCGAGTGCCCGGATGAGCAGCTCGACCGGCTCGCTCAGCTGGTACGCGAGGAGATGGAAGGCGTCTACGAACTCTCCGTCCCGCTGCGGGTCGACATCGGAACCGGACCGGATTGGGCCAGCGCCCACTAAGACTTCGAGCATGATCGAAGGCGTGCTGCTGACCATCGGCCTCCTGCTCATCGCAGGCGTGGTCGGCGGTTCGCTCGCCAAGTGGTGCAATCTGCCCAAGCTCACGGGCTACCTCGCCGCCGGAATCGTGGTCGGCCACCAGGGCTTCGACCTGCTGCCGCACAACCAGGTCGATGCGCTCTCGATGCCCGTCAACGAGCTGGCGATGGCGCTGGTCCTGTTCGTCCTCGGCGGCCAGTTCCGCTTCGCCAGCATTCGCCAGCACCTGCGCCCGCTCATGGGCATGTCGCTGCTCGAGTCGGCGATCACCTTCAGTCTGGTCGCAGCGCTGACCTACCCGGTGCTGGGATCGATCGGCGGCTCGGTGCTGCTGGGCGTCATGGCTGTGGCGGTCGCCCCGGCGACCACCGTGGAGGTCCTGCGCGAGTATCGCGCCGACGGCCCGGTCAGTGACGGACTGCGCCTGCTGTGCGCGTTGTCCAATGTCTGGGCGATCTTCTTCTTTGAGATCGCGCTGCTCGTGCTGTTCGCCATGAGCGGCTTTGACGCCTCGCCCTGGGACGCCGCCTGGGATGTGGTGGGTTCGCTGCTGTACGGCCTGGTCGCCGGCCATGTGCTGATCCTGATGCAGGAACGGATCGGTCGCGGCAACTACTCGGTCGCCCTGCTCACCACGCTGCTGCTGACGATCGGCGTCTGCCAAGCGACCGGGGTCCCGCACATGCTGGCGATGCTGGTGACCGGCGCGGTGGTCGTCAACCGCTCTCGCTTCTTCGAGCCGGTGGTCGAGTCGATGGAGCACTTCGCGCAGCCGGCCTACGTGGCCTTCTTCGTGCTGAGCGGGATGCACCTCGACTTCCAGATCCTGGTCGATAACTGGGTCGCGGCCAGCCTCTACGTCCTGGCGCGGGTGATCGGCAAGGTGATCGGCGCTCGGGTCGCTCTGCGCACCACCCAGAATGCGATCCCGGGCCTCGAGAGCCACGGCGGCCCGCCGATCGGCCTGGGCCTGCTGTGCCAGGCGGGCGCAGCGATCGCCCTGGCCACGCTGGCCGGCGAGTACGACGAGGATCTCGGCAAGCAGCTGCTCTCGATCATCCTCGGCGCGGTCGTCGTCTTCGAGCTCGTCGGACCGCTGTTCGTGCGCTACGTCGCGATCGCCGCCGGCGAAGTGCGCTTCAGCGAGCTGATGAAGTCCGGGCATCGCAGCGAGGACAAGATGCCGTGGTTCCGCGTCTTCGGGCGCGCGATGCGCGGGCGCGATGTGGCCGCTCCGGGCATCACCCTCGACGACATCGAGGTGCAGCAGGTCATGCGCCGCGCCCCCCGCGTGCTGGGCGCCAACGCGGGCCTCGACGAGGTCCTGCGCTTCGCCAATCAGTCACCCTTCAACCACTTCCCGGTGGTCGGTGAGGGCGAGAAGCTGATCGGCGTGATCGCGCTGGAGGATCTGGAGCAGGTCACCTTTGACCGCCGGGTCGCCGGCCTGGTGATCGCCCGCGACCTCGTCAGCGCCGAACCCGAGCAGTGTTCGCTCCCGCAGACGGCCAGCCTCGCCGAGGCGGTGCAGTTCTTCCATGCCTATAAACCGAACACCGCCGCGGTCATCGACGAGCGCGACCGCGGCGTGTTGGTGGGCATGATCGAGCGGGCCGAGGTGCTGGGCCTGGTCCGCTCGATCCAAGCAAAAGCGACGGCTACTCCTGGGGAGACGAGTCCCCTCCCGTGATGCCGATCAGCATCTGGGTGAGCTGACCCAGATCCAGCACCAGCGGCACGGCAGGATCGTCGCTGTTGAGCGTCACATTAGGCATGTTCAGGTTCTGCGCAGCGTCGAGCGCCAGCAGAATCGAACCACCCTCCGAGTTGAGCGCCTCGGTCCGCAGCTGATTCCGCAAGGCTTCCGCCTTCTCCACGGCCAGCTTGCCGTTGGCCTCGGCGATCACCCGCCCTGCCTCGCCTTCCGCGAGCGTGCGCTGCTGGTAGATGCGCGCATCCGCCTCGATCTGCGCGATGAGCACTTCGTACTCCGAGCGCTTCTCCTGAATGCGCTTCTCCCAATCCTGGGTCAGTCCAAGCTCCGCGGCCTGGATCTGACGCTCAATCAGGTTGACCTTCTTTTCTTCCTCGGCCTGCAGCGTCAGCGCCCCGTCCAGATTGGCCTTCTGGCGCAGGTACTGCTTCTCTTGCAGTTTGGCTTCGTATTGGGCTTCGAAGGAAATGCGGCGGATTAGGATCGCCTCGGCGGTGCAGAAAAACTCCGAGAAGGCAGCATCCAGGGCCGGCAGCGTCTGCTCGACCTGCGCCAAGCGAATCTCGGTGGACTGAAGATCTTCCGAACTCAGGCGCGCCAACTCTGAGCGCAGCACGCTGAGAGCCTTGGACTTGACGCGTTCGCGGTAGCGCTGGGTCAGACCTTCCGAGACGATCGAATGGGCTTCGCCTTCGCGGATCTGGTAGGCGACCGAGACATCGATCGAGACCAAGTTGTTGTCGCGCGTTCGGATGTTGAGAGGCGGGTTGAACGAATCCGTCTCGCTGATCTTGCGGCCGATCGCACCCGACTCGGTGAAGTGAATGAAGTGCGTCTTGGCCGGGAGCATGTACCACTTGTGGTAGCCGCTCACGCCCAGATGGAAGCCGGTGGGGAAGTCATCCTTGACGATGCCTCCACCCCACATGTACTGCTTCACGCCGATCGTCGCCGGCGGCACCCGCTTGAACAGGACTGCAAGCAGGATCGGGACGAGAATCAGAACAACGATAGTCCAGACGAGCTTTTTCATTCTTGGCCTCCCGGGCGCACCGCGCCGCCCATGTGTTCAATGCGAACCGGTGCCGGATCACGGCGGTAGGGCACGATCTCAAAGACGATCTCCCTGAACTTGCGCGCCAGTTCTTCGCGCACCAGCACTTCACCGCGGGCTGCGACCGCATCGACGCGTGCCCGCAGGCCCTCGGCCTCCTTGCGGGCCTGCTCTTCCAGACCGCGCGCCCGTTCGATCAGCTGCTGCTCGGAAGCCTGACCGGTGGCGAGCTCGGCGATCTTCGAAGCGTCCGCCGACTTCATCACGCGCACCGCGTCCTTTTCCGCCGAGATGCGGCTCGCCTCGAGAGTACCCAGCAGGAGCTCGTACTCGGTCGCCTTGTCGCGTTCGATGTCGGCCAGTCGCCGTTCCCGTTCCTTCAGCAGCTGTTCGGCCTTCACCTTGAGCTGCTCGACGGTCTCGTTCGCCACCTTGCGGTCGGCGATCGCCTGCTCGTAGCGGTCCTCGAACTTCGGCTTCGGCGTGATGATCTCGATGATCTCAATCCCGTGCGACTGCAGCGCGGCGTTCAGCCGATCACGCGCGGCCTGGGTCGCCGTCGTGTAGCCCGCCGGGTCGGCCACGGCTTCGGCGGAGTACTTGCCGAACTCATCGCGCAGGATTGATCGGGCGAAGGTCCGCATCCAGTTCTGCTTGAAGGAAGCCCCAGTACCGGAGTCGTTCAGCACCACGTTCGCCTCGCTGGGCAGCAACTGGTATTGAATGGTCAGCTCTTCAAACCAGAAGTTCGAGCCATCGTTGGCGCGGACGGTCAGCTTGCGGACGTGGTTGTCGTCGATATCGCGGTCCCCCGACATCTTGAACTCCTGCGGCGACTTGTCGAACTTGAACGCCTGCTCCGCGAAAGGAATGAAGATCTTGTAGCCAGGTCGGTTGACGACTTCTTGCGAGCCCGTGACGTAGTTGACGATGACCGCGACTTCACGGTCATTGACCTCGACGATGCCGGCGCGCCCCGAGACCAAGGCCCCGAGCACGACCACCAGCAGCAGCGCCAGACCGCCTGCCACGATCAGCAGCTTCTTGGGAATCTTGATTTCCGGGATCTTGCCGCCGCCACCAGGGCGAGGGCGGCCGCGACCGGGCTGGTCGGGGATCCGCGGAGGACGTGGCGGCCGGGGGCCACCACCAAAATCGGAAGGATCAGTCATTTCGGGAGTCGTCCTGGGGCGCAGGAACCGAGGAGTGGAGCGCGGCCAAACAGGCACGGCCCAACTCCGCCGTGGGACGCGGGCGGCCCGCATCATCGCACATCTCGACCCAGCGGAGATCGGGGAAGGAGCGCAACCAGGTCATCTGACGGCGAATGTAGGTGCGTGTGCCGGTGACCGCGCGTTCGCGCGCATCCTCCAGCGTGCATTCGCCCTCCAGATAGGCCAGCATCTGCCGATAACCGAGCGCTTTCGCGGCCGTCGGCCCGAAGCCGCCGGCTGCACGAATGTTCTGAATCTCGGTGAGAAAGCCCTGGTCGAGCATTTGGTCGAAGCGACGCGCGACGCGCTCCCGGAGCAGCGTGCGCGGCCAGGCCAACGCCACGGCTGACTCAGCCAGGGGTTGGTCGGGTCGCCACTCCTGCTGCCAAGCAGTCAGAGAGCGTCCCGTGGCACGATACATTTCGATTGCGCGGCGGATCCGTTGGGAATCATTCGGGTGGATGCGCTGCGCAGATTCCGGATCGACCTCTTGCAATTCCGCGTACAGGCGCTCCAGACCGCGCTCGCCCTCCCCATCCGCGGCGACCTGCGCGCGTACCTCGTCAGGAATCGGCGGGCTCTCCAACAGGCCCGCGGTGCGCGCCTTCAGATAGAGGTTGGTCCCCCCGACATAGAGCGCGTTCTTGCCGCGCGCCGCGAGCTCTGCCTCGACTTCGTCGGCCGCCTGCAGCCAACGCGCGACCGAGAACTCCTCGTGCGGATCGACCAGATCGATGAGGTGATGCGGGACCTGCGCCTGCTCCTCGGCGGTCGGCTTGGCGGTCCCCAGGTCCATGCCCCGATAGACCAGCATCGAGTCCATCGAGAGGATCTCCGCGTCCAGCGGACCGGCGAGCGCGAATGCCACGCGCGTCTTGCCCGAAGCGGTCGGCCCGAGCAGAAAGAAGCGCTTCATGAAGCCGGGCGATCCTGCGGCAGCAGCAAGGCGGCGGCGCTGCGCTCGGGCAAGAACATCTCCCGGGCACGCTGCGCGACCTCGTCGAGTTCGATCGAATCGATCACGTCGAGCACCGCGAAGGGGCGCGTATCCCCCAGCAGCGAGGCCAAGTGCGCGGAGGCCAGCTGCGACGGCGCTTGCGACGAGGACACCGCCCCACCCCAAGCCGCGCGACGAATACGCTCGACCGCGGCCGGATCCGGACCGGCATCGGCAAAGCGCGCGACGGTCGCGCGGATGCCTTCCAGGAAGCGGTCCGGGTCATCGCTGACCATCTCGACGGCGGCGTGGCTCCAGTCCTCATCACAGCTGAAGGAGCAGCCGAAGCTGTCGTCGACGATGCCCTGCTGATACAGCTCTTCGTACCAGGGGCTGGAGTGCTCGAAGACCAGGTCCAGGACCAGCGAACTCAGCACGCGATGTCGCAGCTGCGCGAGGCCTTCGCCCGGCCCCGCCGGATCGCGCCAGCCCAGCCAGACGTGCGGGCGGCTGACCGCGAATCGCTCTTCGAGGCAGGCATGCGCCGGGGTCGGCGGCTCTTCTTCGAAGATCGCCTCGGCCTTGCCCGGGTTTGGTCCCTTCAGCAGCGGCTCCACCTGAGCCAGAATCTGCTCCGGGTCAAAATCGCCGGCCAGGGAGAGCGCCAGGTTGTGCGGGCGATAATAGGCGTCGAAGCAGGCCTGCAGATCGGCCGCGGTCGTGCGATGGACTTCGTCCACCGGCCCCCCCGGGGAGATCCGAATCGCGTGCTTGTGATACAGCGCGCGATGCAGCAGGAAGTAGCCGCGGTAGTTCGGATCATCCTCGTACATCCGCACCTCCTGCTCGATGATCCCCTTCTCCTTCTCGACGCGCTCTTCGGTGATCAGCGGGTCCTGCACGAAGTCCAGCAGCACTTCGGTCGCCTCTTCAAAGTGCTGACTGGTGACGAAGTAGTAGCTGGTGCGCGCGAAGCTGGTGCCACCGTTGAAGTTCGCCCCCAGTCGCCCGAAGCGATCAAAGACCTTCTCCTCGCGCCCCTCGAACAGCTTGTGCTCGAGGAAGTGTGCGCTTCCCCAGGGCACCTGCACCTCCTGACCTTCCGGGTTCCGGAAGTGGACGTGGTTGCTGCCAAAGCGCAGCCCGACGAAAGCGGCTCGGGTCGAGTAGCCCGGCGTCCTTGCCAGGGCGATGCGCGTACCACCTTCCGACTCGGCGACCAGCACGGTCTCCTGCAGTCGCGGCTCTTGGATCTCTGCGACGATCTTCATCCCACTTGCTCCGCGAGCTCGGCTTGGGGGGCGGCCATCAGGAAGGCCGTGTCGGCGACCCAACGCTGGGCCGCCGCCTGAATCTGATCGGGGCCCAGCGCCTCGAGCACCGCCGCGCGCTGCGCCGGGCTACGGTGCAGCCCGAATTGGTACTCGCGGGCGTAGAAGCGCGCGATGCCCCCGGCCGAGTCGCCGATGGCCTGCAGGCCGTTGCGGAAACTGGCCTTGGCCATTTCCAGCTCTTCGGCGTTCGGTCCGTGGGCAGCGAGATCCGCGACCTGGTGCAGCACCTCATCACGGACCTCGCCGGCCTTGCGCGCGTCGATCCCGGCGCTGACCGTGAGCAGCCCCTTTCCGGCGAGGACCTCCGAGCCGATGCCGTAGGCGAGCGAACGCTCTTCGCGCACCACGCGGAAGAGTCGACCCTGGATGCCGCCGCCCAGCACCGAATTGGCGAGCAACAGTGCCTCCATCTCCTCGGACCCCTGCGGCACCGGGCAGCGGAAGCCGAGGTGAAAGCGCGCCTGATCCACCGGCATCTCCTCGCGCACCTCGCGCAGCGCCGCAGGCTGACCGACCACCGAAGGCGGCAGCTCGGGCCGCTTCGTGCCCCACGCACCGCCTTCGCCGAGCCAGTCCCGCAGCGCAGCAAGCAGCGGATCGCGGTCGATCGGCCCGACCGCGACGATCAACACGCGGCCATGTTTGAGGATCTCGAGCCGCGCCTGTTCGACGGTGTCCGGGTCGAGCGCCTCGACCTCTTCGGCGGTGCCCCAGGGTGCCCGGGCGAAGGGTTCGCCGGCGCACATCGCTTCGTAGAAGCGCTGCTGGGCATACCCGGCGCGGTCATCGACGAAGCTGCGGATATGCCGCGCCAGCTGCGCGCGCTCGCGCTGGAAGACCTCGGCGTCGAAGGCCGCGCCGTCCGCACCGCGGCGAGGCTGCTCGAGCAGCTCGCGCGCGAGCTCTAGGACCTGGACCGCCACGCCCTCGCCTTCGGGCAGAAAACGCTCGCCGACCCAGCCCGCCTGCAGTCGCATGCGATGCTTCTCGGCCGCGCGCAGGCCGCCGACCCGCGCCGTGGCACCGTAGAGCTCTTCCTGACGCTGAGCGAGGTGCATCCGCGTCGGGTGGGCCGCCGTGCCCTGCTCCAGCAGCTGGGCGAGCAGGCTGCGGGCTGCGCAGCCGGCGTCCAGCGGCAGGTCGAAATCGAGCTGCAGCAGGGCCCGCTTCAAGCGCGGCTCCGGCAGGAAGAGCAGGTCCACACCCGGGGCCAGCGGGATGTGCTCGGGAAGCGTCTCCAAGAGGGCCATTCCGTCCGTATGCTAGGGTCCGGCCCTGCCGGATTCACCATGCTTTCGCTGCTGATCGCCCTGCTGACGAGCCTGATTCCGGCCCCCCAAGAGCCGATTCCGCCTGTTTCCGAGCCCGCGACCCAGGAAGGAGCCGCCGAGGCCACGCAGGAGCCCGAACGCCCCTCGCGGCGTCCCAGCCGGCGCAGCATCGAGCTGGCGCCCAACGACCCGGAAGCGCTCGCCTTCCTGGCTCAGCTCGTCGAAGCCCAGCGCGTCGAAGAGGATCTGCCGCCGGTCGACGCCTTCCGCATGGAGTTCGAACTGCGCGACTTTGTCCCCGACCGCGGCATGAACGAGCTGGAGGTGCGGGTCGACTATCGCTCGGAGAATCGCAGCGCCGAGCCGCCGGTCCTGGAAGCGATCCGCCTGTACGCCAACGACGCCAACTACAACGAGCAGGTCGCCAAGGGTCTCGATGACGATGGCTACTGGCTGCGCGACAACGAAGGCGAGCTGCTCACCCTCGAGGCCAAGGAGTACGCCAACGACCGCGAGGCCATCGACGCCACGCTGGTCTTCTGCCAGGACTTCCTGCTGCTGTTCGATCTCGACCGTCTGCGCCAGCGCGCCGGCGGCCTGAAGCGGATCGACCACGAGCAGGGCACGATCCTGGAGGGGGAACTGGTGCGGCGCCGCACCGAGCGCTGGAAGTTCCAGCTCTTCGTCCCGAAGGATGGGGACTTCCCGACGCGTCTCGCGCTCGAGCTGCCGCCGGTGCCGAAGAAGGAGGCGCCTGCGGAGCAGCAGGCCGAGCAGCCCGCAGCCGATCCTGGGCCGCAGGTGATCACCTACATGTTCGGCGCATGGCAGCCGTACGCCGGCCGCTACCTGCCTTCCGCGATCGACGAGTTTCACGGGGCGCAGCCGCGCGGGCCGCGGCGCGCGATCACCGTGCGTCGCTTCGTCTGGCGCGATCAGCGCGCGATCGAGACGACGCGCGGCGCCGAGTAGGCGAAGCCCAGCTCAGACGCGGCGATAGAAGGCCTTCTCGAGGTCTTCGAGCGTCAGGAAGACGCGCACCGGTCGGCCGTGCGCACAGGTGCGGTCCTGCGGCAGGCCCGCGCCGCGCTTGAGCAACCCTTCGAGCGCGTCCGCGTCCAGGCGATCCCCCGCCATCACCGCGCCGCGACAGGCCATCGAGTGCAGCGCCTCTTCGGCGATGCGGTCGGCCGTCGCCGTCTTGTTCTCTTCGGCGATCGCCAGCAGATCGCGCACCAGCTTCTCGGGGACCAACCGGGTCAGCCGCGCCGGCACCGTGCGAATCGCCACCGTGGTCTCGCCGAAAGCTTCGATCTCGACCCCGAGCTGCGTGAAGACCTCGGCGCGGCGCACCAGCAGATCCAGCTCGGCGCGGCCGACATCGACCAGCGACGGCACGAGCAGAGGCTGGGCCACGACCTTGCCCTGCTGCAGCTCCCGCCGCAGCTCTTCGAGGTTGACCCGTTCATGGAGCGCGTGCTGATCAATGATCTCCATGCCGCCCTGGACCTCGCGAACCAGGAAGGTGTTGGCGACCGCAAGAACCGGCCCCACCACCTGGGTCTCCGGACCGGACTGCAGCGGCAGCCGCGGAGCGGCGTCGGGATCCGGGGCCGACTCGCGGACGAAGTCGGCGCCGCCTGATCCGCTTGGAAAGGCACTGCCGGAGCCCGGACGGGTGCTGGGCAGGGATCCGGGGAAGCTGGAGCGGGCCGAGGTGCCCAAGCCGCCCGGGGAGGGCGCATCGCCGCCGCCGATCGGCCCCAGCGAACGGGTCGACCAGCGCGAGCTCGCCAGGGTCTCCTGGAGGGCGCGCAGCACCGCGCCGAAGACCAGCCGCTCGTCCCGGAAGCGCACCTCGGTCTTCTGCGGGTGGACGTTGACGTCGACGCGATCCGGGGGAATCGCCAGCGCGAGGCAGAGGGTCGGGTAGTGACCGATCGGCACGAACTCGCGGACGCCCTCGCGGACGGCCCGCAGCAGGCGCGGGTCGCGCACCCAGCGGCCGTTCAGAAAGAGGTCCACCCGGCGCGCATCGCGACGCGCCGACTCGGGCGGGCCGATGCGCCCGCACAGGCTCAGCGGGCCCGACTCACGCTCGATCGGCAGCATCCTGCCTGCCAACCCGGATCCATAGACCGAGGCGCAGCGCGCGTCCAGATCGGCGTCGGCGGCGATCTCGAGCAGCTGACGGCCTTCATGCTCGAGGCGGAAGCCGACCCCTTCGTGCGCCAGGGCCAAGCGTTCGACCCAGGCGGTGCAATGGGAGAGCTCGGTCGAGGCGCGCTTGAGGAACTTGAGCCGGGCCGGAAGCTGGGCAAACAGATCCTCAACCACGATCCGGGTGCCTGGGCTGCCGGCTGCGGCGCGCGGCCCATCGACGCGGCCAAAGTCGACCTTCAGTCCAGCAGCGTCCTTCTGCCCCGGCGGCAGCGAGACGATCTCCAGCCGGCTCACCGAAGCGATCGAAGCCAGCGCCTCGCCGCGGAAGCCCAAAGAGGCGACGGCTTCAAGATCACCGGGCTCGCGCAGCTTGGAGGTGGCGTGCGAGCGCACCGCCAGCAGCAGATCCTCCTCGAGGATCCCCTGGCCGTTGTCGCGGATCTCGATGCGCCGCGCGCCGCCCTCGCGGAGCAGGATCTCGATCCGGGTGGCCCCGGCGTCGATCGCGTTCTCGACCAGCTCCTTGACCACATTGGCGGGGCGCTCGACCACCTCTCCGGCCGCGATCTGATCGACCACGACGGGGTCGAGAGCGCGGATGCGAGTGTGGGATGCGGAGGCGGAACCGGACAAGGGATGCAGGGAATCAGGCGCGCTGCGGGGTGCGATGGCAGCGCAGGGCAAGGTACTCGAGCGCGTGCACCGGATCGCCCCAGCCTTCGCGCTTGATGTTGCGCTCTGCTTCGTGCAGAGCGTCCAGGATGGTGCGCAGGTGGACGCTGTCGCAATGGCGCAGGCGAGACTCCATGCGCTTGGCCGGGGGGCCGCCCGCGGCGACGCCGGCCGCCTTGCAGGCGCTGGCGAAGTCCTGGCCCTGGTCCAGCCCCGCGCGCACCGCCGCGGTCTGCAGGCGCTGCTTGGCCGCCACCGAAACCATCATCGAGAACGCGTCGCGAGGCGCGATCCGCTTGCCGTCCCAGGTACGCAGACCGCGACGGCGCATCTGCCCCAGGCAGCGATAGGCGCGGCGGCCGTCGCCATCGAGCAGCGCGTCGGCGAAGTCAAAGGCGCTGCCTTCGGCGCTGTGTGCGGCGACCTCGCGGACCTGCTGCTCGTCGATGCGATCGTCGCCCAGCAGCAGGAAGTGCTCGAGGCTTTGCACCAGTTCGGCCGGCCGCCCTCCGGTGAGCTGAACCAGCGCCCCCGCCGCACCCGGACCGAGCTTCAGCTTGCGCGCGCGCGCCTCGGCCTGGGCAAACTGGGCCGCCTCACTGGCATCGAGGTCGTGCGGGCGCCACGGCGGCGGGTCGCTGTAGAGCTTGCGGAAGCGCTCGGTGCGGACGCCGTCGACCGCGGCGAGCGGCTTGACCACGGTCGTCATGCTGGCGCCGGGCGCCTCGATGAGCATCAGCACCGGGCCATCGCTGGCCTTCGCCGCAGCGGCGAGCGTGTTGGCCAGCCGCTTGTGCTTCTTCATGGCCTTGCCCGCGCGCGCGAACAGCAGCACCCGCTCGCCGCCGAACAGGCCCGGCGCCGACAGAAAGCTGTCGACGACCCCCATCTCGAAATCGGGCGAGCCGCCGTCCACTTCGAGCAGGTCAAACTCCTCGTGCTGACGGGCCCAGCGCCGCGCCGCGTCCAGGATCTGTTCGGCGAACCAGGGTTCTTCCTCGCCGCGCGCCGGGCCCAGCAGCAGGACCGTGCGCGGCAGCTTGCCCGCCTCCGCGGCCGCCACCAGCTCACGGCAGACCGTGCCCGGATCGGCCTTCTTGGCCTTCTTGGCGGGTGCGCGTCGGGCGGCGCTCATCCCTCCCAGCCTAGCGCAGCCAGCAGGCCGACGAAGTAGACCACTCCCACCCAGGAGTTGACCGTGAAGAAGGCCATCGGGATGCGGTCGATGCGCCCGCCGCGCAGCAGCCAGTGCTCGCTCGCCAGCAGGCCGGCGCAGGCGGCGAGACCCGCGAAGTAGGGCCAGGCCAGCTCGGCGCGGAGGCCCGCGCCGACCCAGGCCACCAGCGCCAGGAGGAAGAGCGCGCCGGAGAGCGCCCGGGTTCGCCCCGCCCCGAGTCGCGCCGGGATCGAGCGCAGTCCGGCGCCGCGGTCGAAGCTCAGGTCCTGAATCGCGTACAGCAGGTCGAAGCCGGCCACCCAGGACACGACGCCGGCGCCGATCCAGACCGGCACATCCCAGCCGGGCAGGAAGTCCTTGGCGACGGCCAGCCAGGCGCCGCTGGGCGCGCAGGCCAAGGCCAAGCCGAGCCCGAAGTGGCAGAGCAGGGTGAAGCGCTTGAGCAGCGAATAGCCGAACAGCACGAGCAGAACCGGCAGCGAGAGCCAGCCGCAGATCGGCGCCAGGACAAAGCTGGCCGCCACGAAGACCGCAGTGTTCGCCAGCGTGAAGCCCCAGGCGTAGCGCAGATCGAGCGCGCCGGTCACCAGCTCGCGATTCGAAGTGCGCGGGTTGGCTGCGTCGACGTCGCGATCGACGATGCGGTTAAAAGCCATCGCCGCCGAGCGCGCCGCGACCGCGGCCACGACGATCCATGCCAGGTCGGCCCAGGGCGGCAGGCCGCGTGCGGCCAGCCAGGCTCCAGCCAGCGCGAACGGCAGCGCGAACACGCTGTGCTCGAAGCGGATCATCCGCAGCGTGCGCGCGAGCTTGCTCATTCCTCGCCGTGGCTGCCCCCATCCCAGGCCCGCACGCGATCCTGCGGGATCCCGCACACGCCGAGAATCTTGGCGCAGACGTGATCCACTAGGTCTTCGATCGTCTGGGGCCGGTGATAGAAGCCGGGCGCGGCAGGCAGGATCGTCGCCCCGGCCCAGGCCAGCGCGCTGAGGCGATCCAGGTGGGTGCGCGAGAGCGGCGTCTCGCGCGGCACGATGATCAGCTTGCGCCCTTCCTTGAGCGCGACCTGGGCGGCCCGTTCGATCAGATTGCCCGCCGACCCTGCGGCGATGCCGGCGACGGTCGTCAGCGAGCAGGGAACGACCAGCATGACCGGCGCCAGCGAAGTGCCGGACGCGGGCGGCGCCCCGATATCGCCGTGCTTATGAATCGTGACCAGCGAGGCATCCTGCCCTTCCGCCAGCAGGTCCGCGGGCTTGCCGCGGTAGCGGAAATCGGTCTCCTCGTGGAGCACGCGCACCGCGGAGGGGCTGACGATGAGGTCCACCCGGATTCCCGCCTGCACGAGCATGCGCAGGGTGTGAATCGCGTAGAGCGAGCCGCTCGCACCGCTCACGGCGAGGCAGACACGATCCGGGACAGAGGCTGGGGCGGGGCTCATGTGTTCAGCAGGAAGTGAGCATCGTAGGTGGCATGGGCATAGGCCACGACCGCCAGGCCGCGGAAGGAAAACAGCAGGCCGAGGACGGCGCCCGCCAGCACCCGGAACAGAAAAGGGCCGGCATCGAGCGCGGAGGGGTCGCCGAGCGCATGGGCGAGCGAGAAGGCGACTGAGGACAGCAGCAGCGCGGCCCCAAACGCGAACCCGGACACGGCCTCACGGGCGTCCCGCGGGAACATCGTGTTGAGGAAGCCGGTGATCACTACGTACAGCGCGCTCATCAGACCCGCCCGGAAGATGAGCTCTTCGTACAGGCCGGCCCCCGCCGCCACGGCCAGCTTGCCGTGTGCTTCGGAGAAACCCAGGCTGAGGGGCTGTAGCTGAGTGGAGACCAGGGCGGTCAGGACGCCGAGGACCGGTCCCAGCACCAGACCCCAGATCACCCCCTCCAAGCCCATCAGCATGGCGCCGCCGCGCCAGGGGATCCGCAGGCGTTGGATGCGATGTGTCGCCCAGAACACCCCGGACGCGAGCGCGAAGGTAAGCAGCCAGCCCGACCAGGCGCCCAGTCGCATGAAACCCCGCTCGATGATCGCGAAGGCGCCGGGGTCGATCTTGCCGCGGCCGCTGAGGTGGATCAGCGCCAGCGGCAGCAGCATGAGGAAGGACACCGCCGGATCCCGACGGGCCACCCCGATGCGCCGCCACTCGCCGCGGCTCATGGCGCCTCCGGCACCTGGCCGATCACGAGCCGCGCGACGCCGCCGGTCAGCGCTTCATCTTTTACTGCGACGAAGCCCGCCTGCTCCATCCAGCCACGGAACTCCTCGGGCTGCGCGAAGGCCTCGACACTTTCGGGAAGGTAGCGGTAAGCGCCGGTGCGCCCGGCCCGGACCACCTTGGCGAGCAGCGGCAGCACCCGGTGGAAATAGAAGCGGAACAGCGCTCCCCAGACGCGGCTGCGGATCGGAAAGAACTCCAGGACAGCCAGCTGTCCGCCGGGCCGCAGCACGCGCCGGCACTCGCGCAGGCCGAGCTGGGGATCCTCTACGTTGCGGATGCCAAAGGCGATCGTGACCGCGTCGAAGCTGGCATCCTCGAACGGAAGGTGCTGGGCGTCGGCGGTGGTCCAGTGCAGGTCAAGTCCCGCCGCATCGGCCTTGCCGCGGGCGAACGGCAGCATGGGCTGCGTGAAGTCCGCGCCATGCACCCGGACGCCCTCGCGCGCGAACTCGAGCGCGACGTCGCCGGTACCGCAGCAGAGATCGAGCAGCTCCTGCCCTGGCCGCAGCGCAAGCCGACGCCGCATCCGCCTGCGCCAGCGGCGGTCGATGCCGAAGGACAGCATGCGGTTCAGGAAGTCGTAGCGCGGAGCGATCTCCGCGAACATTGCCTGCACCTCGGAGCCGGGCGGGGCAGCCATGAGCGGGTGATTCTCGCAGTTTCCGGGCCAGGAAAAAAGGGCAGGGCGGCCGCCGAAGCGACCGCCCTGCGAAGAGATAGGCCAGAAAGCCTACTGGCGCCAGTAGTGAGCCAGCACGCGCACGCCCGGGACGCGGATGGGATCGACGAAGGCGTCACCCGATTCGAGGTTGATGACGTCGACGAAGCCGTTTGCGTTGGCCACGAAGAGGAAGCGCGGGTTGCTGACCGGCAGCGTGCCGCCGAGGCGGTGCATCGACTTGGCCGAGTGCAGGATCTGCGCACCACCGGTGTACTGCGAACGCAGCGCGATCTGGTCGCCCTGGTTGTCCAGGTCGTCCAGCGCCAGGTCCACGATCGAGC
Source organism: Planctomycetota bacterium (assembly GCA_002705055.1). Classification (GTDB taxonomy): domain Bacteria; phylum Planctomycetota; class UBA1135; order UBA1135; family UBA1135. The sequence continues at coordinate 72,277 of PAHY01000017.1, forward strand.
CCGAGCTGATCAGACCGGTGCTCCAGGTACGGTTGATGGTGAACTCCTTCGAACGGAAGTTCGGGTCCGGCACGAAGGCGTTGACCGACAGCGAACGCGGGCCAGTCGGCGAGGACTTCAGGAAGACCTCCGAGACTGCACCGTCGCCGCCGAGGCGGTAGCCGACGTAGACGCCGTGGGTCGGGCTGTTCGGGTTGGGCTGCAGCGCGGCGGCCGACGGGAAGCCCGACTGACCATCGACTTGCACCTGTCCGATGAAGTCGTCGTAACCGATGCCCTGCGGGCCATCCGGGCCCGACTCGAAGACCGACATCCGGCCGTCCTGCGAGACCACGTAAGCGTAGTACAGGCCGGTCAGGAAGCCCTTGGCGATGTCACGGTTGGTCACCGAGACCAGACGCGGCTGCGACACACCCGGAATGATCTTGCGGACCTTGAAGTCGGCGGTCGAAACGAAGGCCACCGAGTTGGTCAGTTCGCAGACCACCAGGATGTCCTCGTCGTCCGGCTGCCAGACGACTTCGCCCGGGCCGCGACCGCGACGGTTGTCCACCTCGTCGATCAGCGGAACCTGCTTGATGACGGTGTGGAAGTTCTGCGAGTACGGGTTGGTGTCGATCAGCGTGATCGTCGAGGTACCCCGGTTGGACACCGCGAGGGTGTTCATGTCCGGAGCCATCGCCAGGTCGACCGGGTCGGAGACCGGGATCGAATCCAGCACCGTCATGCGGTTGCTGTTCAGGACGATGATGCGCTCGCCGAGGGTGTCGACCACGTACAGGAAGTGGCCCACCTGCTGACGCAGGGTGAAGGTCGGGCAGAACTGCGCCGACGGAGCCGGGCCGTAGAAGTTGACCCCGGTGTAGGTGGTCGAGCGGGTGAGCAGACCCGAGGGGCCTTTGCCGCCGAGCACACCGAAGGGATCGCCGGTGACCAGCGAGTTGGTGGCGAAGTTGCCGTCGCGGTTTTGGTCACCGAAGGTGGGCTCTTCGCCCTGGACCAGCGGAGCGAAGCAGGACGGCGACAGCAGCAGGCGCGGCGGGTTGGGGTGCGGCGCGTACTGAATCGCGTTGCCGACGATCCGCTGCGCGGTGGCCGGGTGCAGTTGCAGCGCGGCGCTGGCGCAGTTGTTCAGACCGCCCGAGAGGCAGTCGTAGTTGTTGTAGATCAGGTCCAGCGGATGACCCAGCATCATGTCGCTGACGGTGCCGAGACCGGTGCCGTCGATGAGCTGAGTGGTCAGCGAGGTGGTCTGCGCCAACGTGAAGACACCGCGCGAACCGCCGGCGATCGTCGTGAAGTCACGGCTGATCGGCGGGAAGAGGTCCTGGACGCCGAGGTTCGGGTTCCAGGGGAAGTAGGTCACGTCACCGTCAATCGGCTCGCCGTTCGAGTTGTAGGTGCGATCGTAGAGCGGGTTGAGGTCATTGAAGGTCGGGTCGCCCGTGCCCTGACCGAAGCCGTCCAGGTCGAGGACGCGCATGCCCGAGGTGCTGCCCCCGCCGTTCGAGGCGGCGTAGATGGCACCCGGCGCGACCGGAGCGTTGACCAGACCCGGGCAGCCTGCGCCGACAGTGAAGTTGATCTCGGTCGTGTCCGAGGACAGCACGTCGTCGTTGCCGAAGAGGTCCTGCGGAGCGTTATGGAAGAAACGCACCGTGGCCGCGGCCGTCGCTCCCAGCGGGTCCTTGCCCGGGAAGTTGACGGTCGGCGTGACGATGTAGCTGGTGAAGTCGAAGGGCGAGACCGGCAGAACCGTGTACGGGATCTGGATGGTCGAGCCCGGAGGCGGCGAACCAGCCGGGACCGGCGGCAGGAACTCGACGACGAACTCGTTCGAGAGGCCCGGCGGGACCAGGTCCGGAAGCGGGCCCATCGAGTGCGGCTGCACCGACTCGTCGAAGGACCAGGTGATGTCGGTGTCGCAGGCGACGTCGACCGAGAGGTCGGCCGGCGTGGTGATCGGCGCACCGCCCGGCGACTCGCGCAGCAGCTGCGGCTCGGTCGAGTCGGTGTCGACGATCGACGTGGCAACGCCGGTATCGGTGATGAATCGACCGATCGTGTCCCGCACCGAATCCCCGATGACGATGCGGATCACCTTGCCTTGCGGCAGCGGCTCGTAGGTGGCGAGATCGTCGTCGGTGTCGACGACGAAGACCAGCGTGCGCGGGTTGATGAACTGCGCAGCACCCTGGAAGGCGCCGTTGGGAACCACCGGGCTGTCGTCGGTGCCGGGGTAACCCACGGCTTCGTCGACCAGCGCTTCGACGCGATCACTTGCGCCGTCCAGCGGTTGCACCCATTGAGTGAGCTCCGGCGGGCTGCCCGAATAGGTGGCGCCGTTGACGAAGGCGCGCCCCTGCAGCGTTTCGGTTTCGCCGGTGACTTGGTCGACCGCCACGAACGTGACGGCGCCCGTCAGGCCGTTGTTGACCGACGCGCCGGCACCCGATGCCAGGATGGTGTCAATGTTGACGGAACGCGTGAACTCGACCGCGATGAAGTGGTTGGCCAAGTTGCCGGCCACGTTCAACGGCTCGATCGCACCGGTGGTCTCGTTGGTGCGCGTACGCCAGGTAGCAGGCGGGAGCACCGGGTTGAGATCCGAAGGCTTGGCCGCGATCAGGTCGTCGATCGAGCGAATCTCGATGGGCTGTTGCGACGGCTGACCGTTGGGCTGCGGCTCGAAGATGACGTGCGGCAGCAGACGACCGAAGCCGTTGCTGACCGTCAGGATCGACATCTCGTTGGACTTGGCGAACGGATCCTTCGACTTGAAGTTTCCGCCGGGGCCGCAGGCCGCCGCGCCAAGCGCGACGCCGAGCAAGCCGAGAGTAGTGACGTTCTTCACGTTCATGCGTTTCCTGGGGGGAGGAACGTTGGTCCCTCTGAGGGACAAGGGGCAACAATCATGCCATCCCGATTGTGGCTCGACCACCCCGGATTCCGGGGCATTCGGCACGGCGACCGTGCGGGATCGCACGAGCCGCCGCATCGAGCAGCCCCCATCCTAGAGGTGCCGAGTCCGCAGGCAACGGTCGATTCCCCGACGCGGGCGTGGAATCCGCCCTCCTTCCCGGGCAGAATGACGCAAATGGAAGGGCCATCCCCATTCGCCCCGGCCACGACGGCCCGCGGCGAGGAAGAGTACGAGCGCGACCTGCGCCCCCGGAACCTCGACGAGTTCCTGGGCCAGGAGCGCCTGCTCGAGCCCTTGCGCCTGATGATCCGCGCCGCGCGCGAGCGCGGGGAGTGTCTGGAGCATCTGCTCTTCTCGGGCCTGCCCGGCCTGGGTAAGACCAGCCTGGCCTTCGCGCTGGCGCAGGAACTGGGTGCCCCGCTCAAGGTGACCTCCGGCCCGGCGCTTGAGCGCGCCAAGGACCTGGTGGGAATCCTCTCTCAGTTGGAGGCGGGCTCGATCCTGTTCATCGACGAGATCCACCGGCTGCCTCGGGTCGTCGAAGAGTATCTCTACGGCGCGATGGAGCGCTTCCAGATTGAGTTCACGCTCGATCAGGGCGTCAACGCCCGGCTGCTCAAGCTGGACATCCAACCCTTTACTCTGCTCGGCGCCACCACGCGGGAAGCGCTTCTCACGGCGGCCTTCCGCTCGCGCTTCGGCCACGCCTTCCGCTTCGAGCCCTACTCCCCCGCCGCGCTGCAGCAGGTCCTGACGCGTTCGGCCCGACTGCTCGATCTGCAGATCGAAGCCGACGCGCTCGCTTCGCTGGCGGCTCATGCCCGCGGGGTACCGCGGATCGCCAACCGGTTGCTGCGCCGCGCGCGCGATGTCGCGCAGGTGGAGAACGCCTCGGTGGTCGATGGCGCCGTCGTCAAGCGCACCTACGGCCTGCTCGGCATCGACGAGAACGGGCTCGAGCGCGCCGACCGTCGGCTGCTCGAATGCCTGTCCGCCTCCGACGGCAAGCCCGTCGGCCTGAAGAGTCTGGCCGTCGCCATCGGCGAAGCCGAAGACACCATTGAAGATGTGCTCGAACCCTGGCTGATTCGCCAGGGCTTCCTGGCCCGCACCCCGCAAGGGCGTGTCCTGCTCGAAGCCGGCCGCGTCGTGATTCACGGCGCATGAAGTCCGAGCTCTCGACGGATTCGCCTTGGGCCCTGTTCGCCGGCCTGATCGCCGCGCTGGCGCTGCTCGCCTTCTTGTCGCGCGGCGACGGCCTGGACGCCGCCACCAAGGAGCGACCGCGCAACCCTCTGCTCGAAGTGCACCTGCGCAACCTGCCGGCGCGCGAACCGCTGCCGCTGGACATTGAGGGGCTGTGGGAGCTGCGCGATGCCGACGGCACCTATCTCGCCCGCGACACCGGCATGCGCGGCTGGCTGGAGCTGCGCCCGGAGGGTCTTTCGGTCGGCGGCTGGATGGTGGATGCGGACCACGTCGTGCTGCAGGCCTTCGGCGACGCGGCGCTGGCGGTCGATACCTATCACTACCGCGGACGCCTGCATCTGCGGCAGCGGCGCGAAGAGGGCGAGCGTTTTCTGCAGCTGTCGCTGGAGCTGCCGCTCGAGGACTACGTGCTCGGCGTGCTGATCGGCGAGATGTCCACCCAGGTGCGCGGCGTGGATGCCGCGCTGCAGGCACAGGCGATCGCCGCGCGCACCTACGTAGTCGAGCAGCTGCGGCGCGGCCGTTCGATGATCCGTTCCACGGTCGCCGATCAGCGTTTCCTGTCCGCGGATTTCGAAACGCAGGCCGCGCGCGACGCCGTGCTCGCCACCACCGGCCTGGTGCTCAAGCATGAAGGCCGACTGATCCCCGCCTACTTCCACGCCGACTGCGGCGGCCGCACCAGCGATGGCCTGCTACACGAGTTCGGCAAGTCGCCGGTGCTGCGCGGCGTGCCCGACGTCGGCCCGGCGGCGCACCTCTCGCGCTCGCGCAACTGGCAGGAGTTCGTCCCGGCCAAGAAGCTCGACCGCATCGCCCGCGCGCTGGGTCTCGGCGACTACGCCATGGGGCTGGACATCCTCGAGCGCGATGAAGCCGGTCGGGTGGTCAAGGCGCGCTTCACCGGCCCCGACGGCGAACGCACGCTGCCCGGCGATCGGATGCGCGCCGAACTGGGCCTGCCTTCGGCGATGATCTCGCTGATGGGCGTGCTCGCCGATGGCAGCCTGCGCGTCGAGGGCATCGGAGCCGGGCACGGCATCGGCCTCTGTCAGCTGGGCGCGCTCGAGCTGGCGCGCAACGGCCGAGACGTGCGCGCGATTCTGGCGCACTACTACCCTGGGGCCGAGATCGCCGTGCTGACCGACCCGGTTCAGCCCTGAGGCGCGCCCGAGCATCGTGAGTTTTCGTTTCGAACGCCACCAAGGCACCGCCACCGGTCCGCGCCGGGGCACGCTGCACACGCCCCACGGCGCTATGGAGACCCCGGCTTTCATGCCGGTCGCCACGCGCGGCATGATGCGCGGCATTCTGCCCACGCAGCTCGAAGAGCTGGGCTCGCGGATGGTGCTGGCCAACGCCTTCCACCTGTACGCACGGCCCGGCGTCGAACTGGTGCAAAAGCTGGGCGGGGTGCACGGCATGCTGGCCTGGGACGGGCCGATCCTGACCGACTCGGGCGGCTTCCAGGTCTTCAGCCTGGGCGCGCTCGGCAAGGTGCACGCCGACGGCGTGCGCGTCGAGCATCCGGTTTATGGCGGTTCCATCGACTGGACCCCGCAGCTCGCCTTTGAGACCCAAGCCGGCTTGGGACCGGACGTGGCCATGCTGCTGGATGTCTGCCCGGCCGAGCCGCTCGACCAGAAGAAGTGCGCGGCGGCCGTGGAGCGCACGCTGGCCTGGGCGCGGATTCAGCGGGACCTGCACGATGCGCGCGGTGGCGCGGCCTCCGGCCAGGCGCAGTTCGGCATCGTCCAGGGCGGCGTCTTCGCCGATCTGCGCGAGCGCTGCGCCCAGGCGCTGGTCGACATGGAGTTCGATGGCTACGCGGTCGGCGGCGTCAGCGTGGGCGAAGGCCACGAAGCGATGATGCGCGGCGTCGAGCATTCGACGCACGTGCTGCCCGTCGATCAGGTGCGCTATCTGATGGGCGTCGGCACGCCGCAGGATCTCATCGAAGGAGTGGCGCGCGGCATCGACATCTTTGACTGCGTCTTCCCCACCCGCGCCGGCCGCTTCGCCACCGCGCTGACCGACGCCGGCCGCATGCATCTCCTGAACGCCAAGTTCAAGGACGACGACCGCCCGCTCGACCCGGGCTGCCCCTGCGCGGGCTGCGTCAGCGGCGTGCCGCGCGGCGCTTTACGCGCCGGCTTCAAAGCCAAGGAGCTGCTGCCCCCCATCCTGGTCAGCCTGCACAATCTGCACTACGTCCACGATCTGATGCGGCGCATGCGCGAAGCCATCGAAGCCGGTACCTTCGAAGAGCTACGGCGCCGCGTGCTCGCGGCCTATCTGCCCGAGAAGCTCGCGGGCGACCCAAGCTGATGCTGTCCCTATTCCTCCTCGCCCCTCTGCTCACTGCTCCGCCCCAGAACCACACGGAGATGGGAAAGCTGCGGCCCGGCGTCGTTGAAACGCACACGATTGCTCCGGGCGACATGCATCTTTGGACCATCGATGCGGCGCCAGGCGGTCGCGTCCATGGCCGGCTTCTGCAGCTGCAAGGAGACGCTGTCCTGGTCGTGAGCAATCCCCAAGGCCAGGAGCTGCCCGCCTTCGACTTCTCCCAGGCGGGCCGCGAGCCCTTTCGCTTCCGCTCCACGCAAGATGGCCCGTACTTCCTCGCGATCTTCGCAGCGGAAGAAGCGGAGACTCCGATTCGCTACCAGCTCTATCTGGGTTTCAGCGAGCCGCTCGCGGAAGGGCTCGCGGCGAGACTCGAGCAGTTCCTGCGCACCGCCTCACCCGCTGAGCCTGCGGTCGTCGCGTGGTTGGTCGAAGAAGGCGCCCCGACTCAGGCTTTCGTGCGAGGCCGATCGCTCTCAGATCCATCCCAAGCGTTGCGCCCTGACGAAGCGCTCCCCATGGGTGAGTTCGAACTTGCGCTTGCTCAGCTCGCCGTGCTGCAGCTCATCGAATCGAAGCAGATTCAGCGTGGAGACGCGTTGCGCGATGTTGCGGCGCTGCCGAATCTCGACGCTCGTGTGACCGTCGATCACCTCCTTCATCGCGACGCGGGACTTCACGAACTGAACTATCTCGCGCGCCTGCGGGACTATGTCCGCTATGCCCCGACTCTCTCGCCTGCGCATTTCGAGGAGTACCTGGAAGCGCAGCGAGACGCGACCCGATTGGGCAAGCAAACGACGAGTGTGCGCATGACCTTGGGTCTCCTCCAACGAGTCTGCGAGTCGGTGACGGGAGAGACCTACTCAGATTGGGTGCGCGAAGAGCTCTTTCGCCCCTGGGGCATGACAGACAGTTTCGTGCTCCCCGTTGGTGAGCAGGGCTCCGTCGTCTGGACTCGGTCCTCGTGGAATGACGGGCAATGGTCGGGGAGGAACCCCTTGGATGAGGATCGATTTGCGGTGCCGATGATCAGCGTTCGCGATCTGAGCACCTGGCTCGACCTGATTCGATCGGACGAATCGATCGCGGTGGCATGGCGCGCGCTCGATCAGCCAGCCCGGGAGTACGACAACTCGGGATCGGTCGACCTCTCGCGCTTGGAAGCGCCCGATGACCCGACCCGCTGGGTGATCTATCTCGACCTCGGGTCGCTCGAAGGTGGACTCGACACCACTTACATTCGAGAACTCCTCAAGGGACAGCCTCTTCCGCTGACGCATCCCGGTCGCGAGATGGGCTTTGGAGGTCGAGGCGGTCGATACGGCGGCCGTGCGGCGCGGCAGCATCCGGATGCGCCGATCGCACTGCAGGTCGCGGGCAGCTACACCTCATCCGAGGCGATGCTCACCGTCGAGCTGATGCAGACCGAGGCGGGCTTCGTCCAGCTGGTGCACCCAAAGCGCGAGAAGCCGGTGGAGTTCTTTCAGGATGAAGGCCATCTTGAGGCGGTCTCCAAGTGGATCCTGATGCGCAGCATCCGCTTCGAAGTGGACGAGCAGGGCAAGGTCACCGGCTTCCGCGCGAGCGGCGACGGCATCACCAACCTGCTGTTTGAACGGCAGGTTTCCGACGAATAGCTTCGGCTACGCTTCCGCCGCAGCCTCGACCTTCGACTGGAAGGTCATCACCAATCCGCCTGGCGCCAGCATCGAGTAGATGCGCTCACCATGCGCGAGCATCGGCCCCTGCGGGTTCAGGCCCTGGGCGCGCGCCTGCACCGCGACGGCGTCGGCGTCGTCGACCTCGACCTGCAGCATGATGCCGGCAGGCATGCCCTCGCCCTCGGGCCAGACCTCGATCCAGCTGGAGCCTGCGTGAAAGATGCCGCCCTGAGGTGACTCCGGGTCGCCTTCTTTGAGCGGCTTCGCCACGCAGGGGAAGCCGAGCCCCAGCCCCAGCGTTTCGACCAGCTGGTCCGCCTCGGGGGTGATGGCGCAAAAACGGATGCCGAGCACTTCGACCATCCGAGCAGTTTATTCCTGCGGCGCCTGCGCTGCGGTCGAACCGAGCTTGCGGAGGTAGAGCCAGACGTAGCCGTGACTGTGATAAACCTCGCGGTCGAAGACGGACATCTTCCGCGACAGCTCGAGATAGGCCTCGCGCGCCGAATCGTAGGCTTGGCTCTGCTCCTCCGTCATCTCCTTCCCGGCGCGCACTGCCTGATTGCGCACTTCCATCTGTGCGTCGTAGGCAGCCCTGCGCTTCTCGTACTCGGGCTCGAGCTCCTGTTTGGCGGCAAGCTCCTTGCCGGTCAGCGGCGGGAGGGTCTCGATGGCGGACTGAAAGTCGCCCACCAGCAGATCGACGCGCCCGTCGCCGTTGAAATCGGTGACGTGCACCTTGGTGCGACTGCCCGGGCCGGCCGGAAGGCTGCCCTCCACGACCTTGGTCCATTCCCGGCGCGGCACCAGCGGCGCTGCCTCGCCGTATTGGGGCGCGCCCGCCGGCGACAGGTTGCGGTGCCAGATCACGCCACCCCATTCGCTGCCGAGCACCAGGTCGAGACGCCCGTCACCATCCCAGTCGGCGTGGTGGGCGTTGGAACCCTGAATCTGCTCGCCGGCGCGGGTCTGCACCGGCTGCTTCTTGCTTGCCCAGATCGGCTGCTGGGGCGTGCCCTGATTCTCGATCCAGAAGACGCCGGAAGTGCGCGTGCCGATCACCAGGTCGAGGTCGCCATCGGCATCCATGTCGAGCGCTTCCGGGGTGATCGACACCCCGCCTGAGACCAGCGCCCCGGCATGATCGCGCAGAGCGACCCCCTGCCGCAGCCCCTGCTCGTGCGCCTCGAAGAAGTAGACCTCTCCGGTGTACGAACCCGAAAGAACGTCCAGATCGCCATCCGCGTCGATGTCCACAAACTGCGGACTGAAGGAGATGCATCAGGTGCTGGGGATCGAGGCGAAGCCCCCGTCCGCCTGCAGGTATTCGAAGCCCTCAAAGCGAGGCGCCCCCGGCCGGCCGACATTGCGATAGATCCGCAGACGACTCTCGGAGTAGCTGCCCGGCTTCGCATCGCTCAGGTACTCGGGAAGGCGGTTCGCGTCGAAGTCGAGCTCGCCGAACTCGCCGACCAGCAGATCGAAGAGGCCGTCGCCGTCGTAGTCGAAGCAGTAAGGCGACGCGTGGCCGACGGTGACGTCGATGGCCTGGCCGCCAGCCTGAACCAGCGCACCCGGGTGCAGCTCGGGCGCGAGCGAGACCTTCTCAGCTTGCTGCGAGGCAAGGAGGAGCGGAGAGCAGAGAGCGATGATCGGGAACATTGGAATGGAAGACGCCCCCACTCTAGTCCACTCGACGCAGCGCCGCGATCGCGGTCGCTCCGACCCCGAAGGCGATCAGGATCAGGCCGACCGCCAGGCCGAGCAGCAGGGTCTCGCCCTGGGTCTGGAAATCGCCGATCTTGAGGCTCAGGCTGAACAGCGTGATCGCGATCATGACCACGGCCGGGATGGCCAGCGGCCAGAAGTTGCGGCCCTTCTGACGCAGATAGACGGTCGCTGTGATCAGCGCCAGCCCAGCGATCAGCTGGTTGGTCGAGCCGAACAGCTGCCATAGCGCGAGGCCGGCCGGGCGTCCGTCGATCTCGTAGGTCGCGAAGAAAGCGATCGCCCCGCAGGCCACCCCAGTGGCGAGGAAGCGATTCTGCAGCAGCAGGCCGAAGGGCCGAAGCGCCCCGCGCTTGGCCAACGCCGCGCCGATCTCCTCGACGTTGAAGCGCAGCAGGCGGGTCGCCGAATCCAGGGTGGTCAGCGCGAAGGACACCACCACCATCGCCACCAGGGTGACGGCCAGGTCGCCCGGCACGCCGAGCTCTTCGATGAAGCTAGCTGAGCCGCGAATGAACACGCCCAGCTTGTCACCCAGCCCCTGCACCGCCGCCCAGTTGACGTAGAGCTGCGCCCAGGCCTCCTTGCCGCCGAGCGTCGAAGTACAGGCCAGCACCGCGATCAGCCCCAGCAGCGATTCGGCCAGCATGCCGCCGTAGCCCAGCGGGCGGGCGTCGACCTCGCGATCCAGCTGCTTCGCGGTCGTGCCGCTGGCCACCAGACTGTGAAACCCGCTCGCCGCGCCGCAGGCGATGGTGATGAACACGAAGGGGAAGATCGGGGGCGCGCCTTCCGGGTTGGGGTTGATGGCCGGCGCGTCGAAGGTCGGGCCCATCAGGAAGAAGCCGCTGTACATCAGGATCAGGCCGATGATGAGCAGCAGCGAGTTGAGGAAGTCGCGCGCCTGCAGCAGCAGCCAGACTGGCAGCACGCTGGCGGCGTAGGCGTAAACAAGCAGGATCCACACCCACTGGCTACCCAGCGGCCAGGACTCGCTCGAGGACACCCCGACCGTCGGGAAACGGTAGCCGAGGTAGATCAGCCCGAGCAGCAGCGCGAAAGCCGGGAAGGTGACCCGCCCGAGCGGCAGCTTCTTGACGTAAAGCAGATAGCCCGCCCCCATCGCGAGGATCATCAGCCCGGCCGAGGGCATGACCACCCCAGGGAAGCTGGTCTTCGAGCTGGCGAGCCGGTCGGCGTCGAAATCCGGCCCCCAGGAAAACAGCACCGTGATCACGTAGACGAAGACGCCCATCGCGAGCGCCACGCCGAAGAAGATCAGCGCCAGGAACAGCGCCTTGGCTTGCGGCCCCAGGATGTCCTCGCAGAGCGTGCCGATGCTCTTGCCGCGATGCCGCGCGGAGAGCACCAGGGCCGAAAAGTCATGGACGCAGCCGACGAAGATGGCGCCGCCGACCACCCACAACAACGCCGGGAGCCAACCCCAGAAGACGGCCACGGCTGGCCCCAGCATGGGCGCCAGCCCGGCGATCGAGGCGTAGTGATGCCCGAACAGCACCAGCGGCCGGGTGGGCACGTAGTCGACGCCGTCCTCGAGCTCGTGGGCAGGCGTGACGGCCGCGGCATCCAGCTGGAAGACCTTGCGGGACAGCCACGCGCTGTAGAAGCGATACCCCGCCACGTAAGCCACAAGGGCGAACGCGGCGGCGTAGGCGGCTGGCATGGCTGCTGCGGCTTATTCCGGGCGCGGCGTCCGCGGCAGCACGCGCACCTGTTCGAGCGCGATCACCCGCTGCTTGCCGTCGGGGCCGGCTTTGCGCCAAGTGCCACGCACCACTACTTCCCGGCCCAGATAGTCGCGCAGGTAGTAGCGGCCATCGAAGCTGTGGACCAGCACTTCGCGGTCACCGCGCACGGCGACGAAGGGAGTGTCCGGATACTGATGCGGCTTGTGCACGAGGTGCCCCACCCAGGTGGCTTCGCCTTCTCCGGCCAGCGGCCCCTTCGGCTTGGTCTCCTTGGTCAGGCTCCCGGCGGCGAGCCCCTGCTCGACCTCTTGGCGACGCAGCCGCGCGGTGACCGCCGAGGCGTGGAACTTGCGCAGCGCGTCGGCGCGCGTGAGGCCGGCCCGGGCGTCGGCCAGCAGCACCTTGTCCTGGGCGGTGAACAGCACGGCGCTGAAGATCATCTCGCAGTTATCGAGCACCGCCGGCGCGAAGAGGTCGAGGTTGGCGGTGACTTCGCTTGCGTGGGCGTCCAGGTTCTTGCGCGCGGTGATCACCGCCATCGCGGGATCCTTGTCGAGCAGCTCGAGCTGCACCGGCTTGGCAAGCAGCGCGCTCTTCTTCGGCGCAGCGGCTTCTGCGGGCTGGGCCGGCTGGGACGGCGCCGCCGCTTCGCCGGCCTGGCCAGCCGACGGCTTCTCGGTGGCATCACCGGCAGCGGGCTTCTGCTCGCCGGGCTTCTCGACCTGCTCGGTCGCGACTTCCACTTCTTCGCCGCCCGGCCCCTGGACCGGAACTGCGGTCGCCAGCACGGCCTTGCGCCGCTTGTCGGCGGCCGCCTGCCAGTCCGTCTTCCAGCTCGCGGGCGGGGCCGCCAGCACCTCGATCTGCTCGGTCAGCACCCAGGCCGAGAGCCCTTCCGGCGCGAGCACCTTGAGCCAAGCATCTTTCTGGTCGAGCACCTGCAGGCCCCAGGCCGGGTCCAGCTTGCCGACCGGGTGCGAGTTGCCGCTGGTGGACGGCAAAGGACGCGCGCGCAGCCGCGAGGTCTTGGCGTACACGCGACCATCCTTCCAGTTGACGAAGTCGCCGTGCACCCAGACCTCGAGCCCGCCCGGGACCCGCACTTCCGACCACGGCACGTTCTGTCGCACGACCTCGAGCGGAGCGCCCTCGGGGAGCTTCAGCAGCATCGGCGTCTTGCGATCGAAGAAGGGCCGGATTTCGGCCGCGGCACCGGCGCGGACGCGCGCGGCTTGCACCTGCTGCTCCCCCTCCTGAGGAAGCGCGGAAAGGACAGCGTGAGGCGCGGCGGGGACGGCTGCCAGCGCCGGAAGAAGAGCGAGAAGAGCGGCAAACATGCTTGCGCAGGGGATGCCCAAGTCTAGCTAGCGGAATCCTCGGATTCACCCCCGCAGCACCCTCGGGGCCAAGGAAATCGGGAATCTGCTGCTAGACTGCCTCCCGCTCATGGAGTGGCTCCTCGCTGCGCTCGCCGGGCTCGCCGTCGGCGGGCTCATTTCCTATCTGGTCGCCCGCGCGCCCGGCCGGCTGGCCGAACAGCGCGCTCAGGCAGCGGAACAGGAACGCGCCGCGGCCGAGCAGCGCGCACAGGAGGCGAGCCAGGCGCTGAACGCCGCCCAAACCGAGCTGGCCGGCATCCAGGCCCGCCTCGAGGTCGAGCAGCGCAACGCCGTCGAGCTGCAGAAGCGCTTCGACGCGCAGGCCCAGGAGCATCGCGAACAGCTTCGCAAGTTGGGCGACGAGCTCGGTGAGAAGTTCAAGCTGCACGCCGACGCCGCGCTGAAGCAGCAGGAGAGCGGCTTCCTCGAGCGGGCAGGCAAGAAGCTCGCCCCCTTCGAGCAGCAGCTTGAGTCGCTTCGGCTCTACACCGCCGAGGTCGAGAAGCAGCGCCATGCCGACAAGGGGCAGCTGCTCGAGCAGCTGGGCGCCCTCGGCAAGGCTGCCGACCAGCTTCGCGGCCAATCCGAGTCGCTGGCCACGGCGCTCCGCGGCTCAAGCAAGGCGCGCGGCGAATGGGGCGAGGTCAGCCTCAAGAACCTGGTCGAGCTGGCCGGCATGTCGCAGCACTGCGACTTCTCCGAACAGGTGGTGGCGGCGGACGGCCAGCGCCCCGACATGGTGATCAACCTGCCGGGCGGCGAGAAGCTGCCGGTCGACGTCAAGGTGGCGCTCACCGCCTTCTGGGACGGCATGGACGCCGAGTCCGACGCCGACCGCGACCGCTTCTTCCTGGCACACAGCCGGAAAGTGCGGGAGCGCGCCAAGGACCTCGCGCGCAAGAGTTACGCCGACCAGCTCGAGGGCGGCATCGACTACGTGGTGATGTTCCTGCCCGGCGAGCAGTTCCTCGATGCGGCGATCCGCTATGACAAAAACCTGCTGGTCGACGCCGCCCGCGATCGCGTGCTGATCGCGACCCCGGTCACTTTCCTTGCTCTGCTCAAGACGGTGCAGCTGATCTGGCGCAACGAGGCCGCGGCCAAGAACGCCCGCGAGATCCTGCAGACGGCCCAGGAGCTGTATAAGCGCGCCAGCAAGTTCGGCGAGCACCTCGGCAGCCTCGGCAAGTCGCTGGGCACCGCCGTGGATCGCTACGAGAAGACGCGCGCGAGCTTCGAGAAGCGGCTGCTGCCGATGGGCCGACAATTGGAACGGCTGCTGGTCTCCGAGCAGCAGGGCCAGGAGATGCAGCTGCCGCAGGTGGTCGATCCGCCCAGCCGGATCGGCAGCCTGGATGTCGGCACCGACGAGGAAGCGGAAGCCTAGCTGCGCAGCTTGCTGATTTTCGGCGCCTTGGGCACCTTCTTCCAGTAGTCGCGCACGCGGGCCTGTAGCTCGGGGCCGAAGGCCTCATCGACGAGCTCGGCCAGGTGCTCGGGCGAAATCCGGTACAGTCCGCCCTGCTCCGGGTGGGCGTCGTACTCAGTCTGAATCGCGCGCAGCAGCCGGTGCAGCGCCTGCGGCTCGGCCTCGAGCGCGTAGATCGCCCAGGCAAAGCCGAGGTGCGCCATCGCGTCGTCGTAGGGCTTGGCCGGGTAGGCCCAGTAGTCGTCGAGCCCGTGCTTTTTTAGCGCCAGCTGCGTGTCGCTGCCGCGCCAGCCATCGTGCGAGACCGCGTAGACGAAGCCGTCGCGGTACCAGTTGGCCCAAATCTCGCCGAGCGCGAGCTCTTCGGCCGCGCAGGCGATGGCCTCGGCGATCGGCAGCGGCGTGAAGCCGTAGCGGCGGTGCAGCTCGAGGTGGGCCGCGTTGTGCGCGATCGAATGATCGAGGCGTGCCTCGGCCTGCACCTTGACGTTGTGGAAGTAGACCGAGAGCTGCGCCGGGTAGAGCGTGAAGCCGGTCCCCTGCTTGCACGACTGCAGATAGGGACGGTAGATCGCCGAGTGCTCGGACAGCAGGTCGATGATCCGAAAGTAGAGCTCTTCGTCGTCAATCAGATAGAGCTCCATCGGGTGGTCATCGCGCAGCCAGGTCTTCTCTTCGCTGGCATCGTGCGCGCCCAGGCCCCAGAGCATGGCCTGCAGCACTTCCTCGGTGGCCTTGAGCGCTTCCTTCGGGCCGCGGCTGGACTTGAAATCCGAATGCACGCGCAGCCGCGCCTTCTTGCTGACGTAGCTCTTCAGTTTGGTCTTCTTGTCGGCCAGCAGCACTTCCATCAGAGCGCGCTGCTCGCGCGCCTCGCGGGCCATGGGGTGCTCCTGGGGCTCCTGCGCGGCCACGGGGGCCGGCGGATCCTGGACGGGGGCTTCCTGCGCGGCGTGCAGCACCGCGGAAGGAAACAGGAAGCTCAGAACAAGAAGGCGAAGCATCGCAAACAAAACGAACCCGCTCTACCCGGAGGGGCAGAACGGGTTTCGAAGACTCTTCGGACTAATCGCCGGATCCCTCGAGGTGTTCTCGGATCCGCTCCTCGAGTTTCTTGTTCTGCTCCAGCAGTTCGACGAGCAGCTCTTCGGTTTCGGCATTGCGCCCGCTCTTGTTGCGCAGCTCCTGCTGCAGCATGGTGATCCGGCGGGACTCCTCGATCAACTTCCAGAGCTCGCTACCCGGCTCGCGGTAGCGCACCAGGTCGCGGGTACGACGAATCAGATCACGCAGCTCGCGGACCCGCTCGTCCTCGGGCAGCTCCACCACCAGCTGGGCGGCTTCGGCCTCGAGGCGGTCGTAACTGTCGCCGCGGACGTGGTAGGAACGACGCAGGTACTCCGCGTACTGGGCTGCCGTGGCCGCCAGCCGGTAGCGGCTCCCCCCCCCCCCCCCCCCCCCCCCCCCCCCCCCCCCCCCC